>LR134353.1:4046667-4721112 GCA_900637135.1 Mycolicibacterium flavescens
TACGTGGACTCAGTCCAGATCGTCGTGCGCCATCAGGCGGCGGCCTGCTTCGGTGATCGACCCGGACAGCGACGGGTAGACCGAGAACGTCTGCGCCAGATCCTCGACGTCGTTGCCGTTCTGCACGGCCAGCGCGATCGGCATGATCAGCTCCGATGCGATCGGCGCGACCACCACACCGCCGATCACCACTCCGGTCGCCGGGCGGCAGAAGATCTTGACGAAACCGCGCCGCAGGCTCGACATCTTGGCGCGGGCGTTGGTGTTGAGCGGCAGCGTGATCGTTCGCGCCGCCACCGATCCGTCGTCGATTCTGGACTGCGGCACCCCCACCGCGGCGATCTCGGGCCGGGTGAACACCGCCGCGGCGACCGTCCGCAACCGGATCGGTTCGAGCCCCTCGCCCAGCACGTGGTACATCGCGATGCGGCCCTGCATGGCGGCCACCGACGCCAGCAGCATCAGGCCCGTGCAGTCACCGGCGGCGTAGATGCCGGGCACCCCCGTGCGCGACACCCGGTCGACCTTCAGATAGTCGCCCTCACCGAGCTCGATGCCCACCCGTTCGAGGCCAAGGCCGCTGGTGTTGGGCACCGACCCGACCGTCATCAACGCGTGGCTGCCCTCCACGGTGCGCCCGTCGGTCATCGTGACCAGCACGCCGGAGCCGTTGCGCGTGACCGACTGGGCGCGCGCGTTCTTGACCAACGTCACACCGCGATCGCTCAGCGCGTCCTCGAGCACGGCGGCGGCGTCGGAGTCCTCGTGCGGCAGGATCTGGTCGCGGCTGGCGACCACCGTCACCTTGACCCCGAGTTCGGTGTAGGCGTTGACGAACTCCGCGCCGGTGACACCGGAGCCGACGACGACGAGGTGTTCGGGCAGTTCGTCGAGGTCGTAGAGCTGGCGCCAGTTGAGGATGCGTTCGCCGTCGGGTTCGGCGCCGGGCAGCACGCGGGGGCTGGCGCCGGTGGCGATCAGCACGACGTCGGCCTTGATCGTGCTGACGGTGCCGTCGTGCTCGGTCACCTTGACCGTGTGGGTCGCCATCCCCGCCATGTCGTCGACCAGTTCACCGCGGCCGGCGATCAGCGTGACGCCGTCGTTGCGCAGCCGTTCGGCGATGTCGGCGGACTGCGCGGCGGCCAGCGTCTTGACCCGCTCGTTGAGCTTGGACAGCGCGATCTCGGCGTCGGAGAACTCCAGCGCATACCCGAGGTCGGGGGCCCGACGCAGTTCGGTGCGCACACCGGTGGACGCGATGAACGTCTTCGACGGGACACAGTCCCACAGCACGCAGGCGCCGCCGATGCCGTCGGAGTCGATGACGGTGACCTCGGCAACTTCGGGTCCACGGGCCGCGGCGACCAGTGCGGCCTCATAGCCGGCGGGCCCGCCGCCGATGATCACGATGCGGGTTGCCACGTCCCCAACCTAACGAAGCGGGAGGTTGATCGCCCGCGCGGCGCGCGAACCCTTAGTCTTTCCTGGTGCCGCTCTATGCCGCTTACGGATCGAACATGCATCCGGAGCAGATGTTGCAGCGCGCACCTCATTCTCCGATGGCGGGAACGGGCTGGCTGTACGGCTGGCGTCTGACGTTCGGCGGGGCGGACATCGGCTGGGAGGGTGCGCTCGCCACCGTCGTCGAGGATCCGACGTCGAAGGTCTTCGTCGTGCTCTACGACATGACCAAGGACGACGAGTCCAACCTGGATCGCTGGGAAGGCTCGGAACTCGGGTTCCACAAGAAGATCCGCTGCCGGGTGCATCGCATCTCGTCGGACACCGACTTCGAGCCCGTGCTCGCCTGGCTGTACGTGGTGGACGCGTGGGAGGGTGGTTTGCCGTCGGCGCGCTATCTCGGCGTGATGGCCGACGCCGCCGAAATCGCAGGCGCGCCAGCCGAATACGTGCACCATCTGCGGACCCGACCCGCACTCAACATCGGCCCGGGCTCCTAATCCCAGTGCCGCGAGCGACCGTGTTTGTCCCGCGACACGCCGTACTTCGCGGACAATTCGCGGTCGCTCACGCCGCGCGAGCGCGCCGAAGCTGTCTGTCGATGCGGTCGACCAACTGCCACTGCCGGTGGCGGACGTCGTCGAAAACGATCGCAATCACCGTCCAGCCGACGTCGAGCAGCGCTGCACTCCGCCTGCGGTCACGCCGCATGGCCTCGGGGTCGCTGTGCCAATCGACGCCGTCGTACTCGACGGCTACGTGCACGTCGGGCCACGCGAAGTCCAGGCGCCGCAGCTCGCCGTTACCGTCGACGACCCGGTATTGAAGCTCGGCTGTCGGCAGGCCACCGTCGATCATCGCGAGGCGCGCTTCGCTCTCCATCGGCGACTCCGAACGCGCGTCGGCCAGGGCGATCAACTCCCGCACGGCGACGATGCCGCGCCGCCCCGCCTGGGCGACCGCGGCGCGCCACAACTCGGTCCGATCGCAGGTGCCGCTGCGCAGAGCCGCGTCCAAGGTGGCCAGTGCCCTCGGGCGGCGTTGGGAGCGGGCGACTTCCACGGCGGTCCACGCCGGCGTCGTTGCCGGTCTGCCGCCGACGACACCCAGCGGCGCACCCTCACGACGATGAACGACCAAGCCGTCGCTCGACCGCAACCGTGAGCCCGCCGGGCTGAGCACGTGGAGGTCGGCCGGCTCCTCGGTATCGAAGCCGTACAACGCCGCGGCCGTATGCAGGCACGCCGCGACCGGCCTTCCGCAGCGGAAGTCCAGTCCCCGCAACCGCAACATGTCGTCGGGTTCGTCGAGGCAGTAGACACCCGTCCAAAGTCGTTGCAGCGGACCGGTTTCGAGCGCCGCCTCGAAACTCCGTCTGGTCATGTGCTGCAGAATCTGGCCGCTGGACGCCAGTCCTGCCTGGGCGCTGAAGAGTCGCAGCAACTTCGGGTTCACCCGCCGATCGTCAACGACGAACGCTCATCGGCCGCGGGTGTCGCACGCGAATGTGGATGAAGCGCGCTTTGGGGACAATCAACCGCCGCGAGCGACCGCTTACTGTCCGCTCATAGCGGCGTGTCGCGGGGCAGGCACGGTCGCTCGCGGGGCAGAGGGCAGGGCCTAGAACGCGGCGGCGTGGTCGATGATGTTGACGAGCACCCGCACGCCCACCGCGAGCGCGCGCTCGTCGAGGTCGAACGTCGGCTGATGCAAATCCAACTGGGGTCCTCGACCCGTCCACACACCCAGCCGGGCCATGGCCCCCGGCACTTCCTCCAGGTACCACGAGAAATCCTCGCCGCCACCGGACTGCCGGGTGTCGGCCAGCACGTCGGGACCGATCGCCTCGATCGCATGGGTGAGAATGCGTGTCGAGATCTCCTCGTTGACCACCGGCGGCACACCGCGACGGTACTGCACCGTGTGCTCAACGTGCAGCGGCGCCAACAAAGACGAAATGATCTCCCGCACAATCGCTTCGAGTGTTTCCCAGGTGTCGCGGCTCGCGGTCCGGATGGTGCCCGCCAACGTCCCCGTCTGCGGGATCGCGTTCGCGGCGACGCCCGCGTTCACCGCACCCCACACCATCACGGTGCTGTTGCGCGGATCGATGCGACGCGACAGCACGCCAGGCACGCCGGTGATCAACGTGCCGAGCCCGTAGACGAGGTCGCCGGTGAGATGCGGTCGCGAGGTGTGACCGCCGGGCGAATGCAACGTCACCTCGAGCTGATCGGCGGCCGACGTGATGGGGCCGGGCCGCATCGCCACCTTTCCGACTGCCAGCCGCGGGTCACAGTGCAACGCGAAGATCCGCGACACCCCCGACAGCGCGCCCGCGGCGATCGCGTCGATCGCGCCGCCCGGCATCAGCTCCTCGGCGGCCTGGAAGATCAGCCGCACCCCGACGGGAAGTTCGGGCACCGACGCCAGCGCCAGCGCCGCGCCCAGCAGGATCGCGGTGTGCGCGTCGTGCCCGCAGGCGTGCGAGACGCCCGGCACCAGCGACGCGTAGGGCGCGCCGGTGCGGTCGGCCATCGGCAACGCGTCCATATCGGCACGCAAAGCGATCCGCGGCCCGTGCTCGGGCCCGAAGTCGCACGTCAAGCCGGTGCCACCGGGCAGCACCTTCGGGTTCAGGCCCGCGTCGGCCAGCCGGGATGCGACGAACTGCGTGGTCGCGAACTCCTGGCGCCCCAACTCCGGATGCATGTGGATGTGGCGGCGCCACTCGACGAGATCGTCGAAGTGGGCCGACAGCCACCGGGCGGCGGCGTGGGGCAGCACGCTCATGATGCCCGCCTCGCTTGCAGTTCCAGCACCCGGTCGCGTTCGTGGGGTGTCTCGGCCAACCGCACAACCGTGCGGGCCAGCATGACCGCGCCCTCGACGACCGCCTTGTCGGCGCTCGGGCTCGCCGCGGCCGCGGTGAACGCGGGCTGGTGTACCGACGCACCGCCCGCGTCGATGCCCACGATCGGGTGGATTCCGGGCATCATCTGCGTGACGTTGCCCATATCGGTGCTGCCCAGCGGCAACGCCGCCTCCAGTTCCGGGGAAACCGGCTCACGGCCCATCCGCTGCATCTCGGTGCGGAACGTCTCGGCCAGCCAGGTGTCCGGCGTCAGTTCGTGGTAGCTGGGCTCGGTCTCGGCGACGTCGTGTCCGCACCCGGTGGCCACCGCCCCGGCCAGGAAGCAGTCCGCCATCCGCTGTTCGAGTTCATGCAACGAGGCGGCGTCGTTGGCCCGCATCGTGTACTGCATCTCGGCGCGCGCCGGGATGACGTTGGTGGCCTGGCCACCGTCGGTGACGATGCCGTGCGCCATCTGGCCCGGCGCCATCTGCTGGCGCAGCAGCCCGATCGCCACCTGCGCGACGGTGATCGCGTCGGCGGCGTTGATGCCGAGGTACGGCGCCACGGCGGCGTGGGCTTCCCTGCCCTCGTACCGGACCGCGACCTGCGACAGTGCCAGCGACCGCGCGGCCGCGATGTCGAGCGGACCGGGGTGCAGCATCACCGAGGCGGCGACGTCGTCGAACGTGCCTGCGTTCAGCATCAGCACCTTCCCGCCGCCCGCCTCCTCGGCAGGCGTTCCGAGAAGCACCACCGTCAAACCCAGCCGGTCGGCCACGTCTGCCAAGGCCAAGGCGGCGCCGACGGCTGAGGCCGCAATGATGTTGTGCCCACAGGCGTGCCCGATAACGGGCAGCGCGTCGTACTCGGCACAGATGCCGACGACGAGCGGCCCGCTGCCGTATTCGGCGCGAAACGCCGTCTCGAGCCCTGCGGGCGCCCGTGTCACCTCGAATCCGTACTCAGCGACCAGCGTCTGGGTCTTGGCGCAGCTGCGGTGTTCGGCGAACGCGAGTTCGGGCTCGGCGTGGATGGAATGCGAAAGTTCGACCAGGTCGTCACGGCGTCGGCGGACGGCGTCCTCGACGACGTCCGACGCGGTGGGTGCTGGCATCTTGGCAGTATCTCACTGCGGCCGGGCGCCGGGTCCGACAGATAAGCTCGCCCACTGTGACCTATGCCCAGGCAGTGGCCGTCGAGTCGGCCGTAGCGCTGGCCGAGCGCACCGGCGTCGACCGTCACGACGTCGCCGTCGTGCTCGGTTCGGGGTGGGCGCCTGCGGTGGAACGGCTGGGCGATCCGGTCGCCGTGGTGCCGGTCGCGGAGTTGCCGGGGTTCGCGCCACCGACGGCCGAGGGACACGGCGGCCAGGTGTTGTCGATGCGCATCGCCGATCACCGAGTGCTGGTCTTCGTGGGCCGCATCCACCCCTACGAGGGCCACGACCTGCGCCACGTCGTGCATCCGGTCCGCGCCGCCTGCGCTTCCGGAGTGCACACGATCGTG
Organism: Mycolicibacterium flavescens; assembly: GCA_900637135.1. Taxonomy (NCBI): domain Bacteria; kingdom Bacillati; phylum Actinomycetota; class Actinomycetes; order Mycobacteriales; family Mycobacteriaceae; genus Mycobacterium; species Mycolicibacterium flavescens. Next base: position 4,052,495 of record LR134353.1, read on the forward strand.
TTGACCAACGCCGCGGGTGGGTTGCGCGAGGACTTCGCCGTCGGACAGCCGGTGCTGATCAGCGACCACCTCAACCTGACCGGACGGTCACCGCTGGTGGGTGCCCGGTTCGTCAACATGGTCGACGCGTACGCCCCGCGCCTGCGCGAGCTCGCCAGGGAGATCGACCCGACGCTGGTCGACGGCGTCTACGCCGGCCTGCCGGGGCCGCAGTACGAGACGCCCGCCGAGATCCGGATGCTGCGCACCGTGGGCGCCGACCTCGTCGGAATGTCGACCGTGCACGAGACCATCGCCGCCCGCGAAGCCGGCGCGCAGGTGCTCGGAGTCTCGCTGGTCACGAACCTCGCGGCGGGCATGACCGGGCAGCCGCTCAACCACGAAGAGGTGTTGGAGGCCGGCCGTCAGTCGGCGACGCGGATGGGCACCCTGCTGGCGGCGGTCATCGCCCGGCTCTGAGGTCGAAATCGCCGGAATATGCGGCCGTGAAACTGGGCACACTAACCGCATGACTGCGTCGCCGGCCACAAGTACTGCGCAGGAGTGGATCTCTCATGACCCGGATCCCAAGACCGCCGCCGAGCTCTCGGAGTGTTCCGATGAAGAGCTCGAGCAGCTGTTCGCACACCCCTTGACGTTCGGCACCGCCGGTCTGCGCGGGCCGTTGCGCGGTGGCCCCGGCGGGATGAACCTCGCCGTCGTGCTGCGGGCCAGCTGGGCTGTGGCCAAGGTGCTCAAGGACCGGGGCTTGGCCGGCCAGGACGTTATCGTCGGGCGCGACGCCCGGCACGGGTCCGACGACTTCGCGCTGGCGGCCGCCGAAGTGCTTGCTGCGCAGGGCTTTCCCGTGACCCTGTTCTTCACCGCCGTGCCCACGCCGACCCTCGCGTTCGCGGTGCGCCATCGCCCCGCGGCGGCGGGTATCCAGATCACGGCCTCGCACAATCCGCCGTCCGATAACGGTTTCAAGGTGTTCTTCGGCGGCGGCTTCCCGATCAACTCGCCCACCGACCGCGAGATCGAGGCGGCCATGGCCGAGGCACCGCACGCCGACGAGATCCCCCGGCAGGAGGTCACCCCGGGCGGCGTCGACGAAGTACAGCGCTATGTCGAACGCGCCGCGAATGTCCGGCACACACACGGAGCGGTCCGCATTGCGTTCACCCCGCTGCACGGTGTGGGTGGGGAGTTCGCGCTCGACGCGTTCGTGCGCGCCGGACTGCCTGACGTGCACGTCGTCGACGAGCAGTTCGCACCCGACCCCGACTTCCCCACCGTCTCCACCGCCAACCCCGAAGAGCCCGAGGCGGTCGAAGCGGTCCTGAGATTGGCCGGCGACGTCGACGCAGAAGTCGCAATAGCACTGGACCCCGACGCCGACCGATGTGCGGTCGGCGTTCCCACGTCCGATGGGTGGCGGATGCTCTCCGGCGACGAAACGGGTTGGCTGCTCGGCGATTACATCCTCTCGCAGATCGAGCCGGGACCGGTCATGGAGACGACGGTCGTGGCCAGCACCCTAGTGTCGTCGCGCATGCTCGCGGCGATCGCGCGCGAGCACGGTGCACAGCACGTCGAGACGCCCACCGGCTTCAAGTGGCTGTCCCGAGCCGACGTCGACCTGCCCGGCAGCACGCTGGTGTACGCCTATGAAGAAGCGATCGGGCACTGCGTCGATCCGTCCGCGGTCCGGGACAAGGACGGCATCAGCGCGGCGGTGTTGATCTGCGATCTGATCGTCGCGCTGCGCGACCGCGGGCACACACTGCTCGATGCACTCGAGGACCTGGCCCGCCGCCACGGTGTGCACACCACGACCGCGGTGTCGCGACTCGTCGAGGACACCCACGAGACCGCCGAGGTGATGAAACGTCTGCGGGAGACGCCACCCGAGAGCATCGCCGGATACGACGTGACCGTCACCGACCTGCTGCCCGAAGAGGGCACCGACGCATTGGTCATGTCCGGAGGCGACGACGACGTCTCGGTGCGCATCGTCGTGCGTCCCTCCGGTACCGAACCGAAGGTGAAGTCCTACATCGAGGTTCGCTGTAGCGACGTCGACGATCCGGCAGGGGCCCAGGATCGCGCTCGGCGCCTGCAGGACGAGTTGCGGGAAGTCGCCACGCGTTGGTGAATGCCAGGCGTCAACGTGGACCGAACTGACGGTCCCCCGCGTCGCCGAGACCCGGCACGATGTAGGCGATGTCGTTGAGGCATTCGTCGATCGTCGCGGTGACCAGCCGGATGTTCGGAGCCGCCTTCCCCAGTGCGGCAAGGCCTTCGGGGGCCACGACGACGCAGACCGCCGTGATGTCAACGGCCCCGCGCGAATACAGCAGTTCGACGGTGTGCACCATCGATCCGCCCGTCGCGAGCATCGGGTCCAGCACGATCACCGGCTGCGTGCTCAAATCCTCGGGCAGGGACTCCAAATACGGTGTCGGCTGATGCGTTTCCTCGTTGCGTGCCACGCCGACGAAGCCGACGCGCGCCTCGGGTATCAGCGCGTGCGCCTGGTCCACCATGCCGAGGCCGGCGCGTAACACCGGCACGAGCAGCGGCGGATTGGCCAGTCGGCAGCCGGTCGTCTCGGTGAGGGGGGTGCGCACCGGCACGGTTTCGACCGCGGCGTCGCGGGTGGCCTCGTACACCAGCATCAGCGTGAGATCGCGCAGTGCCGCCCGGAAGGCGGCGTTGTTGGTGTTCTCGTCGCGCAGAGTGGTCAGTCGCGCGGCCGCCAGCGGGTGATCGACCACGCGCACATCCATGGGGCGACCATAGCGGGAACCGAGGGTCGCCGCGCCGCGTCCTACTCCATATGCACGCTGACACCGACGCGGTCCGGGCATTGGCCGCGACCACCGCCGCGCATGCCGACGAACTGTCGGCCATCGCCTCGAAGCTCGCCGCCCTCACCACATCCGCTGCTGCATTCGGACCCGTCGGTCGGCCGTTCCTCGCGGCGCTGGCCGCCGCCGTCGAGCGTGAGGCCCGCATGGTGGCTTCGCTGCGCGATCACGCGTCGGCGAGCGGTGAGGCCGCATACCGGACGGCGCTCGCCTATGACGACGCCGACGACCGCGCGGGCGCCCGGGTACTTGGCGTCTGACGATGCCCAATGCGTTGGTCGCCGGGCTGGCGGCGCCTCTGCGGGACGTCCAGTCGCTGGTCGGCTCGGGCTCGGGTGCCGAGCTCACGACCGCACTGCGCGATGTGCACAACGCACTGAGGGAGGTGTCGGCGTCAGTCGGCCAGGCGTGGGGCCGCGCGGCGCAGCACTGGGCGGGCGCGGGTGCTGATGCTGCCGCGGGCGTGTTCACCGCCGCCGTCGCACAAACCGACGAGCTCGCGCAGCGGGTGGGGCGGCTCGGCTCGGCGGCTGAGGCGGCCGGCGCCGCGGTGGCGCGGGCTCGTGAGCGCCTGAGCGACATCGTGGACGCTTTCGAGGCGCGGGCGGCCGCGCTCGAGCCGTTCCCCGACTCGCCGGGGCTGACGGAGGAGCTGGTCGCCGAGGCGCGGCGATCACTAGAAGAGGCCCTGGCGGTCGTCGAGGAATTGCGCGCCGAACTGGACGGGCATGCCGCAGGTCTTCCCACCCCGCCGCCTGCGCCGGCTGCCGGGCCGGCGCCGACCGCGCCCGCGGGGTTCACCGCCCCGACGGTGCCGTCATCGGGATTCGGCGTTGGTGGTGCGGGACTGCCGACCGGCGCCGGAGGGCTGGGTTCGCCTTCAGGCGGGTTCGGTGCGAACCCGGCGGGGCTGGCCTCGCTGGTGCGCGACGTCGCCGAGTTGTCCCGCCCCGATGCTCCGACCCCGGACGCGGCGACCTTCGGCGACGGCGTGGCGGTGCGGTTACCCGACGGCAGCACCGCGACCGCACCGAACGCGACGGCCGCGAGCGCCGTCAGGTATGCCCTGACCCAACTGGGGGTGCCGTACGACTGGGGCGGCACCACACCGGGCGTCGGCCTGGACTGCAGCGGCCTGACGCAGTGGGCCTACTCCGAAGCCGGTTTGGCCCTGCCACGGTTGGCGCAGGAACAGGATGTCGGCGCGCCCGTGTCGCCGGGCGACCTGAGGCCTGGTGACCTCGCGGTGTGGGACGGCCACGTGGCGATGGTGGTCGGCAACGGCCAGATGATCGAGGCCGGCGACCCGGTGAAGTTGTCGCCGATCCGGACGACGAACGCCGGACAGGGCTTCCAGGGATTCTGGCGGCCGACGGCGTGAGGGCATCACCATGGTTTGCGCGTAGTTGGGGGCGCCTCAGCCACGGCCGAGCCGGTGGACAGCCGCCGAAAGTTGCTCGTAAACGGCCAGTTCCGCCCGCAGCGGTGCCAGGATGAGCTCGTCTCCCACCGCGTCCACCCGCCGCCGCAGTTCCGCTGCCGCCCGTCGTCTGCGTCGCGCCGCGCCCACCGCAACGAAGGGCCGAATGATCACCCGCAGCGCCAGGCCGAGGGCGAGTCCGCCGACGACAAGCACTGTGGGCCAGGCGAATGGTCCGAGTGACGGGGCCTCGACATCGATCTGCAGGTAGGCCAACACGGCGATCACCCCGAGTGACGCTCCGCCCACAACCGCCGCGGCGAGCAACGCCCACTGGAACACGCCGACCAACGCCCACCACCGCGGCGCACGGTCCAGGCCGAGGTTGGTTCCGCCGACGACTCTGTCGAGCGCATCGGGCACGTCTGCCGTCCGAGACTTGGCTGCCTCCAACATTTTACGAGGCCACGGTGCCGGCAGCCCAGTCGACGCGACGTCGGCCAGCGAGCGGACGGCGGTGTCAACTGCCGCGCGCGAGGCCGCAGATGCCGAGGGTAACGACGTGCGACGAAGTACTTCGTCATGCCCGTCGGGCTGACTTATTCCTAACCGCCGCAACGGATCTGGTCGTACTTTGGCCAGCCAGCGCAGCGGCGGCCAACCGACCGCGGCCAACCCGCGTCGATCATAGGCCCGGCCGACCGCGGCCACGACGGTGGGAACACCGGCCGCCGCCGCCAGCGCGCTCTGCAGCCGTCGTCCGCCGTCGCGCAGCGCGGGATCGGAACGCCGCTGCGGTATCAGCGGGGCAACGCGGGCGGCTGTCGCATCCAGATCCGCGCTGACCCGCGCGGTCCGGGCTCGATGGTCGGCCACGGTGGCGGCCAAGAAGTCGTGCAGGGGGGCCACCCAGTCGGGTGTGACCGCCGACGTCGCCAGCACGGGCACCCCGGCCAACCCGTCGTCGGCCAGCAGCCGGTGGAGGTCGCGCACACACGCGTCCACATCGGAAGACGAGAGCCGGTCGGACTGGTTGAGCACTACCGCCATCACATCTCGGTGCGCGGCCAGCGGTCGCAGATAGGAGTCGTGTAGCACCGCGTCTGCGTACTTCTGCGGATCGAGCACCCAGACAAAGGCGTCGACAAGGCGCACCAGCCGGTCCACCTCGGCCCGATGGGACAACTCGGTGGAGTCGTGATCCGGCAGGTCGAGCAGCACCAGGCCGGACAACTCCGGGGCCGCCGACGCGTCGCTGTACTGCCGAGTCCCGATCTCCAACCAATCCAACAGTTCCGTTGCGCCCGAACGCCCGAACACAACGGCCTGGGTGGCCGACGTCGTCGGTCGGCGTACGCCGACCACTGCCAGAGGCGCGCCGACGATGGCGTTGAACAACGACGACTTCCCGCTGCCGGTCGCGCCGGCCAACGCAACCACGGTGTTCTCACCCGACAGCCGTAACCGAGTTCCGGCACGCTGGTCCAGGCCTCGCAGTTCGGCGAGCAGCTCGTCAGGAAGGCGACCGTCCCCCAGCGCGGTGATCGCCGACAACGCCGCCAGGCGATCGGTCAGCGTCACCGCAGCACCGCCGCCATGCGATCGGCGGCCACTCGCAACTGGTCACCGGAGATCATCGCCGACGCCGCCCCGAGCACCTCGTCGTACCGAGCGGCGTCCTGGTGCAACAGCCCGTCGACGCGGACCAGCAGCTCCTCGCGGGCCCGCCGGGCCAAGCCGCGGACCGCTTGCTCGCCGAAGATCGCCTCGAGGACCTTCTGGCTGGCCACCGTCGTGCCGCCCGCCACCGCTATCTCCGCGCCGGTCAGCCCGGCCGTCTGGCTGAACACCGCCAACATGACCACCAGTCCCGCACCATTGACGCCGTAGGAGGCCAGTCGTGCCCCCGTCCGCTTCGACGCGCCCTCCGTACGCACAAGTTCGAGCACAAACTCCTGCCAGTCGCGGACCATCCGCTCCACGGCCTCGGCCAGCCCGGCAGCGGGACGGGCCAATGCGTCGGTCAGCAGGCTTGCTCCGGCCTGGTGCCGGGCCCAGCAGCCGTACGCCGTCTCGGTGGCATCCTCCACTGCGGCCTGAACAACCGTCGCGATGCCGGACTCCAATGCTGAACCCAGTTCCTCGACGGGGGTGGGCCGCCCGCTAACCGCGGCCACCACCCGGTCGCGGATTCGGCCGACGCGCGACTCCAGTTTGCGCAGGAATTCGCCGGTTCCGACGACGTCCTGCCAGCGAGCCAGCACCTCGCCGCGCAGCAACGCGCCATCGCGGATCGCCTCTTCCACCCGCGCCAGCGCGCCCGCATAGGACGAAGACACACACGACTCCAGCTGCTTGCGCACCGCGGCCTGCTCATCGGCCGCCTCGGCCAACGCGTATGCCCGAGGCGCGAGGCTGCGGAGTGCCCCGTCCAAGGTGTAGCGGACCACCGCGGCACGCTGCTCCGCATCCGCGGTCAGGCTCGCCAGCCACGAGCGGATTGGGGCGATCGCCTTCTCCCGCAACAGCCCGCCTCGTAACGACTGCTCGACGATAACGAACAGCGGCGCGCCTCCCAACCCATTGGCTGCGAGCATGTCCGACAGGTGCGCACCGATGTCCCTCACCGCTTCCGGCGGGCAGCGGTCGAGCACGATGGCGATCGCCGTCCCCCGGTCCCGCGCTGTGTGCAGCAGCTGCCAAGGCACCGCGTCGGCGTAGCGGGCCGCGGTGGTCAGGAAGATCCACAGGTCGGCGGCGGCCAGCAGAGTGGCCGCGAGCTCCCGGTTCGTGCTCACCACGCTGTCGATATCCGGAGCGTCGAGCAGCGCGAGCCCGGGGCCGATACCCGTATTTGTCGCCAACCGCAGGCCATCGGGCCCCGACGAGCGCGGCAACTGCGGCAGGATCCGATTGTCGGTGAACCACATCAGGTCTGTCGGATGGCACACGATCACCGGCCCCCGGGTGGTTGGCCGCAGCACACCTGCCGGGCTCACATCGACACCGACCAATGAGTTGATCAGCGTCGACTTCCCGGCGCCCGTGGAGCCACCGACGACCGCCAGCAGCGGGGCGTCGATACTGCGCAACCGAGGAATCAGATAGTCGGCCAGCTGCCCGGCCAGCTCGCGGCGGTCACGCTCGGCCGGCCACGCCGACGGCGCAGGTAGCGGAAATGTCGTCCGTGCCAACACCTGGCTCAGGTCGACCACCGCATCGACCAGGTCGGTGGCTTCCGTCATCACGCCAGCCTGCCCTAGCTGCTCCCGAAGGTGGGCTGATTTCGCGCGCCGACCACACGAACCCTCCGAAGCGGCTCGCTACCGTTGGGCCCTGCTCCGCGCAGGGGCGTGCGGGTCGAGTGGCTATCCTGTGCCGCATGGCTGCTGACATCGTGGCGATCCGGCTCGGCTTGACCAAGGGCGACCTCTACACGTTGTGGGCTCCACGCTGGCGTGATGGCGGCGACGAGTGGGAGGCGTTCCTCGGCAAGGACGAGGATCTGTACGGGTTCGAGTCGGTCGCCGACCTGGTCGCGTTCGTCAGGGCCGACAAGGACAACGACCTGGTCGATCACCCCGCATGGACCAAGATCACCGAGGCCAACGCCCACCGCCTGGACCCGGTCGAGGAGCACCAGTACGACGTGATCGGCGTGCCGGAGATCGTCGCCGAGAAGGTCAGCGAGGACGCGGTTCGGCAGCTGCACCGCACACTGGTGATCGTCTCGTCGCTCGGCTCGGTGTGCGAACTTCCGGTCGTCACAAGGTTTTTCAACGGCAACCCGGTGCTGGGCACGCTCGGCGGCGGGATCGAGGCCTTCTCCGGTCGCAGCGGACGCAAACGGTGGGGCGAGATCGAGGCGGTCATCGCCCGGGCCTGGGACAACGTCGTCGACGCGCTCGACGAGGTGATCACAATCCCCGACGTCGACGCCGCCGCCTCGCAGAAGGCCGAAGCCGAGCTGGCCGAGCCGGCGCCGGAACCCGAAGAGGGCGAGCTGGTCGAAGAGGTTTCCGAGGCCGAATCCCCGGACGAGGCCGAGGAAGAGGAGTCCGACGCCCTGAGCTCCCAGGCGCAGAGCCAGGTGCTGGGCAGCGACGAGGACTTCTGGCTCAAGGTCGGCATCGACCCGGTCCGGTTGATGACGAGCGCGGGAACCTACTACACGCTGCGCTGCTACCTCGACGATCAGCCGGTCTTCCTCGGCCGCAACGGGCGTATCAGCGTGTTCGGTTCCGAGCGAGCACTGGCGCGCTACCTGGCCGACGAACACGACCACGACCTGTCGGGTCTTGCCACCTACGACGACATCCGCACGGCCGCCACCGACGGCTCGCTTCAGGTCGAGATCACCGACGACAACGTCTACGTGTTGACGGGCATCGTCGACGATCTCGCGGACGGGCCCGACGCGTTGGATCGCGACCAATTGGAGCTCGCCGTCGAACTGCTCCGCGATGTCGGCGACTACTCGGAAGACACGACCGTCGACCAGACCCTCGATGCGGACCAGCCGCTCGGAAGGCTGATCGCGCACGTCCTGGAACCCGGCACCGTCCGCGCACCGAGCCCGCCGTACGCCAAGGCCGTCGAACAATGGGAGGCGTTGGAGGCGTTCGTCGAGTCGCGGCTTCGTCCCGAATAGACACTCGTCAACCGCGAGCGACCGCAAACTGTCAAGCGGACGCGGCGTGTCCGTGTGCAAACACGGCCGCTCGCGGGGGTGCTGGTCAGCCGATCAGGACGGCGTACCGCGGCTTGATGACGTCGTCGATGATCGACAGGCGCTCGTCGAACGAGACGAACGCCGACTTCATCGCGTTGATCGTGAACCGCTGCAGATCGCTCCAGCCGTAGCCGAAGGTCTCGACCAGGCGCAGCATCTCCTGGCTCATCGTCGTATCGCTCATCAGCCGGTTGTCGGTGTTAACGGTGACGCGGAAGCGCAGCCGCGCCAACAGGTCGAACGGATGCTCGGCGATGCTGGCCACCGCACCGGTCTGCACGTTGGACGAGGGACACATCTCGAACGGGATCCGCTTGTCGCGCAGCAGTGCCGCGAGCCGGCCCAGTTGCGCGGTGCCGTCAGGTGCGACGGTGATGTCATCGACGATGCGCACACCGTGGCCGAGGCGGTCGGCGCCGCAGTAGGCGATCGCCTCGTGGATCGACGGCAGACCGAAGGCCTCCCCCGCGTGAATCGTGAAGCGCGCGTTGTTGCCTCGCATGTACTCGAAGGCGTCGAGATGCCGTGTCGGCGGATGGCCGGCTTCTGCACCCGCGATGTCGAAACCGACAACGCCCTTGTCGCGGAACCGAACCGCCAATTCGGCGATCTCGAGTGAACGCGCCGCGTGCCGCATCGCGGTCACCAGGCAGCGCACGGTGATCGTCCGCCCTTCGGCGCTGGCCGCCTTCTCACCGTCGGCGAACCCGGCCATCACCGCGTCGACGACGGCGTCCAGCGACAGCCCACCGTCGATGTGCAGTTCGGGGGCGAAGCGAACCTCGGCGTAGACCACGTTGTCGGCGGCGAGATCCTCGACGCACTCGTAGGCCACCCGGTGCAGCGCCTCGGGTGTCTGCATGACGCCGACGGTGTGAGCGAACGGCTCCAGATAGCGCACCAGCGATCCGCTGTGTGCGGCGGTGCGGAAGAACGTCGCCAGCTCGTCGACATCGGTGGCCGGAAGGTCGTCGTAACCCGTCGCCTCGGCCAGCTCCAGGACGGTCGCGGGCCGCAACCCGCCGTCCAGGTGGTCGTGCAGCAGCGCCTTGGGCGCTTGTCTGATTGAGTCCAGCGAAAGCGTCGTCATGTCGGTCTCCGGTCAGTCTCCGCTCGTGATTCGGTCGATGATCAGCGGACGCGCCGGCGGTTCGGCGTCGCCGACGGCCCAGCCGCCGGACAGTTCGGCGATCGCCCCGTCGAAACGGTCGGGGGTCTCGGTGTACAGCGTGAACAGCGGCTCTCCGGCGCTCACCGGTTCGCCCACCCGCCGGTGGATGTACATCCCCGCGCCCGGCTGGACCCGCTCACCAGGAGCGGAGCGGCCCGCTCCGAGCCGCCACACCGCCAGACCCACCGCCATCGCGTCGATGCTCTCCATCCTGCCATCGCGCGGCGCCGTGATGGTTTCGGCGTGAGGACCGACGGGCAGGTCCTGGCCCAGATCACCGCCCTGTGCGGCGACGAGGTCGCGGAACCGGTCCATCGCCGAGCCGTCCGCAAGGGTCTGGGCCGGGTCCACACCGTCGAGGCCCGCGGCATCGAGCATCTCGGAGGCCAGGGTGACCGTGAGCTCGACCACGTCGGGCGGACCGCCACCGGCGAGCACCTCCAGCGATTCGGCCACCTCCACGGCATTGCCGACGGCGCGGCCCAGCGGTGTGGACATGTCGGTCAGCACCGCCCGGGTGGTCAGGCCGTGCGCGGTGCCCAGTTCGACCATCGTGCGGGCCAGCTCCCGCGACTCCTCGTCCGTCTTCAGGAATGCACCCGAACCGACCTTGGTGTCGAGCACCAATGCGTTGGCGCCCTCCGCGATCTTCTTGCTCATCACCGAACTCGCGATCAACGGCAGCGACTCCGTGGTCGCCGTGATGTCGCGCAGCGCATAGATCTTGCGGTCGGCGGGTGCCAGTTCACCGGCAGCGAAGATCGCAGCGCCCAGGTCGCAAAGCTGTTGGCGGATCTGGTGTTTGGAGATCTCAGCGGTGAACCCGGCGATGGACTCCAGCTTGTCGAGCGTGCCGCCGGTATGGCCGAGGCCTCGTCCGGCGGCCTGGGGCACCGCGCCGCCGCAGGCCATCACGACGGGCACCAGCGGGATGGTGGTCTTGTCCCCGACACCACCGGTGGAGTGCTTGTCCACCAACGCCAGAGGCTTTCCGCCGCGACGGAGATCGCTGAAGTCCATTTGCTCGCCGGAGGCGACCATCGCCGCCGTCCAACGGGCGATCTCGGCTGCCGTCATACCGCGCAGGAAGATCGCCATCAGCAACGCCGACATCTGCTCGTCGGCCACCCGGCCATGGGTGTAGGCGTCGATCACCCAGTCGATCGCCGCATCGGAGAGCACGCCACCGTCGCGCTTGGTCCGGATCACCGTCGGAGCATCAAACGGATGCGACATCGGGCCGGGTGCGTCAAATGTGAACTGCGTCACGGAGTTTCCCCATCCCGCGGCCCCTCCCGACGGGCCAGGTCCTGCGGGCCGAACGCGTCGGGAAGCAGCTCGGCCAGCGGCCGCGGTCCGCCCGGATGGTCGATCAGCATCTCCGGCCCGCCGTGCTCGAGCAGCACCTGACGACACCGGCCGCACGGCATGAGCAGCTCCCCCGCCGCGTCGACGCACGACAGCGCGATCAGTCGCCCGCCGCCGCCCGAATGCAGGTCGCAGACCACCGCGCACTCCGCACAGAGACCAAGACCATATGAGACATTTTCCACATTGCAACCAGTCGCCACCCGCCCGTCGTCGACCAGGGCGGCCGCGCCGACCGCGAACCCCGAATATGGCGCGTACGCTGCCCTGGACACTTCAGTTGCCCTGTGACGCAACGTATTCCAATTGATCTCCGACATCGTCCCACCCTCGCCCGGCCGGTTCTGAATGCATTCCGATGTCCCCTCCCCGAAGCCGGGAATAGGAATAGGCAACCCTAACTTCGGCGTTTTTCAAGACATCGACGGCTAAACCGTAGTTCGTTTAGCAGTACAACTGGGTTTAGAGTCGCCCCGAGGTTTGGGTGAAGTGCACGAACCGGAACCGACCGCCAGGAAGGAACCTGCCGCCCGGTGCAGCTCCGAAGCCCAATCGTCCACCGAAGGCGTTGGAGGCCAGATGAGTACTGCGACACCCGAGAGCCAAGCGGCTCCACGATCGCAACCGTCGCGCAGACGAACCCTCTACCGCGGCGATCCCGGGATGTGGTCCTGGGTGCTGCACCGCATCACCGGTGCGACGATCTTCTTCTTCCTGTTCGTGCACGTGCTCGACACGGCGCTGGTGCGGGTCAGCCCGCAGGCCTATAACGAGGTCATCGAGACCTACAAGACTCCGCTGATCGGGCTGATGGAGATCGGGCTGGTCGTCGCGGTGCTCTACCACGCCCTCAACGGCATCCGAGTGATCCTCATCGACTTCTGGCAGCACGGCGCGCGCTATCAGCGGGTGATGCTGTGGATCGTGGTCGGTGTCTTCCTGGCGATCTTCATCCCGTCCCTCGGCATCATCGGCATGCACATGGCGGAGCGGTTCCTGTGAGCGCACCAGCCGGCGGGCCCGCGGGAGCCTGGACGCCGCACCACCGCGAGGGCCGCATCGCCCCGGTGATGCAAAAGGAGCACGACAGGCCGGCCGGCCTGGACCACCCACGGGCACCTCGGCGTCCGCGCGGCATCCCCTACTTCGAGAAATACGCATGGCTGTTCATGCGGTTCTCGGGTGTCGCGCTGGTCTTTCTGGCGCTCGGCCACCTGTTCGTGATGCTGATGTGGGAGGACGGGGTCTACCGCATCGACTTCAACTACGTCGCCGAACGCTGGGCGTCACCGTTCTGGCAGATCTGGGACATGGCGCTGCTGTGGCTGGCCCAGCTGCACGGAGCCAACGGCCTGCGCACGATCATCGGTGACTACGCGCGCAAGAACACCACGAAATTCTGGCTGAACTCGCTGTTGCTGCTGGCGACCGGATTCACCCTGGTGCTGGGCAGTTACGTGCTGGTGACCTTCGACGCGAACATCTCATGAGGGTGAGCTTCACATGATTCAGGAACATCGCTACGACGTCGTCATCGTCGGTGCGGGCGGGGCCGGTATGCGCGCAGCGGTGGAGGCGGGTCCGCGAGCCCGCACCGCGGTGCTGACCAAGCTGTACCCGACGCGCAGCCACACCGGCGCGGCCCAGGGCGGGATGTGCGCGGCGCTGGCCAACGTCGAAGAGGACAACTGGGAGTGGCACACTTTCGACACCGTCAAGGGCGGCGACTATCTCGCCGATCAGGACGCCGTCGAGATCATGTGCAAGGAAGCCATCGACGCGGTGCTGGACCTCGAGAAGATGGGGATGCCGTTTAACCGCACCCCCGAGGGCCGCATCGACCAGCGCCGCTTCGGCGGGCACACCCGCGATCACGGCAAGGCTCCGGTGCGCCGGGCCTGTTATGCCGCCGACCGCACCGGCCACATGATCCTGCAGACGCTGTATCAAAACTGCGTCAAGCACGACGTCGAGTTCTTCAACGAGTTCTACGCGCTGGACATCTCGATCACCGAGACGCAGTCAGGCCCCGTGGCCACCGGCGTCATCGCCTATGAGCTGGCCACCGGCGACATCCATGTCTTCCACGCCAAGGCCATCGTGTTCGCCACGGGCGGGTCGGGGCGGATGTACAAGACGACCTCCAATGCGCACACGTTGACCGGGGACGGCCTCGGCATCATCTTCCGCAAGGGACTTCCCTTGGAGGACATGGAGTTTCACCAGTTCCATCCGACCGGCCTGGCCGGCCTCGGCATCCTGATCTCCGAGGCGGTGCGCGGTGAGGGCGGCCGGTTGCTCAACGGTGACGGCGAGCGCTTCATGGAGCGCTACGCGCCGACGATCGTCGACCTGGCACCGCGCGACATCGTCGCCAGGTCGATGGTGCTCGAGGTGCTTGAGGGCCGCGGCGCGGGGCCGAACAAGGACTACGTCTACATCGACGTACGCCACCTCGGCGAGGACGTGCTCGAAGCCAAGCTGCCCGACATCACCGAGTTCGCCCGCACGTACCTGGGCGTCGACCCGGTCAAGGAGCTGGTACCGGTCTACCCGACGTGCCACTACGTGATGGGCGGCATCCCGACCAACGTCAACGGCCAGGTGCTGCGCGACAACACGACGATCATCCCCGGCCTCTACGCCGCGGGTGAATGCGCGTGCGTGTCCGTCCACGGCGCCAACCGCCTGGGCACCAACTCGCTGCTGGACATCAACGTGTTCGGCCGTCGCGCCGGCATCGCCGCGGCCAATTACGCACTGGGACACGACCACGTCCCGCTTCCGCAGAATCCGGCGGGCATGGTGGTCGACTGGGTTGGCGACATCCTCTCCGAGCACGGCAACGAGCGCGTCGCCGACATCCGCGGCGCCCTGCAGCAGTCGATGGACAACAACGCCGCGGTGTTCCGCACCGAGGAGACGCTGAAGCAGGCGCTGACCGACATCCACGCACTCAAGGAGCGGTACTCGCGAATCACGGTGCACGACAAGGGCAAGCGCTACAACAGCGATCTGCTCGAGGCGATCGAGCTCGGCTTCCTGCTCGAGCTCGCCGAGGTCACCGTGGTCGGGGCGTTGAACCGCAAGGAGTCCCGTGGCGGGCATGCCCGCGAGGACTACCCCAACCGCGACGACACCAACTACATGCGCCACACCATGGCCTACAAGGAGGGCACCGACCTTCTGTCCGACATCCGGCTGGACTACAAGCCCGTGGTCCAGACCCGCTATGAGCCGATGGAACGGAAGTACTGACCATGACGATCGCGCCTGACGTGAAAGGCCCGGCCACCGCCGAACCCGAACTGCCACCCGTGCCCGAGGGTTCGGTGATGGTGACGCTGAAGATCGCGCGGTTCAATCCGGAAGAGCCCGACGCCTACGCCGATTCGGGAGGCTGGCAGAGTTTCCGGGTTCCGTGCCTGCCCACCGACCGGCTGCTCAACCTGCTGCACTACGTGAAGTGGTATCTGGACGGCACGTTGACGTTCCGGCGGTCGTGCGCGCACGGAGTGTGCGGTTCGGATGCGATGCGGATCAACGGGGTCAACCGGTTGGCGTGCAAGGTGCTGATGCGCGACATGCTGCCGAAGAATCCGAAGAAGCAGTTGACCATCACGATCGAGCCGATCCGCGGCCTGCCCGTGGAGAAGGACCTGATCGTGGACATGGAACCGTTCTTCGACGCCTACCGCGCGATCAAACCGTACCTGGTCACCAGCGGCAATCCCCCCACGCGCGAACGTATTCAGAGCCAGACCGACCGGGCCCGCTACGACGACACCACCAAGTGCATCCTGTGCGCGTGCTGCACGACGAGCTGCCCGATCTACTGGAGCGAGGGGTCCTACTTCGGCCCCGCCGCGATCGTCAACGCGCACCGCTTCATCTTCGACAGCCGCGATGAGGCCGCCGCCGAGCGGCTCGACATACTCAACGAGGTCGACGGGGTGTGGCGCTGCCGAACGACGTTCAACTGCACCGAGTCCTGCCCGCGCGGCATCCAGGTCACGCAGGCCATCCAGGAGGTCAAGCGCGCGTTGATGTTCGCGCGTTAGTAGTAGACCTGTCACACTTCGGCGGGCTGTCTCGTCTAACGGGTATGACCGAAAACGCACAGAAAACCCGCATCGAACCCCTGCCCCCGCAGCGTGCCTCGCTGCTGACCAAGCTCCTGTACCGCGTGGCCAAGCGCCGCTTCGGCGAGGTGCCCGAGCCCTTCGCCGTGGCCGCGCACCATCCGCGGCTCATGATCGCCAACGTCGTGCACGAAGGCATGCTGCAGTCCGGGTCGAAGAAGCTGCCCACCAGCGTCCGCGAGCTCGCGGTGTTCTGGGCCGCCCGGACGGTCGGATGCTCGTGGTGTGTCGACTTCGGCGCGATGCTGCAGCGCCTCGACGGCCTTGACGTCGACCGCCTCAAGCACATCGACGAATACGCGACGTCGCCGCTGTTCTCCGACGACGAGCGCGCCGCGATCGCCTACGCCGACGGGATGACCGGTGATCCGCACACCATCACCGACGAACAGGTGGACGACCTTCGCCGACGGTTCGGCGACGACGGTGTCATCGAGCTGACGTATCAGATCGGCGTGGAGAACATGCGCGCACGGATGTACTCGGCGCTGGGCATCACCGAGCAGGGCTTCGGCTCGGGCGACGCATGCCGTGTTCCGTGGGTTACCGACGAGCCTTCAGCGGCGAGCCGGTGAACTTTTCCGGGTTGGCGACATCCCATATCGCGCAGACCTTGCCGTCGCGCACGGTCATCGCGGTGACCCGCGGCATCATCTCCGCATAGCCGCCGTGGGCGGGTGCCCCGGGAGTCCAGCTGCCGAACTGACCGTTGATCAAAGCGGGCACACCCGTCTCGAGCCAGCCCGGTCCATAGCGGCGGGCCAGCCCGAACAGGAACCGGGCCACCTTCTCCGGGCCGTGGATGACGCGCGGCGCGGTCGGCGCGCGGCGGTTCGAGTCGCCGGTGAAGGTGACATCGGGATGTAGCAGTGCCACAACGGCTTCCATGTCACCCGCAGCGAGGGCTGCCATCAGCGCTCCGGCGATCTCGTTGTGGGTGTCGTCGGATACCGGCGGTGGCGCGTCGGCGACGGCACGCCGTGCCCGGGAAGCCAGCTGGCGCGCCGCCGCCGCACTGACACCGAGCACGTCGGCGACCTCCCCGAACGGCACCGAGAAGCCGTCGTGCAGCACGAACGCCACCCGCTGATCGGGGTTGAGCCGTTCGAGCACCACCATCGCCGCGAACCGGGCGTCTTCACCGGCGACCACCGCCGCCAACGGGTCGTCACCGTCCAGCGGGGTGACCACCGGCTCCGGAAGCCATTGGCCGACATAGGTTTCACGCCGATGCGCCGCCGAACGAAGCCGGTCCAGGCCCAATCGGCTGACCACCGTCGTGAGCCAGGCCCGCAGATCTTTGATCGACTCGTGGTGGGCGGCGCTCCAGCGCAACCAGGCGTCCTGGACGATGTCCTCGGCGTCGGCCATCGTGCCCGTGAGCCGGTAGGCGACGGACAGCAGGTGCGGCCGCAGCTCCTCGAACTCGTCGACCCGCGCGCTGGCGGTCATTCAGCCAGCCTAGTCCGCGCCAATACTTCCAGCGTGGCGCGCCCGCGGCGCCGCACTCCACTTGCTAGGTTCGGCCCTCGACATACCCGGACTTATGGAGGGGGACGCGGTTGATTCAGGTTCGGGCAGCGCTGCTGCTGGCGGCGGGACTGATTGCGGTACCGGGGATCCCGATGGCCGCGGCCGCCATGGTCGACGACGACGCATGGCAGCCGGGCTCCGAGACGGCGCAGGTGGCCAGCGAGGACGGCAACCAGGTCGTCGTGGTGGGCCCGTCCGGCTGGGACGCCCGCGAGTTCGGCAACGGGATCGGCTACCGCTCAGGGGACGAGCTCGTCATCGTGCAGGTCTTCGACCGGGGTGGCCGCGACGTGGGCGCTGTCGCACGCCGGCTCATGCGGGCCGACCGCGTCACCGGTGCCAGCGCCGCGATGACAGGCGAGACCATCACCACCGCCGACGGCACCCTGACCGGCGAGACGTGTGAACTCGTGGCCGGCGACCGGTTGGGCGACTGCGCATTTCTGGCCGACGACGAGGTGATCGTGTGGGTCCAGACCCTCGGAACCGCCGACCAGCCCGCGCCGCCGCTGGACCTCGTCGTGGCACCGATCAGAAGGGACCAACCGTGACCGGCGATTCCGTGCAAGTACCGCGTCCTGTGGTGTACCGCCCTGAATCCGAGGTGTTCTGGGTGTTCGTCGTGGCCCTGGTCGTCGGCACGCTCGCCCTGCTCGACGACTCCTGGTCCGTCATCCGCGCCACCGTCGACGCCCAACTCGACCTGGCGTGGCTGTGGCTGCTGTTCATCGTCTTCATGGTGTGGTTGATTTTCCGGTTCGACCCGTTCCGCAGCGGTCGGCGTTATCCGCAGGCACTTGTGGCCGGTTTCGCGCTGGGCGGCACCACGGCGGTGGCGATGGCGATGATCGGCAACGATGCGCTCGGCCAGCTGTGGAGTCTGGTGCTCCCACCGGAGACTGTGACCGCCTGGCAGGCCTCGCTCACCGCGCCGATCATCGAAGAGGCGTCCAAGGCGTTGTGCGCAGCGGTGGTGCTGGTGCTGTGTGGGTATGTGCTGCAGCGGATTTCGCACGCACTGATGCTCGGAATGTTCGTCGGCTTCGGTTTCGACCTGATGGAGGACCTGTCGTACGCCGCGAACAGCGCACTGCAGGACCTCGACTCGGATGTGGTCGGCGCGGGCGGCAATCTCCTCGTGCGGTTCTTCACCGCCGTGCCGGCGCACTGGACCTACACGGCGCTGACGTCGGTCGGCGTGCTGATGTTGCTCCCGACGTTCCGCGGCGGGTCGCACTGGTCGACCGGTCGGCGGCTGGCCACCGCTTGCGGACTGCTGCTGAGCGGCCCGCTGCTGCACTTCATCTGGAACGCACCGGGTCCGGTGGCGGCGATGCCGCTGAAGATACTCGGCGGCCTGGTGTTCTTCCTGATCGTCGCGGCACTATTACTGCGTGACGAGCGGCGCTGGGTGATCGCCCGCATCGCGGCGGGCCGCGCCAGCGGCGAGCTCTCCGGCATCCGCGACGACGTTCTGGACTCGCTGCCGACGCGTCGCCGGCGCCGTGCCCTGAAGAAGGCGGCGAAAAAGGGCGGTGGCCGCGCAGCCGCCAAGGCAGTCAAGGCCCAACAGCGTGCGGCGCTCGACCGGATACAAGGGTCTTGGACCGCCGAGTCGGCGTTCGCGGAGCCGGTGGTTCAGCGCGGTTAGCGCTTCGTGAACACCGTGCGGTGCCAGTCCTTTTCGGCCACCCCGGTGATGTCGCTCATCACGTGCTTGACCGTGAGGTACTCCTCGAGTGAGTAGTCGCTCATGTCCTTGCCGAACCCTGAAGCGCCCACACCGCCGTGCGGCATCTCGCTGATGATCGGGATGTGGTCGTTGATCCACACACAACCGGCCTTGATCTCCCGCGAGGCCCGCTGCGCGCGGTACACGTCACGCGTCCACGCCGATGCCGCCAGCCCGTAGTCGGTGTCGTTGGCCTGCCGCAGCGCGTCTTCGTCATCGGTGAACGAGCGCACCGTAAGCACCGGCCCGAAGATCTCGTCGCGATACACCTCCGAGCGCTCGTCGACGTCGGCGATCACGGTCGGTAGATAGAACGAACCCGGTCGGTCCGGGGCCCTCCCGCCGCAGACGATCCGCCCGCCCTGACCGGGGGCGCGCTCGACCATGCCTGCCACCTTGGCGCGGTGCGCCATCGAGATCAGCGGTCCGAGATCGGTGTCCGGGTCCTGCGGGTCGCCGACGACGACCTTGGAGAACAATTCGCCGACGCCCGCGACGAAATCCTCGTAGAGCTCGCGCGCGACGATCGCGCGGGTGGCCGCCGTGCAGTCCTGACCGGTGTTGATCAATGCACCGGCGGCCGCGCCCTGGATCGCCGCATCCAGGTCGGCGTCGTCGAACACCACGAACGGCGCCTTGCCACCGAGTTCGAGCTGCACGCGGTGCCCGTGCACCGCCGCCGCGGCCATCACCTTGCGCCCCACCGGCGTCGAACCGGTGAACGTCACCACGTCGACGTCGCGGTGCCCGGCCAGCGCGGTGCCGACGTCGGCGCCGAGCCCGGTGACCACGTTGAAGACGCCATCGGGCAGACCCGCCTCCTTGGCGAGGCGCGCCAGCGTCAACGTGGTCAACGGCGTCAGCTCACACGGTTTGATCACCACCGAACAGCCGGCGGCCAACGCGGGCAACACCTTCCACACCGCCATCTGCAGCGGATAGTTCCACGGCGTGATCGTCGCGACGACGCCGACGGCCTCACGGCGGATGCTCGACGTGTGGTCGCCGGAGTACTCGGCGCTCGCCTTGCCTTCCAGGTGACGGGCCGCGCCTGCAAAGAAGTCGATGTTGTCGACGCTTCCGGGCACATCGAATTCTGCGGCCAGCCGCACCGGCTTACCGGTCTGGCTGACCTCCTCGGCGACGAGCGCGTCGGTGCTCGCGCCCGCCAACTGCGCCAGCGTGAACAGCACCGCCGAGCGCTCCGCCGGCGTGGCCCCCGACCACTCGGCCAGCGCGCCCCGAGCAGATGCCACCGCGGTGTCCACGTCGGCGGGTGTGGCCACCGCATAATCGGCCACAGCCTCACCGGTTGCGGGGTTGACGACCCGGAAGGCAGCCCCTCCGGTGGCCACCGCGGCGCCGTCGATCCAGCTGCCCGCCACACTGGTGGAAACGGATGTCGCAGTCATGGCCATACGCTAACGGACCCGACCGCAACGAGCCACGCAATCCCCTACGCTTTCCCGCAGCCGAATGCGCTTTGAACGAGTGAATTCATGGCTGTGGTTGCCCCTGACGACGGATTCCGTGCACAATCACTGGCATGCCTACCCCGGGTGCTACGCACGGTCTCGGCCCCGTTTCGTTCCGACTCAACCAGTCCCGTCCCGGTGCTGCGTTCCAGCTCGACGATCTGAGCAAGCAGATCATCGAGAAGCTGCAGCAGGACGGACGACGCTCGTATGCGGGCATCGGCAAGTCGGTCGGGCTTTCGGAGGCCGCCGTCCGGCAGCGGGTGCAACGCATGGTCGACGCCGGCGTCATGCAGATCGTCGCCGTCACCGATCCGATGCAGCTGGGCTTCGCCCGCCAAGCGATGATCGGGATCCGCTGCACCGGCGACACCACCAAGATCGCCGAGAAGCTGGCCGCCATCGAATCCGTCGACTACGTGGTGCTCACCGCCGGATCCTTCGACGCCATCGTCGAGGTGGTCTGCGAGGACGACGACGACCTGCTCGACCTTCTCAACACCCAGATCCGTGCCCTGCCGGGAGTGATATCCACCGAAACTCTCGTGTACTTGAAACTTGTTAAGCAGCAATATAATTGGGGCACTAGATGACTACGACCGATATCGCGCAGGATGTTTCGGCCGAGCTCGGCGCGAAAGCCAACCGTCACCTGTGGGGTCACTTCGCCCGGCACGGCGCCGGTATCACCCCGCCGATCATCACACGCGGTGAGGGCGTCACGATCTGGGACAACAACGGCAAGAGCTACATCGACGGGCTGTCGGGGCTTTTCGTCGTACAGGTCGGTCACGGCCGCCAGGAACTGGCCGAGGCCGCTGCCAAACAGGCCGAGCAGCTGGCGTTCTTTCCGCTGTGGTCCTACGCCACGCCGACCGCGATCGAACTCGCCGAACGGGTCGCCAATTATGCGCCCGGCGACCTGAACCGGGTGTTCTTCACCACCGGCGGCGGGGAAGCCGTCGAGTCGGCGTGGAAACTGGCCAAGAACTACTTCAAGCTGACGGGCAAACCCGGTAAGCACAAGGTGGTTTCGCGGTCCATCGCCTACCACGGCACACCGCAGGGGGCGTTGGCGATCACCGGATTACCGGTGTTCAAGGCACCGTTCGAGCCGCTGACACCCGGTGGTTTCCGGGTGCCCAACACCAACTTCTACCGCGCCCCCGCGCCATACCAGGACGACGAGAAGGCGTTCGGGCAGTACTGCGCCGACCGCATCGCCGAAGCCATCGAATTCGAGGGGCCCGACACCGTCGCGGCCGTCTTCCTCGAACCGGTGCAGAACGCGGGCGGCTGCTTCCCGCCTCCGCCAGGCTATTTCGAGCGGGTCAGGGAGATCTGCGACGAGTACGACGTGCTGCTGGTGTCCGACGAGGTCATCTGCGCATACGGCCGGATCGGGTCGATGTTCGCCTGTGACGACTTCGGTTACGTGCCCGACATCATCACCTGCGCAAAGGGTTTGACGTCCGGCTACTCGCCGATCGGCGCGATGATCGCCAGCGACCGGCTGTTCGAGCCGTTCAACGACGGCAAGACCACGTTCGCACATGGCTACACGTTCGGCGGGCATCCGGTGTCGTCGGCGGTGGCGCTGGCCAACCTCGACATCTTCGAGCGCGAGGGCCTCAACGACCACGTCAAGGAGAACGCGCCGAGATTCCGGGCCACCCTCGAGCAGTTGTACGACCTGCCGATCGTCGGTGACGTTCGCGGCGAGGGCTACTTCTACGGCATCGAACTCGTGAAGGACAAGGCCACCAAGGAGACCTTCAACGACGAGGAGTCCGAGCGGCTGCTGCGCGGCTTCTTGACCCCGGCGCTGTTCGAGGCAGGCCTGTACTGCCGCGCCGACGACCGCGGCGATCCGGTCGTGCAGTTGGCCCCGCCACTGATCAGCGGTCAGAAGGAGTTCGACGCGATCTACCAGATCATGCGCGATGTGCTCGCCGAGGCCGGCCGCCGCATCTGAGTTTGCGCGAAATTGCATTCCAGCAGCGAAAGTACGAGTAACTGCCTGCTGGAATGCCATTTCGGCGAGACTGGCGGCGTGTCCACCAAGCCGAAGCCGAAGAAGCCGCCGATCGATCCCGTCCGCTGGCAGCCTCCGCCCGTCGATCCCCTTCCAGATCTGCCGTCGGCGGACCTGACCGTCGTCCCGCTCCCGGGCAACGCGCCCGAGGACGTGGTCGTCGACGCCGACGGCGCCATCTGGGCAGGCGTCGACGACGGCCGCATCGTGCGCATCACCCCCGGCGGTGGGGACCCGGTCGTCGTCGCCACCACCGAGGGCCGGCCGCTGGGCATGCACGTCGCCCACGACGGCCGCATCCTGGTTTGCACCAGTCCCGGCGGCCTGCTGTCGCTCGACCCGGCCAGCGACACGGTGGAGACATTCGTGGCCGAGGTCGATGACCGGCGATTGATGTTCTGCTCCAATGTCACCCAATCACCGGACGGCACAATCTATTTCACCGAGTCGACGAGCGCGTTCGACTACGCCCATTTCAAGGGTGCGGTGATGGAGGCGCGCCCGCGCGGCAGCCTGTTTCGGCGCGACGCCGACGGCACCGTGCTCACCGCGGTTGCCGGGCTGTATTTCGCCAACGGTGTGACCCCCACCGCCGACGGGTCGGCGTTGGTGTTCGCCGAGACGATGGGGCGCGGGTTGTCGAAGTTCTGGCTCACCGGTGAGCGCGCCGGGTCGGTGACGCCGCTTCGCGCAAATCTGCCCGGCCATCCCGACAACCTGTCCACCGGCGCCGACGGCCGCATCTGGTGCGCGATGGTCTCACCGCTCAACGCCGCTGCCGAATGGCTCGCGCCGCGCTGGCCGGCGTTGCGCAAGCTGTTGTGGAAGCTGCCCGACAAGCTGCAGCCGCAGATCAAGCCCGAGGTGTGGGCGGTGGCGTTCGATCCGGACACCGGTGACGTCGTCGCGGGTATCCGCTGCGAGCATCCGCGGTTCGGGATGGTGACCGGTCTGGTCGAGTCCGAGGGCCGGCTGTGGATGGGCAGCATCGGCTTCCCCGCGGTCGCGCACGTCGACCTGGCGGCGCTGTCCCTCTGACCGCCGTAAGTCACAAATGAAACTCAAGTAACACCAGTCACAGCGCGCCTACCCGCGATCGGCCCGTTCGCGGCTTAATGTGCGGTCACGATGGCGAAGTTTCGAATTCCGCTGCAACGCGCCGCCGTACTGGCCACGGCCTTGTTCGTGGCCGCGGGACCAGCCGTGGCAAGCGCGCAGCCGCCGGCTGCCCCCGAGGCGAGCGCATGCCCGTACCGCGAGGTGACACCACCCGCGGTCGACGCGTCCGAGGTCCCCAAACCCGGTCAGGCACCACCCGCACCGCTGCCGGTGCCCGCCACGCCGATGGGCGGCGAGAAGCTCTCCGGCTGCGGCGTCATCACCGCGCCGGGCACGCCACCACTACCGAACGACATCTCCGCCGAGGCATGGGTGGTCGCCGACCTCGACTCCGGCGACGTCATCGCGGCCAAGGATCCGCACGGCAGGCACCGGCCCGCCAGCATCGTCAAAGTGTTGACCGCCATGCAGGCGATCAAGGAACTGCCGCTCCACAAGGTCGTGCCCGGCACCGCCGAGGATGCCGCCCAGGAGGGCACCAAGGTTGGCGTCGGCGAGGGCGGCCACTACTCGATCAACGACCTGCTGCACGGGCTGCTGATGTATTCGGGCAACGACGCCGCGTTCGCACTGGCTCGCCAGATGGGCGGCTGGGACGCCGCGCTGCACAAGCTCAACGACCTGGCCCGCAAGCTGGGTGGCCTCGACACCCGGGTCGCCACGCCGTCCGGGCTCGACGGTCCCGGCATGAGCACCTCGGCCTACGACATGGCGCTGTTCTACCGGTACGCCTGGCGCAACCCGGTTTTCAGCGACATCGTGTTGACCCGCGCATTCGACTTCCCCGGCCGCGGCGATGTCGGCTACCCGATCGAGAACGACAACAAGCTGTTGCTCAACTACCCCGGCGCGATGGGCGGTAAGACCGGCTACACCGACGACGCCGGGCAGACGTTCGTCGGCGCCGCCGACCGCGACGGCCGTCGGCTCGTCGCGGTGCTCCTCAAGGGCACCCGCCAGCCGATCGCACCGTGGGAGCAAGCCGCGCATCTGCTCGACTACGGCTTCGCCACGGCGCCGGGCACCAGCGTCGGCACACTGATCGAGCCCGACCCGTCGTTGCTGGGAACCAACCCGGACGGCGACGACGCCAACCCCGCGGTCAACGCGGCCCCGATGATGTCGGACATCGACGCGATGCCGGTGCGGGTCGGTGTCGGGGTGGTCGGCAGCGTGATCGTGTTCTCGTTGATCATGGGCGCACGGTCGATGAATCGGCGACCGCAGCACTAGCACCAGCGGCGCAACAACAACTCCGCATCGGCGCAGAGCCGTTCGATCACCTCCGCCGCGGAGCACGACTCTGCGACCATGCCGACGCCCTGCCCGGCGTTGACGGGCGCCACCCGGTAGTCCTCGGCGGTCGCGGCGGCGGCGAGTTCGGCGCGGGCGTCGGCGTCGATGAGCCCCTCGCGACCGTCGAAGCGGTCGGCGAATTCGTTTCGGAGCACCCGCTCGGGAAGCGTTGCCGGCCAGGGGTACTCGAGCGCGATGTCGAAGACGCGGGTCGTCACCGTATCGTCGCCGGATGCGCGCAACAGCTGCCAGCGCGCACCATCGGACGTCGTCGCTTCGGTGCAGGTCGTGAACGCGGTCCCCAGCCAGGCGCCCGAGGCTCCGGCGGCCAGCACCGCGGCCAGGCCGCGGCCCGAGCCGATACCACCGGCGGCGAGTACGGGCACCGGCACCGCGTCGAGCACCTCGGCGAGCAGCGGCAAGGTCCCGATGCGCGCCTCGCCGTGCCCGCCGCCCTCAGCCCCGCGCGCGACGATCACGTCGACACCGGCGTCGACCGCCCGCCGCGCGCCGGTCACATCGGCCACTTGTGCGGCGACCGGTACGCCGGCGTCGTGAGCCTGCCCCACCCAGGACCAGTCGTCACCGAAGCTGACGGCCAGCAATGCCGGCTTCGCGGCGAGCGCGACCTCCAACAGTTCGGGCTCGGCCGCCGTCACCCAGTGCACGAGCCCGATCCCGAAGGGACGCTCGAGCCCCGACACGTGCGCGAGTTCGGCCGCCAACTTCGCGGCGGTGGCCGAACTTCCCATGCCGATCATGCCGAGGCAGCCCGCCCGCGACACCGCTGCGGCCAGGACGCCGCCCGCGGTGCCGCCCATCGGCGCGTTGACGATCGGCGCCTCGAGGCCCATCCGGCGGGACCAGGGCGTCGCAAGGGGCACGGGCGTGACGTTACCGCTTTGCTACGGTGGGCCTGTCAGCAGTTGACACCGGACGAGCGGCGCCGTACCCGGCCAGCGACAAGACGGCGTTTCGGAGGTGTTGCTTCATGCCCTGGGTCATCCTCATCGTTTCGGGTGCGTTCGAAGCCGTGTGGGCCGTCGCGCTGAGCAAGTCGGAAGGTTTCACCCGGCCGATCCCGATAACGGTTTTCGTTGTGGCACTGATCATCTCGATGGGCGGTCTGGGTATCGCATTGCGGGATCTGCCCGTCGGCACCGGTTATGCGGTGTGGGTGGGCGTGGGCGCCGCGCTCACCGTCATCTATGCGCTGGCCACCGGCGAGGAGAGCGCGTCACCGATCAAGGTGGCACTGCTGCTCGGCATCGTCGGTTGCGTGGTCGGCCTGCAGCTGGTCAGCCAGGGTCACTGACGCCGTCGCAGCCGCGAAATCCCCAACGCGCCAACGGCTCCCGCCGCAGCGGCGGTCAGCACACCACCGACGCCGACACCCTCGTGCACATGCACCCGGGGGGTGATCTGCACGAGCCCGGGCGGCGGGAGCGGTGCGGCCTCCATATTCTCGATCGACGTGGCCGCCCACGCCGTGGCGAAGAGGATGAGCCGAGCGGTGATGTAGGCGAACACCATCAGGCCGAGCACCGGGCCGAACGTCGCTCCTGCCGGGCCGGTCACCACCGAGCGCAGGTAGATCGACGCCACCTGTTTGAAGACCTCGAATGCCACCGCCGCGAGCACCCCGGCCCGCATCGCCGAACTGAAGCTGATCGACTCGCGGGGCAGCCGCGCGATGATCCAGGTGAACAGCAGCCAGCTGATCAACACCGAGACGGCCAGCGAGATCACCCGCAGCAGAATGCTCATGCCCGGAACATCGTCCAGCCCAACCCATTCGACGGCCTTGCGGGCCAAACCCGAGCTGCTCACCACGGTCAGCGCGATGGTGGCCGCGATCGCCAGGAACAAGCCGGCGATGGCCGTCAGGTCCGACAGCTTCGTGCGCACGAAACCGGGGGTGTCGTGTCGCATCAGGCCCCACATCTGGCTCAGCGCCTCGCGCAGGTTGGCCATCCAGCCGAGCCCGGCCCAGGCCGCGGTGGCCAGCCCGATGATGCCGACCGAGGTGCGGGACTCGATCGCGGAGTCCATCAGCTCGACGAGTTGTGTGGCGACGTCGCCGGACACCGACGCCCTGATCCGATCCTGGATCTCGGCGAGCAGTTCGGGCTGCCTGACCAGGATGAAACCGCCGACGGCGAAACCGACCATCAACAACGGGAACATCGCGAAGACCGTGAAGTAGGTGATGCCTGCGGCGTAGAAGTCGCCCTTGCTGTCCTTGTAGCGCTCCTGCGCCCGCATGACGTGGTCGAACCATTCGTGCCGCGCGCGCATCCGGTCGACGAACCCCTGCTTCTCTTCCGGCTCCCCCGGAGGTGTCACGCCAGCCTCCCCACGTCAGACCCCCGGCCGCAGAAACCCCAACCGGTCATATACCCGCCGCAGTGTCGTCGCAGACACGTCGCGGGCACGCTCGGCACCGGCCGCCAGAATCGATTCCAACTCGGCGGGATCGGCGAGCAGTTCGTCGACCCTGGCCTTGATCGGTGTCACGAACTCGACGACGGCTTCGGCGGTGTCGGCTTTGAGGTCGCCGTATCCGCGTCCCGCGTAACCGTCGACGAGTTTGTCGATGTCGGTGCCGGTGACCGCAGACTGGATGGTCAGCAGGTTCGAGACGCCGGGTTTGGCGTCGGGGTCGTAACGCACCTCGCGTGCGCTGTCGGTGACCGCGGAGCGGATCTTTTTGGCCGAGGCCTTCGGCTCATCGAGCAGGGCGATCAGGCCTGCCTCGGTTCCCGCGGATTTGCTCATCTTCGACGTCGGGTCCTGCAGGTCGTAGATCTTGGCCGTCGCCTTCGGGATCATCGGCTCGGGGATGACGAAGGTGTCCGGGAAGCGGGAGTTGACCCGTTGCGCCACATCGCGTGCCAGCTCCAGATGTTGGCGTTGGTCCTCCCCGACCGGCACGAGCTCGGTGTCGTACAACAGCACATCGGCGGCCATCAGCACCGGATAGGTGAACAACCCCACGGTGGTGGCCTCGCTGCCTTCCTTCTGTGACTTGTCCTTGAACTGCGTCATCCGCGACGCCTGCCCGAAACCGGTGAAACAGCCGAGCACCCAAGCCAATTCGGCGTGCGCCGGAACATGGCTCTGCACGAAGACCGTGGCCCGGCCCGGGTCGATGCCCAGCGCGAGGTACTGCGCGGCGGTGACCAGCGTGCGCCGCCTCAGCCGCTCGGGGTCTTGCGGGATCGTGATCGCGTGCAGGTCCACGACGCAGAAGAACGCGTCGTGGTCGTCCTGGAGGCCGACCCACTGCTGGATCGCTCCCAGCGCATTGCCGAGGTGCAGCGAGTCGGAGGTCGGTTGGACCCCGGAGAAGACGACGGGTTTCGGCGAACTGCTCATGATCGCCCGATCATTTCACGCGACCGGTATTCGACCGTCACCGGCGCGTGGTCCGACCAGCGCAGCGCATACGCCTCGGCGCGCTCCACCCGGGCAGCGACGGCCCGCTCCGCCAGCGCCTTGGTGGCCAACTGGTAGTCGATGCGCCAGCCGGCGTCGTTGTCGAAGGCGCGGCCCCGCCACGACCACCACGCGTACGGACCCGGCTGGTCGGGGTGCAATTCGCGAACCACGTCCACCCAACCCGAGGCGAGCAGCGCGGTGAGCCACTGTCGCTCACCCGGCAGGAACCCGGACTTCTTGAGGTTTCCCTTCCAGTTCTTGATGTCGTTGGTGGTGTGGGCGATGTTCCAGTCGCCGCATACGACGGCCTCGCGGTCGGTCAACGTCGCCATCCGAGCGGCGAGCTCGGCCATGAACCGTTCCTTTTCGAGCTGGCGGTCCGTCTCTGCCTCGCCGGTCTGGACGTAGACGCTCGCGACCGTCACCCCGGCGGTGTCGACCTCCAGATAGCGGCCGTGCGCGCCGAACTCGTCGGACTCGAGCAGCCGCGACGCCGAGATCGGGTGGCGCGACAGCGCGGCCACGCCGCTGCGACCCTTGATGTGCGGTTCGGCCGACGCCAGGCGCCAACCGTCGGCCAGGGCGGGCGCCAGTGCGGCGGTCAGCTGCTCATCGTTCGCGCGGGTTTCCTGCAGGCAGATCACGTCGGCGGGGGTCGACGCCAGCCACGGCAACAGGCCGCGGTTCTGCGGCGAGCGCTCTTTGACCGCAGCGCGGATGCCGTTGACGTTGATGGTGCTGACGATCAGCGAGGTCACAGCGGCAGACCATACCGACGCACTTGCGGTACCGCCGGTATCACCTTTACTGTCGGGCTGATGACCGAGCGCGCACCGATCCACGTCGGCTCAGGCGAGCCCATCGTGTTGCTACACCCGTTCATGATGTCGCAGAACGTCTGGAAGAAGGTCGCCCCGCTCATCGCCGACACCGGCCGCTACGAGGTGCTGGCCCCGACGATGCCCGGGCACAACGGCGGGGTGAAAGGGCACCGGTTCCTGGACACCGCCGAGCTGGCCGATGACGTCGAACGCAGGATGGATGCGCTGGGCTGGGACACCGCCCACATCGTCGGCAACTCGCTCGGCGGGTGGGTGGCCTTCGAATTGGAGCGCCGCGGACGGGCCCGCACGCTGACCGGGATCGCACCGGCAGGCGGTTGGAGCAAGTTCACGCCGGCGAAATTCGAGATCGTCGGCAAGTTTTTGGCCGGCTTCCCGGTGTGGGTGTTCACGCTGGCGTTCCGGCAACGCGTTCTGAAGCTGCCGTTCACGCGCTGGCTGGCGCACTTCCCCATCAGCGCCGCGCCGGACCGGTTGTCCGACGACGACCTCATCGACATCATCGACGACGTCACCCACTGCCCGGCCTACTACCAGCTGCTGGTGAAGTCGCTGCTGACCCCGGGCCTGATGGAACTGGCCGCAAGCGCGTGCCCCACCCACCTGGTGATCTGCGAGAAGGACCGGGTGCTGCCGCATCCGCGGTTCACCCGCCACTTCACCCAGCAGCTGCCGTCGAGCACGCAGGTCACGCATCTCGAGGACGTCGGCCACATCCCGATGTTCGAGGCGCCGCAGCAAGTCGCCGACCTGATCGTCGCCTTCATCGACGGGCACGCCGCCGAGCCGCGTGAGGCGCTGGGCGGCTAGAGCTTCGTCACCGGCTCGCTCGTCGCGCCCTCCAGCACCGAGTTCAGCGTCTTGCTGGGACGCATCACCGCAGTGGTCTTCTCCGGGTCCGGGTAGTAGTACCCGCCGATGTCGACCGAGTCGCCCTGCACCTCGACGAGTTCGTTGACGATCGCATCCTCGTTGTCGGCCAACGACTTTGCGAGATCCGCGAAGTGGTCGGCGAGCTCCTTGTCGTCGGTCTGCTCGGCCAGCTCCTGCGCCCAGTACATCGCGAGGTAGTACTGGCTGCCCCTGTTGTCGAGCTCACCGGTCTTGCGTGACGGGCTCTTGTTGTTGTCCAACAGTTTTCCGATGGCCGAGTCCAGCGTCTTACCCAGCAGAACGGCTCGCTTGTTCTCGGCCTTGCGCCCGATGTCCTCGAAACATGCTCCCAGAGCGAGGTATTCGCCGAGCGAATCCCAGCGCAGGTGGTTCTCCTCGACCAGCTGGTGGACGTGCTTGGGTGCGGAGCCACCGGCACCGGTCTCGTACATCCCGCCGCCGGCCATCAGCGGCACGATCGACAGCATCTTGGCGCTGGTGCCCAGCTCCAGGATCGGGAAGAGGTCAGTCAGGTAGTCGCGCAGGATGTTTCCGGTCACGGCGATGGTGTCCTGGCCGCGGATCAACCGTTCCAGGGTGTACCGCATGGCCCACACCTGCGGCATGATCTGGATGTGGAGGCCCTCGGTGTCGTGGTCCTTAAGGTACTCCTTGACCTTCTTGCGCAGCTCCACCTCGTGCGGACGCTCCGTGTCGAGCCAGAACAGCGCGGTCATGTCGGCGGCCCTGGCCCTCGTCACGGCCAGCTTCACCCAGTCGCGGATCGCGGCGTCCTTGACCACCGGCATGCGCCAGATATCGCCGGCCTCGACGTTCTGGGTCATCAGCACCTCGCCGGTGTCGACGTCGACGATGTTGGCGACGCCGTCCTCGGGGATCTCGAACGTCTTGTCGTGGCTGCCGTACTCCTCGGCCTTCTGCGCCATCAGCCCCACGTTGGGCACGGTGCCGATGGTCGTCGGATCGAACTGCCCGTGGGTCTTACAGAAGTTGACCATCTCCTGGTAGATCCGACTGAATGTGGACTCGGGGTTGACCGCCTTGGTGTCCTTGGTCCGCCCGTCGGCGCCGTACATCTTGCCGCCGAGCCGGATCATGGCGGGCATGGACGCGTCGACGATCACATCGCTCGGCGAATGGAAGTTCGTGATGCCGCGGGCCGAATCCACCATCGCCAGTTCCGGCCGGTGCTCGTGCACGGCGTGGATGTCCTGGACGATCTCCTCACGCTGCGAGGCGGGCAGCGCCTGGATCTTGTCGTAGAGGTCGGACATGCCGTTGTTGACGTTCACGCCGAGCTCGTCGAGCACCTTCTGGTGCTTGGCGAACGCGTCCTTGTAGAACACCTTCACCGCGTGGCCGAACACGATCGGGTGCGACACCTTCATCATCGTCGCCTTGACGTGCAGCGAGAACATCACGCCGGTCTTGTAGGCGTCCTCGATCTGTTCTTCGAAGAATTCGCAGAGCGCCTTTTTGCTCATGAACATGCTGTCGATGATGTCGCCGTCGTCGAGCGCCACCTCCGGCTTGAGCACGATCGTCTCGCCGCTCTTAGTTTCGAGCACCATCTTGACCCTGCGGTCCTTGTCCAGCGTCATCGACTTCTCGCCGTCGTAGAAGTCACCGGTCTTCATCGTCGCCACGTGTGTGCGCGAGGCCATCGACCACTCGCCCATGCTGTGCGGGTGCCGACGCGCGTACTCCTTGACCGCCTTGGGGGCGCGACGATCCGAGTTACCTTGCCGCAGAACCGGGTTGACCGCGCTGCCGAGGACCTTGGCGTAGCGTTCCTTGATCTCTTTTTCTTCGTCGTTCTTAGGCTCGCCGGGGTAGTCGGGAAGGTCGTAGCCCTTCGCCTTGAGTTCCTTGATCGCGGCCAACAGCTGCGGCACCGAGGCGCTGATGTTGGGCAGCTTGATGATGTTGGTGTCGGGACTCTCCGTGAGTTCGCCCAGCCGCGCCAGGTTGTCGGGCACCCGCTGCTCGTCGGTGAGGCGGTCGGAGAACTCCGCGAGAATGCGTGCGGCCACCGAGATGTCACTGGTCTCGACGTTGATGCCCGCCGGCTCGGTGAACGTGCGAATGATCGGCAGGAACGCGTAGGTCGCCAGCAGCGGCGCCTCGTCGGTCAGCGTGTAGATGATGGTCGGCTGCTCGGCAGTCATGTGGGGTTCTCCCGGCTCGCTAATCGGTTCAGGCCTCGGTCAGTCGACTACCAGTATTGCGCCGTACCCGGTGCTCTGTGTGAGCCAGGGGGTCCGCCGCGAAGGACTGTGATCCGTTACCGGCGGGTAGCCGGTCGTCGGCATCCCTTGCTGGCAGACGCAGGTGACGTGCGATAAGCTTCTCATCGGTCATGAGTGCCAGCGACAAGCCCCGGCTTGCTGGTCGGCAACCCTCCAACCGCGGTGGGGTGCCCCGGGTGATGACCAGGTTGAGTACCCGCTGACAAGCGGTTACCGGCAAGCGCGGGTCCGTTGTGACGGGCCCCCAGAGAAGACAGTGGAGGTCCGGCGTGCGCAGTTACCGCTGAGTGCGTGAAATGCCCCTTTTCGGCCCCTCACAACAGGAGAAGCTATGAGCACCGAACACGATGACCCGACCGCGCGGTGGGCGTTCGAAACCAAACAGATCCACGCCGGACAGACCCCCGACAGCGCAACGAACGCGCGGGCGCTGCCCATCTACCAGACCACGTCGTACACGTTCGACAGCACCGATCATGCCGCTGCACTGTTCGGCCTCGCCGAGCCGGGCAACATCTACACGCGGATCATGAACCCGACCCAGGACGCCGTCGAGCAGCGCATCGCCGCGCTCGAGGGCGGTGTCGCCGCACTGTTCCTGGCCTCCGGTCAGGCCGCATCGACGTTCGCGATTCTCAACCTCGCCGACACGGGTGACCACATCGTGTCCAGCCCACGGCTGTACGGCGGCACCTACAACCTGTTCCACTACTCGCTGCCGAAGCTGGGCATCGAGGTCAGCTTCGTCGAAGACGCCGACGACCTCGACTCCTGGCGCGCCGCGGTGCGGCCGAACACCAAGGCGTTCTTCGCCGAGACGATCTCCAATCCGAAGATCGACGTGCTCGACATCCCGGGCGTCTCGGGCGTCGCCCACGACGCCGGGGTACCGCTGATCGTCGACAACACGATTGCCACGCCGTATCTGATCCAACCGTTGACCCACGGCGCCGACATCGTCGTGCACTCGGCAACCAAGTACCTCGGCGGGCACGGGACGGCGATCGCCGGTGTCATTGTCGATGGGGGCACCTTTGACTGGACCAACGGCAAGTTCCCCGGCTTCACCGAGCCCGACCCCAGCTATCACGGCGTTGTGTTCGCCGAACTCGGCCCGCCCGCGTTCGCGCTGAAGGCGCGCGTTCAGCTGCTGCGCGACCTGGGTTCGGCGGCGTCGCCGTTCAACGCGTTCCTGGTTGCCCAGGGACTAGAGACGTTGAGCCTGCGCGTCGAGCGACATGTCGAGAATGCACGGAAGGTCGCCGATTATCTAGCGGGGCATGAGCATGTCATCTCGGTCAATTACGCCGGGTTGCCGTCGTCTCCCTGGTATGAGCTCGGAAAGAAGTTGGCGCCCAAGGGGACCGGCGCCGTGCTCGCGTTCGAGTTGGCGGGCGGGGTCGAGGCCGGAAAGGCCTTCGTCAACGCGCTGACCCTGCACAGCCATGTCGCCAACATCGGCGATGTGCGCTCGCTGGTGATCCATCCCGCTTCCACGACACATGCGCAGCTCTCACCCGAGGAGCAGTTGGCCAGCGGTGTCACGCCCGGGCTGGTGCGCCTGGCGGTTGGCATCGAGGGCATCGACGACATCCTGGCCGATCTGGAGCAGGGCTTCGCCGCCGCCAAGCCGTTCAGCTCTCCAAGACGCATTGATCCGAGCACCACGGCGGCGTTCTGATGACGATATCGGAGGTACCCACCTTGACCCTGCCGGTTGAAGGCGAGATCGAAGTGGTCGATATCGGCCCGCTGACGCTGGAGAACGGCGCGGTCATCGACGACGTGTCGATCGCCGTGCAGCGCTGGGGCGAGTTGTCGCCCGAGCGCGACAACGTCGTCGTCGTGCTGCACGCGCTGACCGGCGATTCGCACATCACCGGTCCGGCAGGACCCGACCACCCGACCCCCGGCTGGTGGGACGGCGTCGCGGGACCCGGCGGACCCATCGACACCGACCGCTGGTGCGCGGTGGCGACCAATGTGCTCGGCGGCTGCCGCGGCTCCACCGGCCCGAGCTCACCGCATCCCGACGGCAAGGCGTGGGGTTCGCGTTTCCCGGTCGTCTCCGTCCGCGACCAGGTGCGCGCCGACATCGCCGCGCTGGAGGCGTTCGGGATCACCGAGGTCGCCGCGGTCATGGGCGGCTCGTTGGGTGGCGCCCGCGCGCTCGAGTGGATGGTCGGCCATCCGGACAGGGTGCGCTCGGGGCTGGTGCTGGCCGTCGGCGCGCGTGCCACCGCAGACCAGATCGGCACGCAGAGCTCACAGGTCGCCGCGATCAAGGCCGACCCGAACTGGCAGAACGGCGACTACTACGGCACCGGCCTGTCCCCCGACCTCGGCATGGAGATCGCCCGCCGGTTCGCCCACCTGACCTATCGCGGCGAACTCGAGCTCGACACCCGGTTCGCCAACGATCCGCAGGACGACGAGGACCCCGGCGTCGGCGGCCGCTACGCCGTGCAGAGCTATCTGGAGCATCAGGGCCGAAAGCTGGTGTCGCGGTTCGACGCGGGCACGTATGTGGCCCTCACCGAGGCGCTGTCGAGCCATGACGTCGGACGGAACCGCGGTGGCGTCGAGGCCGCGCTGCGTGGCTGTGGTGTGCCTGCCGTGGTCGGCGGCATCACCTCCGACCGGCTCTACCCGCTTCGGCTGCAGGAGGAGCTGGCCGAATTGCTGCCCGGCTGCGCCGGACTCGATGTCGTCGAGTCGATCTACGGGCACGACGGCTTCCTGGTGGAGACCGACGCGGTCAACAAGCTGATCCGCCGAACGCTGGAGCTGGCATCTCGGTGAGCGGGCCGGAACAAAATCGCTCGCTGTCGTTCGGCGCGGAAGCCGCGGCCTACGAACGCGGTAGGCCGTCGTATCCGCCGGAGGCGATCGACTGGCTGCTGCCGTCGGCCGCCGCCAAGGTGCTCGACCTCGGGGCGGGCACGGGCAAGTTGACCACGCGCCTCGTCGAGCGCGGCCTCGACGTCGTCGCCGTCGATCCGATTCCCGAAATGCTTGACCTGCTGAGTCGTTCGCTTCCCGAGACGCCCGCGCTGCTCGGCACGGCCGAGGAGATCCCGCTGCCCGACGACAGCGTGGACGCCGTGCTGGTGGCCCAGGCCTGGCACTGGTTCGATCCCGAGATCGCGGTCAAGGAGGTCGCCCGCGTGCTGCGCCCCGGCGGTCGGCTGGGCCTGGTGTGGAACACCCGCGACGAGCGGCTCGGCTGGGTCAAAGACCTCGGCCGCATCATCGGTCACGAACACGATCCGTTCAGCAACACCGTGTCGCTGCCCGAACCGTTCACCGATGTCGAACGTCATCAGGTCGAGTGGACCAGTTATCTGACCCCGCAGGCGCTTATCGACCTGGTGGCGTCGCGCAGCTACTGCATCACCTCACCGGAGCAGGTGCGCACCAGGACCCTGGACCGTGTGCGCGAGCTGCTGTCGACCCACCCGGCGCTGGCCAACTCCACCGGGCTGGCGCTGCCGTACGTCACGGTGTGCATCCGGGCGACGCTGGCCTGACAGCCGCGCCGAGATCGACGTATTGGCGGAAATGGTCGAGGAAAACCCGCCAAAGCGTAAGTCTCGGCGACTGTGCCGTTAGCTGGTGCCCAGCGGGTCGATGGTCCAGGCGACATAGAGCATCGTCGCGCTGACGGTCGCGGTGGTGACGAAATCGACGCCTCGGCTTCGCACCGCCAGCAGCCCCGCCCGTTCGTCGCTCAACATCAGCCGCAGCGCTGCAGCCACACCGACCCCGATCGCCATCACCAGCGCGCCGCGTCGCCAGTAGCCCGCGACCACCAGGACGAACGCGGCGGCGAAGATCAGCCCGACCGACCAGAACGGCCACTGACTCGCGAAAACCTTGCGCGCGAACTCCTTTGGCGTCACGTCGCCGCCGGTGCCTCCGCGCGCTCGACCACGTTCGTCAGAAGGAACGCCCGCGTCAGCGGGCCGACGCCACCCGGATTGGGCGAGACGTGGCCGGCGACGTCCCAGACGTCGGGGTGGACGTCACCGACGAGCTTGCCGTTCTCGTCGCGGCTGACCCCGACGTCGACGACCGCCGCGCCGGGTCGCACCATTTCGGCGGTCACCATGTGCGGCATGCCCGCCGCGGCGATGATGATGTCGGCCTCTCGGGCCAGCTCCGGAAGATGGCGAGTCGCGGTGTGGCACAACGTCACCGTCGCGTTCTCCGAACGACGCGTCAGCAGCAGTCCGAGCGGGCGGCCGACCGTCACACCGCGGCCGATGACGACGACCTGCGCGCCGGCGATCTCCACCTCGTAGCGGCGCAGCAGGTGCACGATCCCGCGCGGGGTGCACGGCAGCGGGGCCGGTTCGTTGAGAACCAGCCTGCCGAGGTTCGTCGGATGCAGACCGTCTGCGTCCTTGCCCGGGTCGACGCGCTCCAGGGCGGCGTTCTCGTTGAGGTGCTTGGGCAGCGGCAACTGCACGATGTAACCGGTGCACTCGGGGTTGGCGTTGAGCTCGTCGATCGTCTCGTCGAGCGTGGCCTGGCTGATGTCGGCGGGCAGGTCGCGGCGGATCGAGTTGATGCCGACCTTCGCGCAGTCGGAGTGCTTACCGCGCACGTAGGCCTGCGAGCCGGGATCGTCGCCGACGAGCACCGTGCCCAGCCCCGGCGTACGTCCCGCCGCGGTCAGCGCCGCGACGCGTTCGGTGAGGTCGACGAAGATCTCGTCGCGCGTGGCCTTGCCGTCCAGTGTGATCGCACCCACGCGTCACAGTCTGGCATGCTCTGAGACCATGAACACTCGGCCCAATGTGTTCACCCCGGCCAAGCTCGGCCCGGTGACGCTGCGCAACCGGATCATCAAGGCGGCGACGTTCGAGGCGTCGACGCCGAACGCGCTCGTCACCGACGAACTGATCAACTTCCACCGGCTGCCCGCCGCAGGCGGAGTCGGGATGACGACGGTCGCCTACTGCGCGGTCGCTCCCGGCGGGCGCACCGACGGCTGGCAGATCTGGATGCGCCCTGAGGCGGTGCCAGGGCTGAAGCGGCTGACCGAAGCGGTCCATGCCGAGGGCGCGGCGATCAGCGCACAGATCGGCCATGCCGGCCCAGTGGCGAATGCGCGGACCAACAAGGCCAAGGCGCTGGCGCCGATCCGCTTCTTCAACCCGCTGTCGATGCGGTTCGCCAAGAAGGCCACGCGTGAGGACATCCGCGACGTCACCGAGGCCCACGCCAACGCCGCGCGCCTGGCGATCGAATCCGGTTTCGACGCGGTCGAGATCCATCTCGGCCACAACTACCTGGCCAGCTCGTTCCTCAGTCCGCTGCTCAACCGCCGCACCGACGAGTTCGGCGGCTCGCTTCAGAACCGCGCCAAAGTGGCCCGCGGCGTCGTCATGGCGGTGCGGCGCGCGGTGGAGAAGGAAGGTGCCCCGATCGCGGTGACCGCGAAGCTGACCATGACCGACGGTGTGCGTGGCGGCATTCCGATCGAGGAGTCGCTGCAGACCGCGAAATGGCTCGAGGAGGACGGCGGGCTGGACGCCATCGAGTTGACGGCGGGCAGTTCGCTGGTCAACCCGATGTACCTGTTCCACGGCGACGCGCCGATCAAGGAGTTCGCGAACGCGTTCAAGCCGCCGATCCGGTGGGGCATTCGGATGACCGGCAAGAAGTTCCTGCGCCAATACCCCTACCGCGACGCATTCCTGTTGCGCCACGCCCAGAAGTTCCGCGCCGAATTGAAGATGCCGCTGATCCTGTTGGGCGGCATCACCAACCGAGAGTCGATGGACCTCGCGATGGCCGAGGGCTTCGAATTCGTGGCGATGGGACGCGCGTTGCTGGCCGAACCGGACCTGATCAACCGCATCCAGGCCGACAGCTCGGTGCAGTCGATCTGCGATCACTGCAACAAGTGCATGCCGACGATCTACAGCCACACCCGCTGTGTGCTGACCGGGGCGCCGGACAACTATCAGCCGTCGACGGCGGGCCGCGGTTCGACGTAGGCCACCATCGGTTCGGTCACCAGCACCTGGTCTCCGGCGGTGACGACGAGTTCCTTGGGCGAGAACGTATAAGTGGCGCCCTCGTTCTCGACGGTGAAGACGCCGTCACTGTTTTCGACGGCAGGCGCGGTCAGCACCAGACCGTCACTCATCCGCACCCCGCGGTACTCGTAGCTGCTGCCCCGCTCGCAGATCGCGACGAGCGCAAACTGGGTGCGGCCCAAAGCCGCTGGCTGCCATGGCGCCTCGCAACGGGCTTTTGAGTCGACGAACCCACGGGCGTCGATCGCTATGGCGCCTTGCGCATCGACCGTCGGCGCCAGGAACGCCGCGACGACACAGAGCCCGCCAATGCCGAAGACCAGGAAAGGCGCCCGAGACACCATGACCTATGGTGACCACGTTTCGTCGCCATAAGCGCGCGACTCGCCGTACGACCGGCAAACTTCCGTGGTCGGAGCACCGGGTCGCACATGCCTACCGTTAGAGTTGGCGACGATGAGCCGACCCGCCCCGCCCGCGCTGACCGTTCGGTACGACGGATCGACCCGAACCTTCGCGGCGGGCAATGACGTCGTCATTGGCCGCGATCTGCGCGCCGACGTTCGCATCGCCCATCCGTTGATCTCCCGTGCGCATCTGGTGTTGCGCTTTGACCAGGGCCGCTGGGTGGCGATCGACAACGGCAGCCTCAACGGGATGTTCGTCAACAACCGCAGAGTTTCCGCGGTCGACATCCACGACGGTCAGACGATCAACATCGGCAATCCCGACGGTCCGCGACTGACTTTCGAGATCGGCCGCCATCAGGGCGCGGTGGGCCGGACGCCGACCGTGGCGGTGCCGATCGCCAACCAGCGACCGACGGGCACCTACCCCACCGCGCCGCCGCCCCCGCCGGTTTCGGGTCCACACTCGGCTCCGCACCCCGCGCGGCCATACGGTCCGCCGCCGGGTCAGGCGCGTCCGCAACCGACCTACCCGAGTGCGCCTCCCCCGCCCCGTCATCCCAGCACGCCGCAGCCCGCGGCCTATACGAGCCCTCAACAGCCGGTGCGTCAGGTGATATCGTCCCCGGCGCTCGAGTCGGCGACGATGATGGGACCGACCGCGGCGCCGCGCTCCAGCGAGGGCAACCTCGCCACGAGCATGCTCAAGATCCTGCGGCCGGGAACCAGGCCGCCGGACAACGTCCCCGGCGCAGTCAAGATCGGTCGAGCCACCGACAACGACATCGTCGTACCCGACGTGCTGGCCTCGCGCCACCACGCCACCCTGGTGCCGACGGCGGCCGGTACCGAGATCATCGACAACCGCAGCATCAACGGCACGTTCGTCAACGGTGCACGCGTGGAGTCCGCGCTGCTTCGCGACGGTGACACGGTCACGATCGGCAACATCGACCTCGTCTTCTCCGGCGGCACGCTGGTCCGCCGCAGCGAGAGCGAGGCCGCGACCCGCACCGGCGGACTGGAAGTCCACGGCGTCACGTGGACGATCGAGAACAACAAAACGCTGCTGGACAACATCTCGATCGCCGCGCGGCCGGGAACGCTGACCGCGATCATCGGCCCGTCGGGCGCCGGTAAGTCGACGTTCGCCCGGTTGGTCGCCGGCTACACCCATCCGACGACGGGCACGGTGACCTTCGAGGGCCACAACGTGCACGCCGAATACGCGTCGCTGCGCTCGCGGATCGGGATGGTTCCCCAGGACGACGTCGTGCACGGTCAGCTGACCGTGCGTCAGGCGCTGATGTACGCGGCGGAACTGCGCCTGCCGCCGGACACCACGAAGGCCGACCGAGAACAGGTCGTCATGCAGGTGCTCGAGGAACTCGAGATGACCAACCATCTGGAGACCCGCGTCGACAAGCTCTCCGGCGGCCAGCGCAAGCGCGCTTCGGTTGCGCTCGAACTGTTGACCGGCCCGTCGCTGCTGATCCTCGACGAGCCGACCTCGGGTCTGGACCCCGCACTGGACCGCCAGGTGATGACGATGCTGCGGCAACTGGCCGACGCCGGGCGCGTCGTGCTGGTCGTCACGCACTCGCTGACCTATCTCGACGTCTGCGATCAGGTGCTGCTGCTGGCGCCCGGCGGAAAGACCGCGTTCTACGGCCCGCCCAGCCAGATCGGCCCGTCGATGGGCACCACCAACTGGGCCGACATCTTCAGCTCGGTGGCCAGCGACCCCAAGGCGGCCAACGAGCGCTTCCTGTCCCAGCACGGGCCTCCGCCACCACCACCGCCGACCGAGGAGCCGTCCGATCTGGGCAGCCCGACGAGCACGAGCGTGCGGCGGCAGTTCTCGACGATCGCGCGCCGACAGGTGCGACTGGTGGTATCCGACCGCGGCTACTTCGCGTTCCTGATGCTGCTGCCGTTCATCATGGGCGTGCTGTCGCTCTCGGTGCCCGGTGACGTCGGGTTCGGCGTGCCCGTGCCTGCGATGCAGGGCGGCGCGGCACCCAACGAGCCGGGCCAGATCCTGGTCATGCTCAACGTCGGCGCCATTTTCATGGGCACCGCGCTGACCATCCGGGCGCTGATCGGCGAACGGGCGATCTTCCGCCGCGAGCAGGCCGTCGGATTGTCAACGACCGCATACCTTTTGGCGAAGGTGTTCGTGTTCACCCTGTTCGCGGTCGTCCAGTCGGCGATCGTGACGGCGATCGCGATCATCGGCAAAGGTTGGGGTCCCGGTGCCGTCGACAGCGGTGCATTTATCGGCAACCGCAGCATCGAGCTGTTCGTCGACATCGCGGTGACGACGGTGGCCGCGGCGATGGTGGGCCTGGCGCTCTCGGCGTTGGCCAGGTCCAACGAACAGATCATGCCGCTACTGGTGGTGGCGATCATGTCCCAGCTGGTGTTCTCGGGCGGCATGATCCCCGTGACGGACCGGATCGTGCTCGACCAGATGTCCTGGTTCACCCCTGCCCGCTGGGGTTTCGCGGCTTCGGCCTCGACGATCGACCTGATCCGGTTGGTGCCCGGCCCATTGACGCCCAACGACCGACACTGGGAACACAGCGCGGGCACATGGCTGTTCGACATGGCCATGCTGGCGCTGATCTCCATCGGCTACACGGCGTTCGTGCGCTGGCGGATTCGGCTGAGCAGCGCTTAGCGCGCCGATATCCGTGCGTGATGGGGATCATTCCCCGTGGATGTTCAGGCCGTGCGCGGCGGCGAACGCAAGCGCTTGGTCGACGTCGATTTTCACGCCGGTGAGGCCGGCGGTGGTCCACAGTGACGGGTCGGTCCTCGCGCCGCGAAGGTCGGCCTCGTCTAGTCGCAGGTTCTGCACCCGCGCCCCGCTCAGATCCGCGCCGCGCAACACCGCCTTGCGCAGATCGGCGTCGACGAGGCCTGCCTCGCGCAACCGGCATCCGGTGAGATCCACACCCCGCAGATCACATCCGCCGAGGACGGCCAGTGTCAGGTCGACGTCGACCAGCGTCATCGGCCGAAGGCGGCTTCCGGTGAATACCGATCCGAGCATGCTGCACTGCCGGAATACGCTGTGGTGCAGGGTTGCTCGCTCGAACCGGCAGTTCCGAAACGCCGAACCGGCATGTTCGGATTCGGTGAGGTCGACGCCGCGGAAATCACATTCGTCGAACACCACGCGTTCGGTGCGTAGCCTGCTGAGGTCGTCGTCGCGGAAGTCGCGGCCGGTGTAGTGCTCGTCGCTCCACAGTGTTTCGTCGGGGCGCACTCGGTCAACCGGGCAGGGAGGTCAGGTTCGCCAGAGCGTATTCGGTGATCGCGATCAACGCCGCCTTGGCGGACTGCCGGTCTCGCGCGTCGACGGTGATCACCGGAACGTGCTCGCCAAGCGCCAACGCCTTGCGTACCGCGGCAGCGGGATGCCTTGGCGCGCTGTCGAACTGGTTGATCGCGACGAGGAAGGGCAGGTTGCGCGCCTCGAAGAAGTCGACTGCGGCGAAGCTGTCCTGTAGACGCCGCACGTCGACCAGGATGATGGCTCCGATCGCGCCGCGGACGAGGTCGTCCCACATGAACCAGAACCTGCGCTGACCGGGCGTGCCGAACAGGTACAACACCAGGTCATCGGCCAAGGTTATGCGACCGAAGTCCATCGCCACCGTCGTCGTGTCCTTCTGGGGCGTGGCTTCGAGTCCGTCGACGCCCGCCGAGGCGGTGGTCACCAAGGCCTCGGTCCGCAGCGGCATGATCTCGGAGACCGCGCCGACGAACGTCGTCTTCCCGGCGCCGAAGCCACCCGAGATGACGATCTTGGAAGAAGCCGGCTGGCCCGAGGGTTTCGGTGCTCGGCGCTCCTCAAAGTGCCTTGAGGCCACGCAGTGTCCTTCCTATCAACTCACGTCTTTCGTCGATGTCGGTCGACTCGCCCAGGGTGCTGCCGACCGCCACATAACCCTGCGTCACGAGATCCCCGATGAGCACCCGCGCCACGCCGAGCGGCAACGATAACTTCACAGCGATCTCGGTAACCGACGGGCGGTCGACGCATATCGCCACGATCTGCCCGCGCACGTCGTTACCCGGCCAGCGCGGCGGCTTGGCCGAGTCGACCGTCTCGATCGGCGCTTCCATCGGCAGCGAGATGCGGGAGTCGGTACGGCCCGCGGTCAGGATGTACGGCCGGACCAGGCTCGGCTCGGCCGCGACGTCGCCCTCCCACTGGTCCATCGGCCGCTCACGAATGTTGGGGTGCGCGCCGTCGCGCCGACTGGGCGACGGTGCCCACCCGCTCGACCAATACCGCCATCTCGTAACCGATCTGGCCGATGTCGCAGTTCCGTGCCGCCAGGGTCGCCAGGTTCGAGCCGTCGCCGACGCGCATCAACAGCAGGTAGCCGTTCTCCATCTCGACCACCGACTGCAGCACGTGGCCACCGTCGAAGAGTTGCGCTGCACCCGTGGACAGGCTGGCCAGTCCGGACGCCACGGCCGCGAGTTGGTCGGCCCGCTCGGTCGGGATGTGCTCACTGGCCGCTATCAGCAGCCCGTCGGCGGACACCAGCACCGCGTGCGTCACCCCCGACACTTCGCGGGCGAATTTGGAGACCAGCCAGTCGA
The DNA here is from genome assembly GCA_900637135.1 of Mycolicibacterium flavescens. Lineage (NCBI taxonomy): Bacteria > Bacillati > Actinomycetota > Actinomycetes > Mycobacteriales > Mycobacteriaceae > Mycobacterium > Mycolicibacterium flavescens. The sequence goes on from LR134353.1 coordinate 4,095,876, forward strand.
GCGAGTCGCGCTGCGTCGAACGGGCCGGGTACGTCATTCGGTATCGGTTCCTCTGGTCTCTCGTGCGTGCGAGCGGCCGGCGTGCACCCCGCCGAAGTGGCTGCTGATGCTGGCGCGAACGGCGTCAGGATCGCGTTGCGAGGCTTCCGGTTGCGCGCCGAACTCAGCCGCCGATGCTACCTCGCCGGTCTGTGCGGCGCCCGGCACGAGGCGGGCACCCGGGGTGCGCACCGGAAGCCCGTCGTCGGTGACTTCGGTGACCGGGGCCTCGTCGGCGGCGGCTGCGGCCGACCAGCCGTGGTCCCAGACCGATTCCCAGTTCAGGTCCTCGCTGTTGGCGAGTTCGGTCGGGTCGACCAGCCACTCCGAGAGCATGCTCTGGTAGATCGAGTCGTCGGCATCGGCCGTTTCCGCCGCTTGGGTCCGCGCCGCGAAGAAGCTCGAGGTGTCCGTCGGCCGGCCGGCCGGTTCCGGCTCCCCGACTTCTTCATCCGGGGTTGCCGCGATACCGCTGGCGCCGGGGTTGCGCTGCGGCAGGACCCCAATCGGCGCATCAGAGTGGCCATTGGCGTGCCTCGGCTCGTCGAGCGCCAGCGCCGTCGCGATCCCCGAGTGGGCGTCGGCGGGCGTGGCGTACTCGGGCTCGCTGAACTGGTGCGGCTCCCCGGGTCGCCTCAACAACTCGCTCGGCACGTACACACCCGCGGTGGTGCCCGAATCCGGCTCGCCACCGATCGTGGACCGCAACCGGACCACCAGCCCGTGCTGCGCGGCGAGGCGACCCACGACGAACAACCCCATGTGCCGCGCGGTGTAGGGGTCGACCTGTCCGCCCGACTGCAGACGGGAGTTGGCCACCCGCAGATCCGACTCGGTCATCCCGAGCCCGATGTCACTCACCTCGATGACCAGTCCGCCGTTGGCGGTGTGCACGGCTGACACCCGCACCTGTGAGATCGGCGGCGAGTAGCGCAGCGCGTTGTCGAGCAGTTCGGCGAGCAGGTGGACCAGGTCACCGGCGACGGCGCCGACGACCTCACTGTCGGGAACGGTCGCGGTGACGACCCGGGTGTAGTCCTCGACCTCGGAGGCCGCGGCGTTGATCACCGCGGAGACCGGAACCGGCTCGGCCTGCTCGCGAGGAACCCTCGCGCCGGACAGCACCAGAAGGTTCGCGCCGTTACGTCGCATCCGGGCGGCCAGATGGTCCAGCCGGAACAGGCTCTCGAGCCGCTCGGGGTCCTCCTCGTTGCGCTCCAGCCGGTCGATCAACGCCAACTGCTGGTCCACCAGCGAGCGGCTGCGCCGTGAGAGCGTCTCGAACATGTCCCCGATCTGCAGCTGCAACCGCGACTGTTCGGCGGCGAGGAAGACGGCCTGCTCGTGAAGTTCATCCACGGCATGGGCTACCTGGCCCACCTCCTCGGTCGTGTGCACCGGGATCGGGGTGATCTGCGAGGCGTCACCACCGGCACGCACCCGCTCGATTTCTGCGCCGAGGTCTTCGTGGGCGACCTTGAGCGCGCTGTCGCGCAGACGCCGCAGCGGTCGCACCAGCGTGCGCGCCACCAGGACCACGATGATCAGCGCGACCAGCATCGCCACACCGACGATGACCGCATCGCGGATCAAGGTGGTGCGCTGAGCGTCGGCTCGATCCCGCACGGCCGACGTGACCGCCCCGGTGGTCCGCTCGATGATCTGGGACGCGATCTGATCGGTTGCGGCCACCGACCCCAGCAGTTCGGGGTTGTTGACCAGCGGCACCGCCGGGTCGGTCATCAGCGCCATCCGCTTGACGAACTCGGCCTGCAGCGTCTTGGCCTCGGGCGATCCCACCCCGAGCACCTGGCTCATGCCGAACAATGTCGACGGCTCGGTGCCGGCAAGTGCGATCACCGCGGTCCGCAACTCGGGCTCTGGCAACTCGGCACCGCGGGTGAGCGCGAGCGTCTGCATCGTCATCTGGCCGCGCGCCCCGATCGCCCGGGCCAGCCCGACGGTCTCCGCGCGGATGCGTTCGTCGTCGACGCGGACCGAGCCGGTCACCGCATCCTCGGCGGGCAGAAGCAGCAGCGCGTAGGCCTGAATGCTGTCGCGCAGTCCGACGCTGTTCGAGGTGACCCTGTCCATCAGCGCCTGACCGTCGTCGATCATGGTGGTGACGCCCTGGCGGACGTCCGGGGCCACGTCGGTGGCCTCCACCCGGAGCTGGAGTTCACGACGGCTGCTGTCGAATCGGCTCAGGGCGGCCTGCATGTCACCGTCGGCCGAGGTGGCCAGCATCGCCGCTTCCAACGCCTCCATGTAGCGCTCGATCGCGGGCACCATTTCGGCGCGTTCGGCGGCGCGGCGTAGATCGGCCTCCGCGGTCACGTCGCCGTGGATGCGCAGGCCGGCGAACGTTGCGGCCACGATCAACGGCACCAGGACGATAGCGAGCACTTTCCACCGGACCGGCCAGTTGGACAAGGCCCACCGCGACGGCCGTTTGACCGGTGGCTCGGGTTCGCGCGGGGAGAACACGCTCATCGGCGCAGGCCCGTTCGCAGGGCCGGCGGCTTCATCGTCAGCGATGGCGCGTCATTCATGAGACTTCCCACTGATTTTCTACTGATCTGCCCACCCCGGCGGGCCTGTTCCGGCCCTGGCAATTGGACGAGTATGCCAGCGATGTGCGGCCGAATCCACCATTCTTACTGAACAGACAGAGTTCAAAACCGCAGGTGAAAAGCGGTGTGAGGATACCGAGCAAATACCGGGACCCGATCGTGATGTGAACCCCGGCAGCAGCGCCCGCCTACGCCGGGCGAAGGATCGCGACGAGGAAGTCGGAGTCGTCGGCGAACGGCCGCACATCCCACGTCGACAACAGCAGATCCGGCGCGAGACTGGCGTTCGAGGCGTCGTCGAAGAAGTCGGCGAACGCGTAGTCGCGACCGGCGCCGAAGCCGATCACCACCCGCCCGTCGTCCTTGAGATGGGCGCGCAGCCGGGTGAGCACCTCGCCACGGGTGCTCGGCGCCAGGAACGTCATGACGTTGCCCGCCGACAGGATGACGTCGAATTTCTCGGTGATGCCCCGTGCGGGCAGGTCGAGTTCGGCGAGGTCGCCGACGAGCCACTGTGGGCCCGGATGGTCCTGTTCGGCCGCCTCGATCAGCGCGGGGTCGACGTCGACGCCGACGACGCGGTGACCGGCGGCGGCGAGGTAGCCACCCAGGCGGCCGGGTCCGCATCCCGCATCGAGGATGTGGGCGCCGCGCGGAGCCATCGCGTCGATCAGGCGCGCCTCACCCGCCAGGTCGTCACCGGCCCGCGCCATGGCGCGGAATCGCTCGATATACCAGTGGGAATGGCCGGGGTCGGCCGCCACCTTCTGCATCCAGAGGCTCTTCGCGACCATGCGAGCATTATCCCTTCGCCCCGAAAGCGCTCTCCACCCAGAGGTGCCAGTTGTTCAGATTGATGTTCTACTCACCGCGCATCGCGCCCAACACGGGTAACGCGATCCGGATGGTGGCGGGCACCGGCTGCGAACTGCACCTGGTGGAACCGTTGGGCTTCGACCTGTCCGAGCCGAAGTTGCGGCGGGCCGGCCTGGACTATCACGACCTGGCGTCGGTGACCGTCCATCCCGATCTGGCCGCGGCATGGTCCGCGATGGCGCCCGAGCGGGTCTATGCGTTCACCGCCCACGCGACGACGTCGTTCACCGACATCGAGTACCGGCCGGGTGACGTGCTGATGTTCGGTCCCGAACCCTCCGGCCTCGACGAGGCGACGCTGGCCGACCCGCACATCACCGCGCAGGTGCGGATTCCGATGCTGGCCGGAAGGCGCTCGCTGAACCTGTCGAACGCGGCGGCCGTCGCGGTGTACGAGGCGTGGCGCCAGCACGGATTCAGCGGCGCGACCTGAGCATCACCAGGAGTTGAAGTGCGCGATCTGCTCGACGGGCAGGCGCTTGGCCGGGCGGAAGTCGGTGCCCTTGGTGTAAGCGATCGGGAACAGCCCGCCTTGGCTGTACTGGTCGTGCGGGATGCCCAGGACGTCGGCGGCCTGCTTCTCGCCCTCACCCAACAGGTGCAGCGTCGTCCACGCCGAGCCCAGACCGCGCGTGCGCAACGCCAGCATGTAGCTCCACGCGGCGGGCAACAGTGAACCCCAGAAGCTGGCGCTGACGGCGCCGGGCACACCGTCGCATCGTCCCTCGAGGCACGGGATCAGCAGCCAGGGCGCCTTTTCCATGTTCTCGGCGAGGTATTCGGCCGACGACACCACGGCCTGGCGCCGCTCCCCGCGGCTGTCGCCCTCGGCGTATTCGGGTTCGGGCATCGTGCGGTACAACTTCCAGCTGTTGCGATAAATCTCGGCGAGCGCCGTCTTCTTCTCGGCGTCGTCGACGAACACCCACTGCCACGCTTGACTGTTCGATCCGGTCGGCGCCTGGATGGCGAGCTCGAGGCACTCCAGCAACACCTCACGCGGCACCGGCTTCTCGAAATCGAGCCGCTTGCGCACCGAACGGGTGGTGGTGAGGACTTCGTCGGCGGAGAGGTTCAAGGTCATTTTTCGAGACTACATTCGCTTCATGGCAGTCAAATTCACCCAGGAAGTCATCGACCGGCTCTCGTCGGACAAGCACGGCTGGTTGACCACGGTGGCCAAGTCCGGACAACCCGTCCCGAGATTGGTGTGGTTCTACTTCGACGGGACTGACGTGCTCGTCTACACCGAACCGAGTGCCGCGAAAGTCAGGCATATACGGGCGCATCCACGGGTCAGCCTCAATCTGGACTCCGATGGAAACGGCAGCGGGATCATCGTCGTCGGCGGACCCGCGACCGTCGATGCCGAGGGCGCGAATCCGCTGCACGACGAGCGGTATCGCGCGAAATACGACGAGTTGGCGGCCAGCCTCGGTTTCAGCGACGAGTTTCTCGCCGCCTACGACACGCGGCTGAGGATCAGCGTCGACAAGGTCTGGACCACGCCCACCGAGGGTTAGCGCGCTGCGGGCACCGGCGCTGTTTTCACGGGCCGCACCGCAAGCGCACACAGGCCGACCGCGGCGATCGCCAGGAACGCGGCCCGTCCACCGGCCAGGTCGATGAGCGCACCGGCCACGGGCGCCCCCAGGGCTTGTCCGGCCGCGAGCGTGAAGAACGACAGGCCGACCCCGGATGAGGTGCTGTCGGGATAGAGGCGGGCGCTCCACAGCAGGGCCAAACCCGTCAACGCGATGTAGGCCCCGCCGAACAGCGTGGCGGCCGCGATCATGACGCCGAGGTTCCACGGGGCGGCCGCCAGCAGCGCCGTCGCCGAGGCCATCGCGACGGTCGCGCCCACCCAGGCCCACTGCAGTCCGATCCGCTGCACCACATCACCGGCGAGCGCCCCGGCGATGCCCGCCGCGCCGATGACGATCCACAGCAACGACGAGCGGGTGGCGTCCGCCCCGCCGACGGTGGTGATCAGGTCGCGGCCGAAGGTCCACACCGCGACGCTGCCGACGCCCGTCAGCAAGGATGCCAGCAGCAAGCCGAAAGTGCCTGTGCGCCAGAGCGGATCGACCCGTTTCGCGGCGCGCTGCGAGTTGGCCGGCACGGCGAGGAACACCCAGACGGTCACCGCCGCCGAGACCAACGCGTACACCACCCACGCCGCGCGCCAGTGGCTCAGCAACAGCAGCGCGATCGGTGCCGACAGCACCACACCGATGCCCGTTCCGCCGTTGACCACGGTCTGCGCACGGTCCGCCGTGGCCGGCGGCACGTGTTGGGCGACCGCGGCGGCCAGCGGCGGCGAGACGATGCCGGTGCTACAGCCGGCGACCAGCACACCTACTGCGAGCACCCACGCCGAGGGCGCGAGCGCGATGATGGAGATCCCCAGCGTGGCAACGACTCCGGCGGTGACCGCGACCCGTCGCGGGCCGATGCGGTCGGTCAGCAGCAGGCTGGCGGTGATCGCCGCGCAGTAGCCGATGTAGCTGCCCGCACCGATCACGCCGGCGATGGTGGGGCTCAGGCGGAAGGTCTCGCCGAACACCGGGCCGAACAGTCCGTAGGAGAACCGCCCGAAGCCGTAGCAGCAGGCGATCAGTGCGGTGCCCGCACCGACGGGGAGGTAGACGGGTCGCCGCACCGCTCAACCGTAGCGGGCTAGCGGAAGTCGCGAGACTTCGAGCCGATCGCCAAGGTGAGCTTGCCCATCCGCTCGGCGACGACGGTGACGGCGCCGGTCGCGTTCTGCACCTGACCGCGGATCAGCAGTGCCGGAGCCGTTTGCGCCAGCTTGCGGTGTCGCGCCCACACCCCGCGCGAGCAGATGACGTTGACCATTCCGGTCTCGTCCTCGAGGTTGAGGAAGGTGGCCCCTTGTGCGGTCGCCGGCCGCTGCCGGTGCGTCACCGCCCCGGCCACCAGCACGCGGGTGCCGTCCGGCACGTCGAGCAGGCTTCCCGCCGGGATGACACCGAGGTCGTCGAGATCTTCTCGGAGGAACTGCGTCGGATAACTGTCCGGTGAGACACCGGTCGCCCACACGTCGGAGGCAGCCAACTCGAGTTCGGTCATACCCGGCAGCGAGGGAATGTGCGACGAGGCGCCCACACCCGGCAGCCGGTCGGCTCGTTGGCTGGCGGCCGCGCCCGCCGCCCACAACCCTTCGCGTCGGGCGATGTCGAAGCAGCTCAGGGCCCCGGCGGTGGCCAGCGCCTCGGTCTGCGGCACGGACAGCTGCACTCGCTGCGTCAGATCCAACAGGGAAGTGAACGCGCCGTTGGTCTTTCGCTCCTCGACGAGCTGCTCGGCCAGTTCGTCGCCGATGTGCCGAACCGCCCCCAGGCCCAATCTGACCGCGTTCCCGGCGTCTTCCAAAGTCGCGTGCGCCAGGCTGGCGTTGACGTCCGGTCCGCGCACGGTGACACCGTGCCGGCGGGCGTCGGCCACCAGGGTCTGCGGTGAGTAGAAGCCCATTGGCTGCGCGCGCAGCAGCGCGGCGCAGAACGCGGCGGGGTGATGCAGTTTGAACCACGAGGAGTAAAACACCAGCGACGCGAAGCTGAGCGAATGACTTTCGGGGAAACCGAAGTTCGCGAAGGCCTCCAGTTTCTCGTAGATGCGGTCGGCGACTTCGCCGGTGATGCCGTGGCGCTGGCGCATACCGTCGTAGAACCTGCTCCGCAGTCGGCGCATCCGTTCGGTCGACCGCTTGGATCCCATCGCGCGGCGCAGCTGGTCGGACTCGGCGGCGGTGAAACCCGCGCAGTCCACCGCCAGCTGCATGAGCTGTTCCTGGAACAGCGGCACCCCCAGCGTCTTGTGCAACGCCGGCTCCATCGACGGGTGGTCGTAGGTGACGGGCTCTTCGCCGTTGCGACGCTTGATGTACGGATGCACCGACCCGCCCTGGATGGGACCGGGCCGGATCAGCGCCACCTCGACGACCAGGTCGTAGAACACGCGAGGCTTGAGCCGCGGCAGGGTGGCCATCTGGGCGCGCGACTCCACCTGGAACACCCCGACGGAGTCCGCTTTCTGCAGCATCTCGTACACGGCGGGCTCGGACAGGTCCAGTTTCGCCAGGTCGACGTCGATACCCTTGTGCTCGCGCACCAGGTCGATGCAATAGTGCAGCGCCGAGAGCATGCCGAGGCCAAGCATGTCGAACTTCACCAAACCTATTGCCGCGCAATCGTCTTTGTCCCACTGCAGGACGCTGCGGTTCTCCATCCGCGCCCATTCGACCGGGCACACGTCGGCGATGGGCCGATCGCAGATGACCATGCCGCCGGAGTGGATGCCCATGTGGCGGGGCAGGTTGGAGATCTGCTTGGCCAGATCGATGACCTGCTCGGGAATGTCTTCAGTGTGCGGCGCCTCGGCGAGGTTGCCCCACTGGCCGAGCTGCTTGCTCCAGGCGTCCTGCTGACCTTGCGAGAAGCCCAGTGCGCGGGCCATGTCGCGTACCGCGCTGCGACCCCGGTAGGTGATGACGTTGGCGACCTGCGCGGCGTAGTCGCGGCCGTAGCGGTCGTAGACGTACTGAATAGCCTTCTCCCGCAGGTCCGATTCGATATCGATGTCGATGTCGGGTGGGCCGTCGCGCGCCGGGGACAGGAAGCGTTCGAACAGCAATTCGTTGGCGACCGGGTCCACGTTGGTGACGCCGAGCGCGTAGCAGACCGCGGAATTGGCCGCCGATCCCCTGCCCTGGGCCAGGATGCCGTTCTCCCTGCAGAACCGGGTGATGTCGTGGACCACCAGGAAGTACCCGGGAAAGGTCAGCTGCTCAATGACTTTCAGCTCATGTTCGATCTGCGCGTATGCGCGCGGCGCCCGTTGCGGTGGGCCGTATCTCCGGTGCGCGCCCTCCATCACCAGATGACGCAGCCAGCTGTCCTCGGTGTGGCCGTCGGGGACGTCGAACGGCGGTAACTGCGGTGCGATCAGCGCAAGTCCGAACGCGCACTGCTCACCGAGGTCGGCCGCGGCCGTCACCACCTCAGGCCGGTCGGCGAACAGCCGGGCCATCTCCTCACCCGACCGCAGATGCGAACCGCCCAGCGGGGCAAGGTAACCGGCGGCCTCGTCCATCGAATGCCGGGCGCGGATCGCCCCCATCGCCATGGCCAGCCGACCCCGTGACGGTTCGGCGAAATGTGCGGCGGTGGTGGCGACCACGCTCAGACCGAACCGGGGCGCGAGCTCGGCGAGGGCGGCGTTGCGTTCGTCGTCGCAGGGGTGCCCGTGGTGGGTGAGCTCGACGCTGACCCGGTCGCGGCCGAAGCGGTCAACCAGGTCAGCCAGCGCGGTGGCGGCGGCCTGCGGACCGCCTTTTGAAAGCGCCTGTCGGACATGTCCTTTACGGCAGCCGGTGAGGATGTGCCAGTGTCCGCCTGCGGCCTCGGTCAGCGCGTCGTAGTCGTAGTGCAGCTTGCCCTTCTCACCGCCGGCCAGGTGCGCCTTGGCGAGTTCGCGTGACAACCGCCGGTAGCCCTCGGGACCGCGCGCGAGCACCAGCAAGTGCGGGCCGGGCGGATCGGGGTCTTCGGTCCGGTTGCCCCCGCCGAGGGACAGTTCGGCGCCGAAGACCGTCGACATCTCCAGTTCTCTGGCGGCTTCGGCGAAGCGCACCACGCCGTAGAGGCCGTCGTGGTCGGTCAGCGCGATCGCCCGCAGGTCCAGTCGGGCCGCCTCCTCGACCAGTTCCTCCGGCGTGCTGGCGCCGTCGAGGAAGCTGTAAGCCGAATGCGCGTGCAGTTCGGCGTAGGGAACCGTCGACGTGGGTCGCTCGACGTCGAGTGGCTGGTACTCCCCTCGCCTACTGGACCAGGCCGGGCTGTCGCCGCCGTCGCCGATCTGCTCGTCGATGGGCCAAGCGCCGGCGCGACGCGGTTTGCCGTTGAGCACCCGCTCCATCTCCACCCAGCTCGGCGGTCCGGTATGCCAGCCCATGGTTGCAGTGTATCGAACTTGTGTTCGAACAGCTGCCTTCGTTCGATACCGCGTTGACTCATCAGAAATGCGCGCGTACGCCTAGCGGATCGGGTTGACGTTGGCGCAGCGCGCCCGGTTACGTGAGGCAACGAATCCACCTACGCGCAAGTCTTGCGAGCGCGCGTTATCCCCAAGACCAGATTCATCCACAGGTTGGGCGACGGAGTGCGCCGGCGGCCGATCCGCGTCTGCCCCCGTGGCTAAATTCGCTAGTATGTTCGAACAGCTGGTCCAAGCGGCCGACGGCACTAGCGGTGCCGGAGCGGCCGGTGCGTGGGCGCGCATCGAGAACGCCGCCTGCGCGCGCCGGCTCTCGGCGGCGGCCGATGTGTTGGATCGGATGTACGCCGCCGACGGCTCGGCCGAGCGCGACCAATGGATCCTGGACAACTACGCTGCCGTCGCCGCCGAGATCGCCCCAACCCAGCATCTGTCGCTGGGATTAGCCGCGTCCCAGCTGGCGATCGCGGTCGCCCTGCGTGACCGCTTCCCCGGCGTCAACGCGGTGTTCATGACCGGCGCCATCTCGTACCGCGAGGTCGCCGCAATCGTGTCGCGTACCCGTTTGGTCCAAGACGGCGACGCGCTGGCTGGAGTCGACGCCGCAATCGCCGGGAACGTCGAGGAGTGGACGACGCTGTCGTTGATGAAGTTGCACACCAAGATCGACTACTGGGTCGACCGCTTCGATCCCGCTGCGGTGCGCCGCGCCGAAAACAGCTCGCGCAGCCGCTACGTCGACGTCAGGGACAGCGGCAACGGCACGGGTGTTGCCTACATCGAGGCGACGGTTTACGCCCACGACGGCGAGTTGATCGACCAACGCCTCGATGCTTTCGCCGCGACGGTGTGCGAAAACGATCCCCGCACTCAAGAGCAGCGCCGCGGCGACGCTCTGGCCGCGGCGGTCAGCGGCGCCAAAGCGCTGCCGTGTGCGTGCGGTTCGAACGAGTGCCCCGCCGCGGGTCTCACAGCCAGCAATGTGGTGGTGCACGTCGTGGCGAGCGAGGACACGCTAAATGATGAGACCCCAGCCGAATTGGACGGGGATAAGCCAGTCGAGGCGGTCGAGCCCGACGATCCCACGCTGCTCGGTCCTGCCGCGACGGGGCCGGGCTACGTGATGGGTCGCCGACTGGTGCCGGCACCGATCGTGGCCGCCAAGCTGGCCGTCGCCAGGCGTCGACCCGTGAGACATCCCGGGGATGCGCCTCCGGAGAAGCGGCGTATTCCCTCGGCGGCACTGGCATGGTTCGTCCGCTGCCGCGATCTAACCTGTCGTTTCCCGAACTGCGACAAGCCGGCCACCCAGTGCGACATCGACCACACCATCCCCCATCCACGGGGTGCCACACAGGCGTCAAACCTCAAATGCCTGTGCCGAACTCATCATCTCTGTAAGACGTTCCTAGGATGGCGGGACCGACAGCATCCGGACGGCACCGTGGATTGGCTCTCACCCACCGGGCAGAAGTACACGACCCATCCCGGCAGCAGGCTGCTGTTCCCGTCGCTGTGCCGGCCGACCGCCCCCGCGGTCGTCGACCCCAGCGTCGACCTACTCGACGACGCGGTTCGGTGCTTGAAGATGCCCCGCCGCAAGCGAACCCGCGAGCAGAGCCGCATTGCGGCCATCGAAGCGGAGCGTCAGCGCAACCAGCCCTACGCCGACGAGCGCAACAAGCCACCACCGTTCTAGGGCAAGTCGTCGGGGCCGAGTTGTTCACGCGGCACCACCACCATGGGGACATCGAGCACCCGCAACATCTTGGCTGCCTTCGATCCGAGGAACAGTCGCCGTGGCGCGCTGAGCCGGCTCGACCCGACCATGATCAGGTCTCCGTCTTGCCAGTCCAGCTTGCCAACCGCCTCCTCGATCGTCCGACCTTCTACGATCATCGAGGTCACCGGGAAATCCTGCGGCAGCTCGGATTTCGCCAACTCAAGGACGTGGCGCGCATGAGCGAGACCATGCTCCCGTACCGCGTCACCGTCACCGCGCAGCGTCCCGAACGTGGGGTCCAGGGCCACCAGGGAAACCAGACGCAGCGGCGCGCCCGCCACCCGACTGTATTGAACAGCGATGTCCAACAACACATCTGCGCCTTCGCGCTCGCCAATCGCACATGTCACTTCGCGTGTGCGGTCGACGGGCGAATGCCTCGTACCCCGGGGTGCCACGGCCACCGGTAGCGGAGCCGAGTGCAACAGCGCGTTGACCGTCGATCCCAGGGAGTAGCTGGCGACGAGGCCACCCGATCCGCCGACGACGATCATGTCGGCCTCGACGCGCGCCGCTTCCTGGATCAGCGCATCAGCGGGCGAGTCGTCGACGCGGACGTGGCTGCGCACGATGATGTCGTCGGGCACCGAGGCGCGAGCCTCCTCCAACCACTGTTCGGCCTGCGCGACGAGGTGCTTCTCGAAGTCGCCGACCGGCTTGATCGACGGCGTCACCCGGTCCGGCGGCAGCACCATGCACAGGTCGAGGTCGGCGCCGAGCGTTCGGGCGAACCGCACGCCGAGCGCCAGCGCATCCGCGCCGCCGGGCGTGGCCAGATATCCAACGACGAGCCTCATGGTCGGTCATCCTTTCAATCTGAAGCGGCGCACGCCCGTGGATCGACCAAATGCGCGTCAGTCGCGATACTCGGCAGCACCGTCCTCGAGAACGAGCCGCGAGTTCGACCCGTCGGGTTCGGCCGCCTCCGTGCGGAACACCGCGCGACCAGCCTCGGTCCGCCAGATCGAGGTGGTCAGCGTCTCCCCCGGGAACACCGGCGAAGTGAACCGGGCGTCGATCGCGCTGACCTTCGTCGCGTCGCCGCCACCGAGTTCAGCGACCAGCGCCCGACCCGCCACGCCGTAGCTGCACAGTCCGTGCAGGATCGGCTTCGGGAACCCGGCGAGTTCCCGCGCAAACCACGGATCGCTGTGCAGCGGGTTGCGATCACCCGACAACCTGTAGATCAACGCTTGATCTTCGCGCGTGGGCAAGGCAATTCGTGCGTCGGGCTCGCGGTCGGGTATCTCCGGAGCGGCGGGCCGCTGCCCCGGTTGCCCACCGAAGCCGCCCTCACCGCGGATGACGGCGGTGGTGAAGGTCTCAGCGACGACGTTCGACGTGTCGGGGTCGGTACCCGTCGCCTTGAGCATGACGATCCCGTTCTTGCCCTCACCCTTGTCCTGGATGTCGGCGACCTCGGCTACGACGCTGAGCTTGCCCGCCGGTTTCAGCGGTTCGTGCAGCCGGATCCCCTGCGACCCGTGCAGCAGCATCGCGAAGTTGAACGAGCCGACCAGGCCGACCGCCGCGAACGGCAGGCAGGCGATCACCGCATAGGTCGGCAGCACCTGTTGTTCGATGCCGTGACTGTTCTCGGTGGTGAATGCCAGATCAGCGGTGCCCGCGCCGACGCCCAGCGCGTACAGCAACGTGTCGCGGTCGGTCCATTCGAACAGATGCGGGTCGGTCTTGGCGCCGATGGCGTTGGGGTCGAGAGGCATACCTCGAACGATATCCGCATTGACGTCTCGCCCGCGGGGGTCCACGATTGCTCGCATGCGCTATGTCGTTACCGGCGGTACCGGGTTTATCGGCCGACGGGTCGTGACGCGGTTGTTGGCCCACAGCAGCGACGCCGAGGTGCTGGTGCTCGTCAGACGCACTTCGCTGTCGCGGTTCGAGCGATTGGCCACGACCTGGAGTGAACGCGTGAAACCCCTGATCGGCGACCTCGGCGAACCGCACCTTGGACTCACGCCCAACGACGTCACCGACATCGGCTCCGTCGATCACGTCGTGCACTGCGGCGCGGTCTACGACATCACCGCCTCCGACGCCGATCAACGTGCGGCCAACGTCGACGGCACCCGCACGGTGGTCGACCTGACCTTGCGGCTCGACGCGACGCTGCACCATGTGTCGTCGATCGCGGTCGCAGGCACGTTCCGCGGCGAGTTCACCGAGGACGACTTCGACGTCGGCCAGGACCTGCCCACGCCGTATCACCGCACCAAGTTCGAGGCCGAGCAGATTGTCCGCACAACCCCCGGTTTGCGGTACCGCGTGTACCGGCCTGCCGTCGTCGTGGGCGATTCGAACACCGGCGAGATGGACAAGGTCGACGGCCCGTACTACCTCTTCCCGGTGCTCGCGAAATTGGCCAAGCTACCGTCGATCGCGCCGATCGCCCTGCCCGAGGCCGGCCGCACCAACCTCGTCCCGGTCGACTACGTGGCCGACGCGCTCGTCGCGCTGGTGCACCTGCCCGACCGAGACGACGAGACGTTCCATCTGACCGCACCGAAATCCGTTGGATTGCACGGAATCTACCGTGGTGTGGCGAAGACGGCAGGGCTTCCGCCGCTGCGGGCGTCCCTGCCCCGCTCCACCGCGACACCGTTCCTGAGGGCCTCCGGCCGCGCCAAGGTGATCCGCAATATGGCGCTCACCCAGATCGGCCTGTCCGCCGAGATCCTCGACGTAGTCGGGCTGATGCCGACGTTCACTGCCGACCGCGCCTCGGAAGCGTTGCGCGGCACGGGAATCACGGTTCCCGACTTCGCCGACTACGCGCCTGCCCTGTGGCGCTACTGGGCCGAACATCTTGATCCCGACCGGGCGCGTCGCGACCATCCCCGCGGCCCGCTGGTCGGCAGGCACGTGATCGTCACCGGCGCATCGAGCGGGATCGGCCGGGCTTCGTCCCTGGCGATCGCCGAACGTGGCGCGACAGTATTCGCGTTGGCGCGCAACGCCGATGCCCTCGACGACCTCGTGGCCGAAATCCGGGCCGACGGCGGTCAGGCGCATGCGTTCACCTGCGACGTCACCGACTCGACATCGGTAGAGAGCACCGTCAAGGACATCCTGGGCCGGTTCGGCCACGTCGATTACTTGGTGAACAACGCGGGCCGATCGATTCGCCGCTCGGTGATCGCCTCCACCGACCGCCTGCACGACTATGAGCGGGTGATGGCCGTCAACTACTTCGGCGCGGTGCGGATGGTCCTTGCGCTGCTCCCGCATTGGCGTGAGCGGCGATTCGGCCACGTCGTCAACGTGTCCAGCGCCGGTGTGCAGGCGCGCAACCCGAAATACAGTTCCTACCTTCCGACGAAGGCCGCGCTCGACGCGTTCGCCGATGTTGTCGCGACCGAGACGCTGTCCGACCACATCACATTCACCACCATCCATATGCCGTTGGTGCGTACGCCGATGATCGTGCCGTCGCGCCGGCTCAATCCGGTTCCGGCCATCAGCGACGAGCACGCCGCGGCGATGGTGGTGCGCGCGCTGATCGACAAGCCGGCCAGGATCGACACCCCGCTGGGCACGCTCGCCGACTTCGGCAACTACTTCACGCCGAAACTCTCGCGGCGGATCCTTCACCAGCTCTACCTCGGGTATCCGGATTCGGCTGCGGCCCGCGGCGTGCCGACAGCCCCGTCGGCCTCGCTCACCACGCGTCGCCCGAAGCGACCCGTCCGCACCGTGCGAGTTCCGCGGCCGGTGAAGTCCGCGGTGCGCCTGGTACCGGGTGTGCACTGGTAACCGCCTGTCCCTATCGTTGGCCAGGTGAAACAGCCAGTCTTCGTCGACGTCGACACCGGCGTTGACGACGCGATGGCGTTGGCATACCTGTTCGCCAGTGACGACGCCGAGGTGGTCGGTATCGCATCGACAGCGGGAAATGTTCCGGTACAACAGGTTTGTCGCAACAACCTCGGTCTGTTGGACATGTGCAGGATGCCGGACATCCCCGTGTCGAAAGGGTCCGAGCAGCCCGTCAGCTCGCCGCTGCGCACCGCAGAGGACACCCACGGTCCTGAGGGGATGGGGTACGCGCAGTTACCCGCCTCCGAGCGCCGGCTCACCGAGTACGACGCTGCCGAGGCGTGGGTGCGTGCCGCTCACGCCCATCCCGGCGATCTGATCGCGATCGCCGTCGGCCCACTGACCAATCTCGCGCTGGCGCTTCGCGCCGAACCCGCCCTTCCCACGCTGCTGCGCCGGCTGGTCATCATGGGCGGCGCGTTCGACTACCGCGGTAACACGACCCCGGTCGCCGAATGGAACATCAGCGTGGACCCGGAAGCCGCCGCCGAGGTGTTCACCGAGTGGACGGCCGCGTGGGGAGCCGAGAAACCCTCGCACCTCCCAATCGTGTTGGGGCTGAACCTGACCGAACACATCGCGATGACACCCGCCCTGTTGAACCGGCTCGCGGAGGAGGCCGGAGCGGAGTCGGTGGCGATGAGCGTGTCCGACGACCGCGGCACCCGGTCGGCGTCGGACAACCCGCTGATCGCGGTGCTGGAGGACGCGATGCGGTTCTACTTCGAGTTCCATTTCGACCAGGGCGAGGGTTATCTGGCGCATCTGCACGACCCGCTGGCCGCGGCGGTGGCGCTGGACCCCGACCTCGTCACCTACCGGCCGACCACCGTCGACGTCGAGTTGACGGGCACACTGACCCGCGGCATGACCATCGCCGACTGGAGCAACCGGTGGGGCCGGGAACCCAACGCGCTCATCGGTGTTGACGTCGACCCGGGAGCGTTCTTCGACCGGTTCATCGCCCGCGTCGGCGCGCTCGCGCGAGCGCTGAACGGTTAGAGGATCACCGAGACCACGACCGCCAGGAACAACAGCAGAAAGATCGCGAGCGCGATGACGCTGACGACGGCTGTCGGTGTCCACCGGTGCCGCGGCCGGGACTCGACGGCGCCCACACCGGAGATCTGGTCGGAGTCGGGCGGCGTCGACCCCGGCGGCACTCCGCCACCGGGTTCGAGGTCCGGCGTGTTGGACGGTTCTGGGTCGGGCGGTATGGCGGTCATCGACGCACGGGTACCCCATCGCGCGGTCGTCATTCATAAATCCCTTCGACGTACCACCGTCGCTGCCGGTAGCACAGCAGCAAGGCCTGCCCCGGTCGGGCTTCGCGTGAGGACTCGTCGTCGAGCAACACCTGTGCGCGGGCGGTGCGGCCGGCTTTGCGGCCTTCCGGATCCCACCATCGTTCGTCGACCGGCCATGGTCCTGCCCACCAGGTCAATCTGCCCGCCTTGACGGCCTTGCCCGGCGCGTCCAACCGCGCGGGATCGGTGGAGAACAGGCCACGAGCGGTCACCCGCACCGGACGGCCGTCGGCGTCGAACAACTCGACCGGATCGTCGAGCAGCACGGTCGGCGACGGTTCGGGCAGCTGGCCCGGCCACGGCTGACACGGATCGGCCCGCGGCACCTGCTCATCCCCCAGCGGGGTGAACGTGATGCGCTCGGCAGGGCCTCGACCGCCGCTGAGCACCGGGACCTGCACCGCCTCCGGCCCCAGCAGACCCTGCACGCGCACCAGCGCACGACGGGCGCGCAGTCGATCCTCTTCACCCACTCCGCCCCACAGTGGCAGCTGCAGCGCCTCGGCCGACACCACCTCCACCGGGCGCAACCGGATCACCGTGATGGGCGCGGTGGGCCGGTCGTTGGGGTTGCGCCTGTTCAGCCAGCCGTCAAGCTGCCAGCGCACCCGGTCGGCGGTGGCATCCTCGGTCAGCGGTTCGGCACAACGCCAAACTCGTTCCAGCTCTTCACCATTGGCGGTGCGGGCATGGATGGCCAGTCGGGTGCATCCCACACCGGACGCGGCCAGGGTGCGGTGCAGGTCGGCGGCCAGCGACCGTCCGGCGAAAGCGGCGGCGTCCACCCGGTCGATCGGCGGATCGCAGTCCATGACGGCGTCGAGGTCGGGATCGGGATCCCGGCCTGACGGACCACGGGTGGGCTCGCCGCAGGCGAATTGGTGCGCGGCCACCGCGTCGGCCCCGAACCGCGAGGCCACATCGCTGCGGGACAGCGCGGCGAACTGTCCGATGTTGCGAATCCCCATGCGCCACAGCAGGTCCGCCAGGTCTTCCCGGCCGGGGGCGGCCAGGCTGGGCTCGGTGGCCAACTGGCGGATCGACAGCGCCGACAGGAACAGCGCATCCTGTCCGGGCTCGACGATCCGCCCCGCCCGCGCGGCGAAGACCGCAGTGGGCAACTGGTCGGCGACTCCCACCTGACATTCGGCGCCGGCGGCGGCCACCGCGTCGACCAACCGCTCAGCGGCGGCCTGTTCGGACCCGAAGTAGCGGGCCGCGCCCCGGACCGGCAGCACCAGCAGGCCCGGCCGCAACACTTCGGCACGTGGTACCAAGTCGTCCACCGCGATCGTGACGTTTTCGAAGTGGCGGGCATCGCGCGCCGGATCGGCGGTGACCACATGCAGTTCCGGGCACCGGGCTTGGGCTTCCCGGCGACGCAGCCCGCGTCGCACTCCCGCCGATCGGGCCGATGCCGAACAGGCGATGACCCGGTTGGCCAGCGTCACCGCGATCGGGGCGGTCGGCGGCAGGTCGGCTGCGGCCGCCGCGGCGACGGCCGGCCAGTCCATGCACCAGATGGCCAGAACGCGCGACCGTGACGAGTCGCGGGAAGAGCGGGCCACTCATCCGCCTACCGCGCGGACGGAACCGAACGACCGCCCCCATGCCCGGGTGGCCAGCCGGACCCGGCCGATGCGGCCGAAGCCCGGTCGCCCCTGCCCGGTGATCTCATAGCCGCATACCGAGGCCTCCAACCGGGCCGACGCACCCTGCCAGTCGCCACCGGTGACCAGCAGCGTGCAGCCCTTCTGGCGGGCCCGGGCCACCACTGCCCGCGCGCGGGTGGCCGGCACCGACCGCCCGCCCAGGCCGAGCACCACCAGATCCATACCGTCCATCAGCACGGCCGCGACCTCGACCGGATCGGCGCCCGGTTCGGGGATGACTGCGATCCGGCTCAGGTCGGCGCCCATCTCCACGGCCGCCAGCAGACCGACGTCGGGTTGGCCGACGATCGCGGCGTGCCCACCCTCCGCCGTCACCGCCGCGACCATGCTCAGCGGCAGCGACCTGGCCCCCGAGACCACCGCCACCGTCCCGCGCGGCAACGACGCCGGAAGCAGCCCGTCCAGCGATTCGGGCATCGGCAGCAAAGTTTCCGAGTCCGGAAGCGGCTCGCTCGTCGACGCCGCTCCACGACGGCTGCCGCCCACCTTGCTGGACACCGCCGCAATCTTGCGACGCAGGTGTTCCACCTGTTCAGCGCGGGTAAGCTGACGCTGATCCAGGCTCACGGCGGCTGTCACAACAGCACCTCTCGCATCGTCTGTCTCACTGGTTTTTCGAACATTTGTTCGATATAGCGAGTAAACACCCACCCACCGACAGCGTCAAGCGGTTCAGGCGGTCTTCAGAAGGGGAGAACTACTCCCACTCGATGGTGCCGGGCGGCTTGCTCGTCACGTCCAGCACCACCCGGTTGACCTCCGCCACCTCGTTGGTGATGCGGGTCGAGATACGTTCGAGGACTTCGTACGGCACGCGCGTCCAGTCGGCGGTCATCGCGTCCTCGCTGGAGACCGGGCGCAGCACGATCGGATGCCCATAGGTCCGGCCATCACCTTGCACACCCACCGAACGGATGTCGGCGAGCAGGACGACGGGGCACTGCCAGATCTGGTTGTCGAGCCCGGCGGAGGTCAGTTCCTCGCGCGCGATCGCATCGGCGCGACGCAGCGTCTCCAGCCGTGCGGCAGTGACCTCGCCGACGATCCGGATACCCAGCCCCGGCCCCGGAAAAGGCTGACGCGCAACGATTTCCTCGGGCAGACCGAGCTCGCGGCCCACCGCCCGGACCTCGTCTTTGAACAGCAACCGCAACGGCTCGACGAGCTTGAACTTCAGGTCGTCGGGCAGGCCTCCCACGTTGTGGTGGCTCTTGATGTTCGCGGTACCCGAACCTCCGCCGGACTCGACGACGTCGGGATACAACGTGCCCTGCACCAGGAAATCGACATCTGGACCGCCGCCCTCGACAAGCCCCCGCACAGCCCCTTCGAAAGCCCGGATGAACTCCCGTCCGATGATCTTGCGCTTGCCTTCGGGATTCGTCACGCCGGACAACGCCTCGAGGAACCGGTCGGCGACGTCGACGGTGACCAGGTTGGCGTGCGTGGCGGCGACGAAGTCGCGCTGCACCTGGGCCCGCTCCCCCGCCCGCAGCAAGCCGTGGTCGACGAACACACAGGTCAACCGGTCCCCGACGGCGCGTTGCACAAGCGCCGCGGCGACCGCGGAGTCCACGCCACCTGACAGCCCGCAGATCGCCCGCCCCTCACCGATCTGCTCGCGGACCTGCTCGACGAGCGCGTCGGCGATGTTGGCAGGCGTCCATGTCGAGTCGATCCCCGCGAACTCGTGCAGGAAGCGGCTTAGCACCTGCTGGCCGTGCGGGGTGTGCATCACCTCCGGGTGGTACTGCACACCCGCCAGCCGGCGGCCGCGATGCTCGAACGCCGCGACCGGCGCACCGCTGCTGGCGGCCACCACCTCGAAGCCGTCGGGCGCCTCGGTGACCGCGTCGCCGTGACTCATCCATACCGGCTGGGTAGCCGGCAGGTCCGAATGAAGCTCTCCCCCAGTGACTTTCAGCTCCGTACGGCCGTATTCACGGGTTCCCGTCCGCGCGACGGTACCGCCGAGCACCTGCGCCATCGCCTGAAACCCGTAGCAGATTCCGAACACCGGAACGTCGAGGTCGAACAGCTCCGCGTTCAGTTGCGGGGCGCCGTCCTCGTAGACACTCGCAGGCCCTCCGGAGAGCACGATGGCCTGAGGGTCGCGCGCCTTGATCTCCTCGACGCTGGCGGTGTGCGGGATCACCTCGGAATACACCCGCGCCTCGCGGACCCGTCGGGCGATCAGCTGCGCATACTGCGCCCCGAAATCGACAACCAGTACGGGTCGGGGAGATCCTGATGTCACCCGGTCAGTCTAGTTGGCCGCGAGGACGTCAGACGTGCAGCGCGGTGAACGGCTCAAACGGCAAGTTGCGCATGACGAACCACGCCGCGGTCAGCACCACCGCCACCGGCGCCGACCACCGCAGGTGCTGCCAACTGCGCACCCGTCTGCCCGCCAGAGACCCGTAGACCCAGGTCCCGTATGCCCACAGCAGGAACACCAACGCGAGCACGCCGAGTGCGTTGAACCGGACCGCCGCGGCGACGTCGAGGTGCAGCAGTGAGTAGATCATCCGCAGGCTCCCGCACCCGGGGCAGTCGATGCCGAGCAGCGCCTTGGTCGGGCAGACGGGCAGTAGCCCGCCGGACACGGTCGGATCCGCCAACCAGATCGCCGCGCACCCGCCCACCGCGGCGGTGGCGACCGCCAGCGGCGCGGTGAGCGAGTGCACGTGGATCACATGTAAGCCAGTCCGCCGCCCGCCAGGCCGATGACGAGATAGATGACGATGACGATGACACCCGCAATCGCACCCCAGATCGCCCACTTCTTGGCATCGTCGGACGCCTTCTGCGCCTGCGCGTACTGACCCTGGCTCCACAGGCCGGACACCTTGGCGGCGTTGATGATCGACACGATGCCAAACGGCAAGCAGCACAACACCGTAACCAGGATTCCCCATACGAGGTTGCTGTCGGGCTGCTGCGCTGGGTAACCACCCCCGGGAGGCGGACCATAACCCTGCGGCGGTGGTGGCGGCGGAGGCTGAGGCGGATAGGTCATGGGGGTCCCTTTTCTCGAGTAGCACCCTGTCGGACGGACAAGCTCGCTCAATATAAGGCAATTGTTTGCTGAGTGCGTCAATTTCAAAGCTGCAGTAAGTTCATCGACGCGCAGGTATGTCTGCGCGTGATAACGGGAATGGGTGGTTTGTGCCTGAAACCGAAAGACTCGGTCTACCCGCTGGGATCCGCGCCGCATTGTTCGACCTCGACGGCGTGTTGACAGACACCGCGAGTGTGCACAAGAAAGCATGGAAGGCGATGTTCGACGACTTCCTCCGTCGACGAGCGGAGCTCACCGGCGAGGTGTTCACACCGTTCGACGTGCAAAGTGACTACCTCACCTATGTCGACGGCAAGAAGCGTGAGGATGGCGTGCGGTCGTTTCTGGCGAGTCGGGGCATCGAGATACCCGAGGGCGATCACGGCGACCCGCCTCAGAACGAAACCGTCCACGCACTGGGCAACACCAAGAACCAGATGTTCCAACAGATTCTGCGGACCGACGGGGTCGAGGTGTTCGAGGGTTCGCGCCGCTATCTCGAAGCGACCGCGAATGCGGGGCTGGGCATCGCGGTGGTGTCGTCCAGCGCCAACACCCGCGAGGTGCTCGACATGACTGGGCTGGCCGAATTCGTCCAACACCGGGTGGACGGTGTCGTGTTGCGCGAAGAGAACATCGCAGGAAAACCCGCGCCCGATTCGTTCCTGCGCGCAGCCGAGCTTCTCGACGTGACACCCGAACAGGGTGCTGTGTACGAAGACGCGATCTCCGGCGTGGCGGCAGGACGGGCCGGAGGATTCGGCCTGGTTATCGGCGTCGATCGGGTAGGCCACGCAGAAGCGTTGCGGCACAACGGGGCCGACATCGTGGTCACCGACCTGGCGGAGCTGCTCACGTGAGCCTGCACGACGACGTCTACCCCGTAGAACCGTGGCAGATCCGCGAGCAATCGCTCGACCTCGACATGCTCGCACAGTCGGAGTCGTTGTTCGCGCTGTCCAACGGCCACATCGGCATGCGTGGAAATCTCGACGAAGGCGAACCACACGCTTTGCCCGGCACCTATCTCAATTCGTTCTACGAGGTTCGCCCCCTTCCGTACGCCGAGGCAGGATACGGCTGGCCTGAGGACGGGCAGACAGTCGTCAACGTCACCAACGGCAAGTTGGTGCGCCTGTTGGTCGACGACGAACCGTTCGACGTGCGTTACGGCGAACTGCTCGACCACGAACGAGTTCTGGATTTTCGGACGGGCACGCTCAGACGCACCGCCTGCTGGTGTTCACCGGCAGGTAAGCGGATCAGAATCACTTCCACGCGGATCGTTTCACTGACCCAACGCAGCGTCGCGGCCATCGAGTACATCGTCGAGGCGCAGGACGAATTCGTCCGTGTCACGGCGCAATCGGAACTGGTGGCCAACGAGGAGTTGCCGCCGTCGACGAAGGACCCGCGGGTCTCGGCCGTCCTGGAAAGACCGTTGGAGCCGGTGCAGTACGAGCACTCCGAACACGGCGCGATCCTGCTGCACCGCACCCGTGGAAGCAACCTGATGATGGCCGCGGCCATGGACCACGACATCGAGGTTCCCGGTCGTGTCGAGGTGGACACCGGCGCCGGCAAGGACTGGGCCAACACGACGATCATCTGCGGGCTGCGTCCCGGCCAGCGTCTCCGCATCGTCAAGTACCTCGCCTACGGCTGGTCCAGCCTGCGGTCGCGCCCGGCACTGCGCGACCAGGCGGCGGCGGCGCTCAGCAGCGCGCGTTACACCGGCTGGCAGGGGTTGCTCGATGCCCAGCGGGCCTACCTCGACGATTTCTGGGACGGTGCGGACGTCGAGGTGGAGGGCGACCCCGACTGCCAGCAGGCGGTACGGTTCGCCCTCTTCCACGTCCTGCAGGCCAGCGCGCGCGCCGAGCGCCGCGCGATCCCCGGCAAGGGTCTCACCGGAACGGGTTATGACGGCCACGCCTTCTGGGACACCGAGGGTTTCGTCCTGCCGCTGCTGACCTACACCCAACCCTCGGCGGCTGCCGACGCATTGCGTTGGCGCGCTTCGATTCTCCCGCTGGCCAAGGAGCGGGCGACGCTGCTGGACCTCGACGGCGCCGCATACCCGTGGCGCACCATCCGCGGCGAGGAGTGCTCGGCTTACTGGCCGGCGGGCACCGCGGCCTTCCACGTCAACGCCGACATCGCAATGGCGTTCGAGCGCTACCGCATTGTCACAGGGGACCATTCGCTCGAAGAGGAATGTGGGCTGACGGTGCTCATCGAGACCGCGCGGCTGTGGGCGTCACTCGGTCACCACGACCGTCACGGGGTGTGGCACGTCGACGGGGTGACCGGACCCGACGAGTACACGGCCATCGTGCGCGACAACGTGTTCACCAACCTGATGGCGGCGGCCAACCTTCGGGCGGCCGCAGAGGCGTGTGCGCGCAATGTCGACGCCGCCCAGACAGCCGGGGTCACCACCGAAGAGATGGCGGTGTGGCGCCACGCCGCCGACACGGTCCACATCCCGTTCGACGAGGAGCTGGGCGTGCATCAGCAGTGTGACGGTTTCACGACGTTGCGCGAGTGGGACTTTCACGCCAACACGATCTATCCACTGCTGATGAACGAGCCGTATGTTCGGCTCTACCCGGCGCAGGTGATCAAACAAGCGGACCTGGTGTTGGCGATGCACTGGCAGGGCCATGCGTTCACCGCCGAACAAAAGGCCCGCAACGTCGACTATTACGAACGACGCACCACACGGGATTCGTCGCTGTCGGCGTGTACACAGGCGGTGATGTGCGCCGACGTCGGTCATCTCGAACTCGCCCATGACTACGCCTACGAGGCGGCGATGATCGATCTGCGCGATCTCCACCACAACACCCGCGACGGCCTGCACATGGCGTCGCTCGGCGGTGCATGGGCCGCGATGGTGGCAGGATTCGGCGGGCTCCGTGACGATGAAGGGGTACTCGAGCTCAACCCCCGACTGCCCGACGGGATCTCTCGCCTACGATTTCGGTTGAGGTGGAGGAACTTTCGCCTCACTGTCGATGCCGATCACGACGAGGTCACCTATACGCTGCGTGACGGCCCGGAGGGCGAACTGCTGATCCGCCACGGCGGCGAAGACCTGCACCTGGATTCCCGGGAGCCCACAACCGTTCCGGTTCGCCATTGCCGGCCGCTACTGCCGACGCCTCAACAACCGCCGGGGCGCGAGCCGGTGCGCCGGCGCCCGACCTAGGTCCTGCTACCCGATCTGCTTGTGACCGGGCAGACCGCCGGTCGCCTCGAACACCACGCGCTTGCCGATCTCGACGGCGTGGTCGGCGAACCGCTCGTAGTAGCGCCCCAGCAGCGCCACATCGACGGCCGAGCACACCCCGTCCTGCCACTTGTGGTCGATCAACAGCGTGAACAGGTGCCGGTGCTCGGCGTCGACGGCGTCATCCTCGTCGCGCAGCCTCGCCGCCTTGTCGGGATCGGGCGACAGCAACACCTCCTGTGCCGTCTTCGCCAGTTGCACCGCGCGCGCACCCATCTCGGCGAAGCTCGCGCGCACGTCGGCAGGCAGCGCGCAATCCGGGTGCCGCAGCCGCGAGATGCCGGCCACGTGGGCCGCCAGCGCGCCCATCCGGTCGATGTCCGCGGCGATGTGGATGGAGCCGACCACTCTGCGCAGGTCACTGGCGACCGGTTGTTGCAGCGCGAGGATCCGCAGCGCCGCCTCCTCGGCTTGCCGGTTGAGCTCGATGATGTGCTCGTGGTCGGCGATGACCTGCTCGGCGAGCGAGAGATCCGCGTCGAGCAGTGCTTCCGTCGCCCGCTCGAGTGCACTGACCGCCAGCCCGCACATCTTGCCGAGCTGGGCGCTCAGTGCGGTCAGTTGCTCTTGATAAGCGGTCCGCATCGGCGACTCCCCTCACTCGCAAGATGTGCGGTCGCGATAGCGGGAGTTAGTTACCCGAATCGGCCGCTTCTCAACCAGCCGAGGTGACGGGTTGGATCGGCAACCAGCGCAGCGCAGCGGGTGCGTGGGCCGGGACGACCGGGTTCTGCGGCGCGACGGGCGCCAACCGGCGGTACGGCTGCCCCTGTTCCGGCCGCAGGTCGGACTCACCCTTGTTCGGCCACAGCGAGGCCGCGCGCTCAGCCTGGGCGGTGATCGAAAGTGACGGATTGACACCGAGATTCGCCGAAATCGACGCACCATCGTGCACCGAGAGCGTCGGATAGCCGTACACCCGGTGATACGGATCGATGACGCCGTGCTGCGCGTCGTCGCCGATGGCGGCGCCGCCGAGGAAGTGCGCGGTGAGGGGGATGTTGAACAACTCGCCCCAGGTGCCGCCCGCGACGCCGTCGATCTTTTCGGCGATCCGGCGGGTGACCCGATTCCCGACGGGAATCCACGTCGGGTTGGGCGCCCCGTGGCCCTGTTTGCTCAGGTAGCGCCTGATACCGAGCCTGTTGCGCTTGGTGAACGTGGTGATCGAATTGTCGAGGTGCTGCATGACCAGTGCGATCAACGTGCGTTCGCTCCACCGCCGGACGTTGAGCAACCGCACTGTGCCGCGAGGATCCTTGCGCGCGTTGAGGAACAGCTGTTTCCACCGCGGCGTATCGGTACCTTCGGGGCCGTCGCCGTCGGTCATCAGCGTCTGCAGCAGGCCCATGGCATTGGAGCCCTTGCCGTAGCGCACCGGCTCGATGTGGGTGTCGGAGGTGGGGTGGAACGACGAGGTGATCGCCACGCCGTGCGTCAGGTTGAGGTCGTCGGTCACCTCGAATCGTCCGGCGCCGACGATGGATTCGGAGTTGGTGCGGGTCAGCACACCGAGCTTGTCGGACAGGTTCGGCAACTTGCCCTTGTCGCGCATCTTGAACAACAACCGCTGCGTGCCCCAGGTGCCGGCCGCCAGCACGACGTGTGACGCGGTGAAGGTGCGCTTCTGCTTGCGAACCCAGCGACCGGTCCGGACGGTGTGCACATTCCAGAGCCCGTCCGGGCGCTGCTCGAAGCCGGTGACGGTGGTCATCGGGTGGATCGTCGTGCCGAACTTCTCGGCCAGGTACAGATAATTTTTGACCAGCGTGTTCTTGGCGTTGTGGCGGCAGCCGGTCATACATTCGCCGACCTCGATGCACCCCTTGCGCGCCGGTCCGGCGCCGCCGAAGTACGGGTCGGGCACGGTCTCGCCGGGCGCTTTGGTGCCGTCCGGGCCGAAGAAGACGCCCACGGGCGTCGGCACGAACGAATCGCCCACACCCATCTCCTCGGCGACCTGCTTGACCACGCGGTCGGCGTCGGTGAACGTGGGGTTGGTGACGACGCCGAGCATGCGCTGGGCCTGGTCGTAGTGCGGCATGAGCTCCGCGCGCCAGTCGGTGATGTCCTTCCACTGCGGGTCGTTGAAGAACGGGTCCGGCGGTACGTAGAGCGTGTTGGCGTAGTTCAACGAGCCGCCTCCGACACCCGCGCCTGCCAGGATCATCACGTTGCGCAGCAGGTGAATCCGCTGGATGCCGTACATGCCCAACTGCGGCGCCCACAGGAACTTGCGCAGGTTCCACGAGGTCCTGGCGAAGTCCTCGTCTTCGAAGCGCCTGCCGGCCTCGAGCACACCGACGCGGTAGCCCTTCTCGGTGAGCCGCAGCGCCGTGACGCTGCCGCCGAACCCCGAACCGATCACCAGGACGTCGTAGTCAGGTTCCATACACCCAGTATGACGTTACCGCGGGGTAACTTTCCACGTCGGTCAGACCGCGACGGCGGTGCCGCAGATTCCGCACACCTCGAACTGGCGACGGTTCCAACGCGCCACCGGAATGAAGAACAGCGAGAACTGCTTGAACTCGCGAATCCGCGACCACTGGGTGGTGTTGTGGCAGCGCGGGCAGGTCCGAACCTCCCCGGCACCGAGATGCTTCTGTTTGGTGCCATAGCTGAAGAGGAAGAAGAACACCTCGTCCAGGGTAGGCGCGAAGACTAGCTCCCGACGGTCAGGCCGACCTTCTGGAATTCCTTGAGGTCGCAGTAACCGGCCTTGGCCATCGAGCGCCGCAGCCCGCCGACCAGGTTCAACGAGCCGAACGGATCGTCGGAGGGACCGGTAAGGACCTGTTGCAACGACGGGCGCTCGCCCATCGCGACTTGCAGGAACGCACCCCGTGGCAGCGACGGATGCGCGGCGGCGGCCGGCCAGTACCAGCCTGCGCCCAGCGCTTCGGCCGAGGTCGCCAGCGGAGTTCCGAGCACCACCGCGTCCGCACCGCACGCGATGGCTTTCGCCAGATCGCCGGAGGTGTGCATGTCGCCGTCGGCAAGGACGTGGACGTAGCGTCCGCCGGTCTCGTCGAGGTACTCGCGGCGCGCAGCGGCGGCGTCGGCGATCGCGGTGGCCATCGGGACGCTGATCCCGAGCACCTCGTCACTGGTGGTCACGCCGCTGGTCGAGCCATAGCCGACGATGACGCCGGCCGCGCCGGTGCGCATCAGATGCAGCGCGGTGCGGTGGTCGAGGACGCCGCCCGCGACGACCGGCACGTCGAGTTCGGAGATGAAGGTCTTGAGGTTCAGCGGTTCCCCGTTGGAGGCCACCCGCTCGGCGGAGATGATCGTGCCCTGGATGACCAGCAGGTCGATTCCCGCGGCGAGCAGTGTCGGCGTCAGCGCGCGGGCGTTCTGCGGGCTGACGCGCACCGCGGTCGTCACACCGGCCTCGCGGATGCGCGCCACGGACGCGCCGAGCAGATCCGGGTCCAGCGGGGCGGCGTGGAACTGCTGCAGCAGTCGGATCGCGGCCGAGGGCTCCGGTTCCTTCTCCGCCGCCTCGATCACCTGCGCGATCTTGGCTTCGACGTCGGCGTGCCTGCCGATCAGGCCTTCGCCGTTGAGGACACCGAGCCCGCCGAGCCGACCGATCTCGATCGCGAACTCCGGCGACACCAGCGCATCGGTGGGATGGGCCACCACCGGGATCTCGAATCGGTAGGCGTCCAGTTGCCAGGCCGTCGACACGTCCTGCGACGACCGGGTGCGCCGCGACGGCACGATGTTGACGTCGTCGAGTTCGTAGGTGCGGCGGGCGGTTCTGCCCATGCCGAGCTCAACCATGTCTCGCATGGCCAGTTTCTCCTGTCAGTACGTTCTGTTCCTCGCGCAAGCGCTCGTCAGCGGGTGTAGTAGTTCGGCGCCTCGACCGTCATCGTGATGTCGTGCGGGTGGCTTTCCTTGAGCCCCGCCGCGGTGATCCGCACGAACTGGGCCTGCTGCAACTGTTCGATCGTCGCCGACCCGGTGTACCCCATCGCCGCGCGCAGCCCGCCGGTGAGCTGGTGGATCACCGTAGCCAGCGGACCGCGGAACGGCACCCGGCCCTCGATGCCCTCGGGCACGAGCTTGTCCTCGCTGAGCACGTCGTCCTGGAAGTAGCGGTCCTTTGAGTAGGACCCCCGCAGCGCCCCGGCCGCACCGCGGCCCTGCATGGCGCCGAGCGAGCCCATGCCGCGGTAGCTCTTGAACTGCTTGCCGTTGACGAAGATCAACTCACCGGGCGACTCGGCGGTGCCCGCGAGCAGCGAGCCCAGCATCGCGGTCGACGCGCCCGCGGCCAGGGCCTTGGCGATGTCGCCGGAATACTGCAGTCCGCCGTCCGCGATGACCGGCACACCATACGGTCGACAGGCCGCTACAGCTTCCAAGATCGCGGTGATCTGCGGTGCTCCCACGCCTGCGACCACGCGGGTGGTGCAGATCGAGCCCGGCCCGACCCCGACCTTCACGGCGTCGGCGCCGGCCTGCACCAGCGCAGCCGCTGCCGCACGCGTCGCCACGTTGCCGCCGATCACCTCGACCCGGTCGCCCACGGCGGCCTTGACCCGGCTGACCATGTCCAGCACGCCGCGGTTGTGCGCGTGCGCGGTGTCGACCACAAGCACATCGACTCCCGCGTCCACCAGCGTCATCGCCCGCGTCCAGGCGTCGTCACCGACACCGACAGCCGCCCCGACGAGCAGCCTGCCGTCCTTGTCCTTGGTCGACAATGGGAACTGTTCGGTCTTGACGAAGTCCTTGACGGTGATCAGCCCGGTCAGCTTGCCGTGCCCGTCGACGATCGGAAGCTTCTCGATCTTGTTGCGCCGCAACAGCCCTAGCGCCGCCTCGGCAGAGACGCCCTCGCGGGCGGTGATAAGCGGGGCCTTGGTCATCACCTCGGAGACCGGCTTGGACTGGTCCACCTCGAAGCGCATGTCGCGGTTGGTGATGATGCCGACCAGCTCGCCGGTGTCGTCGACGACGGGCAACCCGGAGATCCGGAATCGCGCGCACATCGCGTCGACCTCGGCCAGCGTGTTGTCTGGCGAGCAGGTGACCGGGTCGGTGACCATCCCCGCCTCGGACCGTTTGACCGTCTCGACCTGGCCGGCCTGCTCGGCCACCGGAAGGTTGCGGTGCAACACGCCCATCCCGCCGGCCCGGGCCATCGCGATCGCCATGCGCGATTCGGTGACGGTGTCCATCGCGGAGCTCACCAGCGGCACCTTGAGCCGGATGTTTCTCGTCAACTGGCTCGAGGTGTCGGCGGTCGCGGGCACCACGTCGGAGGCGGCGGGCAGCAAAAGCACGTCATCGAAGGTCAGGCCGAGCATGGCGACTTTCGTCGGGTCATCCCCGCCGGTAGGCACCGGCACCGCGATGGGGATGCTGCTTTCGGCGATCGACATGGTGGGGGCCTCCAGATACAAACGCAGCCGAACACTGTCGTCGAGCTAAGAAACCATCCTATCGGCTGGCGGCCGGCTTCCCGGTCTCACGTGCCATGACGCACATAACTCTTGGTTCGTCGACGACGTCGGCGTGACGGCTAGCGTTATCCCCGTCCCGCTGCGTAGTGTGGACTCGTGCGTGACCACCTGCCACCGGGTTTGCCACCGGACCCGTTCGCCGACGACCCGTGCGACCCTTCGGCCGCCCTCGACGCGCTCGAGCCGGGCCAGCCGCTGGACCCGCAGGAGCGGACGGCAGTCGAGGCCGATCTCGCCGATCTGGCGGTGTACGAGGCGCTTCTGGCGCACAGGGGCATCCGCGGACTGGTCGTGTGTTGCGACGAATGCCAGCAGGACCACTATCACGACTGGGACATGCTGCGCGCCAACCTGCTGCAACTGCTCGTCGACGGCACGGTGCGCCCGCACGAGCCCGCCTATGATCCCGAACCCGACGCCTACGTGACGTGGGATTACTGCCGCGGCTACGCCGATGCCTCGCTCAACGAGGCGACGTCGGAGTCCGACGGCTATCGCTGACTAGCTCGGTTCCTCGACCGCATCCGGGACGGTCACCGTCGTAGCGGCCGTTCTCGGCGCTGGCGCCTGCACGGTCGGTTGCTGTGACGTCGGCGCGGCCGTCGGTACCTCATCCTCCTGCTGCTCGACCACCCGAGGGCTCGGAGTCGGCAGCGGTGTATCCGCCGTCGCCGTCGGCCGTGGCGTGGCCGACGGGGTCGGCTGCGCCGTCGGTGTCGGCAGCGCCGTCGGCGAGTTCGGAGCCGACGTCGGCTGCGGCGTGGCACTCACTGTCGGCGGCGGAGTGCCGGACACCGACGTGGGCGACGGTGCGCCCGGCGCAGCCGTCGTCGACGGCGTCGGGGATGGCGCCGGCGAGGTCGACGGTGTCGTCGGCGCGGACGTCGAGGGAGTGGTCGGGCTGGTCGGCGCGGGCGTCTCGGAGGTGCTGGTCGGCTCAGAGGTGCCCGGCGGCACAGTCGTCTCCGACGAGGTCGCGCCGTCGCTCGGAATCACCACGACCTCGGGGAAGGTCGGCGGCGGCGCATTCGGCGGCAGGGTCGCCGCCGGGTCCTGGGCCTCGACCTTGACCGTCAGCTCCTGCCATTGCGTGACCAACTCTTCTTTGCGCACAGTGTCGTTCACCGTCGCCACGGTCGTCGTCAACGTCTCGAGCTTGTCCTGGGCGGCTTGCCACTGACCGTCATCGATCAGTTGCTGCACCTCGGCCATCTGCGTCTGCGCGGCCAGGACGACTGCGTCGTCGCGGGTGTCCTGCTGCTCGCCGAACAGCATGGTGCGCAGGCCGTACAGCGAGTCGCCCGGTCCGGAACCGGCCACCACCGCGCCGAAGCCACCGATGCACAACACCGCGGCCGCGGCGGACCCCACGACCGCCAAGGACGTGCGCGTGCGGCGGCGCGATGCCGCGGCCCGGTCGAGCGCCAGCACCGCGTCGCGCGGCGTGACCGTGGCGGTCAGAGGTGCGCTGCGGACCTCGTCGCGCCAGCCCTCCAGCAGCTGGGCAAGTTCCGCCTCACTGGGATCGGTCGAGTACACCGGCTGCTGCGTGGCCAGCGAATCGAGGAACCGATCAGTGCGGTTGATCTCGTTGAGCGAGGGATCTCCCCCGTTCGAAGTCCAGCGTCCGAAGTCAGGCATAGTCACGCCCCGTCGCGACGATCTCGGACTTCAATTTCGCAAGTGCGCGGTGCTGGGCGACGCGTACCGCGCCCGCCGTGCTGCCGACCGCTTCAGCGGTCTCCTCGGCGCTCATTCCCACGACGACGCGCAAGATCAGGATCTCGCGCTGTTTTTCCGGAAGCACGGCCAGGAGCTTCTTCATGCGTGCCGACGCCTCGGCATCGAGCGCCATCTGCTCGGGTCCGGCGTCCAGCGAGAACCGCTCCGGCACGACATCGGTCGGGTCGGATCGATTCCTGGCTGCTGCGCGATGCGCGTCAGCAACCTTGTGGGCGGCAATGCCGTACACGAAGGCCAGGAACGGTCGTCCCTGATCCTTGTAACGCGGCAGCGCCGTGATGGCGGCCAAGCAAACCTCCTGCGCAACGTCGTCGGCTGAGAGGCCACTGCGCTCTGTCGCCCCTACCCTCGCCCGGCAGTACCGAACGACGATCGGACGAATGGTCTCCAGTACCTCCCGGAGCGCGTCTCGGTTCCCTGCCACGGCCTCAGCAACGACAGCATCGAGACGTTCTCCCGAAAATGTCATCGTGGGCGATCTCTCCAACGTTACGAACAGGACCGAGCTCGGTAGGTCGGTCAGCTAAACAATAACTTTCACTTCCCCGTGGACCCGGTTACCGCACCGACCACACGCCGCCCCGCCGACGCACTGTATCGGCACAAGCATCGCGGAGCGCCACCATGTCGAGTGCCGGATGCTTGGCGCTGCCGATGTCGGCCAGCAAGCAAGCCAACGCCCATTGCAGTGGAACCATTCCGAAGCGCTGCGTCTCGTCGAGAGCCGTATCGGCCACCGACCGCGCGCCGTCGAGGTCACCCGCACTGCACCGCGCTGCGGCAAACACGACCGCCGACTTCACCTCGTGGCGTACCGAGCCAAAGGCGGCGGCGGCGTCGACGGCGCGTTCGGCGTGACCCACCGCGGTCCGGCCGAGGCCGCGAGCCATGGCCAGTTCGGCCGACACCCATCCCAGCCGAACCCGCAGCCTCGGCGGCGCCGGATCGGACATCAGGTCGGCGGCACGGGCCAGCGCGCGCGCCGACGCCTCGAACCGGCCGACTCCCAGCGCGTCGGCGGCCAGTCCGATCAACGCATCCGCAGCCGCTTCGGTATCCGATCCGGCAAGCGCCAGCGCCCGCCCGTCCCATCGCCGCGCTGCAGCGTGCCAGCCGAGTTGACGCAGGCACGACGCCTCGGTGCTGTGGGCCAATGATCGTTCGGGTCCTGCGGCCCGGAAGAGCTTGGCCAGATCGACACGGGCGCTGGCATAGCGGCCCTGTCCGCCCGCCGCGACGGCGCGCAGCCACAACTCGCGCGCAGTGGCGCCGGCAGGCAACGGCCAACGGCCGGGATCGTCACCGAATGCGGCTGCGGCCAGAACGGTCTCTGCGGACATCGAGTCGCGACGGTATCAATTGGCTCGGCCACGGGTTAACAATTGGTGCTCGCAATGTTACTTCCGTGTAAGCGGGCGGAGTTTGCCCGCGAACGGGTAATCGACGCGAACTGGAAAAATGGGTTCCGTGGTCGACCTCGTTCGGTTCGTTTAGCACCGTTCTCGTTGTCTGTGCGTCGCAATGATGAACGTGATGTAAATTCTGGGCCTGCGGTTATGTCAATAAGCACATGTGCAGGCTATTGACGAGGTTTCGTAAGCGCCCATACTTTGTCCACGAGTGGTCATCGGTGACTTGAGCTCGAATCGGTTTTTGAACTCACTCATCCGTTCGTTTCCGAAATGGATGTGCAGAGAGGGGTTTCCAATGCCACAACCGCAGCAACTGCCCGGACCCAACGCTGACATTTGGGATTGGCAGATGGCCGGGCTCTGTCGAGGCGTCGATTCCTCCATGTTCTTTCATCCCGACGGAGAGCGCGGCCGCGCCCGCGCGCAACGCGAGATGCGCGCCAAGGAGATGTGCCGTAAGTGCCCGGTGATCGCTCAGTGCCGCGCACACGCCCTCGCCGTCGGTGAGCCCTACGGCATCTGGGGCGGGCTCTCGGAGTCCGAACGCGAACTGTTGCTGAAACGCGGTATCCGGCGCGCTTCCTGACCGCCGCAGACGCCTACCCGCGGTCGGCAAGCGTGCGCAGCACCGAATCGGTTGTCGCCCAGTCCATGCACTTGTCGGTCACCGACTGCCCGTAGGTCAGGGGACGGGCTTCGGGGGCCTGCGCACCGGCCACCAGGAAGCTCTCGAGCATCACCCCGCTGACCGGTAAGCCGTCGCGTACCAGCTGCGCGACGTCCGCGGCGACCTGGGCCTGGCGGACGTGATCCTTTCCGGAATTGGCGTGGCTGCAGTCGATTACGACGCGGCCGGGCAATCCTGCCGCGGTCAGCTTGGCCGCGGTCGTCCGGATGGCTTCGGCGTCACAGTTCGGCCCATTGGTACCGCCACGCAGGATGACGTGGCAGTCCTCGTTGCCCGCGGTGTTGACCAACGCGCCGCGCCCGAGATCGTCCATGCCGAAGAAGACGTGCGGTGCGGCGGCGGCCTTGACCCCGTCGACGGCGACCTGGATGTTGCCGTCGGTGCCGTTCTTGAAGCCGACGGGCATCGACAACCCGGATGCCAGTTGGCGGTGCACCTGGGATTCGGTGGTCCTGGCGCCGATCGCACCCCACGCGACGGCGTCGGCGATGTACTGCGGGCTGGTCGGCTCGAGGAACTCACACCCGACCGGCAGGCCGATGTCGACGATGTCGAGCAGCAGGTGACGGGCGATGCGCAGACCGCGGGCGACGTCGAAGGTGCCGTCCATGCCGGGATCGTTGATCAGGCCTTTCCACCCGATCGTGGTGCGCGGCTTCTCGAAGTACACCCGCATCACGACCTTGAGGCGGTCGCTGAGCTTGTCGGCCACCCTGGCCAGCCGGCTGGCGTAGTCGAGTGCCGCTGACGGATCGTGCACCGAGCACGGTCCCACGACGACCAGCAGCCGGTCGTCACGGCCAGCGAGGATGTCGGCGATCTCCTCCCGGTCGCGCACCACCCGCTCGGCGCGCCGGGCTCCCAGCGGGAACTCGGTGAGCACCTCGTGCGGGCTGGGGATCTCGCTGAAACCGCGGACCCGCCGGTCCGAGGTTTCGGGCGGGGTGGCGGTCTGCGCCAGGTTCATGTTCGGGTGCCTTTCTGGAGAGATTGTGGGCGCCCGGTGAAAGCCCAGGGCCCTTGAATGACGAAAGGCAGCGACCTGGTGGTCACTGCCTGGCTCCGGGTGGATGCGTCGCTTAGCGCTGCGCTTTATCGGCTCCGCCCGGAGCCTCGATAAAGCGCCAATAGCCGGCGCGCGTCGCGATGTTCACGCCGACCAGGTTATACGGAGGGCGAAGGTGGGCCAAATTCGATGCTGCTCGAGCCCGGACGTTGTTAGCGGCGGGGCAGCCACGAACCGTCGCGCATCACTGTATGGACACCTAGATTGTTATCCAGCACAACACAATTGGCGTCTCTGCCGGTGCGTAGGCTGCCGACATCGTCGAGCTTCAACGCACTGGCGGGGGTGGTCGCCGTCATCCGCACCGCGTTGGCCAGCGCCTCGTCCGAGCCGCCGAGTTGGCCGACCACGGTCCGGAAAAGCTGATCCATGGTCGCCGTGCTGCCGGCGATGGTCGGTCTCCCGCGCACGCGGGCGACGCGCTCGGTGACCTCCACCTCGACTGCGCCGATCCGAAACGAGCCGTCCGGCAGTCCGGCCGCCGCCATCGCGTCGGTGATCAACGCGACCCGTCGAGGCCCGGCCGCCTCGATGATCTGCCGCACGAGCGCGGGATGGAGGTGTACGCCATCGGCGATGAGCTCGACAGTGATTCGCGGGTCTTCCAGCAGCGCCAACGCCGGCCCCGGGTCGCGATGGTGAAGTGGCCGCATCGCGTTAAACACATGGGTGCCGACGGTCGCGCCCGATTCGATCGCACGTTTCGCGTCGTCGTAACTGGCATCTGTATGCCCGACGGCGACGACCACATCCGCGTCTATGATGCGGGTGATGGCGTCCAGACTGCCGGGCAGTTCGGGCGCCAGCGTGACCATCCGGATGGTGCCGTCTGCGGCCTCAAGCAGAGCGTCGATCTCGGCGGGGTCGGGGTTGCGCATCAGAGTCGAGTCGTGGGCACCGCAGCGCACCGCGCTGAGCCAGGGGCCTTCCAGGTGCACGCCGGCGACGATGTTCTGTCGAGTCATCTCGGTGAGCACCCGCACTTGGCGCAGAAGGTCGTCGGGCGAGGCGGTGACAAGGCTGGCCACCGTCGTGGTGGTGCCGTGGCGCAGGTGGAACTCGGCGGCCTGTTCGATCTCTGAGCTGACGCCGTCGGTGTAGGACGCACCGCCGCCGCCGTGCACGTGCATGTCGACGAACCCGGGCACCACGACGTGATCCGGGAAGTCGTGGTCGGGCGGTCGAGGCGCCGGGCCCGGTGCGCAATCGATGATTCGACCGGCTGCTGTAGCCAACCAACCCGGTTTGCAGACCCGGTCTTCCAAGACCATGGTCCCCGCGGCGATGAGCGTCACTTCAACATGCCGGCATCCTCGGGCGCCTCGCCGGCTTCATCGGGCCAGCGCCCGCCGTTCTCCCAGAAATGCCGGATCTCCTCGAGCGGGCGCCCCTTGGTTTCCGGCGCGAATCGGTAGACGAACACGAGGGCTGCCAGCGCGAAAACGCCGAACAGCGCAAACGTTCCGCCACCACCCAGCGAATTGAGCATCGTCAGGAAGAAGGCGGCGATGATGGCATTGGCCACTAAATCGGAGGTGAGCATCGCACTCGAACCCGTCGACCGGAGCCGGGTAGGAAAGCTTTCACCGGCGTATACCCAGACCAACGCGCCGAAGCCGAAGGTGAACCCGATCGTGAACAACAGCACGCCGAGGAACCCGACCGCGGTGAGCGCACCACCGAACTCCGTGCCCGCAACAAAAACGCCGATCAGCATGGCGTTAGCGGCGACCATCATCGCGATGCCGCCCAGCAGGATCGGTCGTCGACCTACCCGGTCGACCAGCATGAGCGAGACGAACACCGCTACTAGGGCGGCGACCTGGATCAGCGCTGGAAGTATCAGCAGCGCGAAGTACCCTTCGAAGCCCATGGCCTCGAACAGTCTCGGGCTGTAGTAGACGATCGCGTTGATGCCGGTGATCTGGATGAAGAAACCGAGCACCACGACGAAAACCGTGGCGCGAAGGTAGGGCCGCCGGAGCATCTCGCGCACCGCGCCGCCGGTTTCCTCCTTGAGCGCGCGCCTGATTTCGGCGAGTTCGGCCTCGACGTCGGCGCTCGGCTCGACCCGGCGCAAGGTTTGCCGGGCCTCCTCGACCCGGCCCTTGAGCATGTACCACCGCGCAGTGTCCGGCATCCACAGCAGTAGCAACGTCACGAGCACTGCCGGTATCGCGGCCAGGCCGAGCATCCACCGCCAACTGCCCGAGCCGGCCAGGAAGTACGCGACCAGGTAACCGATGATGATGCCGACGACCGTGGCCACCTGGTAGGCGACCAACAGCGAACCGCGGACCTTCGCCGGTGCTGACTCGGCGACGAACACCGGCACGACCACCACCGACACACCGATGGTGAGGCCAAGCAGAAAACGCGACAGCAGCAGCATGGGCACCGACACCGACAACGCGCTGAGAAGCGCGAAGGCCGCGTACGCGACGGCGACGAGCACCATCGACTTCTTGCGCCCGATCGCGTTGGCGAGCATCCCGCCGCCGACCGCCCCGGCGATCTGGCCGATGACTATCGCCGTGGTTACCAATTCCTGCTGCCGAGTGGTCAAGCCGAACTCGTCGGTGATGAACAGAAGCGCACCGGCGATGTTGGAAAGGTCGTAGCCGTAGATGACACCGACACTGGCCGCCGCGATGGCCACCAGCAGGCCCAGGCGGGGGGACCGCCGGATAGCAATGTTGCCCACATTGATCCTCTCGCCGGTGAGCAGAAAGTCTAAGGAAACGGCAGGAGCGGCACTGACAGACGCGCCGCCGCACTCGGCTTGAACCTGAGGGGCAACGGATCGTTGCCATCGCGAGAAGTACACCAGGGTCGCGATTTGAGGTTGACCGACAGCCCTGGTGTAACTCTCGCGAACTGAACCGGCACTCCCAGAGAGCTTCGGGAGACCGTCTCGGTGGCTCCAGATGTAAGCCGCCGCCGCGTCACTGTTGAGGGTCGAGCCCAAAGACGTGTACCGCGGCTGACTTACCTTTCAGCTCGTAAGATCCTCGATCGACGAGTACGGGTCGAGAACTCAGCGCACCGACGGTCTCATGCGTGAGAAGGATTGGGTCGCCGGTGATTTTCGTAAGCTGCTCGACGCGGGCGGCGACGTTGACGGTGTCGCCGATCAAGGTGAACTCCAGCTTGCCACCCCCACCGATGGTGCCGGCGATCACACCACCGGTGTTGATGCCGAAACCGATACGCAGCGTGCCGTCAAATCGCTGGGCAACCAGGCGATGAATCAGCACAGCGGTGCCCACCGCGGCGTCGGCGTGATCGGCCAGTTCGTTGGGTGCGCCGAAGACCGCCAGCGCGCCGTCGCCGAGGAACTTGTTGATGTGCCCACCGGCATCCACGACTGCAGGCACGACGATCTCGAACAATGCGTTGAGACGCGCGACGACGTCCTCGGCGGGGTTGGCCTCTGCAAAAGGCGTGAAGTCGCGGATGTCGACGAAAATCACCGTCACCTCGCGGCGCTCTCCGGTGAAGACATCGTCACCCTGTTCGAGCAGACGCGCCGCCAGCGCTGGATCGACGTAGGTTCCGAACGCCGACTGAAGTCGTTGTCGCTCAGCCAAACCCGCCTGCATTCGGTTGAACGACGCCGCCAGCGCACCGAGATCATCGTCCTGGACCACCGGTAGACGCCGGCTGTAGTCGCCTGCGGCGACACGTTTGGTTCCCTCGGCGAGATCGCGAATAGGTTGCAAGGAGCGGGAAAACGCGGCACCTAACGGTAATCGGCACTGCAAAGCCGACTGCCAACGCACAGCCGATCACGACGGATAGTATGGGCAACTCTCTCGTCCGATCGAGCACGCTCGCCAGGAACGCGCCCCCGGCGGCGAACACAAACGCGACCGCGACCATCGACACGTTCGACCAGGCGGCAAACGTCGGACGAGGACGCGGCAGAGCATCTCCTATGCCCGTATCACCGGCGATGGCCACCCTAGCCGGCCGCAGTGCTGCTTCGACGAATCCATGCACGGCGACCAGTTGCACAAGAGTGCCGAAGACGGCACCCGTGATCGAATACTGGACTAACCGGAAAACCGTGGCTCCGGCGATCGCACCGACGGCGACCCCTTGCAAGGCGCCGAATACAGCATTGGCGACCACCGCTCGGGCCACTGTCGCCCGAGCCCAGCTGTAGGTGGCGTCCAGTGCCCTTACCCGATCGACGTCGCGGCCGGCTGCCCACCGCTGTATTGCGCGCCAGCCGCCCACGCCAGGCAATGCCATCACGTACACGAGCACGGGCACAGCCAAAGCGCTGACGACGACCGCCTCGACGTAGTGACTGGACCCCTCGTAGGCGACAACGAGAAGTGACCATACTAGGTAGATGGGCAGCAGGACAGGAATGCTGATTCCGTAGAGCGCCCACGAGTACTTGGTGCCGTGCCGGTTCCACGCCCATTGCCAGATGCGTTCCATGCCGAAACAAAACACCCCCGGTTCGGTAACCGGGGGTGTTTCGCACTACTTCTCAGTGATGGTGATGGTGGCCGTGGCCGTGGCCGTCGTCCTCCGGCTCCTCGGGCTTGTCGACCACCGCGGTCTCGGTCGTCAGCACCATACGGGCCACCGACGCCGCGTTGAGCACCGCCGAACGCGTGACCTTGACCGGGTCGACGACGCCGTCGGCCGCCAGATCGCCGAAGGTGAGTGTCGCGGCGTTGAAGCCTTGTCCCGCAGGCAGATCCGCGACCTTGTTCACCACGACCGCGCCGTCCAGGCCGGCATTGGTGGCGATCCAGTACAGCGGGGAACCGAGGGCGCGCGCGAACAACTCGACACCGAGACGCTCGTCGCCGGACAGGCTGTCACGCAGCCTCTCCAGCGCGCCGCGCGACTGGAGCAGTGCCGCACCGCCACCGGCGATGACACCCTCTTCGACAGCGGCCTTGGCCGCCGCGACGGCGTCCTCCACTGCTTCCTTGCGCTTCTTCAGATCGGTCTCGGTCGCGGCACCCACCTGGATGACGGCAACGCCGCCGGCCAGCTTGGCCAGCCGCTCCTCGAGCTTCTCGCGATCCCAGTCGGAATCGGAAGCCTCGATCTCGGAGCGCAGCTGCGCCTTTCGCGCCTCGATGGCCTCCTTGGTGCCGCCACCTTCGACGATCGTGGTGCTGTCCTTATCCACCACGACCCGCCGAGCGGTGCCCAGCACCTCGAGACCCACCTCGCGCAGCACCAGGCCGACGTCCGGATTGACGACCTCACCGCCGGTGACGATGGCGAGGTCGTCGAGGAACGCCTTGCGGCGGTCGCCGAAGAACGGCGCCTTGACCGCAACGGCCTTCAGCGTCTTACGGATGGCGTTGACCACCAGCGTCGAGAGCGGTTCGCCTTCAACATCTTCGGCCACGATCAGCAGCGGCTTACCCGCCTCCGCGACCTTCTCCAGGAGCGGAAGCAGGTCGGGTAGCGAGCTGATCTTCTCGCGATGCAGCAACACCAGCGCGTCCTCGAGCACCGCCTCCTGGGCATCGAAGTCGGTGACGAAGTACGCCGAAAGGTAACCCTTGTCAAAGCCGAC
This sequence comes from Mycolicibacterium flavescens, assembly GCA_900637135.1. Lineage (NCBI taxonomy): Bacteria > Bacillati > Actinomycetota > Actinomycetes > Mycobacteriales > Mycobacteriaceae > Mycobacterium > Mycolicibacterium flavescens. Next base: position 4,136,287 of record LR134353.1, read on the forward strand.
GCCGTCGGTCATCTCCAGGTAGGTCTCCAGCGTGGAGGATTCCTCGACGGAGACGACGCCGTCAGCGCCGACCTTCGTCATCGCCTCGCCGACCAGCTCGCCAACCGTCTCGTCACGGGACGACACCGTCGCGACCTGGGCGATGGCGTTCTTCTCCGAGACCGGCGTGGCCGCGGCCAGCAAGGCCTCCGACACCGCGTCGGCGGCCTTGGCGATGCCCGCGCCGAGCGCGATCGGGTTGGCGCCGGCGGCGACGTTGCGCAGCCCGCCCTTGACCAAGGCCTGCGCCAGCACAGTCGCGGTAGTGGTGCCGTCGCCGGTGACGTCGTTGGTCTTGGTGGCGACCGACTTGAGCAGCTGGGCCCCGAGGTTTTCGAACGGGTCCTCCAGGTCGATCTCACGGGCGATCGTCACACCGTCGTTGGTGATGGTCGGCCCGCCCCACGACTTGGCCAACACCACGTTCCTGCCGCGCGGCCCAAGGGTCACGCGCACCGCGTCGGCCAGCTTGTCCACGCCGGCTTCCATTGCGCGGCGCGCAGTTTCGTTGAACTCAATCTGCTTACTCATAGGTGTCTTTCTTTGAGTCGCAATTCGCTATAGACGCATGCCGCCCCGGAAATCACCCGTGAGACGGGGATTCCCGGGGCGGAACACGGGTGCTTACTTGTTGACGACGGCCAGCACGTCGCGTGCCGAGAGGATCAGGTACTCCTCGCCGTTGTACTTGATCTCGGTGCCGCCGTACTTGCTGTAGATGACGGTGTCGCCCTCGGAGACGTCCAGCGGGATGCGCTTCTCGCCGTCCTCGTCCCAGCGGCCGGGGCCAACTGCGACGACGGTGCCTTCCTGCGGCTTTTCCTTGGCGGTGTCGGGAATGACCAGACCGGATGCGGTCGTGGTCTCGGCCTCGTTGGCCTGAACGAGGATCTTGTCCTCGAGTGGCTTGATGTTCACGCTCGCCACGATGGAGCCCTCCACTAGTTCGGGTGTCGATCCGGGTATCCGGATCTCTCAGTTACCAGGTGTTCGGCATGCGTCCGTGCCCACGCACCGTCGTCGCGGGTGCCGGCGCAGGGATTGGTCGCGTGCCACCTAGCACTCTATACACGAGAGTGCTAGCACTCAAGGCCGGGTATCGACAAGATCAGACCACTTGTGCCTGCACGACGGGCAGACCCGGATCGCTGGCCGCGTCCAGCGGGGAAGGCCGGGCCCCCGCAGCGATCAGGTGCGCCGCGAACGAGGCGATCATCGCGCCGTTGTCGGTGCACAGGCGTGGTCGCGGAATGCGCAGCGTCAGCCCGTTGGCGGCGCACCGCTCCTCGGCCAGCTCGCGCAGCCGCGAGTTCGCCGCCACGCCGCCGGCGATGAGCAGTGTGTCGACCCCCAAGGTGGTGCATGCCCGCACCGCCTTGAGCGTCAGCACGTCGGCGACCGCCTCCTGGAAGCCGGCCGCGACATCCGCCGTCGACGCTTCCGGGTGACTCTCGACGTAGCGGGCGACTGCGGTCTTGAGCCCCGAGAAGCTGAACGCGTACGGATCGTCGCGCGGGCCGGTCATGCCCCTCGGGAACACGATCGCGTCCCGGTCGCCCTCGCGGGCCAGTTCGTCGAGCACTTTGCCGCCGGGATAGCCCAGGCCCAGCAGGCGCGCCACCTTGTCGTAGGCCTCCCCTGCGGCGTCGTCGACGGTGCTGCCGAGTTCGACGATCGGCTCGCCGAGTGATCGCACGTGCAGCAGGTTGGTGTGCCCGCCCGAGACAAGCAGACCGATGCTCTCCGGCAGCGGGCCGTGGTCGTAGACGTCGGCGGCCAGGTGCCCGCCCAGGTGGTTGACGGCGTAGAACGGGACCTGCCACGCCGCCGAATAGGCCTTGGCCGCAGCCACTCCCACCAGCAGGGCACCCGCCAGGCCCGGCCCGATCGTCGCGGCGACGACGTCGGGTCTGGTCACGTCGGCCGCCTGCAGCGCGCGGTGCATCGTCGGGCCCAGCGCCTCCAGGTGCGCGCGGGACGCGATCTCAGGAACGACGCCGCCGAACCGGGCGTGTTCGTCGACGCTGGACGCGACCTCGTCGGCCAGCAGCTGCACCGAACCGTCGGCCCCCAATTCGGCAATGCCGACGCCGGTTTCGTCGCAGGAGCTCTCGATGGCCAGGATGATCGTCATGTCGGGTCTCGCCGCATCGTATAGGCGTCGGCGCCGCTGGCCCGGTAATAGCGTTTGCGCAGCCCCACATTGGTGAAGCCGAAACTCTCGTACATCTTGATCGCCGCTTCGTTGTCGGTGCGAACCTCGAGGAACACGCACCCGCCCGAGGCGTGGTCGAGCAACTCGGCCAGCATGCGCTTGCCGATCCCCTGGCCCCGGTAGGCGGGGTCTACGCCGATGGTGTGGATCTCGTATTCGTAGGGCTTCTTTCGGCCGAGGCGGGCGATACCGGCGTATCCGACGAGCTTGTCCTGATCGCGTGCGGCGACGTAGCGGATGTGCTTGGCGGCGAGTTCGGCGAGGAAGGCGCGCTCGGGCCACGGATCGTCGCCGTCGAACAGCTGGGCCTCCAGCTCGGCGCATCTGGCCGCATCCGACGGCTTCAACGGCCCGTACTCGATGCTCATCGCTTGGCCACCGACGGTTTGGCGTCGGGCCGGCGTAAATACAGCGGGACGAGCGGGGCAGGTTCGGCGTTCCAGTCCGCCACTACTCGCACCAACCCCGACGCGGTCGGATACACCGGAGCCTGGCGCGGCAGGTCGAACAGCGCCGCGTGCTCGGGTGACCCGGCGACCGCCGTGGCGCCTGGTGGCACGTCCGCGGCTGCGCAGACGGCGGGTCCGTCGGTGCGCGCCCCGTCGCGGTAGCGCGCCCAGTAGACCTCTCGACGGCGCGCGTCCGTCACCACGAGCACGTCGCCGACGGTGTCCACACCGATCGCATCCAGGCTGCAGACGCCGTGGACCGGGATGTCCAGCGCGTGCCCGTAGGCGGCGGCGGTCGCCATCCCGACGCGCAGGCCGGTGAACGGTCCCGGGCCACACCCGACGACCACCGCGTCCAATTCGTCGACACCGAGCCCCGCGTCGGCCAGCGCGGCCACTGCATTCGGGGTGAGCTGCTCGGCGTGCGCCCGAGCGTCTACCGTCACCCGCTCGGCGAGCACCTGCACTCCGTCGAGACGGACCACGCCCGCCGTCACCGCGGGTGTCGCGGTGTCGATGGCCAGTACGTTCACGCCTTGCTCCACTCCCACACCGCGGTGCGGACCTCGGTGTCGCGGGCACGCTCGAGCCGCACGTCGAGGTGGCTGTCGGAGAGCCGTTCGGCCAGCCCCTCACCCCATTCGACGACCACGACGGCGTCGTCGAGATCGGTGTCCAGGTCCAGCGAGTCGAGTTCGGCGAGCAGGTCGACCGACGGGTGGTCGAGGAGCCGATACATGTCGACGTGGATCATGGCCGGCGCACCCGATCGGCGCGCCCGGTGTACGCGTGCCAGCACGAAGGTCGGCGAGATCACCGGGCCCTCCACCTCCATCGCCTGAGCAATACCCTTGGCCAGCACCGTCTTTCCCGCACCGAGCGGTCCGGAGAGGACGACGACGTCGCCCGCGTGCAGTTGTCTACCGAGTTCGGCGCCGAGCGCGACGGTGTCCTCTGCGGTCGACAGTTCGGCCGTACCCGAGCTGCGTTCACCCATTGTGGCGGACCTTCTCGCGCACCCGCCTCGTCAACGCGACGAGCTTGGACGGTGTCGCGCGTTCGACGAGTCGGACCAGTGCCTCGTTGATCGCCTCGGGTTGTTCGAGTTGGACGAGATGTCCAGCGCCGCCGACGATCACCACTTGCGCCTTCGGCAGAACCGCGGCCATGGCCTGCGAGTACTCCATCGGCGTCAGCAGGTCGCGGTCGCCGCACGCGATCAGGGTCGGCACCTTGGCCAGCGTGGTCAGGCCGTCGATCTCGTTGTGCACCTCCAGCGCGTGCAGGAATTCGACGAGCGTCGCGATCGGAGTGTCGTGCATCATCCGTTCCGAGAACGCCACGACGCTCGGGCTGATCTTCTCGTCGCCGTAGGACGCGGCGCGCAGGATCGGCGCGATCACCGACTTCGCGGCGCCGCGGGTTCGGTGCACCATCTTGGGCGCGTACCGGACCGCGAATCGGGCCGCCTCCAGTGCCGGGTTCTTCAGGATCTCACCGAGTGGCGAGCGCGAAACCCCTTCGGCGGCAGAGGCGATGATCGCGGCGCCGACGATCCGCTTCGGATAGTGGTGCGGGAACTGGCGCGCGTGCGACAGTACGGTCATCCCGCCCATCGAGTGGCCGACCAGCACCACAGGGCCACGCGGAACCACGACCGCCAGCACAGCCTCGAGATCCTGCCCGAGCTGGGCCACCGTATAGGTCTCCGGCGGCGCCTCGTCGGACTGACCGTGTCCGCGCTGGTCGTAGAACACCATCCGGACCTGGGGTCCCCACTGCTCGGTGAGCCTGACGCGCTGAAAGTAGAAGGCGCCCATGCACAGACAGAATCCGTGCGCGAACACCACCGTCAGCGGCGCGTCTTGCGGGCCGACCTCGCGGACCGCCAGCGACACGCCGTCGGGTGTGGTGACGACGGAGCTGCGGTCGGCGTCGAGGAGTACGAAATCCTCGTCCTTGTAGTGGTCTACGGTGTCGAGTCGACGCCGCAGCGAGCGCGCCGCCGACATTCCCGCCGCGCTGCCGACCGCGGTCAGGCCGGCTGCGCCCGCGAGCCAGCGCCCGTTCGCGTTGCGGCGGCGGCGCGGAATCGGAATCTCGTTGTCCATCAAGATGTCTTGTCCATCGATCCGGTGTAGGTCCGCACAAAGCGGCCACGCGGGCTGGTCACGACCTCGTAGTTGATGGTGCCGAGCAGGTCGGCCCACTCCTGGGTAGTCGGCTCATCGTGGGTGCCCGGCCCGAAGAGGATCGCGTCGTCACCTTCTGCGGCCCCGCCTTCCGGTCCGAGGTCCACGACGAACTGGTCCATGCAGATCCGGCCGACGTTGCGGCACCGCCTGCCGTTGATCATCACGTCGATGCGGTTGCTCAGCGGGCGGAACACCCCGTCGGCGTACCCGACGGGCAAGAGCGCCACGGTGGTGTCACGATCGGCGACCCAGGTGTGCCCGTAGGACACGCCTTCGCCCGCGCGCAGCGAACGGACCAGCGCCACAGGGCATTTCAAGGTCATCGCCGGACGCAGACCCATGTCCCCGCGCTCGGGTATCGGGGTCTGGCCGTACACCGCGATACCGACGCGCACCAGGTCCATGCCCAGGTCTGGCCGTGTCATCGCAGCCGGGCTGTTGCTCAGGTGGGTGATCTCGAACTGCACACCCTGTTCGGCCGCGTAGGTCCGCATCTCGGTGAGCCGCTGCGCCTGTATGCCGTTGAGCGGATCGTCGGGCCGGTCACCGTGCACGAGGTGCGACATCAGCCCCCGTACGCTGATCGCTCCGGCGGCCTGCGCCCGCTCGACCGCCGCGATCATCGCCGGGTAGTCGTCACGACCGACGCCGTTGCGGCTCAGCCCGGTGTCGACCTTGACGGTCACCGAGGCACTGCGCCCGGTCCGTGCGACGGCGTCGAGCAGTTCGTCGAGTTGGCGCACCGACGACACCGCGATCTGCACGTCGGCGGCCAGCGCGGGCGCGAAGTCGGTGCCCGGCGGATGCAGCCAGGCCAGCACCGGAGCGGTGATGCCGTCCCCGCGCAGCGCCAACGCCTCGGCGACGGTCGCCACCCCGAGTTCGGTGGCGCCCGCGGCGAGCGCGACCCGGCTCACCTGGGTGGCGCCGTGTCCGTATCCGTCGGCCTTGACGACGACCATCACCTGCGCAGTGCCCGCGAGGTCGCGCAGCAGCCGCACATTGTGGGCGATCGCGTCGAGGTCGACCACCGCCTGGGGGGCCGCGGTCGCGGTCGGCGTCGTCAGCTCGGTCGTGTGCATCGTCGTTTCACCACGGCCGATTGTCCCAGACGACGGCCGGGGGCCCGACGGTCAGTGCGCGAATGGCTGGATCTGGTTGAAGTGGCCGCGCGGTTTGAGCTCGTCGAGGTGGGAGAGCGCGGTGACCATGTCGTCGTGCAGCGCTCGGGCCAGGTCCGCCGAGAACCCCTCCCGCACGACGATGCGCAGCATCGTGACATCGGTGGCGCCCTCCGGCATCGTGTAGGCGGGTACCTGCCAGCCGAACGCGCGCAGGCCCTGCGAGATGTCGAACTCCGTGTAACCGAAATCGCCGGCGAGCTTGAAACTCACCACCGGGATCGCCGATCCGTCGGCGACGACCTCGAAGTGTTCGCTTTCGCGCAGTTGGTCACCAAGCCACCGCGCAGTTTGCGAAAGCGACTGCATCACTTGTGAATAGCCCCCACGGCCGAGCCGCAGGAAGTTGTAGTACTGCCCGACGACCTGGTTGCCGGGCCGGGAGAAGTTCAACGTGAACGTTGGCATGTCGCCGCCGAGATAGTTCACGTGAAAGACCAGGCCCTCGGGCAGGTACTCGGCACTTCGCCACACCACGAAGCCGATCCCGGGATAGGTCAGGCCGTACTTGTGGCCGCTGACGTTGATCGACACCACACGCGGAAGCCGGAAGTCCCATTCCAGGTCCGGATGCAGGAACGGCACCACGAAGCCGCCGCTGGCGGCATCCACGTGGACCGGGATATCCAGGCCGCCGTCCGCGGCGAGTTTGTCGAGCACCGCGCAGATCTCACCGATGGGTTCCAGCTCCCCGGTGTAGGTGGTGCCGAGAATCGCCACCACACCGATGGTGTCCTCGTCGATGTTCTCGAGCACCTGCTCGGGTGTGATGACGTAGCGGTCCTCGGCCATCGGCAGGTATCGCGCCTCGACGTCGAAGTAGCGGCAGAACTTCTCCCAGACCACCTGGACATTGGCGCCCATCACCAGGTTCGGTGTGCGCCCCTTCCACTTGTCGCCGACGCGGTCTCGCCACCGCCACTTCATCGCGAGCCCGGCCAGCATCACCGCCTCGCTGGAACCGATGGTCGAGACACCAATCGCACTCGACGGGTCGTCGTCGCGCAGCCCTTCGGCGTGGAACAGATCGGCCACCATGCATACGCACCGCTGCTCGATCGCGGCGGTCGCCGGGTACTCGTCCTTGTCGATCATGTTCTTGTCGAACGTCTCGGCCATCAGCCGTTCGGCCTGCGGGTCCATCCACGTCGTGACGAACGTGGCCAGGTTCAGCCGGGAACTGCCGTCGAGCATCAGTTCGTCGTGGATGAACCGGTACGCGGCATCGGGATCCATCGCATCGTCGGGCAACCGCAGCGACGGCACCGGCGCCATCGCCAGCCGTCCGGTGTAGGCGGGGGCAACCTGCGGCGCGTGAGGACGCGTGGGCGACATGGGATTTCCTCTCGTTACAACTGGCTTACAGACTGGCTAGGGCGGTTCGGACGTGAGCGAGGATGCGCGACGCCGAAGTCGGGGCGGGATGCGGCCCTGGATCGGAAGCAGCGAGGTTCGCGGCGCGGGCGTGGACGAACGCGGCAGCGGCGGCGGCCTCGCCGGCGGGTAAACCCGCGGCAAGCAACGCGCCGACGACGCCGGTCAGCACATCACCGGAACCCGCTGTGGCGGCCCACGATTGGCCTGCGGGGTTGAGGTATACCGGGCCGCCCGGTTCGGCGATGACCGTCACGTTGCCCTTCAGCAGCACGGTGACGCCGAGCCGGTCGGCCAGCCTGCGGGTGGCACCGACCCGATCGTCACCGGGCGGCGAACCGGCAAGTCGCGCGAACTCGCCCGCGTGCGGCGTCAACACGGTCGGCGCCTTCCGACCGTCGACCAGATCGGGATGGGCGGCCAGGATGGTCAGCCCGTCGGCGTCGACGACCACCGGCAGCCCGCTGTCCAACGCGAACCACAAGGCAGCCGCGCCGGTGTCGTCGGTACCCAGGCCGGGCCCCACGGCCCAGGCCTGCACCCGCCCCGACGCGCTGGCGTTCGGTGCGGCGATCACCTCCGGCCACTGTGAGAGAACCTGCCGCCCGGCGGATCCGGCGTACCGGACCATGCCCGAGGTCGCCGCGACGGCCGCACCGGTGCACAGCACCGCGGCGCCGGGGTAGGTGGCCGAGCCGGCGAGGATGCCGGTGACCCCCTGGGTGTATTTGTCGTCGGTCGGACCGGGCACCGGCCAGCGAGCGGCTACATCGGCGGCGTCGAACGACATCATGTTGGATGCCGGCAACTGCAGACCGATGTCGATCAACTCGACATGACCGCATTCCCCCAGTGCGTGAACGGGTTTGAGACCCCCGAAGGTCACGGACAACGCGGCCCGCACATGGGGCCCGTCGGTGGCGCCGGTCTGCACGTCCATGCCGCTGGGGATGTCGACGGCCACCACCGGAACGCCCGCTTTGTCGACGGCGGCGAACACCTCGGCGGCGTCCGGCCGCAGCGGCCCGGACCCGGAGATCCCCACCACGCCGTCGATCACCAGAGCGGTGTCCGCCGGAATCGATCCGACGACACGCCCACCGGCGGCGCGGAACGCCGCCAGTGCCTTGCGGTGGGTGCGGTCCGGATTGAGCAAGATGGCGGCGGAACCGGCGCCGCGCCTGCGGAGGAATGCCGCCGCCCACAGCGCGTCGCCGCCGTTGTCGCCCGAACCGACCACGGCACAGATGCGTCGCCCGGAGATTCCGCCGGTGCGTAGCACCAGTTCGCGAGCGATCGCGACGGCAAGACCGTTGGCGGCGCGGCGCATCAGGGCACCGTCGGGCAGGGACGCCAATAGCGGCGCTTCAGCCTCGCGAATCTGGTCCGCGGTGTAGTAGTGCCGCATCGCTGCTCACGTTAGTGGCAAACAGTGCCGCGAGGCTCAGTTTCGACCGTCTGCGTCGGCCCAGAAATCGACTGCCTGTTCGGCGATCTCGACCGCGTACTCACCGTTGATCGCATGCGAGGCACCGGGCCACACTTCGACCCGGCCCCGCGGAAGCAGGCGTCGCGCCCGCTGCGCCGCCCGGTCGGCGTCGTGCATCACGCTGCGCCCCCCGAGCAGGGCCAGCACCGGTATATCCAGTTCGCGCAGCTGTTCGTCGGTGATCATCTTCGGCATCGCCTTGCGCACGGTGTAATCGGTTGAGCCGGAGGAGATCAGTGCCGCTTCGGTTACCGCCTCGTCGATGTCGGCGCCGCCGGAGATCCAGCGGAGCACGCGCCTGCGCAATTTCTCGGGCACACCGGGGAGGAACAACGCTGGCGAGGCCAGTACAGCCTTGAATGCGACCGGGGCGAAGGTGAACACGGGATCGAGTAGCACCAGCGAGGCGGCTCGGCCGCAGCGGCGGGCGGCGTAGTTGGTCGCCGTCCATCCACCGATCGACACTCCCATCAGATGCACTCGGTCCAGCCCGGCGCCCGCGAACGCCTCGTCGAGCCATTGCGCCTCGTCGTCGGGTCCGGTGATCGGCTTCTCCTGTACCGACAGCCCCGCCTCCCCGAGCAGGTCGATCCCGATCACCGGCCAATGCCGTTGCAGCAGGGGGATGTTGCTCCGCCACATCGGGACCGAAGCGTTGCGACCGGGGAGCAGTACGACGGGCGTCAGATCGGGCGGCCCGGCGAACCGGTACACCCGCACGGACCCGAATGACGTTGCAGCGTCGTGCATTTCGGCAACCTCGGGCAGCTCTGCCATCGCGGTTTGGTAGACCTCGAGGAAGTGGCGGCGAGCCCGATCGCCCTTGAAGTCCCCGACCCGGCCCGCCACTACTCGACGGTGACGGACTTGGCCAGGTTACGGGGCTTGTCGACGTCATAGCCGCGTGCCTGCGCCACCCCCGCGGCGAACACCTGCAGCGGGATCGTCGACAGCAGCGGCTGGAGAAGTGTTGACACCGCCGGGATCTCGATCAGGTGATCGGCATAGGGGCGGACCGTGTCGTCGCCCTCTTCGGCGATCACGATGGTGATCGCGCCGCGCGCCTGGATCTCGCGGATGTTCGACAGCAGCTTGGCGTGCAACATCGGCGCGTTCTTCAGTGACGGCATCACGACGATGACCGGGAGGTCGTCCTCGATCAGCGCGATCGGACCGTGTTTGAGCTCACCCGCCGCGAAGCCCTCGGCGTGCATGTACGCCAGCTCCTTGAGCTTGAGCGCACCTTCGAGCGCGACCGGGTAACCGACGTGCCTGCCGAGAAACAGCACCGTCTGCGACTGGGCGAAGCGGTGGGCCAACGCCCTGACCGGTTCGACGATCTCCAGCACCCGGGCGACCAGCTCGGGCATGGCCTCCAGCTCGCGGTATTCGCGCTCCACCTCGTCGGGGTACTTCGTGCCGCGCGCCTGCGCGAGCGCAAGTCCGACAAGGTAATTGGCCGCGATCTGGGCGAGGAACGTCTTTGTGGACGCCACCCCGATCTCGGGTCCGGCACGGGTGTAGAGCACAGCATCGCATTCGCGCGGGATCTGGCTGCCGTTGGTGTTGCAGATCGCCAGCACCTTGGCCTTCTGCTCCTTGGCGTGCCGCACGGCCTCCAGGGTGTCGGCGGTCTCGCCGGACTGCGAGATCGCCACCACCAGGGTATGGCTGTCCAGAACCGGGTCGCGGTAACGGAATTCGCTGGCGAGCTCGGCCTCGACGGGCAGCCTCGTCCAGTGCTCGATCGCGTACTTGGCCAGCAGCCCGGAGTGGTAAGCGGTGCCACATGCCACCACGAAGACCTTGTCGACCTCACGCAGTTCCTGATCGGACAACCGCTGCTCGTCCAGGACGATGCGGTTGTCGACGAAGTGGCCCAACAGCGTGTCGGAAACCGCGGCGGGCTGCTCGGCGATCTCTTTGAGCATGAAGTACTCGTAGCCGCCCTTTTCGGCGGCCGACATGTCCCAGTCGATATGGAACGACCGCGCGTTCGCACCGTCGTCCACACCGTCGAAGTCGGTGATGCGGTATCCGTCGGCGGTCACGACCACCGCCTGGTCCTGGCCAAGCTCCACCGCGTCGCGGGTGTGCTCGATGAACGCGGCCACATCCGAGCCGACGAACATCTCGCCGTCGCCGACGCCGACCACCAGGGGCGTGGAGCGGCGCGCCGCCACGATCGTGCCCGGATCGTCGGCATTGGCGAACACCAGCGTGAAGTGTCCTTCGAGGCGCCGCAGCACCGCGAGCACGGACGCCGGGAAATCTCCGGCGGTGGGGCCGTGGTGGTACTGCCAGGAGACCAGGTGCACCACGACCTCGGTGTCGGTGTCGCTGGCGAACTCCACCCCGGTCTTCTCGAGTTCGGCCCGCAAGGCGGCGTAGTTCTCGATGATCCCGTTGTGGACGACGGCGATCTTGCCCGCGGCGTCACGGTGCGGGTGGGCGTTGCGGTCGGTGGGCCTGCCGTGGGTGGCCCACCGGGTGTGGCCCAGGCCGGTGTTGCCCCCGAGGCTGGACGCGTCGGTGTCGGCCAGCGCGGCTTCGAGGTTGGCCAGTCGCCCGGCCCGGCGACGGACCGTGAGCCCGCCGTGTCCGTCGAGCAGAGCCACACCCGACGAGTCGTAGCCTCGGTACTCCATCCGGCGCAGTGCGTCGACGACGATCTCGCAGGCAGGGCGCTGCCCGACGTAGCCGACGATTCCGCACATAGCCATTCAGGGTAGTGCAAGAGCGGCTCAGAACCCCGTCGGCTACGGTCGTCTGGTGGCCAGCACGAAGAAGCTCTTCAAGGCCCTGACCCGCCGCGGTCCGCACCGCGTTTTGCGAGGTGACCTGGCGTTTGCCGGACTTCCCGGTGTCGTGTTCACCCCGGATTCCGGTTTCAGCCTGCCTGGCGTGGCGTTCGGTCACGATTGGCTTGCCGCAGCCGACCGCTATTCCGGCACGCTGGAGCATCTGGCGTCCTGGGGCATCGTCGCGGCGGCGCCGGCGACCGAGACGGGATTGGCGCCGTCGGCGCTGAACTTCGCCTATGACCTGGGCACGACGCTCGACATCATCACCGGGGTCCGGCTGGGACCGGGAGAGATCAGCGTGCATCCCAACAAGCTCGGCGTCGTCGGGCACGGGTTCGGCGGGTCCGCAGCCGTGTTCACCGCGGCGGGGTTGCCGGTCAAGCCGAAAGCCGTCGTTGCGATTTTCCCCACAGTCACGTCACCACCCGCCGAGGAGCCCGCGGCGGCGCTGCAGGTCCCCGGCCTGGTGCTCAGCGGTCCGGGTGACCCGATGACGCTGCGCTCCAATGCGGTCGAGCTGGCCCGGACGTGGAACAAAGCCACGCTGCGCACGGTGAACGGGGCCAAGCCGGGCGGGCTGATCGAGGGTCGTCGGCTGGCCCGCGCCGTCGGCCTGCCAGGAGCCGACCGCAGCACCCAGAAGGTGGTGCGGGCGCTGATCACCGGCTACCTGCTGCACACCCTGACCGGCGACAAGACCTACCGCGACTTCGCCGATCCCGACATCGCCCTGCCGAAGGCCCCGAACGTCGACCCGTTCGCCGAAGACCCGGTGGACCTGGAGAACAAGGTCGTCGCGCTGCTGAAGCCCTGAGGGTGACCAACCAACCGGTTGGGTGTATAACTCGATGATGCGCACCGGGATCTTCCTCAACTACACCGACGGGTTTCTCCAGGCCGTCGATCAGGTCGTCGAGCTCGAGAAGGTCGGCGTCGATCTCGCCTTGGTGGCCGAGGCGTACTCCTACGACGCGATCAGCCAGCTCGGTTTCCTGGCGGCCAGGACGACGCGCATGGAACTCGGGACGGGCGTGGTGCCGATCTACATCCGCACGCCGACGTTGTTGGGGATGACGGCCGCGGGTCTCGACTATGTCTCCGGCGGCCGTTTCCGGCTCGGCATCGGTACGTCCGGCCCGCAGGTGATGGAGGGCTTTCACGGCGTGCCGTTCGACGCGCCGCTGGGGCGCACCCGCGAAGTGGTCGAGATCTGCAGGCAGGTGTGGCGTCGCGAGCGTGTGCAGTTCGACGGAAAGCACTATCAGATTCCGCTGCCCAGCGAGGGACCCGGGGCCCGGGGCACCGGCCTGGGCAAGCCGTTGCAGTTGATCAATCACCCTGTACGCGAACGTATTCCGATCACAATCGCCGCCCTGGGGCCGAAGAACGTCGAACTCACCGCGGAGATCGCCGAGGGATGGCAGCCGGTGTTCTTCTTCCCTGAACAGGCCGACGCCGTGTGGGGTGAGGCGCTGCGCGCCGGGTTCGCCAAACGTGACCCCTCGTTGGGCCCACTCGACGTCATGGTCAGCGCTCCTCTGGCCATCGGTGAGGACGTCGGCGACCGGCTGTCCTGGGTGAAGCCGCAGTTGGCGTTGTACATCGGCGGTATGGGCGCGCGCGGCCGCAATTTCTACCACAACCTGGCCACCCGCTACGGGTATGGCGAGGTCGCCAACACCATCCAGGACCTCTACCTTGCGGGCAAGAAGACCGAGGCGATCGCGGCGGTGCCGGACGAACTGGTGCGCAGCGTGTCGCTGGTCGGACCACGTGGGTACGTCAAGGAGCGACTGGCCGCATTCGCCGAAGCCGGTGCGACGACGCTTCTGCTGCAGCCGCTTTCCGTCGACCGCAGTGAAATCGTCGGATTCGTCGAGGAACTGCACGGCTTGCTGCCTTAGCCGATTACGCCGATCGCCGATCCCCCTGTACAGTGGGCACAGCGGCATCTTCTGTTCTGCCTTTTGCCGCATCGCCGAAGGCGATAATCGACCCCGTTCGATCGTCACACCGAGCGCCGCGGATCATCCGCGCCGGGCAGGACGACCACACTGAACTTTCGGAGTTTCCACTTGTCTGTGCAAATCCCCAGTGGCACAACCGTGCCCACTTTCGCCGACCTCGGCCTGCCGAAGGCCGTCGTCGACACTCTCGCCGCCGACGGCGTCGAGTCACCCTTCCCGATCCAGGCGGCGACGCTGCCCGACTCACTGGCCGGTCGCGATGTCCTCGGCCGCGGCCGCACCGGATCCGGGAAGACCTACGCCTTCCTGCTGCCTGTGGTGACCAGACTCACTGCGAGCCCGGCCAAACGCGTGCCCGGCCGCCCGCGTGCCCTCATCCTCGCGCCGACGCGCGAACTGGCCGCCCAGATCAGCGCGTCGCTGGCACCGTTGGCGGCGGCCACCAACCTGCGCTCGGTGACGATCATCGGTGGTGTGGGTCCCAACCCGCAGATCCAGGCGCTGCGTCAAGGCGTCGACATTGTCATCGCCTGCCCGGGCAGGCTCGAAGATCACGTCAAATCGCGCCATGCCGACCTGTCGGGCGTCGAGATCACCGTGCTGGACGAGGCCGACCACATGGCCGACCTCGGCTTCCTTCCCCCGGTGAAACGCCTGCTGGACAAGACTCCTCGCAACGGGCAGCGCATGCTGTTCTCGGCCACCCTCGACGGCGGCGTCGACGTGCTGGTGAAGCGGTACCTGACCGATCCCGTTGTGCACAGTGTCGATTCGGAGCAGTCGCCGGTAACCGCGATGGAACACCATGTGTTGCACGTCGACAAGGCCGCCCGCCTCGGTGTGTTGGCCGACCTGGCCGCATCGCCCGGCCGGACCATCGTGTTCGCGCGCACCAAGCACGGCGCGAAGAACCTTGCCCGACAGCTTAACTCGCGCGGTGTGTCGGCAGTGGAGTTGCACGGCAACCTGTCTCAGAATGCGCGCACCCGCAATCTCGCCGCGTTCTCCGACGGCTCGGCAACCGTGATGGTCGCTACCGACATCGCGGCGCGCGGGATCCACGTCGACGACGTGAGCCTTGTCGTGCACGCCGACCCGCCCGTCGAGCACAAGGCGTACCTGCATCGGTCGGGCCGCACGGCGCGCGCGGGGGCCGACGGCACCGTGGTGACGTTGATGCTCGACGAGCAGGTGTCCGACGTGCGACAGCTGACCCGCAAGGCCGGCGTGAAGCCGACGATCACCCGCTTCAGCGGCTCGTCGCATCCGGTCCTGAGCGAAATCGCCCCGGGCGAGCGGACATTCGGTGATCCGATCGTCGCCAGCAGGCCCGAACCCACGCGGCCGCACCAGCCGTCGTCGGCCAGGGGCCACCAGCAACGGCGTCGGCGCGCGACGCGGTCGCGGCGTCCGGCACGCGCCTAGCGCGGCGAGTTCCTGGCCGCGATCTCGGCCAGTAACGAGACCACCACACCGAACGCGAAGTAGTACAGCGGCACCAGCCACGGCGCGACGCCGAACAGACCGTCACAGGCGTCGTGATACGCGAACAGGCCCGCTTTGGCGATCACGATCTCGACCACGGGGCCGATGACCGCGGCCAGTAAGCCGCCGACGATCGAGGGACCGTCGCCCAGCGCACACCAGGTGATGGTCGCGAGCGTGACGATCAGTGCGGTCGCCGGAACGACGGGCGCGGTGTGGATCAGTGCGGTCGTGACGTAGATGCCGAGCACCGCGGCCACACCCGCGAGACCTTGACGCGCCGTGACGTCGGCGCGCGGCGACGGTAGGCGCAGCCGAAGTTCGGCCAGTGACACCGTTGCCAGCGCGACGAGCACCGGAAACCAGATCGGGCTGCTCCACACGAACGGCACCGCATCGGTGAAGTACTCGGTGGTGCCGGTGACGACATGGCTGTGGTCGCCGACGAGCGACGCCCCCGCGCCCAGGATGAGGAAGAACAGAAGCTCCCGCGGCCGCAACTTCACCAGAGGGACGCTACCGGGAAGACCTCGCAAAGATCCAAAATTGTAAACTCAGCAAACTTCTACCAGTGGTCAGCCCTGAATTCCGTTGCGCCAACGCCGGATTGTCATCATTTTGGTTACCCAACCGTGACACAGATCCAGTTATCTTCATGCAGCCTTGGGTATCCGGGGTTCACTCCTGAAAGGGGGTGCAGCAATGGGCAGGATCACCTATCCGCCGCATGCCAAATCCGCGCGTGGTGTGCAATTTCCCGCGACTTGCCGGAATTTCAACCGTCGCATGGGCGACCGCGAGACCGTCCACTTCTGGTGTGATCACTGCGGTACGAACCACAGCAACCGGTTGATCGTCGCCGAGTGCGTCCGGCTGCTGGTCAACGGACCCGACTCTGGGTTCGGTTCTTAGCCGTCGCTCACTCGCCGACCTGTGGTAGCTCATCGGCGGCGATCTCGCACGGGGTGCCGGCGTCCGGCGGTTTCGGCGGCGCCGCTAACGGCTCGGGCGTCACCGCCGGTGGTTCTTCAGTCACGGTCGGCGATTCTGGAGGCACCGTCGCGGCCGGCTCTTCGGGAGGTGCGGTATCGGAATCCGGTGGCGGCGCGGGTTGACACATCGGCTCGGCGGCCGCGGGATCGGTGACCTCGCCGGGCACGGCCGAGTCGTCATCGCTGTCCTCGCCAGCCTCGCTCGCCTCTGACGCCTCGTCAGTCTCTGTCGTTTCACTGTCGTCGATTTCGCCGAGATCCGATTCTGGCAGGCCGTCCAGTTCCCCGTCGTCGATGGCGGCATCGAGTGCACCGTCGCCCAGCAATCCGCCGAGCATGTCCCCCAATTGCTGACCGAAACTCGTTAGGCCGCCTCCGAAGTCGGGCATTCCTCCGCCGAGCGAGGGCACCGGCGAAGCGGTCGCCGGCTGCGTGACCGGAGGTTCGGTCGGGACCGGCGGGGCGGGCGGCGCAGGTGGCGCCGGCGCAAGCGGTGGGCTCGCAACGGATGCGCCCCATCCGGCCGGCACGACGGGAGCCGGTGGAGTCGGGTTTGCCGCAACCACCGCCCCCGGGGTTGCGGGGGCACTTCGCGCCGCGGTTTCGCCGACACCCGCCGTCGGGGTCTCGCCGACACCCACCGCCGACGGGGTCCACACCGGTCCGAGGTCGCCGGGAATCGCGAACGTCGCGCCCGCCTCGGATGCGAGTTCCGTCGCCACGGCCTCGTAAGCCGCGTTGATCGCGTCGGTGGCCGCCCGCATTGCCGCGAGCCACTCGCCGCCGATCACCGTGTCCACGAACGGCTTCACCTCCTGGTCCACCAACTCACTGGCGACCGCCCGATCGCCGGCGCCCGTGGTGACGGTGTGCGCTGCCGCCAACCAGTCCGCGCGTCTGGCGCGCACGCTGTCGCCGATGGCCAGCACCTTCGACACTTTGTCGTCCACCGCCCGCCACAGCCGCTCACGCAGATCGGCCAGTGCGACTGCCGCGGTGCGGACGGCCGTCGCAGCGACCGTCGCCGCTTCGGCATGGCTGCGCAGGAACTCTCGCGAGGCGTTCGCGCCCAGACCCTGCCACGCGTTCGTCAGCGCGGCCAGCTGAGCGTCTTGGCGTGCGAGCGTATCCTCGGCCACCGTCGCGGCGGCTTGCAGTGCGGCACAGTCCGCTTCGAGAGCGCTCAGGTCCATACCGTTCTCGGCGGCATACCAATCGTGCAGTTGCCCGGGATGCGTCGTCAGGTCTGGATGCCGGTAGCCCAGGCTCTGGCATGCCAGGACGTACTGCGTGACATCAACGACGCCGGGTGTGCCATCGGCCAATCGCGCTGCAGCATCGGAGGTTTCGCCCATGTCAGCCCAACCGGTCGGCAGCGCGGGCGTCGGCTTCGGCGTACCGGTCGATGCAGGTGCGAAGCGCGACGGCGATCTCGGCCGAGGCACGTGACCATCGCCGCAACTGATTCACCACGTCGTCGACCGCCGACCGCACCGCGTCACCACCCGCGGCATACGATCGGCCTGCACCCGCCCCGTCGAACGCCAGGCCGCTCAGATGTGTTCGCACGGCGGCGTCGAGGGCGTCGGCCGCGCCCTGGTACTGCCGTGCGACGCTCAATAAGGCGGCGGCATCGACGCGAGCCGCGTCCGTTCCTCCCATGTATGGGTTGGACGCGCGGCGACCGCGACCGGTTCCACTCTCAGCGTTGCGCGCTGACCTGCTCGGCCACCCGCACGGCCAACTGCCGGGCGGTATCTTCGTCGGCCGCTTCCACCATCACCCGCACGACTTGCTCGGTTCCCGACGGGCGCAGCAGGATTCGACCCGTGTCGCCGAGTTCGGCTTCCACCTCGGCAACGGCGGTGCGGACCGACGGCGCGTCGGCGACGGTCGCCTTGTCCGCGACCGCGACGTTGATCAGAACCTGAGGCAGCGTGCGCATCGGCTCGGCGAGCGCGGCGAGCGGGGTGCGCGTCTGCGCCATCCGCGACATCAACCGCAATCCGGTGACGATGCCGTCGCCGGTCGTGCCCCACGCCGGCATCACGATGTGGCCCGACTGTTCACCCCCGAGCGAATATCCGCCGGCGCGCAGTTCCTCGAGGACATAACGGTCCCCCACGCTCGTCGTGCGGACCTCGACCCCGGCCGCGCGCATCGCCAGGTGCAGGCCGAGGTTGCTCATCACCGTCGCCACCAAGGTGTTCGACGCCAGCTCTCCACTCTCCTGCATGGCGAGAGCGAGGATGACCATGATCGCGTCGCCGTCGATCACGCGCCCGTGCGCGTCGACGGCGAGGCACCGGTCAGCGTCGCCGTCGTGTGCGAGCCCCAGGTCGGCTCCATGCGACACCACGGCGGATCGCAGGATCTCCATATGCGTCGAGCCGCAGCGCTCGTTGATGTTCAGCCCGTCGGGGTCGGCATTGATCGTGATGACGTTGGCGCCCGCGGCGCGGTAGGCCTGCGGTGCGGCGGCCCACGCGGCACCGTTGGCGCAGTCGACGACGACGGTGAGCTGGTCCAACCTGGTCGTGACGGCCTTGCTGACATGCCGCAGATACCGGTCGAGGGCGTCCGCGGCGTCCACCACCCGACCGATCCGGGCGCCCGTGGGCCGGTTCCCTGGCCCTTGGTGCACCAGTTCCTCGATCCGGTCCTCGGTGGCGTCGTCGAGCTTGTGGCCGCCGGGGCCGAAGATCTTGATGCCGTTGTCGGGCATCGGGTTGTGCGAGGCGCTGATCATGACGCCGAAGTCCGCGTCGTAAGCGCTGGTCAGATAGGCCACGGCCGGGGTCGGCAGTACGCCTACGCGCAGCGCGTCGACGCCTTCGCTGGTCAGTCCCGCGATGACGGCCGCCTCGAGCATTTCACCGCTGGCCCGCGGATCGCGGCCGACAACGGCCACCCGCCTAGCGTGCCCACCGGCGGTGGCCAACCGTCGCGCCGCCGCCGAACCGAGAGCCAAAGCGAGTTCGGCGGTCAGATCCTGGTTGGCGACGCCGCGCACTCCGTCGGTGCCGAACAGTCGAGCCATGCCGACAAACTTCTCATAAATGGCCGCTTCAGGGCCAACCGCGCGTGTCGTGGGTCGTGCCGTCGCCCAATCGGTACCCAGACGCGACTCACCGCCCGCAACCGGTCGGATGCGGGCGGTGAGCCACCGATCGGGTTCTGAGGGTCAGCCTCCGAGGATGCCGAGAATCTGATTCAGCAGATCGATGATCGGCTGCAGCGGATTAGGCGGCACGGGCAGTCCACCCGCGAGCGAACACAGCAGCGAGCCGAGTAGACCGCCACCCGGATCCGCGGTGATGTTGAGAACCACCTGGTTCAGGTCCACGATCAGGCCGAGCAACTCCAGGTGCAGCGGCCCCAGCACCAGGTTGAGCACATCACAGACGGCCTGCTGGCTCGCAAACCGGACCTGGTCGCCGTTTCCGGTCGTCGCCGATGACGGCTGCGCTTCTCCGCCAGGTGCCGAGATCTCGTTGACGGGCATCGAGAAATTCGAGATGTTCACATCTTGGGCGGCGCCCCGATCACCCGGCTGATTTCCCGGTTGCGGTTGCCCGGGCGAGACCAGCTTGCCGATCAGCTGACCTGTCAAAGCGATGCCGGTGTTCGACGAGGTCGCCCCGTTTTCGTCGGCCGTGGCCGGTCCGTCTTGTTGGGTCACTTCCTTGGCGGCGGTGGCTACGAACTGCCCATTGAACTTGGTCCCGTTCGGGCCGGTCCCCTGCACCTGGACGACGTTCTTCTTACCCACGCCCGGCGGCTGCGCTGCAGCAGTTCCGCTGCCAGTCAACCCCCCCACCAGCACCAACATTGCGGCGCTCACCAAAACGGTGAGCAAACGCGTGATGTGAGTTTTCATGATCACTCCATTCTTTGGTTCAGGAAGCAGCGACCCGGCTCCCCGACCCGGCCCCCCGACTGCTCCTGACATCACGCCGGTGGCGGCAACTGACCGCCCTGCGTAGCATCCGTGCTCCCACCGCGGTGGTTAACTCGTGGTCAGCAAGCTAAACGGCAATACCCGAAGAGATTTTCGGCTCCGCAAGTAAAGCGAAGCAGCCTAATTAGCTGCGCCGTCAATAGATTGACGCTTGTCCCACGACCGAGCACATGTAGGCGCTCTCGCTAAGGTTTCCCGACGCAGCAAAAAAATTTGGGTTGCCGGTGCACGCCGATTGGCATCCCGAAACGACTCACCGCCCGCATCCGGTCGGATGCGGGCGGTGAGGGTGCGGTCTTAGCTGCCGTTGTTCTCAGCGGTCGGGGCCGTCGGCGAGGTCGTGGGCGCCTCGGACGTCGGCGTCGCCTCCTGCTGCTCGGCCTGGCCCGGTGCGTTCTCCGAGTGGCCGGGGCCGTTCTGCTGGATCGTGACGGTGCCGAGGTTGTTCGTACACACCCTCTTCTCGGTGCCCTCGGTGTCGGTGGCCTGCGCCAACGCGTTGACCGAGTTCACGTCGGTGTGGCACACGTCGGCGGCGATCTGCGCCGCGGCGGTCACGTCGACGTCGTGCAAAACGCCGGCGTTACCGATCGAAACGTTGACGCGGTTGTCCTGAGCCGTGTCCGGCTGCGCCATGGCCATACCCAGGCCGGCGGTGAATAGCAGCGATCCGCCCATCACGGCGCCCGCGGTCAGTGTCTTCGCGTTCTTCATCAATTGCTCCTTCTCAGTCAGGAGACGACGGTCCGATCCCCCAACGAGGTGACTGGCTCGTACCGGTGGCAGTTGCGGTCTGCCGCGCGTGCAGCGCCGCCGCCTCCAGCCCCGGTGGGTTCACGACTGGCCGTTCAACGAAACCGGAACGCCGCAATTGTGAGATAGACCGCAGCGTGTTGAATACAAAAACCGCCGGTGTGCGGTGCACATCCGGCGGTTTCTGCGAATCGATCAGCGCTTGCTGTACTGAGGCGCCTTACGGGCCTTCTTCAGGCCGTACTTCTTGCGCTCGATGGCGCGCGGGTCGCGGGTCAGGAAGCCGGCCTTCTTCAGTGCCGGCCGGTCCTCGGGCTGCACCAGAATCAGGGCCCTGGCGATCGCCAGACGCAACGCGCCTGCCTGACCGGAGGGGCCGCCACCGTCGAGGTGGGCGTAGATGTCGAAGCTCTCCAGCCGATCGACGGTGACCAGCGGAGCCTTGATGAGCTGCTGGTGGACCTTGTTCGGGAAATAGTCCTCGAGGCTGCGGCCATCGAGGTTGAACTGGCCCGTTCCCGGGACCAGGCGAACCCGGACGACGGCCTCTTTGCGGCGGCCGACGGTCTGGATCGGACGGTCGATGAAGACCGGCTCGCGGGGCGTGGCCTCGGCTGCCGCCTCGGTCACGGCATCAGTGTTGGCTTCGGTGTTGTCAACGGTCGTCTCAACTGGCTGAGTCACTGCGCCACCTGCTTGATCTCGTACGGAATCGGCTGCTGGGCGGTGTGCGGATGCTCCGGCCCGACATAGACGCGCAGCTTCTTCTTCACCTGACGGCCCAGCTTGGTGTGGGGAATCATGCCGAGGATCGCCCGCTCGACGACGCGGTCGGCGTGCTTCTCCATCTCCTCACCGAGCGAGCGCTTGCGCAGACCGCCGGGGTAACCCGAGTGGCGGTAGAAAAACGTGCGGTCCGCCTTGTTACCGGCGATGGCGATCTTCTCGGCGTTGATGATGATGACGAAATCGCCACCATCGACATTCGGCGTGTATGTCGGCTTGTGCTTGCCGCGCAGCAGATTGGCTGCTGCAACGGCGAGCCGGCCGAGCACCACGTCGGTGGCGTCGATGACGTACCACGAACGTGTGGTGTCACCCGCCTTCGGCGTGTACGTAGGCACAGCGCTACCTCTCCTCTATCGGGTTTCCTGTCCCGGTGGCCCGGGGGCCGGTCAGGCGCATCCGGTGGGGTTGATCTCGGCGACCGACGTTGACCCGAGGACCCGTGCTTACCGCACGCCAACGAGGCAGCTTACCCGGGCGCGTCGCCGCAGGTCAAAACGGTGCATCGGCCAGAACCCGAGGGTAAAAAGCCAAAGCCGTCCAGAAACGTGTCGAAACATAGGGAAACCCCTGATTCATTTTCGTTTCCTGGCCCTTAGCGTCGTCGCGGGGGTTACAGCAAACCGGCTGTCTCACATCCGGAAACACAAGATCTCAATGGAGTGAAAATGATTCGTGGCTTGATCGTTGCCGCATTCGTCGTCGCGGCAACCGCCGCTGGCGCCGCCACCGCGTCTGCGGACACCTACTACAAGAACTGCTCCGCTGCGCGCGAGGCCGGCGTGACACCGATCCTGCAGGGTCAAGACGGCTACGCCGAGCACCTGGACCGCGACGGCGACGGCATCGCCTGCGAGTAGTCGACGGTGTTGCGCCACCGTGGCCGCTCTCCTCGACCACGGTGGCGCTTACCGTGCGGTCCCCTGGCTCCCCTCCAGCCGGACCGCACAAGTCTCTTTCAGTCAGGTGCCCCACGCTCCTGCGGCACTGCGGTCGGTGGCGGCAACGTCGTCGGCGCCGTCGCGAACCGCGTTGCCGAGGCTGAACAGAATCTCGTTGAGCGCGCCTGCCGCTTGTTCCCACCGGGCCTGTTCGAGCCGGTATGCCTCGGCCGCCTGGCGGGTCCACACCTGCTGAAGCGGCGCGATCTGCGCACGCAGCTCCTCGAGGGCGCCGTTCAGCCGGGCAGAGGTGGCGTGGATCTCTTGTCTGACGGTGTATTCGATCTCGTCGAAGTTGTACGACAACACGTGGTCCATCACGGCTCCTCTACAGGTTGTTGGCCACCGCGTCGATGCGGTGCGAATGGCTCTCGTTGGCTTCCCGAAGGGTCTGCTGGTTGAGCCGGATGGTCTCGGCGATCCTCTGTAGCGAGGCATGCAGCTTCAGCGACTCGGCATTCCATCGGTCGACGACGTCGCGGAAGCGGGCGGCCGCAACGCCGCCCCAGACCGACGGTGGCACGGCGGTCATCCGACCGATGAACGACTGCAGCATCGCGCGGATCTCCTCGTTGCGCGCGTCGGTCTGGCCGGCGACCGCGGCCATCAGATCGAAATCGGTGGTGAGCGAACCGCCTTGCGGTGTCGTCATCGGAATCCTCTCGTTGCTCGCTTCGGTTCTGACTGGTACGACGCACCGGGTGTCGGTCCGGTTCCACTGGATTCAAGAAATCGCGTGGGCGGATCTGATCGCCTGATCGCAGACCTCGCGGACCGTGGACTCGCGACCCGGTGCGCTCTGGCAGCCGATGGCGATGCGGACACCGTCATCGACCAGAACGGTCCATGCGACGTGATGGTCCGGGCGCAGTTCCCGGTAGGTGACGCCTGCTCGTCCGGCCGGCGTGCCGGCTGCGTTGAAGTCGACGAAGACGTCGTCGGGCTCACCTGCCAGGGCGCTTCGCAACGCGGCCGCAGTCTGCGCGAGGTCCGCTTGCGGCGGGCCCACGGACTGGGTGAGGTGAAGCGCGACGTCGGCGTCTGACGGCGAGGTGATCTGCGCGCGAGCCGAGCCCGGGCCGGATGTGATGTGCTGCACCGACCACGCGGCGGGCACCGTCACCTGCACTCGCCCCTCCATCAACAGGGTTGACGCGAAGTTCGGTTCCCGGTCGCCGTCACCACGCAGGGCGAACCCGCCACATATCGCTATCGTCGAGGCGACGACGATGGTCAGCACCGCCGCTCGTCGTGGCTGGTACGGATCGCTGCCGGCGCTGACGGCATCGGGAGCGGGAGGTTCGGCTTCTGGTCGACGAACTGTGTCTTCGTGGGCGAAGCGGACCTCGATACCGTTGCCGCGCAACCGTTCAGCGATCACGTTGGCCAGCGGTTCGAGGCCGGCCGGGGCGTCGATCAGCGCCGGCCCAGCGCACCCGACCGCTGCGACCACCCTGTTCGCCACTTCGTCGTCGACATTGGCGATGACGACGGCGGTGGCGGCGGGACGGGTGACAACCACCAACTCCGCGGCGATCTCGACGACGGTTGCGCCTATCTGCCGCTGGAGCACCGCGGTGCGCCGGATCACCTCGACGCTGGTCGCCGTCGTCGCTTCGCGTACGCGATCGATGCGTGCGCTCGGCCACCACGTCGGGCAGACGAGAACGACATGGTCGGCGCCGCCCACCGCGGCTGCCATCAGCTGGGACCAGAGTTCGGGCGCGGGCACCGCCTCGTCGCCGACCAGTGCGAGATCGTCGTCGATGGCCTCCAACGCCGACGAGACCAGTTCGGAATCAAGCGGATTGGCTCCGCGTATCGAAGCCGGTCCGACCTCGACGACGGTGCGGCTCATGGCGGTTCCGCCCAGCCGACCTGGATCAGGCGTTCACCTTCGCCGCGCGTGATCAGCGTGGCGCGCCCCGGCGGCAGCGACGAGGGCCGGACCGAGCCCATCAGCACACCGTCGTCCGCGCTTGCGCTCATCATGACGCCCAGGCACCCGATCTCCCGCATCCTGGCGAGAAGTGGGTCGAACATCGCCCGCGCGGCACCTCCCGATCGGCGAGCGACGATGACATGCAGGCCGAGGTCGGCGGCGTGCGGCAGGAAGTCGGCAAGCGGGGTCAGCGGATTGCCCGTCGATCCGGCCACCAGGTCGTAATCGTCGACGACGAGGAAGATTTCGGGCCCGGACCACCACGATCGGTCGCGCAACTGCTGTTGTGTCACGTCTTCACCGGGCATGCGCGCTTCGAGCATCCCTAGGAGCTTGGGAATCCTCGCCGCCAGAGCCACCGGTGATGCGGCGTACCCGGCGAGGTGCTCGGTTTCCACGACGCCGAGCAGAGAGCGCCGGAAATCTACGATCTCGAGGCGCACCTGGTCGACGCGGTGAGTCCGGACGATCTCCTGACACACCACGCGCAGCAGAGAGGTCTTGCCACAGCCGCCTTCCCCGAGGACCAGCATGTTCATCTGCTCGGCGAAATCGAGAGTCACAGGGGCTAACTCGTGCTCGTCGAGGCCGAGCACCATCGTCTCGGCCGGTTGCACGCCGCGCGCGACCAGTTCGGGATGTCGCACGAGCACCGGAAGCAGCTGGATGCGCGGGGCGAGGCAGCCGCGCCACCGCTGTCGGTGCCGCCCGACGGTTGCGGCCAACGCCTCGCCGAGCCCCTCGGTGCTGGGCACACCGTCAAAGCGCGGCAGCGCGATCATCATCTCGCACCCGTCGGCGGTGATACCCCGCCCCGGAGGGCAGTTGGTCAGCGCCCGGGCGCGGCGGCGGTCCATCTCCGACTCGGCCGGATCGCCGAGTCGCAGTTCAATGCGCGTCGCGATCTGATCCTTCAACGCGGGCCGCAGTTCGGGCCACCGCGAGGCGGTGATCACCACGTGCACGCCGAATGCGAGTCCCTGCCCGGCTATCGCGGTGATCGGCGTCTCCAACTGTTCGAGCTCGCGACGCAGGTGAGCCCAACCGTCGACGACGAGGAAGACGTCACCGTGAGGGTCGCCGGCCGAAGCGGGATCCTGCGCGGCGCGACGGGTGCGATACTCGGCCATCGACCCGATTCCCATTGTCCGGAAGAGCTTTTCCCTCGACCGGATCAGTGATTCGATGACGGCGACCGTGCGACGGCACAGGTCCGTATCGGCTCGACCGGACACCGCACCGACGTGCGGCAGATCCGCGAGGCGCATGAGCGCCCCACCCCCGAAATCGATTATGTACAGCGAGATGTCTTCGGGGCTGTGTGCCTCCGCGAGGGCCAGCATCAGCGTTTGCAGGGCCGTCGACTTGCCCGACTGAGGAGCGCCGACGATGGCGACGTTCCCCGCGGCCATCTGCGCGACGAGCAGATCGCGGCGTTGGTCGAACGGAATGTCCACCAGACCCATCGGGACACTGAGCGGATCCTTCGCCGCTGTCGACATGATCAGGTCGAGCGTCGGAGGCGCGGCGAGCGGCTCCAGCCACACCCGGTGCGCGGCGGTCCCTCGGTCCGCGACTCGATCCAACACCGCGTCGAGGAGGGCCGGTGCATGTTCGGCGTGCTCGTCATGGTCCGTCGGCGGTGTGGCGGTGAAGATCATCGGCACCGCAATGTCGCCCCCGTCCTCGGCGTTGGGTCGAGGACAGGGTCCGGAGACGAACGCCGTCTGGAACCGGATCAGGTCCCCGGCGGCCGTCTTCAGCAGGGCCGCGCCGGGCCTGCCGGGCAGCGTGTGCGCATCGGGCACACCCAGTACGGCTCGGGACTCGCCGGCGGAGAACGTCTTGAGGCAGATCCGATACGACAGGTGGGTGTCCAGACCGCGGAGCCTGCCCTCGTCGAGTCGCTGACTGGCCAACAGCAGGTGGATGCCCAACGACCGGCCCAGCCTGCCGATTGCGACGAACAACTCGGCGAAGTCGGGGTGCTGGGCGAGCAGCTCGGAGAACTCGTCGACGACGATGAACAGCGCGGGCAGCGGCGGCAGGCGAGCGTCATTTGACCGAGCCCGGGCGTAGTCCGCGATGTTGACGAAATTGCCTGCCGCGCGCAGTAACTCCTGCCTGCGGTGGATTTCCCCGGCCAGCGCGTCGCTCATCCTGGCCACGAGGTGGGCTTCGCCTGCCAGGTTCGTGATCACGGCCGCAACGTGTCGAGACCGTTCCACGCCGAGAAACGTCGCTCCGCCCTTGAAGTCGACGAGGATGAAGTTGAGCACCTCTGGCGGGTGTGTCGTGATCATGCCGAGCACCAGCGTGCGCAGTAGCTCGGATTTTCCGGATCCCGTAGCGCCGACGCAGAGACCGTGGGGGCCGATGCCGTTGCGGGCGGCCTCGTTGATGTCGATCAGAACCGGCGTGCCGTCGTCCGCGACGCCGATGGGTACCGGCCGCACCTGTCGGGTTTGGGACCACACCTTTTCGGGCGTCAGCCGGTTCGGTTGGTCGATGCCCATCAGGTCGAGCCAGCCACGGACCGCCGACATGCGGTGCGTTCCACCGGCGGGTGCGGCGTCGGACCCGTGGGCCGCCAACTGTCGCGCACACATCGTGGCCTGCGTCAGGGTCAGCGAGTCCGGCTCGCAAACCGTCTCACGGCGGTCACCGATGCGCACGGTCAGGTGCTCGCCGTCAACACGCAGACACGCCACGGATTCAACCGGGTCGGCTCCGATCGCGAGGACCGTGACGCCGCTCGTCTCCGTCACGACCTCGCCGGTCCGGCTTCCCTCCGCGACCACCACGAGGTGCCTACCGGTAGGACCACCACGAGTGCGAGATGAATGCTCGTGGTGCGGCAGCCATTTGAGCCACTCCCAGTCCTGACACGTCTCGTGATCGGTGACCGCCGTTATCGCCACCTGGCGAGGGTCGTGATGTGTCGCGAGTTGGCACACCATCGCTCGCACAAGACCGCGTGCAGAATCGTCATCGCCGCATACCGCGATGACGCCATGTTGTCGGAGCGCGACCGTGACCGGTGATCGCGGCACGACCGAGCGCCGCCGAATCAGCGTGCGCACCGCGGACACCGTCACCGGATCCCGATCGTCGAGCGCGCCGAGATCCGGCTCCACCAACGGGGTGCACAACGTCTGCGCACCGACGCCGACCCGGACGCAGCAGAAGTCGTCATCGTCGCGGTCCGCTCGCACCGTTCGCCGGTTACCCACCGACGCCCACAGCGACTCGGGTGTCGGATGGCGCGAATACTGTTGGCGGCGTTGCTCGACAGCCGCCGCCACCACCTCATCGTCGAGCCCGTCGAGATAGCGCAGATAGCTCCGCCGATTGCGGTCGATCTCGGCGGATCGGTCCGCCCCGCCGCGGGCTCCGTACAGTGTCGTGCCGAGCACCGACATGACCATCATCACCGGAAAGAATGCGAACATCGGCGTGCGGTTCGCGCTGGCGCCTGAGGTGAAGTACACGGCCATCATGCCGACCGCTGCGACGAGCATGGCCAGCGGCAGCAGCCGCGCGACGGGGTTGGTCGAAGGCGCTTTCGGCAGCGCCGGCGGCAATTTCACCACGACGCCGAGTGTTTTCGCAGATGAGTCCATCGAGAGATGGGACGCGGCCGGGATCGGTTCGGTTCCATCCACAGCCGACCAAACAAGTGTCGAGGCCCCGTCGTCGGCGGCGTTACGGTGACCACACGGGCACCGTAGGGGGGATGCGATGGCTCATTCAGGCTGCCGAGTCAGCATTCACCTCGATCGGGCGGGTACGGCCCAGACTGTGGATCTGGCGCTTCCCCGCCGGGCCTACCTGGGCGACATGCTCCCGTCAATCGTCGAGCTTGTTCAGCCCGATCACCGGGAGGCCCAAGAGCGGTGGCGGCTACACCGAATCGACGGATCGTCGCTGGACGAGTCACTGACGTTGCCCGACAACCATGTCCGCGACGGAGAGGTGCTGTGGCTCGGCGCTGAGGACGTTCCAGACCCGGTCTTTGCCGACCGCAATGCCACTCGCACGGTGACCAGGCGGCAGCCCGCGACCGGTGGTGTTCCGCGCATACTGTGCGTGGCCGGCAGCGCGGTCGCTACGGGAATCGGCGGTACCGCGCTCTTGTGGTCGGCCGGCCCAGCTGGCCGCACGCTTCCGGTTCTCATCGGCGCCACACTGACCTGCGCCGCGGTCACCGCCGCCGCCATCAGTGGGCGTACGCACTCGGAACCGTTGCTGTGCACCACATTAAGCGTGATCGCGGTGATGATGGCGGCGGTGACGGGTGCCGTCGCGGTACCTGGCGGCCCGCTCATCGCGCATCTGCTGCTTGCTTCCTCGGCGGCGTTGGCCACCGCGGTGGTCTCGTTGCGCCTCAACGATCGTGGTCTTGTGCCGCTCGCCGCGATCGCCACCACGTCACTGCTGTGCACTGCGGCCTCGGCGGCCTCGGTCGCATGGCGCCTCGGTGGGACGGCTTCGGGCGCGTTGCTCGCGGTCCTGGCGCTGGCGACGCTGAGTCTGGCCCCGCGGCTGGCCATTGCGCTCACCCGCATCGGCCCCGCCCCGCCCGACGACGACTTGAATCGTCTTCCCGACTGTGTTGAGGAGAGCGAGGCGGCGCGCGCTCACGACCTGCTGACCGCGATGGCCGCCGGCGCATCGATCGCCGCGGCCATCGCCGCCGTGTCCGTTGGCTTCGGTTCCGTCGAGGCGCGCGAGTTCTCCGTGCCGGCTGCGGCGTTCGACGGTGTCGTCGGTGCCGCGCTGTTACTGCGCACCCGTACTCATATCGGGACCGCGCGTCGCGCCGCGTTGGCAGCGAGCGGCTTCGTCGCGCTCACAGCGGCGTTCGTGGTCCTCGCCGTAGCCTTTCGGCAGCACGCCCACTGGTTGGGGGCTCTGGCGGCTGTGGCAGGCACCGGACTTCTGATTCCGCTCCTGCGCTTCACACCCGGCCTGGCGGCGCGCCGCGCTGCCGAGCTGACCGAGTACGCGGCATTGGCGGCCGTGGTACCGCTGGGCTGCTGGATCGCCGGCGTCTTCGGCCTCGTCCGCAACCTGGCGCTGACGTGACACCGCTCTTTCGTATGATCATCGCCGCCGCATTCGCCGCCGCTCCGCTGATCGTCACCCCCGAGGCGGCCGCGATAACGCCGCCGCGCGTCGATGATTCGCTGCTTCCCCACTCGCAATCGCCGTCACCGCCGCAACCCACCGAGCAGACGGACCCATGCACGATCGCACCGAAGGCCACCCGCGGCGGCGACCCCGGCGGCCAACTGCGCGAGCTGGATCTGCGGTCGGTCTGGCAACTCACCAGAGGAGCCGGTCAGAGCGTCGCGGTGATCGACACCGGCGTCTCGCGCCATCGACTGTTGCCTCGCCTGGTGCCCGGCGGCGACTACGTGTCCAGCGGCGACGGCACCGACGATTGCGACGGCCACGGCACGATCGTCGCGGGGATCGTCGGCGCCGCACCGGATTCGGCTACCGCCGGCGCGTTCAGCGGTATCGCACCCGAGGCCACGATCATCGCCATCCGCCAGTCGAGCACGAAGTTCAGCGCCGAAGATGCCAGGGGAACATCCGGTTTCGGCGACGTGGACACCCTCGCTCGCGCGGTCCGCACCGCGGCGGACGTGGGCGCCACCGTGATCAACGTCTCGACCGTCGCCTGTGTCACCGTGGGCACGGCTTTGGACGACGGACCTCTGGGCGCCGCATTGGCGTATGCGGTCGACGTGAAGAACGTCGTGGTGGTGGCTGCCGCGGGCAATGCCGGCGCGCCGGGACAGTGTGAGCATCAGAATCCGGCCCGACCGGGACGACCGGACTGGGACGACGTCAAAGCGGTGGTGAGCCCGGCCTGGTACGACGACTATGTCTTGACGGTCGGATCGGTCGGACCGAGTGGTGCGCCTTCGGAGTTCACGTTGGCGGGTCCCTGGGTCGACGTCGCCGCTCCCGGGGAGCGGGTGGTGTCGCTGGATCGCGCTGGCGACGGGTTCGTCGCCGCGCTACCCACATCGGCCGGTGAGAAGCCGCTCGCGGGAACCAGTTACGCCGCACCCGTTGTCAGCGGGATCGTTGCGCTGCTGCGGTCACGTTCGCCGCAGTTGACCGCCCGGGAGGTCATGCGCCGTATCGAAGACACCGCGCGGCACCCGGCCGGCGGCTGGAATCCGCTCGTCGGTCATGGCGTCGTCGACACCCTTGCCGCGGTCACCGGCGGCGCCACCTTCCCCACCGAGCCCGGCCACCCGACGGTGGTGTCGCTGTCGCGACAGCAACCACCGGACGGGCACGCGGCGCGTACCGCCACCCGCGGAGCCATCGTCTGCCTGGCGGTCGTAGGCGTCATCGCGATGACGTTGTCGGTGAGGCGGTTACGTCGGCCCCACTCCGCCGCTCGCGACTGACGCGGCCTCGACGCTCAGCTCCGGCCCGCGCGGCAGTCGCGCCAACAGGGGCCACGGCGCCGGCAGGGGATCGCCGGTCAGCCCGAGTCGCTCGGCCGTCTCCTGATCCCGGATGCCGAAGACCACCCCGGCGTCGTTCACCAGGAAAAGCGTTCCACTTCGTGCACCGTCACCAGTCACGCCCGCCGCTCGCACGTACGCGCTGCGGCCCCCGCTCATCGCGAAGGCGTCGATTCGGGGTCCTTCGGTGTCGGCGTGCGCCAGCTGCGCCGGCCGCAGCTCAGCGCTGTCGGGTATCGCGTCGCCCGCGAGGGTTTCCGTGACTACCGATTCGGCGGCCGCTGACCACTGCCACCGCGCGCATACGACCGGATCGGTTGCGGGACCGGCACGTTCGGGGAACTGTCCGGTGGGTAGCTCGTCAACCACGGGGACGGTGCCGATCGCGCCGGGCTCGACGGTGACGATCTCGTGTGCGGCCTGCGGCTGGGTGAACCGGATGAGATCGGCCGCCACCATGCCGATCCGCTGCACTCCCGTCCGCAGTACCACGTAGTGCTGCGACGACTCGGCATGCGGCACACGGATCACGGCGCCGACCCGCAGTCCGTGCAGCGGCGGGGGCGCGGGCGCTCCGGCGCCGCGGATGGCGGGCGCAGCGAGTTCGGGCACCTCCGGCACGGTGTCGAGCAAGGTGCGGGTGACCGGCCGTGGCGCAACGCCGTCGAGTTCGAGCGCACGCACCACGGCCGGATTACGCAGATCCACTTTCGCGCGCCGCCCGTCAAAGAGCAGGTACGTCGTCGCCGCACCTTCCCCCGCTGCGCTCACGAGGACGCTGTCCGCCGCGGCGCGCTTCTCGTCGGCGTACCCCACCAGCACCGTCGACATCGACGAATCATCGTCGCACACAAGCCATCCCGAATTGTCCTGCGTCAGTGGCACGCCGATCATGTCAGGGGCGCCGGGGATGCCGAGCGACGCGCCCCTCGAGGCCCGGTCGACGGCCGACGAGCTGACGAGCCGGGGTTTGGCCGCCGAAGCGGTGATCAGCCGGGCCGACGCGAGGTTCGGGACCGGGTGCAGATTGTGGTCGATCCGCACGTAGAGGGCGCCGGTGTCGCGCACGATCACGATCGGAGCGTCACCGAGTCCGCCTCGGGGCTGGAGAAACGCCAGGACGGCGGCCACCCCGAGCCCGATGACTGCCAGGACCGATCCGACCGACAGCGAAAGTGCTTGCGCGCGCATCGGATCGTCGAGCATCTGCACGTCGCCGCGGACGAGGGCATGCTGCATGCGCCGCAGCAAGAAGCGGTGTCCGCTGGTCTGCAGTTTGGTGGTCGATCGCCCCGTCATCACTCCCCCGCCGAAAGCCTAAGGCCTGCGGGGAGCCCACACCGTCACCGCTTTCGGCCGTGCTCCATGGCTCGACGCTCCCGGTACGCCGCCACGTGTTGGCGGTTGCCGCAGTTGCCGGTGTCGCAGAACTTGCCCGACCGGTTGCGGGACATGTCGACCAGCACCGCGTCACAGTCTGACGCCGCGCACGTCTTGAGGCGGCGTAGCTCGCCGATGCGGATCAGGTCGGCCAACGCCATCGCCATCTCCGCGCCCATCCGCTGCCACAGCGGGTCGTCCACCGACGCGAGGTGCAGGTGCCACTCCGGCATCTCCGGATGCCGGGTCAGCCACGGCGAGGCGTTGGTGTCGGCCAGCAATGCGTTGACGTGAGCCACGGTGCTCTCCTCTTCGTCGGCGACCGCCCAGATTCGGCCCAGGCGGTCGCGAAGCCGATGCACCGACTCGAGTTCCTCGGCGTCGCGGTCACGGCGGCCCGTCCAGCCGAAGCTGTCGAGGTAGGTGTTCAACGCCGCCATGTCACCCAGCCGCTCACCGTCGACGCGATTGCTGTTGATGAGCTCACACGCGGCCCGCAGGGTGAGCTCGGTGTCATGACTGAAAAGCATTTGACTCATGACGCCTCTCGTCGTTAATGTCAGGAGCGTAGTTTATTTTACTCCTTACTTTCCCTCGGAGGTCGACCATGGCCGTGACGGCATCGGGCACGCGGCCCGCTGCCGACCACTTCCGGCTCGGGCTGATGCTGACGGTCGGTTCGGCGGTCGCGTTCGGCTCTTCGGGTCCCTTCGCGAAGGCGCTGATGACCGCGGGCTGGAGTCCGACCGCCGCGGTCGTCGCCCGGCTGGCGGGCGGCGCGCTGGTGATGGCGATTTTCGCCAGCATCGTCAGGCGCGGGTGGGTTCGCGAAGCGCTGCGCCACCCGACGACGGTGCTCGCCTACGGCGTCGTCCCGATCGCGGGTGCGCAGCTGTTCTACTACAACGCCGTCGCGCACCTGTCCGTCGGCGTCGCGCTGCTGTTGGAGTACACCTCGCCGGTCATCGTCGTCGCCTGGGTCTGGGCCACCACACGCCGTCGCCCGACCACCCTGACCCTGGCCGGTGTCGGGCTGGCGATCGCCGGGATCATTCTGGTGCTCGACGTGTTCTCGGGCGCGCACATCAACGTTGTCGGCGTGGGCTGGGGGCTGGCGGCCGCCGTCTGCGCCGCCGGATATTTCCTGATGTCGGCCAGCGCCGGCTACCCGGGCCACGGCGACGGAATCAGCCCGGTCACGCTGGCCGCGGCGGGGCTGATCGTCGGCTCGGTCGCGGTCACGCTCCTCGGCCTGATCGGGATCATGCCGTTGACGTTCACCGCCTCCGACACCGTCATCGCCGGATACACGACCTCGTGGTTCGTGCCGGTCATCGCCCTGGGCGTCATCGCCACCGCGGTGGCCTACACGCTGGGCATCATGGGCATCGCCCGGCTGCGGCCACGCTTCGCGTCGCTGGTGGGCCTGTCCGAGGTGATGTTCGCGGTGCTGGCGGCCTGGATCCTGCTGGGCGAAGCGATCACCCCTACGCAGGCGGTCGGAGGTGCCATCGTCCTGGGCGGCCTGGCGCTGGCACGAGCAGGCGACCGTTCCGAAGCGGTTGCCGAGGCGACGTGGCCGGACGGCCCACCCGAGGAGTCGTCCGTGCGAGCGAACTGTTAGCCCGCAGACCCCTTGGTATGTGAGTATGTCCGCGTGACTTTGCTGCGCGAGACGGCCCGAGCGGCGGCCGCGGTTGCCGCAGTCGCCGCACTCGTCGGCGGCGCGGCCCCGCTGGCGGCCGCCCAGCCCGGCCCCCCACCCGGCCCCGTCAGCCCCGGATACGGTTCCGGCGCCACCCCCGGGCCGGCGGCCACCAGCCCCGGATACGGATCCTCGAGGTCCTCGTGCAGCGATATCGAGGTGATCTTCGCTCGCGGCACCGACGACACCCCCGGCCTGGGCACGCCGGGCACCGCGTTCGTCAACGCGCTGCGCGGCCTGACCGGAGGGCGCACCATCAGCACGTACGCGGTCGACTATCCCGCGTCATACGACTTCCTGGCCGCCGCCGACGGCGCGACCGACGCCACGAACCGCATCGCGATGCTGGCGCAGCAGTGCCCGAGCACCCGCATCGTGCTCGGCGGGTACTCCCAGGGGGCCGCGGTCGTCGACATGCTGGCGGGTGTTCCGCCGCTCGGCAACAAGATCGGCTCGATCGGTTCGGCTCCGCCGCTGCCCGGCAGCCTGGTGCCCAACGTCGCCGCCGTCGCGGTGTTCGGCAACCCGGCGACCAAATTCAACAACCCGATCACCAAGTCGGTGTTCTCCGGCCGCGCGATCGACCTGTGCAAGGACGGCGACCCGATCTGCTCCCGGGGGCGTAACCCGTTCGCCCACAACGACTACGTGACCGCCGGACTGGTCCAGGAGGCCGCGAACTTCGTCGCCGGCCTGGTCTGATCCCGCGCGGCGATATCATCTCGTCCCGTGGATTTCGCTCGCCTTCGTCGTCAGTTCGCCGGCGCCGCCGTCATCGCGGCAACCGGATTGACCCCCGCCCTTCTGGCGCCAACGGCCGCTTCTGCGCAGGGCTGCTCAGACGTGACGGTGGTGTTCGCCCGCGGCACCGGTGAACCTCCCGGCATCGGCCGTGTCGGCCAGGCCTTCGTCGACGCGCTGCGCCCGCAGCTCGGGAACCGCACGCTGTCGGCCTACGGGGTGACCTACCCGGCCACCTACGACTTCGCGATGGCGGCCGACGGTGCCGCCGACGCAGCGGCGTTCGTCACCAACACCGCGCAGGCGTGTCCGGACTCGCGCATCGTGCTCGGCGGGTTCTCCCAGGGCGCTGCGGTCGTCGACATGCTCGCCGGCATCCCGCCGCTGGGGAACCGGATCGGCGCGCTGGGCCCGGTGCTGCCACCGAACGTCGCGCCCACCGTCGCGGCCGTCGCGGTGTTCGGCAACCCGGCGACCAAGTTCGGCAACCCGATCACCTCGGCGCCGATCTTCGGTGGGCGGGCGATCGACCTGTGCACCGACGGCGACCCGATCTGCTCCCGCGGCCGCAATCCGTTCGCCCACAGCGATTACGTCGGAGCCGGAATGGCGAACCGGGCTGCGGATTTCGTGGCGCGCCTGGTCTGAGGTCGCGGCAACCGCGAAGGATTACCTTCGTCGGCGTCGATTAGTTCCTATAGGATCGGCGGGGTGCAAAACGATCTTGTTCGCTGCTTGGGGCGCCGGGGGATGCTGCTCATCGGGGCGGTCGTCCTCGCGGTCGCGGGGCTGATCGCGCCCGTCCCGCAGGGCACCCAGGGCCTTTTGTCCGTCGCCGCCGCGCAGTCGTGCCCGCAAGCGGAGCTCATCTTCGCCCGCGGTCGCACCGAGTCGCCCGGTGCCGGCGTGATCGGCAACGCGCTCATCAGCGCGCTGCGCAGCAAGACCGACAAGAACATCAACCTCTACTCCGTGAGCTATCCGGCCGATTACGAGGTCGACATCGGCGCCAACGACATGAGCTCACGGATCCAGGACATGGCCGCACGGTGCCCCGACACCCGGCTGGTGCTCGGCGGATACTCGTTGGGCGCCGCAGTGACCGACGTCGTGCTTGCCGCGCCCATCGCCGCGTTCGGGTTCGACAAGCCGCTGCCTCCGGGAATGGACCGCCACATCGCCGCGGTCGCACTGTTCGGCAACGGCATCGCATGGGCCGGGCCGATCACGAACTTCAGCCCGCTCTACGGCGAGCGCACCATCGAGTTGTGTCACGGCGCCGACCCGATCTGCAACCCCGCCGAGCCGAAGACGTGGGAGGGCAACTGGCCCGACCACGCGGCACGGGCGTATGTGAACGCGGGCATGGTCAACCAGGCGGCCGACTTCATCGCGGCCCGGATCTAGTCGGGATCTAGTCGACCACCCGCAGGTCGCGGGTGACCTTCGTGCGCGCCTCGAGCTGATCGTCTGACGGGTAGTCGACGCCGACGAGGGTCAACCCCTGCGGAGGCGCTGCCGCGAATTGGCTGGACCGCCGATCGGCGGCCAACAAACTTGCGCACCAGTCGGGTTCGCGGCGGTGTTCGCCGACCGCCAGCAGCGCACCGACCAGTGACCGGACCATGGACCAACAGAAGGCGTCGGCGCTGACATGCGCGGTGACGCGCGCCCCCTCACGCGACCAGTCCAGGCGCTGCAGGTCGCGGATGGTGGTGGCGCCGTCGCGGTGCCGACAGAATGCGGCGAAGTCGTGCAGCCCCAGTAGCTTCCGTGACGCCTCGGTCATCGCGTCCACGTCGAGCGGGCGCGGCCAGGCAGTGACAAAGCGCGCCTCGTGCGGTTCGACACCGTATGGCGCCGTCGACAATCGATAGACGTAGTGGCGGCGCAGCGCGGAGAAGCGGGCGTCGAAACCGGCCGCGGCACGCTCGACGTCCAGCACGCGCACATCTCGGGGCAGGAACCGGCCGAGCCGTCGCACCAGCGGCAGGAACTCGCTGTCGCCGGGACGCGTCGCACGCGGATAAGCGTGTGGCAGGGCCTCTTCGGGCACATCGACATGAGCGACCTGACCGGTGGCGTGCACACCGGCGTCGGTACGACCCGCCCCACGCACCACCACCGCGGTGCGGAACACCGTCGACAGCGCCTCCTCGAGGACACCGGCCACGGTGCGCTGTCCTGTCTGGACCGCCCAGCCGGCGAACTCGGTTCCGTCGTAGGCGATGTCGAGCCGAAGACGAACGAGCCCGCCACCGGATTCGATGGCGGGCTCGCTCATGACGTCCTCAGGACTTGTCGTCATCCTTATCGGCCTCGACCTGTGCAGGCTCGTCGGCCGAAGCCTCGGCCTCAACGACCTCGGACGACTCGGCCTTGCTCGATTCGGTCCTGGCTTCCTCGACCGACTCCTCCTCGGTGGGACCCTCGGCGGCCTCGGGCACGACCGCGGCCTGCGGGGCCGACACGGCCGCGACCGGCTGCTCGGTCTTCTGCGCACCCGCGGCACCGGATCCGACATCGCCGCCGGAGCGGCTCCGGCGTGCACGGTTGGCCTCCGAGGTCACCGTCTTCTCCCGCACCAGCTCGATGACCGCCATCGGGGCATTGTCGCCCTTGCGGTTCTCGACCTTGATGATGCGGGTGTAGCCG
Organism: Mycolicibacterium flavescens; assembly: GCA_900637135.1. Taxonomy (NCBI): domain Bacteria; kingdom Bacillati; phylum Actinomycetota; class Actinomycetes; order Mycobacteriales; family Mycobacteriaceae; genus Mycobacterium; species Mycolicibacterium flavescens. The sequence goes on from LR134353.1 coordinate 4,173,835, forward strand.
CCCTCGCGGTCGGCGTAGAACGGGCCGATCTCGGCGAACAGCGTATGCACGATGTCCTTGTCGCGAATCTTCTTCATCACCTCACGCCGGTTGTGCAGCGTGCCCTTCTTGGCGTGCGTGATGAGCTTTTCCGCATAGGGACGCAACGCGCGCGCCTTCGGCTCGGTGGTCTTGATGCGGCCGTGCTCGAAGAGCGAGGAGGCCAGGTTGGCCAGCAGCGCCTTCTGGTGCGAGGACGACCCGCCGAGGCGAGGGCCCTTGGTGGGCTTGGGCATTGCGACTATCTCCTATGTGGGGCCGACCCCCGTATCAGGTAGGGCCGGGACGGACTCTGTTGTTTAGAGCTGTTCGGTTTCGGCGTAGTCCTGGTTGTCGTCCAGGTCGTAGCCGGCATCGCTGTTCCAGGTGCCGGTCGCGACGTCGTAGCCGGCGACCTCGGACGGATCGAACGAGGCCGGGCTGTCCTTGAGCGACAGGCCCAGCTGATGCAGCTTGATCTTCACCTCGTCGATGGACTTCTGGCCAAAGTTGCGGATGTCCAGCAGGTCGGACTCCGTGCGTGCGACCAGTTCGCCAACGGTGTGCACACCCTCGCGCTTGAGGCAGTTGTACGACCGCACCGTCAGGTCCAGATCGTCGATCGGCAGCGCGAAGCTGGCGATGTGATCGGCCTCGGCCGGGGAGGGCCCGATCTCGATGCCTTCGGCCTCGACATTGAGTTCCCGTGCCAGACCGAACAATTCGACCAGCGTCTTGCCCGCGGATGCGAGCGCGTCACGCGGCGTGATCGAGTTCTTGGTCTCGACGTCGAGGATCAGCTTGTCGAAGTCGGTGCGCTGCTCGACGCGGGTGGCCTCCACCTTGTAGGTGACCTTGAGCACAGGCGAGTAGATCGAGTCGACAGGGATGCGGCCGATTTCGGCACCCGAGGCCTTGTTCTGCACGGCCGGCACGTAGCCGCGACCGCGCTCGACGACGAGCTCCACCTCGAGCTTGCCCTTGTCGTTGAGGGTGGCGATGTGCATCTCTGGGTTGTGCACCGTCACGCCCGCGGGCGGAACGATGTCACCCGCGGTGACCTCACCCGGCCCCTGCTTGCGAAGGTACATGGTGACCGGCTCGTCCTCTTCCGACGAGACGACCAGGCCCTTGAGGTTCAGGATGATGTCGGTGACGTCTTCCTTGACTCCGGGCACCGTGGTGAACTCGTGCAGCACTCCGTCGATGCGGATGCTGGTGACCGCCGCGCCCGGGATGGACGACAGCAGCGTGCGCCGAAGCGAATTGCCAAGGGTGTAGCCGAAACCCGGCTCCAGCGGCTCGATGACGAACTGGGAGCGGTTCTCGGCCTTGACATCTTCGGACAGTGTGGGGCGCTGAGAAATCAGCATGTGTTTCTTTCCTCCTCTACGGCACCCGCTATTTGATGCCGCAAATCCCTACCGCCATCCGGGCGGCGGGAAGCCTTACTTCGAGTACAGCTCGACGATCAGCTGCTCGGACAGCGGCACGTCGATCTGCGCGCGCTCCGGCAACTGGTGCACCAGGATGCGCTGACGCTCGCCGACGACCTGAAGCCACGACGGGATAGGGCGGTCGCCCGCGGTCTCCCGCGCGATCACGAACGGATCGGTGTTCAGCGACTTTTCCTTCACGTCGATGATGTCGTACTGCGACACCCGGTAGCTCGGGATGTCGACCTTGACACCGTTGACCAGGAAGTGGCCGTGGCTGACCAGCTGCCGCGCCATCCGGCGGGTGCGGGCCAGGCCTGCGCGGTAGATGACGTTGTCCAGCCGGCTCTCCAGGATGCGCAGCAGGTTGTCACCGGTCTTGCCGGGCAGCCTGTTGGCTTCCTCGTAGTAGCGACGGAACTGCTTCTCCATCACGCCGTAGGAGAAGCGGGCCTTCTGCTTCTCCTGCAGCTGCAGGCGGTATTCGCTTTCCTTGATCCGCGCGCGACCGTGCTGGCCGGGCGGGTAGGGGCGCTTCTCGAACGACTGATCGCCGCCGACCAGGTCCACGCCGAGGCGGCGGGACTTGCGGGTCGCGGGTCCGGTGTAACGAGCCATCGTCTGTTTCTCCTCGTCCTACTAGACCCGGCGCCGCTTCGGCGGACGGCACCCGTTGTGCGGCTGCGGCGTGACGTCGGCGATCGCGCCGACCTCGAGGCCGGCGGCCTGCAGCGACCGGATCGCGGTCTCGCGGCCCGAGCCCGGGCCCTTGACGAACACGTCGACCTTCTTCACGCCGTGTTCCTGCGCCTTGCGGGCGGCGTTCTCGGCGGCCAGCTGCGCGGCGAACGGTGTGGACTTACGCGAGCCCTTGAAGCCCACGTGCCCCGACGACGCCCAGGCGATGACGTTGCCCTGCGGGTCGGTGATCGTCACGATCGTGTTGTTGAACGTGCTCTTGATGTGCGCGGCACCGTGCGGGACGTTCTTCTTTTCCCTGCGACGGGTCTTCTGCCCCTTCTTGGGGCCGGCCGCGGTCTTTTTGGCGGGTGGCATCGTCGATTACCTGGCCTTCTTCTTGCCGGCGATGGTGCGCTTGGGCCCCTTGCGGGTGCGCGCGTTGGTCTTGGTCCGCTGGCCGCGCACCGGAAGCCCACGGCGGTGCCGCAGACCCTGGTAGCAGCCGATCTCGATCTTGCGGCGGATGTCGGCCTGCACCTCGCGGCGCAGATCGCCCTCCACCTTGAGGTTGGCTTCGATGTAGTCGCGCAGCTGGGTCACCTGATCATCGGTCAGGTCCTTGGTGCGCAGATCCCGGCTGATGCCGGTGGCGTCCAGAATCTCCTGGGAGCGGGTACGGCCGACGCCGTAGATATAGGTCAGGGCGATCTCCATGCGCTTATCGCGCGGGAGGTCGACGCCCACGAGACGTGCCATCAGGCGGTGTTCCTTCTTCTATGCGGAGGTCTTGTCCCAGTCCGTTCCCTCATATGGGGTCCGGCCTCCGTGCCGGACGTGACGAGCGGCGCTGATACGTCTTTTTGGCGCTGACGCGCCGGGCAGCTCAGTGGTACTGGGGTTTCGTCATTCAGTTGTGTCGGCAGCCGGCGGGTTCTAACCCTGCCGCTGCTTGTGGCGTGGATCAGAGCAGATCACCATGACCCGCCCATGCCGGCGGATCACCCTGCACTTATCGCAAATGGGCTTGACGCTCGGGTTCACCTTCACGGCTCGTTCGATCCTGTTCTTCTGGAGTGTCTGTCTTTTACTTGTACCGGTAAACGATGCGGCCCCGGGACAGGTCGTAGGGAGACAACTCCACCACGACGCGGTCCTCGGGCAGGATGCGGATGTAGTGCTGCCGCATCTTGCCGCTGATGTGGGCAAGGACCTTGTGTCCGTTCTCCAGCTCAATGCGGAACATCGCATTGGGCAGGGGTTCGACCACGCGACCCTCGACCTCTATGGCACCGTCTTTCTTGGCCATTGTTTTTCGGAGATCCTCCGTGTCCTGATCGTTGGCGCCTTCCCGCCGCGAGCGGCGGATACTGCTTGCGGCGCAGCATTTGCTCCGACTACAGAACGTGAGCCAGTAGCCAGAAATTCCTGAACAGGGCACGCAAAGAGTCGGCGCGATCACCGCACCGTTGATCCATGGTACTCGCCCACCGGCCGCGCCCAAAATCGCGACGGAGGGCTCCGTCAACCCGTCGCCGTCTCGGGCCGGTCCGGTTCTGCGTCACTGCCGCGGACCAGGCCCGATTGCACCAGCGCGGCCGTGACGAACCGGTGCACCGGCCGGGACCTGAAGAAGCCGGTGTGCCCGCCGCGGTACCACTGGATATCGGGACGGCCCCAGTGCTCCCACAGCCGGTCGATCTGCTCGCGAGGGTGGACCACCTGGTCGGCGATGCCCGCGTAGATGAAGCGCCCGCCCATCGGGACCTGTGGCGGCAACGACAGCGGCGAGATCATCCGGCCCAGCGGGGCGGCCAGCCTGATCGTCTCCATCCGCGGATCGTCGCTGTCCATGCCCGAGTGCCGCGCCAAAAGCCCGACCAGGTCTGCGACCGGCACGCCCAGCACCGCGCATTCCAGGTCGTCGTCGAGGCTGGCCACCAACGCCGCGATGAAACCGCCCAACGACAGGCCGTACACGCCGATCGACGCTTTTGGCTGCTGCCGGCGGATCCACGACAGCAGGCTGCGGACGTCCCACACCGCCTGCGCGGTGGCGTGGATGTCGTCGAGGACGTCCTCGCCGGGGAACACCGCACCCTTCGGCAGCCCCTTGGCGCGCGGACCGTGCATCGGCAGCACCGGCATCACGACGTTGAGACCCAACTCCTCATGCAGGTACCAGGCGCGGAAGATCGCCAGGTCGATCGCCGCCCGCCCCATCTCGGTGCCGTGGACACACACCAGCCACGGCCGCGGTTCGGGGTGGCGCAGCAGCAGACCGTAGCCGCGGGAGACGGCGCCATAACCCAGCCAGCGGTCGGCGCCCGGTTCGGTCGCGTCCGGCCGGTACCCGCTGGTCCAGCGCAACCGGTAATAGGAGCGGTTGCGGCGACGCACCGGTGAGACGTCCAAGTCGCTGGGCGGCCCCGGCGCGGCGAAGAACGCCGCCGGATCGTCGAGGCATCCACGCTGTCCGTAGAAGTCCACCGCCGCGACCACTTCACCGTGGATCCGCTCGAACGCCCGCGGATCGCTGAGCGGACGCCGCGCTCGCAGCCCGAGCAGCACCACTTCGTCACGAAACGCCTCGGCGGCCAACGCGACCGTCGGCCGCACGGTCGGCGTCTGATCGCGGCCGTCGTGGAGGTAGTCACGCCACGAGCGCGCGTAGTAACCGCCAGTTCTCGTCAGCGGTTGCACCGCACTGCGCAGCGGTGCCTGTATCCGCGGCACGGTGGGGCGGTGCGGAGTCCGTGCGTCGTTGTCGGCGCCGATGCCGATGTCGTCTGTTCCCACACCTCCGACAGTAGCCACGCGGTCGTCGTACCCGTAGTGCCATTGGTCACCTGTTGAAGCGTGCAATCGCGCTGAGGCTGAGCCGGATTCGGTGCAGGCCGCCCAGCGCCAAGTGGCGCTCACCACTGTGCAGCACAAATGTGGCGGCCCCTATACACGACCTACGTCGTTCTGCCGCTTCGTTTGGCGCATAGGTGACTTCGGTCCCTGGCCATCACCGGTGGCCGGTGGTCCGACGAGAAGTGGTCAACGGCAGTGAAACCGGATCACATCTCGTGCTGGTGTCACCGGCGGACTTCGGGCGGCTGCAACGGGGCGAGAAGGCCTCGGGCTGTTGGTCATTCGCGCTCCGCCGAGAAGTGGGACGGACGCGCCTTGTGGTGCGCGGCAGCGGCGGCGCGGTCGGGCATCCCTGGTTCGACATACCGCATTTCGTGATGGAGCAGAAGATGATGCGGGGCATAGCACAGCGCACCCAGCGGACCCGCAGGCGGGAAATCACCGAAGCGCTCAACCGGCACCCGTCAGGAAGGCGCTCTCATCGACCCCGGAAGGTTTCGCAGAGCATCTGAGCGACTGACCCCGATATCGGCTGGACGTTGGGCGCATACTTGTACGCGATGACCGGCCCCTCGCCCCAGCCTCGTAAACCCGTCATTTTGAGCGTCGATGACGATCCGGCGGTATCGCGCGCCGTCGCCCGCGATCTGCGCCGCCATTATGGCGAGGCCTTCCGCGTCGTGCGCGCCGAGAACGGCCCCGATGCGCTCGCGACGCTCAACGAACTCAAACTGCGCGGTGAGACTGTCGCGGTGTTCGTCGCCGACTACCGGATGCCGCAGATGAGCGGGATCGAGTTCCTCGAAGAGGCGATGGACATCTTCCCGATGGCCCGCCGCGTGCTGCTGACCGCATATGCCGACACGCACGCCGCGATCGACGCGATCAACGTCGTCGACCTCGACCACTACCTGCTCAAACCCTGGGATCCCCCGCAGGAGAAGCTCTATCCGGTGATCGACGCGCTGATCGAGGCCTGGCGCGAGACCGGAGACCGGGCGATCCCGCACACCAAGATCATCGGGCACCCGTGGAACGTGCGCTCGTCGGAAGTCCGGGAGTTCCTCGCCCGCAACCGGCTCTACTACACGTGGTTCCGCGCCGACGAACCCAAGGGCAGGAAGCTGCTCGACGCCGCAGGCCTCGACGGGCTGACCCTTCCCGTGGTGATCACCGAACAGGGCGAGACGCTCGTCGCCCCCGACGACGCCGAACTCGGCGCGACGCTCGGCCTGTCGATCACGCCCTCGGAGGACTTCTACGATCTGGTCGTCATCGGCGGCGGCCCCGCGGGGCTGGCCGCGGCGGTCTACGGCGCCTCGGAGGGCCTCAAGACCGTGCTCATCGAGCGCACGGCCACGGGTGGGCAGGCCGGGCAGAGCTCACGGATCGAGAACTACCTCGGCTTTCCCGACGGCGTGTCCGGGTCTCAGCTCGCCGAGCGCGCCCGCAGACAAGCCGAGAAGTTCTCCGCCGAGCTCATCACGACGGCCGAGGTCAGCGCGCTCGAGATCGACGGCAACGCCCGCACCGTCCACCTGTCCGACGGCCGATCGATCGGGACGCGGGCCGTGATCCTGGCGATGGGCGTGGAGTACCGCCAGCTTCCCGCCGAGGGCTGCGCCGATCTCACCGGCGCGGGCGTCTACTACGGAGCCACCTCGTCGGTGGCCGCCGAGTGCGAGGACGAGGAGGTCTTCGTCATCGGGGGCGCCAACTCCGCGGGACAGGCCGCGATGTTCCTGTCGCGAACCGCGAAGAAGGTGAGCATCGTCTGCCGCCGCACCCTCGAGGATTCGATGTCCTACTACCTGATCCAGCAGATCAGGGCGACCGACAACATCCGCGAACTCCCGCACACCGCCGTGCACAAGGTCGAAGGCAACGGCCACCTGGAACGCATCTGCCTGCAGAACCTGAACACCGGCGAGCGCGAGGAACACACGTGCGGGCGCATGTTCATCTTCATCGGGGCCGAACCGCGCACCGACTGGGTGGAACAGGCCGGTATCGCCCGCGACGACCACGGATTCATCCTCGCCGGGCCCGATCTGCGCGACGTGGCCGGCTGGACGTTGGACCGTCCGCCGCACCACCTGGAAACAAGTGTGCCCGGTGTGTTTGTTGCAGGAGATGTGCGTTCCGAATCCGCCAAGAGGGTGGCGGCCGCCGTCGGCGAAGGGTCGATGGCGGTGATGTTGGTGCACCGATACCTGGCGGAGGCGTGATGGGCGACAACGAGAACCAGTGCATACCCGATGAACTGCGGTCGCTGTTCCTGTTCGAGGCGCTCACCGACCGGCAACTACAGGTGCTGTGCGACAACGGCCTCATCGCCACGTTCGAACCCGGTCCCGTGTGCACCGAGGGCGACCCGGCAACCTGCTTCTACGTGCTGCTCGACGGTGAACTGGTGATGTCGAAGCGCTCGGGCGGCGTGGACATCCAAACCAATCGAACGTCCCAGCGCGGGGTGTACTGCGGCGCGTGGTCGGCCTACGTCCCCGACGAGGAGCACCTCTATGAAGCCTCGGTCCGCGTCACGAGGCCGTCGCGCTTCTTCGTGCTCGACGCCGAGGCGTTCGCCAAGTTCATGCAGGCAGAGTTCCCGATGGCCGTGCACCTGCTCGAGGGGCACCGCGTCGGCGGCCGGCGCCAGAGCCAGATCCTCGGCCAGCGCGAGAAGCTGCTGGCGCTGGGCACGATCACCGCCGGCCTGACTCATCAGCTCAACAACCCGGCGGCGGCCGCCGCCCGCGCGGTGGCCGACCTTCGCGAGGGCGTCGGCAAGATGCGCTACAAGCTGGCGATGCTGGCCGACGGCAAGTTCACCCCGGAAGCGTTGCGGGTGCTCGTACGGATCCAGGACGAAGTCGCCGAGCAGGTCGCCAAGTCCAAGGCGCAGGAACTCACTGCGCTCGAGTTGTCAGACCGGGAAGAGCACATCGGCGACTGGCTGGAGGGCCGCGGCATCGCCAGCGCCTGGGACTACGCACCGACGTTCGTGGAGGCGGGTCTGGACCTCGACTGGCTCGAACGTGTGCAGGCCTCGATCGATGACGTCGACTGCTCGGCGACGCTGCAAAGCGCGTTGGGCTGGTTGAAGTACACGATCGACGCCGAACTACGGATGAACGAGATCGCCGACGCCAGCAAGCGGATCTCGGCGCTGCTGGCCGGTGCCAAGCAGTATTCGCAGATGGACCGCAGCGAGTATCAGGCCGCCAACGTCCACGAGCTGATCCACAGCACGATCAAGACCATCTTCGGCGACAAGGTAGGTAAGGACAAACCGGTCGCGCTGGTGTGGGAGAAGGACACCACACTGCCTCAATTGATGTGCTACCCAGGCGATCTCAACGAGGTCTGGACCAACATCATCGACAACGCCATCCAGGCGATGAACTATGAGGGCACGTTGACCATCCGCACGTCGCGCAAGGATGACGAGATGGTCCGCGTCGAGATCTGCGACGACGGCCAAGGCATCGCCGAGAAGAACATCGACCGCATCTTCACACCGTTCTTCACCACCAAGCCGTTCGGTCAGGGCACCGGTCTGGGGCTCGATCTCGCCCGGCGCATCGTCGTGGAGAAGCACCACGGCGACATCCAGGTCACGTCCGCGCCCGGCGACACCCGGTTCGTCATCGATCTACCGTTGGTTGCGCCGGCCCCCGAGGCGCCGACCCCGACGGAACTTCCCCTTACAGCCGGATAGCCGGAATATCCCTTGGCCACCGAGAATTTGGAGCGACCATGACGAAACCCGATCTCGGCAGGTACGGCGCGTTCGGCCATTACTCCATGTGGCAGAAGCTGAGCCCGGAGCAGCTGCGGGCCATCGAAGACCTCGGCTACGGGGCGATCTGGGCGGGCGGTTCCCCTGCGGCCGAATTGTCCTGGGTGGAACCGATTCTCGACGCGACGAACACACTCAAACTGGCGACCGGCATCGTCAACATCTGGACCGCGGACGCCGAGCCCGTCAGCGAGTCCTTCCACCGCATCGAGAAGACCCATCCGGGACGCTTTGTACTGGGTATCGGCGTCGGCCACCCCGAAGCCCACACCGAATATCAGAAGCCGTACGACGCGCTCGTCGCCTACCTCGACAAGCTCGACGAGTACGGGGTGCCGAAGGACAGAAGGGTGGTCGCCGCGCTCGGTCCGCGGGTGCTCAAGCTGTCCGCGCAGCGCGCCGCCGGGCCGCACCCCTACCTGACGACGCCGGAACACACCGCCGAGGCGCGCAAGCTGATCGGCCCGGATGCGTTCATCGCGCCTGAACACAAAGTGGTGCCGACCACTGATGCCGAGAGTGCCCGCGCGGTCGGCCGCAAGGCGCTCGACATCTATCTCAACCTGACGAACTATCTCAACAGCTGGAAGCGTCTCGGATTCACCGACGACGAGGTCGCGAAGCCGGGCAGCGACCGGCTTGTCGATGCCGTGGTGGCGTATGGCACCGTCGACGCCATAGCCGAACGGCTCAACGAGCATCTCGAAGCGGGCGCCGACCACGTGCCCGTGCAGATGCTCACCGGACCGGACAAGCTGGTGGACGCGTTGGCTCAATTGGCGGGTCCGCTCGGATTGAAGTGACGTCACCACCGAAGGGATCCGTATGACTGAGCTCAAGCCCAATTTCGGCCGCTACGGCGTATGGACGTTCGGCGTTCCGAAACCCGAACAGGCCGTGGAGATCGAGAAGCTCGGCTACGGCGCGGTGTGGATCGGCGGATCGCCTGCCGGCAACCTGGAATACGTCGAGCCGATTCTCGAGCGCACTGAGAACCTTCAGGTCGCGACCGGGATCATCAACGTGTGGACGGCGTCCGCCGGCGAGGTCGCCGACGCCTACCACCGCGTCGAGGACGCGTATCCGGGTCGCTTCCTGCTGGGCATCGGTATCGGTCATCCCGAGCACACCGAGGAGTACCGCAAACCGTATGACGTGCTCGTCGAGTACCTCGACGCACTGGATGCGAAGAAGGTGCCGACGAGCCGGCGGGTGATCGCGGCGCTGGGACCCAAGGTGCTCAAGCTCGCAGCGCAGCGCAGTGCCGGGGCGCACCCGTACCTGACCACCCCGCAGCACACCGGAGAGGCGCGAAACCTGCTGGGGCCCACGGTGTTCATCGCCCCCGAGCACAAGGTCGTGTTGGCCAGGGACGCCGAGGCCTCCCGCGAGATCGGTAGGCAGACAGTCGATTTCTACCTCAACCTGTCGAACTACCTGAACAACTGGAAGCGTTTGGGCTTCACCGAGGACGACGTCGCCAAGCCCGGCAGCGACCGGCTAATCGACGCGCTCGTCGCCCACGGCACGCCCGACGCCATCGCCGCTCGGCTCAACGAGCACCTGGAGTCCGGCGCCGATCATGTCGCGATCCAGGTGCTCGGCGGATGGGACGTGTTGATCCCCACGCTGACCGAATTGGCCGGGCCGCTCGGTTTGAAGGGCTGACAAACCCGCCCAAACCCGCCTCCGGGGCGCTCTTGCGTCGCGCGCCACCGCATTACTAGGATATCCAACTATCTAGTAGTGAGGGGCACGTTCATGACCACCCAGGTTCCGCATTTCATCGACGGTAAGCGCACCAATGGCCAGTCGGGCCGAACCGCCGACGTCTTCAACCCCAGCACGGGTGAGGTGCAAGCGCAGGTCGTGATGGCGTCGGCCGCCGACGTCGACGTGGCGGTCACGGGTGCGGCCGAGGCCCAGAAGTCGTGGGCGGCATGGAACCCGCAACGCCGGGCCCGCGTGCTGATGAAGTTCATCGAGCTGGTCAACCAGAATGCTGACGAGCTCGCCCAACTGCTGTCTCTCGAGCACGGCAAGACCCACGCCGACTCCCTCGGCGACATCCAGCGCGGCCTCGAGGTCATCGAGTTCAGCGTCGGCATCCCGCACCTGCTCAAGGGTGAGTTCACCGAGGGCGCGGGACCGGGTATCGACGTGTACTCGCTGCGCCAGCCGCTCGGCGTCGTCGCGGGCATCACCCCGTTCAACTTCCCGGCGATGATCCCGCTGTGGAAAGCCGGCCCCGCGCTGGCGTGCGGCAACGCGTTCATCCTCAAGCCGTCCGAGCGGGACCCGTCGGTGCCGGTCCGGCTGGCCGAACTGTTCCTCGAGGCGGGCCTGCCCCCCGGCGTCTTCCAGGTTGTGCACGGTGACAAGGAAGCCGTCGACGCCATCCTCGAACACCCGGCGATCCAGGCCGTCGGCTTCGTCGGCAGCTCCGATATCGCGCAGTACATTTACGCGGGCGCGACGGCCAACGGTAAGCGCGCGCAGTGCTTCGGCGGCGCGAAGAACCACATGATCGTGATGCCCGATGCCGACCTCGACCAGGCCGTCGACGCGCTGATCGGCGCCGGCTACGGCAGTGCGGGCGAGCGCTGCATGGCGATCAGCGTCGCGGTTCCTGTTGGCGATGAGACCGCAGATCGCTTGCGCGCCCGGCTCGTCGAGCGGATCAACAACCTGCGGGTGGGCCACAGCCTGGACCCGAAGGCCGATTACGGGCCGCTGGTGACCGAGGCGGCGCTGCAGCGGGTGCGCGGCTACATCGACGCCGGCGTCGAGGCGGGCGCCGAGATCGTCGTCGATGGCCGCGAACGCGCCAGCGACGAACTGCAATTCGGCGACGACAGCCTGGAAAACGGCTGGTTCATCGGCCCCACCCTGTTCGACCACGTCACCACCGACATGTCGATCTACACCGACGAGATCTTCGGGCCGGTGCTGTGCATTGTGCGCGCGAAGGACTACGAGGAGGCGCTGGCGCTGCCCTCGGAGCACGAGTACGGCAACGGCGTGGCGATCTTCACCCGCGACGGCGACGCGGCCCGCGACTTCGTGTCACGCGTGCAGGTCGGCATGGTGGGCGTCAACGTGCCGATCCCGGTTCCGGTGGCCTACCATACCTTCGGCGGTTGGAAGCGGTCCGGTTTCGGGGACCTCAACCAGCACGGTCCACATTCGATCCTGTTCTACACCAAGACGAAGACCGTCACGCAGCGGTGGCCGTCGGGCATCAAGGACGGCGCCGAGTTCGTCCTGCCGACCATGAAGTAGCGCACGAGAACACAGGCAGCATGGACTATTTCGGGCTCGACGACGACGAGCGCGTGATCGCCGAGACGGCGGCCGCGTTCGCCGAGAAGCGGCTCGCGCCGTTCGCGTTGGAGTGGGACCGCACGCACCACTTCCCCACCGACGTGCTGCGCGAGGCCGCCGAGCTCGGAATGGCGGCGGTGTACTGCAACGAGGACGTCGGTGGCAGCGGTTTGCGCAGGCTCGACGGCGTGCGGATCTTCGAACAGCTCGCCACGGCGGATCCGACGGTGGCGGCGTTCCTGTCCATCCACAACATGTGCACGTGGATGGTCGACACCTACGGCACGCCCGAACAACGCAAGAGCTGGGTGCCGCGGCTGGCGTCGATGGAGTCGATCGCCAGCTACTGCCTGACCGAGCCCGGTGCGGGGTCCGATGCGAGTGCGTTGCGCACCAGGGCCGTTCGGGACGGTGACCACTACGCCCTCGACGGGGTGAAGCAGTTCATCTCCGGCGCCGGGTCCTCGGACGTGTACGTGGTGATGGCGCGCACCGGCGGGGAGGGCCCGCGGGGTATCTCGACCTTCCTCGTCGAGAAGGACGCTGCTGGACTGACTTTCGGGGCCGATGAAGAGAAGATGGGCTGGCACGCCCAGCCGACAGCCCAGGTGATCTTCGAAGGCGTCCGCGTTCCCGCCGATGCGATGTTGGGCGGTGCCGACGGCGAGGGCACCGGCTTCGGGATCGCGATGAACGGGCTCAACGGCGGCCGGATCAACATCGCGGCGTGCTCGCTCGGCGGTGCACAGGCCGCCTACGACAAGGCCGCCGCCTATGTCCGAGACCGCGAAGCGTTCGGCGGCCCACTTCTCGACGAGCCCACCATCCGGTTCACCCTGGCCGAGATGTCCACCGCGCTCGAGACCTCGCGAAACCTGTTGTGGCGCGCGGCGACCGCGCTGGACGAGAACCACCCCGACAAGGTCGAGCTGTGCGCGATGGCCAAGCTCTACGTCACCGATGCCTGCTACACGGTCGCCGACCAGGCACTGCAGTTGCACGGTGGCTACGGCTACCTCAACGAGTACGGGTTGGAGAAGATCGTCCGGGACCTGCGGGTACACCGGATCCTCGAGGGAACCAACGAAATCATGCGGGTGGTCATCGGGCGGTCGCAGGCCGCCAAGGTGCGGGCGTCCGCTTAGGAGAGGTCATCGATGACGACGATCGCGTTCTTGGGGCTGGGCAACATGGGCGGGCCGATGGCGGCGAACCTGGTTGCCGCCGGCCAGACGGTCCGCGGGTTCGACCCCCAGCCGACGCTGAAATCGGCCGCGGCCGACAAGGGCGTGTCGGTTTTCGACAGCGGCGCTGAGGCGGTCAGCGAGGCCGAGGTCGTGATCACCTCGCTGCCCAACGGCGACATCGTGAAAGCGTGCTACGCCGAGGTGCTCCCCGCGGCCAAGGACAACGCGCTGTTCATCGACACCTCCACAATCTCTGTCGACGACGCGCGCAGCATTCATCAGCAGGCCCTCGAGCGTGGCTTGGCGCAACTCGACGCCCCGGTGTCGGGCGGGGTGAAGGGTGCCACTGCGGGCACGCTGGCGTTCATGGTCGGCGGTGAGGACGAAGCGGTGGAACGCGCCCGGCCTGTGCTCGAACCGTTGGCGGGCAAGATCATTCACTGCGGCGCCTCCGGTACCGGCCAGGCCGCCAAACTGTGCAACAACATGGTGCTCGCGGTGCAGCAGATCGCGATCGGCGAGGCGTTTGTGCTCGCCGAGAAGCTGGGCCTGCCGGCGCAGTCGCTGTTCGACGTGATCACCGGGGCCACCGGCAACTGCTGGTCGGTGCACACCAATTGTCCTGTCCCGGGACCGGTTCCGACGTCGCCGGCCAACAACGACTTCAAACCCGGTTTCGCGACCGCGTTGATGAACAAGGATCTCGGCCTGGCCATGGCCGCGGTCGAGTCGACCGGTTCGAACGCCCCGCTGGGCAGCCACGCCGCGGAGATCTACAAGAAGTTCGCCGCCGACCATGCCGACAAGGACTTCAGCGCGGTGATCGAGGCGCTGCGGGGCAACTGACCCGGCGTCACCGAGCGTCGGCGTCGACCCAGGCGCGCTCGCCGTATGTGTCCAGGTGGGCGACCTGTCCGACCGGCTTGCGCGTCGTCGGTCCGTACCGGCCACGCGGCCAGCCCAGGGGCACGACGCAGATGGGTGTCACGGTCAGCGGCAGGCCCAGGGTTCGCCGGGCCGATGTCACGCTCCACAGCGGCAGGGTGATCAGCGACGCACCGAGCCCCATCGCCCGCGCAGCCAGGAGCAGGTTCTGCACGCTGGGGTAGATCGACCCGAAGAACGACGACTCGCCGACGAACGGCGACGGCATGTAGGGCAGCCGTGAACCGCCGCGCAGGCACGGTACGACGAGGACCGGGATCTCACTGAAATGGTCGACTTGCCACTGCACGGCCCGCAGGATCTTTTGCATCGATTCGTCGCCGGCGGCCAGACGCCGGCCTATCCCGCCGTACAGCGACCAGGCCTGCCGATAACGCTTACCGAGCTGGTCCTTGACGGCCTGGTCCTTCACCACGATGAACTCCCAGTTCTGCCCGTTCGACCCGGTGGGAGCCCGCAGCGCCAGCTCGATGCACTTCAGCACGATGGCGTCGTCGACGGGGTCGGGTAGGACACGGCGGACGGCACGCTGGGTCATAATCGCCTCGACCAGCGGCATGTCGAGGCGGGCGAGCGCTTCTTCGGCGGTGGGGATGTCGGTCATGAGTCGACGCTACCGCCGGCAGGCGCGCGGACACGCCCGGTTCGAGTTCGGTCAGCCGCTACGCGGCCGTCTGCTTACGGCTACGCGACCAGTTGGCGTGCAGGCGCTGGCAATCGGCGAGGCGCAGCGGGCTGGCGCCACCGTAGTCGGGCCGCACCGCCACCGCGGCCGGGATGTCGGGGGTGCCCTCCCCCGTGATCACCAGCGTCGGCATCCCGGCGGCGTTGGCCGCCCGCAGCCCCGAGGCCGAGCCGGTGACGGCGAACGCGTCGTCGGCGGACAGCCCGAGCTCCCACAACGCGTGCCGGTGTGCCTCCGGATCGGGCATCGGCTTGACGACGTCCTCGGCGGAGACCACGACATCGACAAGACCCTCGCCGACGAGTTGGCGCACCAGCGGCTCGGCCCAGCCCCGCTGACCGTTCACCACGACGGCCACCTGCACGCCGGCGCCGACGGCGTCCATCACGAAGTCGACCAACCCGGCGCGCGGAGACAGGTCGCGCTCGAGGATCAACTCGTCGAACAGCATGGTCTTGGTGGTGTAGATCTCGTCTGCCAGCAGCTTGGTGAGCACGTCGGCCTCGGTGGCCACGCACCGCTTGCGAAGCTCGGCGGCGACCCTCTGGCGCTCGTCGGTGAGCGCGAGCAGCTGTCGATAACGCGGCACCGACCACTGGAAATCCAGGCCGTGCGTCGCGAAGGCGGCGTTGTAGGCGACCCGGTGGCCGTCACATTCGATGTCGGTCAGCGCGTCGAGGTCGAACACCAGACCGCGCACGGCACAGCCGGAACCCGGCCCGGCACCAGGAGGAGAACAGTCCCACCAGAATCGGCCCGCGCGCCACGTCGTCTCCTGCGTTGTCGGCATATGTAGAGCGTGGCCCCCATCACACGCGACGTCCTCCCCCAATCGGGGGATCGACGGTGCCGCTTCGGCCCGCCGCACCCCGCCGACATGCTTCACCTGGGAAATGGCACCTCTAAGGTAGGTGCATGCCGAGCAGCCCACCGGTACGTCTTGTGCTGGTCGACGACCACGAAATGGTCATCGAGGGCCTCAAGGCCATGCTCGCGGCGTTCGCCGACCGGGTGCAGGTTGTCGGGCAGGCCGTCGGCGCCGAACGCGCGGCCGCGGTCATCGACGATCTCGATCCCGACATCGTGCTGTGCGATGTGCGGATGCAGGGTGCCAGCGGCCTGGACCTGTGCGCCGAACTGCGCGAACGCAACGCCGACCGCAAGATCGTCATGCTGTCGGTCTACGACGACGAGCAGTACCTGTTCCAGGCCCTTCGCGTCGGGGCGTCCGGATATCTGCTCAAGAGCATCAGCAGCGACGAACTGGTACGGCAGTTGGAGTTCGTCCACCGCGGCGAGACCGCGATCGACCCGGGCATGGCGGCCAGGGCCGTCGACACCGCAGCGCGGCTTCAGCGCGACGAGTTCTGGCCGGGCGCGCGCCAGGGGTTGACCCAGCGTGAGAGTGAGATCCTCTCGCTCGTCGTCAACGGGCTGTCCAACCGGGCGATCGCGGCCAAGCTGGTGATCGGGGACGAGACGGTCAAGACCCACCTCAGCTCGATTTACCGCAAGCTCGGTGTCAGCGACCGCACCGGCGCCGTCGCGACGGCCCTGCGCGAGGGAATCTTCAAGTGACGACGGAATCGGGTCCGTCGGACGCGGTGCGGGAGCTGAGCCAGTACGCGCTGGCCGCCGACCGCGAGCTGGCACTGCTGCGCGAACTGATCCAGGCCGCGTCCAAGGGTCCGGGTGTCGAACCGCTGGCCGCCGCGGCCGCGCGGATGATCACTGCGGCCACCGCCAGCGACGTGTGCTTCGTGCACGTCCTCGACGACAGCGACCGGTCACTCACGCTGGCCGGTGCCACACCGCCGTTCGACGCCGAGATAGGAAAGATCAGACTGCCTCTGGGCCAGGGCATCTCGGGTTGGGTCGCCAGCCACCGAGAGCCGGTGGTGATCACGCAGGACAAGGAGTCCGATCCGCGCTACATGCCGTTTCAGTCGCTGCGGGGCCGCGATTTCACGTCGATGGTGTCGGTGCCGATGGAGACCGACCCGGGCGGCCTTGTCGGCGTGCTGAACGTGCACACCGTGGAGCGCCGCGATTTCACCGAGCGCGACGTCGAGTTGCTCGTGGTGATCGGCAGGCTCATCGCAGGGGCCATGCACCAGGCCCGGCTGCACCGGCAGCTGGTGGCCCGCGAACGGGCCCACGAGAATTTCGTCGAGCAGGTGATCGAGGCTCAGGAGCTCGAACGGCGAAGGCTTGCAGGCGATATCCACGACGGTATCTCGCAGCGGCTGGTCACCTTGTCCTATCGGTTGGACGCCGCGACCCGATCCGACGAACCCGCGATCGTCGCCGAACAGCTCGGCAAGGCACGCGAGTTGGTCGACCTGACGCTGCAGGAGGCCCGCGCGGCGATCAGCGGGTTGCGCCCGCCGGTTCTCGACGACCTCGGACTGGCCGGCGGACTGGCCAGCCTCGCCCGATCGATACCGCAGATCGGCATCGAGGTGGATCTGGCGGAGCGCCGCCTCCCCGACCACATCGAGCTCGCGCTGTACCGCATCGCACAGGAGTGCCTGCAGAACGTCGTCAAACACGCCAAGGCCGCGTCGGCCCGGCTGACGTTCGCCGTCGACCCCGGCGACAGCGGTGATGTCGCACGTCTCGAAATCGTCGACGACGGAGTGGGTTTCGATACCTTCGAACATCCGCTGGGCGGCGACGACATGGGCGGCTACGGCCTGCTGTCGATGGCCGAGCGCGCCGAGATCGTCGGCGGTCGGCTCAACATCCGGTCCCGTCCGGGAGCGGGGACGGCGGTGACGGCGACGATTCCGCTGCCGACCGTGCTGGAGTAGGCCCGCATCACTCGAGGGTGCAGGCCTTCGCCAGGTGCTCCTCGATGCCGGCGATCACGTCTTCGGACGCTTCACGAAATGCCGCAAGGCGCTTCGGGCCGAGCACGTCGATGAACAGTTCGCGCACCCGTTCCGCGTTGGCCGGTGCGGACGCCTTGATCGCCGCGCGGCCGGTGTCGGTCAGCACGATGTCGGGGTAGCGACCGGTCGACTCCTCCCTGCGGATCAGGCCGCGCTTCTGCATCCGGGTCAGGTGGTGTGACAGCCGGGTCTTCTCCCAGTGGGTGGCTTTGCCGAGCTCGTACGCGCGCATCCGCCCCTTGGGTGCCTCCGACAGGTTGACCAAAATCTCGAAGTCGGAATCCGAGAGCCCGAACTCGCGCTGCAGATGCATCACCAGGTGACGCTCGAGCTTGTGCTGCATCGTCACGAATGCGCGCCAGGCGCCCAGTTCTTCCTCGGTCAGCCGCCCTCTACCAGCCATGGCGACGATCCTACCGGACCGAGTTGACATATCAACCCGACCGACTACCCTGGATTGGGTTGACGTATCAACCTAGAAGGAGATGACCATGGCTCAGCATGTGATCACCGTTGTGGGAGCGACCGGCAAACAGGGCGGCGGACTGGCCCGAGCGATCCTCGCCGATCCGAGCGGGAAGTTCTCGGTCCGTGCAGTGACGCGCAACCCGCAGTCCACGCAGGCAAAGCGGCTTGCCGCAGCGGGCGCTGAAGTCGTCGAGGCCGACCTGTATGACCTCACGGGCATGCAGCGCGCCTTCGACGGAGCCGAGGCGGCGTTCGTCGTCACCAATTACTGGGCGGAGCGGACGGCAGAAGAGGAAGCGGTCCGCACCAGGGCGGAATCGGAGCTGTACCAAGCCGAAACCGCGGCGCGCGCGGCGAAGTCAGCGGACGTGGCGCACGTCATCTGGTCGACCTTGGAGGACACCCGGGACCACTTCGGCGACGACGCACGGGTGCCGACGGTCGAGGGACGATACAAGGTGCCGCACTTCGACGCGAAGGCAGAGGCCGACGCCCTCTTCGCCGAACGCCGCGTGCCCACGACGTTTCTCCGGACAGCCGGGTTCTACGAGGGGTTCCTCTCCGACCTGCAACCGGTCCGCGATCCCGACGGGCACCTGGTGCTCACGCTGCCGATGGCGGACCGGCCGATGGCGGCGATCGCCGTCGGTGACATCGGCCGAACCGCACTCGGCATCTTCAAGCGAGGTCCGGAGTTCATCGGCCAGACCGTGAGCATCGCCGGTGACCACTTGACCGGCGAGGAGTTCGCCGCCGAACTCTCGAGGCTGCACGGCGAACCGGTGGCTTATCGACCGCAGTCCTGGGATGAGCTGCGCGCCATGGACTTCCCCGGCGCTATCGAGATGGGCAACATGTTCCAGTTCTACGCCGAGGACTCCGAACGGTTCACCGCTGCGCGCGATCTGGCGTTCGTGCGGACGCTGAACCCCGAGCTGTTGTCCTTCCGCGACTGGGTGACGCGGCAGAACGCGGCATGACCAGCACCGACCGGACCTAGAAGTCCCCGGAGTTGCGGCGCAGCGTCTGGATCGAATCGGCCAGGGCCCGCGACTCGGCGCTCGACATTCCGATGTCGGCGAAGACCTCGTTGTTCAACGTCACCGTGGCGTCCTCGACCGTCGAGCGGCCGAGGTCGGTGATCTGAACCAGCGTGGTGCGCCCGTCGGTCGGATGGGGAATCCGCTCGACGAGACCGTCGCCCTCCAGTCGCCGAATCGCGTGCGTGACGCTGGTGACGTGCACCTGCAGCCGATCGGAGGCCTTGGTGATCGGCAGCGCGCCGTTGCGGGTGAACGCCAACAGCCTCAGCAACTCGAACCGCGAAAAGCTCAGATCGTAGGGTCGAAGTGCGCTTTCGACGCGCGCCAGCAGGATCTGGTGGGCCCGCATCACCGATGTCACGGCGACCATGCCGTCGGCGACCTCGCCCCACCCGCAACGCTCCCAGTTGGCCCGCGCGAGCGCGATCGGGTCATGGTCATCCTGCCGCGACGGTTGGGGGGCCACGCCTCTTCATACCGCATCGATCGGCGCGGTCAGCAGATTTCAGCGCATGGCCTGGGCGACCGCGGCCACCACGGCGCGGGTGGATCTGCGGTCTCCCACGGTGATGCGCACGCCACCGTCGGCGTACTGCCGGACACGCACTCCGTTCGTCTCGAAGACCTGCCCCCAGCCACGGCCACAGTCCGGCACGTAGACGAAGTTGGCGTTGCTCTCGGTGCTGTACACCCCCATGGACCGCAGCCGCATGCGCAGGTGTCGACGCTCGCTGGTGATCATCCGGATGCGTTGACACAGCTCGGCTTCCGCGTCAAACGACGCCGCGACCGCAACGAGTGCGGTGATCGCGACACCAAAAGGCAGTTGCATGCTCCACAGCCTGCGGGCCAGCTGTGGGGCGCAGAAGCCGTACCCGATCCGGAGTCCGGCCAACCCGTAGGCCTTCGAAAACGTCCGCAGCACCACCACATTGGGGTGCCGCGCGACCAATCCGACGGCGTCCATGCGGCACTCCGGCGCCAGGAACTCCGCGTATGCCTCGTCGAGAAGGACCACCGTCTCCGGCGACAGGCGCCGAAGGAACCGCTCGAGTTCGGCGCCGTGCTCGACTGTGCCGGTCGGGTTGTGCGGACGGCACACCACCACGACCCTGGCACCGGTCGCGGCCCACACCATCGCGTCGAGATCGTGGTGACCGTGCGCGTCCAGCGCAACGGGGACCGATTCCAGCCGCGCCATCTGCGCGAAGATCGGATATCCGTCGAACGTCGGCGTGGCCATGACGATTCGATCGCCGGGATCCGTCACCGCATGCAACACCTGCATGATCACACCGGTGGCGCCGGCCCCGACCACGACCTGCTCGTCGCACAGGCCCGTGTGTCCGGCGATCAGCGAGCGCAGCCGCTCTGGCAGGTACTCCGGATACCGGTTGGCTGCCTCGATCGAGGCGCTCAGCGCCGACCGCACGGACGGCAGTGGCGGGAAGGGATTCTCGTTGAGCGACAGCGCCATCGGGTCCAATGAGGTGGGTAGCGCGCCGAGCGCCTCCGCTCCCCTGTGCATCGGTTCGGACATCAGCCGCGGCCGCCCCACCGCACTGCGGCCGCCCCGGCGAAATCACCGGCGTGGGCGAACGCCGCCATCAACACGACCTCCCCCGGTTTTAGTCTTCCGCTGTCGATCGCACGATCGAGGTTGACCGGAATGCCCGCGGCGAACAGGTTGCCGCACTGGTCGAAGGTGTCGATGTGACGCTCGGGCGGGAGTTCGAGCGCTTCTCGCCAGTTGCGCAAGAACACCCGGTTCGGCTGGTTGGTGACGAGCAGACTTAGATCGGGGGGCTTGATCCCGATGCGGTCGCATACCGCGTACGACACCTCGGGAACCTGCCGGTTGCCTCGCGCCAGCACCTTGGTGATCTTGCTTTCGGTGAAACCGATGTAGCCCTCCCCCGGACCCGGCTGCCACCACTTGCGCGGCGGGTCGGACGCGATCGTCATATCGCCGGCGAACTCGCCGTAGGTACGACATTCGACGTCGAGGATCGGTGACTGCTCCGACACCGCCACCAGGCCGACGGCCGCGCCGTCGCCCGGCACCGATGCCTGCGCCTTGCGCCGCACCTGCGGTTGGTCGAAGACCTGACCGGCGGCGTTCTGCGCGACGGCGACCAGCGCCGTGCGTCCCGCGCCGGAGGACAGCAGCTGCCGCGCCACCTGCAGCCCGAACACGAACGCCGCGCAGCCGCCGTTGTGCAGATCGAGCACCCATGTCGGCTTCATACCGAGTCGGTGCGCCATGGCGCCGCCGCCACCGTAGAACGGGACGTCGGGCATCTGCGTGTGGGTGATCAGGACGTCGGCGCCGGCGACGGCGTCCTGGCCGTGACGCTCGATCAGGCCGGCGGCCGCCCGCTCGACCATGTCGACGGCGGTCTCGTCGGGCGCGACGTGGTGGCGGAATCTGGGGGCGCGGAACATCATGCTGTCCCGCAGATCGTCGGATTCGGCGAACTGCGCATAGTATTCGGCGCCGATCGGCTCACCGGGCAGGTACGTCGATACGTCCAGAAGGCTGACGGTCATACCGAACTCACCTCATCCAATCGGGCGTCACAGGAAGGCCGTTGCGGTGCCGGTACTCGGCGATCGCCTTGAGATTGCGCAGCTCGAGCAGGTGGCCGGGACCGAACATGTCCCAGAAGTCGCCCACCCATACGGGTCGCTCGGGCGGGGCCGACTCCGGATACGGGTTGCGGTCGTAGAACGGGTGATGACAGTTGGTCCACAGCACCACCGAACCGGGTTTGTCGAACACGACCTGCGCATCGACGACGCGCATCAGGTAGATCATCCACAGGTGCCTGCCCTGATCCCACGCGCAGTGGTAATCCACCGTCATGGCCGCATCGTTGGCGACCGTGCGGGTGAAGATCTGCGTCTGCGAGCCCAGCCGGTCGTAGGCCACCCACAGCCCTGGTTCCTCGGTGGGGGTGAAACCGCGCAGGCTGTAGGTCCATTCCTCCAGACACCTTGTGTCGGAGAGGTATTCGAACAACGCGCCGGGTGGACAGTCGACGTACTCGTTGACGGTGCAGTACTCGCCGTAGACGGAGTCGTGCGGATAGACCGACCGCATCATCTCCATGATGATCGGGGTGGCCTTCTCACGCGGTGACGTCTCGACGCGGATGAGGCCGTCGAGCGGCTCGCCAGTGCCGCGATGGGTGGTGATGTCGTCAAGGGCGGGCAGGGACATGGTTGCGGATCTCCTCTGCGGCGGGTGGTTTGACGTTGACTCGGTCGAGGAACGCCGCGAACGGCGGGATCTCGTCGGCGCAACATTCGATGCTGATGACGGCGGGGCCGTCGGTCTCGAGCGCGGCTGTGAGTGCGGCGGGCAGCGATGCGACGTCCTCGATGTCGGCGGCGGGCAGTCCCGGGAACATCGCGCCAAGGCCGGCCCCCAACCGGCTCGGCCCGAACCGGTTGTAGCTGTAGCGATCGCCGTAGAACAGCTGCTCGCGGGTGAGGCACATCGCGTGCGCGTGGTTGTCGAACAGCAGGAACGTGACCGGCAGCCCGTACTCGCGCGCGGTGTGAATCTCCATGCCGTGCATGAGGAAACTACCGTCGCCCGCTATCACCAGCGTCCGCCTGCCCCGTCCGAAGGCCATTCCGATTCCCGCGCCGAAGCTGTATCCCATGCCCCCCATGCCGAGCGCGACGACGAACCGGCCGTCGCGCCGCACCGGCAGGTGATGAATCGCCGCCGCCCCGATATTGCCCGCATCGACCACGATGTCCACCCCGTCGGGCAGCGTCGCGTCGAGCGCGACCATCGCGTCGCGATACCGGATGCCGGTTCCGTGATGGGGCGGCGGCTGCAACTCGTCCCGCTTCACCGCGTCGGGCACCCGCAGGCGCGCAGGCCGGCCCGCACCTGACAGCGCGTCGGTGAGCGCCGCCAGCGAGGTGCGCAGATCGTCGGTGTGCGCGTGGGTGCACGCGAGATACGGTGGGGCGGAGCCGATCGAGAACACGGGAACCGCGGCCAGGGCGTTCTCGAGGCCGGCCCGCGCCGTCAGCGTCATCCTGGTGCCCACCAGGAGGCACACCCCACTGTCGGCCACGGCCGAGGCGATGGTCGGATGACCCATCACCCCGGTCACGCCCAGCGCCGACGACGATCCCATCCCCGGTGTGCCCGCGGCGTCCTTTGCGTCGGGCACGGTGGCCACCCGGGCGCGCAGCAGCGCTCGCAGCGCCTCGAGTTCGGCACGCGCGTCGTCGCGGGCAACCTGTTCTCCCGCGATGATCGTGACGGGGCCCTCGGCTCTCCGAAGCGCACGTGCGACCGCATGCGGGGCAGCCGGTGCCACACCGGCGCGCCCACCGACCACCGCGCCGCCGTTGACCGGCACCTCGGCTTGCTGGATGTCCTTGGGTAGCAACAGCACCGACGGCCCTCGCCGGGCCGCCGCGGCCTCGATCGCTGCGGGAAGTGCGGTCACGATGTCCGCGGGCGTGAGTATCCGCCGACAGTGCACCGACACCGCCGAGAACAGCGCGTGCGCATCGAGTGCCCCGTTGCGGCCGCTGGTGTCCTGGAACGCGCCTCGACCGTCGAGTGCGCTCGGCGGTTGTCCGATCAACGCCAGCACCGGCACTCGGCTGGCCAACGCTTCCCCCAGTGCGGGAACGGTGTTCAAGCAGCCGCCACCCGACGTTGCCGCCACCACGCCGATTCCGCAGCCGCCGCGGCTGTATCCGTCGGCCATGGTGGCAGCGGAGAACTCGTGCTTGGCGAGTACGGCGTCGATGTCGGAACGGAAATACGCCGCGTCGTACAGATCTTCGA
The DNA here is from genome assembly GCA_900637135.1 of Mycolicibacterium flavescens. Classification (NCBI taxonomy): domain Bacteria; kingdom Bacillati; phylum Actinomycetota; class Actinomycetes; order Mycobacteriales; family Mycobacteriaceae; genus Mycobacterium; species Mycolicibacterium flavescens. Next base: position 4,197,999 of record LR134353.1, read on the forward strand.
TGTTGGCACCGTCGACACCGAAGATGAACCGCACGCCGATCGCCGCAAGGTACTCGACGATGTGGTCGACGACTCGGTGGCCCATCTCTCACCTGCTTTCGGACTTCAGCGAGTTACACGGTGCGCGGGCACGTGGAGTTCATCGGTTCAGAACATTCACAGCGAACGCTCGAGAAGCACTTCACCGGAGTCGGGTGAAACCAGTTGCACGGCAGCGATTTCGTCCATCTGCATCGGCGTGGTGGCGCTCGGCAGTGCGGTAGCGCCCGACAGCCCCAGCCACGTCGCCACTTGGTTGCGGCTGCCGTCGTGTCCCACCACAACCATCCCCAGGTTCTGGGGCGGCGCATCGCGTTGGCCCCAGTCGCCGTAGGTGCATGCCATGTCGATTCGAGTGCCCCAGCCGTACCCCGTCATCGAGATGGTCGCGTTGATCGGCGTCTCGGAAACCTTGGCCATCTCCAGTTGCTGACCCGACGCCTGCGGCGGTGTAGCGGTCTGCAACCCGAACGCCTCCGGACGGACCGCGATCGCGATGCCGAGCGCCAGCACCGCGGCGGCCAGACCGATGGCGGCCGAGGTCATCCACCGCGACCGCCTGCGTCGCGCGCGCACCCTGTCCAACAGCCCGCTCAACAGTTCCGGCGGGGGTTCTGGGTGCGCGGGTGCGTGGCCGTCGAACTCGGCGGGTTCGACCGTGCTCAGCAGAGTGGAGATGTCGCGCAGTTCGGCGACCGCCGCCGTGCAGCGCTCACAGGTCGCAAGATGTGCCTCGTACTCGCGGCGGTCCTGTTCGGTCAGCGAGCCCAGGACGTAGGCGGCGTCCCACGTGGCGTACCGATCGTCGTCCGCCCGGCCGAGGACGGGTTCAAATGCCGTCACCGTGTCACCCCCATCTCTTCCAACTTGAGCTTGAGCGCTCGTACCCCGTAGTGCAGCCGTGACTTCACGGTGCCCTCGGCGATGTGGAGGTCGGCTGCGATCTGCGCCGTTGTCCAGCCCTGGTAGTACGCGCGGCTGATGACCGCGCGATGCTCATCAGACAGCGCACCGATGGCTTCGCCGAGCATCATTCGGTTCAACGCAGCCTCCACCTCGTCGGGCCCGGCCCGGTCCGCGGTCGTCTCCATGTCGGCGGTGCCGGATTCGCTACGGAAGCGGGCACTGCGCGTCTCGTCGATGATGAGGTTGCGGGCCACGGTGAACAACCACGGCCGCGCCGACCTCGAGGAGTCGGCCGTCACCTCGGGGTGTCGCCACGCCCGCAGTAGCGTCTCCTGCACCACATCCTCCGCCCGGGCCGTATCGCCGGTCAGCCGGACCGCATAGCGCCAGATCGCGGCGGCGTGCTCGGCATAGAGCACCCGCATGACGGTCGCGTCCGGGTCGTCCAAAATCACCCTCCGCCCTAGACACGAGGTTGGCGGTCATCCGGTTCAGTATCGGCGCTGCATCCTCACAGCGGGACGGAGTTGCGCCGGGCGCCTGCCTGGCTGTCGGCGAACCGCTCATGCAGGGTGCGCAGCACCGCCGCACACGCCGCCCGCTCGGCCGGGTCGATGTGGTCGAGCACCCGGGCCAGATCGCGGCGCCGACGAGCGGTGACCTGCCGCACCAGTTTGCGGCCCGAAGCGGTCAACTCCAGGGTGACGACGCTGCGGTTCGACGGATCCGAGCCGCGCACCAGGTGGCCAGAGGCATGCAGTCGGTCGGCCAGACGCGTCACCGTGGATCCGACCACTCCGAGCGCCTTGGCGCATTCAGTCGACGTCGATCGCCCGCGCTGTTGCAACACCGCGAGCAACCGGAACTGCGGCAGCGAGACGTCTACCTCTTCGACACTGCGCAGCGCCAGGCCCACCAAATCCCTGGCCGCCACCTCGAACGCCGTCAGCTCTTCTTTTGGTGTCTTGGTCACGTCGGTATTCCGGGCGGGTGCATGCCGAAATTGTCGCACGCGGGCGCACCCAATCAGCACTGCCGACCTCCTAGGTATTGCTTTTTGCAAGACTTGCGTAATGCAAGGGATTGAGGCAGACTAGAAACTTGACTGGTTCAAGTATTCGGAGGGGCCGCATGTCCGTGAGTCGTTGGCACGACGATCTGCGCGCCGCGGGGCTGCGAATCACCAAACCCCGACTCGCGGTGCTCGCCGAGGTCCAGAAGCATCCGCACGCCGACGTCGAAGAGATCGCCGCCGGAGCGCGTCGGCGCATCGGATCGCTGTCGACACAAGCGGTTTACGACGTGCTCTACGCCCTCACCGGCGCGGGCTTGTTACGCCGCGTCGAACCGGCCGGCTCACGCGCCCGCTTCGAACTGCAGACCGGCGACAACCATCACCACGTGGTCTGTCGATCGTGCGGCGCCATCGACGACGTCGAGTGCGCCACCGGGCGGGCCCCGTGCCTACATGCCGACGGTGCAACCGAATACGCGATCGACGAGGCCGAAGTGACTTTCTGGGGCCTATGCCCCGACTGCAATGGCAGCACACAACCCATTTGAATGGAGATTCTGATGACCGCTTCGAAATTCGGCTCCACCACCGGCACCGGCGCACCGGCTTTCAGCGACCGCAATAGTCTCAGCGTCGGCTCGAACGGACCACTCGTCCTGCACGACGTGCATTTCCTGGAGCAGATGGCCCACTTCAACCGTGAGCGTGTCCCCGAACGCAGCCCGCACGCCAAGGGCTCCGGCGCCTTCGGGGTGTTCACCGCCACCGAGGACGTCTCGCAATTCACCAAGGCCGCCCTGTTCCAGAAGGGCGCGAAAACCGATCTGCTGATTCGGTTTTCGACAGTGGCCGGTGAGCAGGGCAGCCCGGACACCTGGCGGGATGTGCGCGGATACTCGCTGAAGTTCTACACCTCAGAAGGCAACTACGACCTGGTCGGCAACAATACGCCGATCTTCTTCGTCCGCGACCCGATGAAGTTCCCCCATTTCATCCGCAGCCAGAAGCGGCTGCCCGACTCCGGCCTGCGGTCCTCGCAGATGCAGTGGGATTTCTGGAGTTTGAACCCCGAGTCCGCCCACCAGGTGACCTACCTGATGGGTGAGCGCGGCCTGCCACGGACCTGGCGCCACATGAACGGCTACGGCTCGCACACCTACATGTGGGTCAACGCCGCAGGCGAGAAGTTCTGGGTGAAGTACCACTTCCACACCGACCAGGGCATGGAGTTCCTCACCAACGACGAGGCCGCCGCCCTGGCCGGTGAGGACAGCGACTTCCATCGCCGGGACCTCTTCGATGCGATCAACCGGGGAGAGCACCCAAGCTGGCGGCTCTCGGTGCAGGTGATGCCGTATGCCGAGGCGGCCGATTACCGGTTCAACCCGTTCGACCTGACCAAGGTGTGGCCGCACGCGGACTACCCGCTGATTCCGGTCGGCAGCTTCACGCTCAACCGCAACCCGGAGAACTTCTTCGCCCAGATCGAACAGGCGGCGTTCTCCCCGGGTAACACGGTGCCGGGTATCGGCCTGTCGCCGGACAAGATGCTGCTCGGCCGCGCGTTCGCCTACAGCGACGCGCAGCGCAACCGGATCGGCACCAACTTCCACCAGCTGCCGGTGAACCAGCCGCGCGACGGGGTGCCGATGAACTCCTACATGTTCGACGGCCAGATGACTTACCACCACTCCGGCGCGGCACCGGTTTACGCGCCCAACAGCGGCGGACGTCCGTGGTCGGACACCACCGGCCCGGCCGAGGACGGCTGGGAGGCAGACGCCGAACTGGTGCGCTCGGCCTACGCGTTGCACGCCGAGGACGACGACTTCGGCCAGCCCGGCATGATGGTGCGCAAGGTGTGGAACGACGCGCAACGCACCGCGGCGGTCGAGACGATCGCGGGCAGCCTCGACGGGGTGACCGGCGAGGTGCTCGACCGGTCGCTGGAGTACTGGCGCAACGTCGACGACGATCTGGGCGCCCGGATCGAGAAGGCGGTCCGCGGGGACGCCGCACCCGAACCCGTGCAGGGTATGGGCGAGGGCTAACCGCCCTTAGATGATTTTCGGGCGGGCGGCCTACTGAGTGAGGATCCGCGGCCCGTCCTCGGTGACGGCCACGGTGTGCTCCCAGTGGGCCGCCCGCGATCCGTCTGCGGTCACGACGGTCCACTCGTCCTCGAGGATCACGGTCCTGGTGGTGCCCAGCGTCAGCATCGGCTCGATGGCCAGCACCGAACCGACCGCCAGATAGGGGCCGCGGCCGGGCGCGCCCTCGTTGGGCAGGAACGGGTCCATGTGCATCTGCCGTCCGATGCCGTGGCCGCCGTAACCGTCGACGATGAAGAACTTGCGGCCGTATCGGTTCTCGGCGGCGCGCGCCGCGGTCTCGATGGCGTGTGAAACGTCGGTGAGCCGGTTGCCGGGCACCATCGCGGACGCGCCTGCCTCCATGGCTTCCTTGGTGGCCTGCGACAACGCCTCGTCGACCGGGATCAGCGTCCCGACCCCGAACGTGATGGCCGAGTCGCCGTGCCAGCCGTCGACGATCGCCCCGCAGTCGATGGACACCAGGTCCCCGGGCGCCAGGGTTTCTGCCGCAGACGGAATGCCGTGCACCACACGGTCATTGACCGAGGAACAGATGCTCGCGGGATATCCGTGGTAGCCGAGGAAGGAGGGCACACCTCCGCCGTCGCGAATCACCGACTCGGCGACCTCGTCGAGCGCCATAGTGGTCACGCCGGGGGCGGCGGCCTGACGGACCGCGGCCAGCGCCGACGCCACCAAGGCTCCCGCGACGGCCATCGCGTCGAGTTCATCGGGGGTGCGCTGCGGTACGACCTTGCGTCCGCGCAGGCCCATCAGGCCCATATCCGCTACTTACCGAGCGCCTGCAGTGCGCGCGCGAAAACCTCGTCGAGGGCGCCGACCGCGTCGACTTGCTTCAGGTTGTTGCTGCTGTAGTACTCGAGCAGGGGGTAGGTCTCGTCGCGATAGACCTGCATGCGGTTGCGGATCACGCCTTCGGTGTCGTCTTCGCGGCCGCGGGACTTGAGACGCTTGAACAGCTCGTCCTCGGAGACCTTGAACTCCAGCACCGCGTCGAGCTTGGTGTCGTGGCGCTTGAGCATGTCGTCCAGCGCCTTGGCCTGCTCCACGGAGCGGGGGTAGCCGTCGAGGATGAACCCGTCGGCCGCGTCCGGCTGTTCGATGCGGTCCTCGACCAGCTTGTTCGTCAGCTCCGATGGCACCAGGTCGCCGGCGTCGAGGTATTTCTTGGCTTCCAGCCCCAGCGGGGTGCCGTCGCCGATGTTCTTGCGGAAGAGGTCGCCGGTCGAGATCTGCGGAATTCCGAGCTTCTCGGAGAGCTTCTGGGCCTGTGTTCCCTTGCCGGCGCCGGGCGGTCCGAGCAGAACGACTCTCACTTCAGGAACCCTTCGTAATTGCGCTGCATCAGCTGGCTCTCGATCTGTTTGACGGTATCCAATCCGACCCCGACGAGGATCAGTACGCCCACACCACCGAACGGCAGGTTCTGCACGGGCCCGCTGCTCCCCACGGAGAGGAACAGGTTCGGCAGCACGGCGATCAGACCCAGGTAGATCGAACCTGGAAGGGTGATCCGGCTCAGCACATAACGCAGGTAGTCCGCCGTCGGCTTGCCTGGCCGGATGCCGGGGATGAAGCCGCCGAACTTCTTCATCTCGTCGGCCCGCTCATCGGGGTTGAACGTGATGGAGACGTAGAAGTAGGTGAAGAACACGATCAGCGCGAAGTAGACGCCGATGTAGGCCAGGCTGCTGGGATCTGTCAGGTAGTTCGCGACGAACGTGTTCCACCAGTTGGTGCTGTTCGGATTCGAGCTTCCGCTCTGGATGAGCTGGGTGATGAGCTGCGGGATGTAGATCAGCGACGAGGCGAAGATCACCGGGATGACGCCTGCCTGGTTCACCTTCAACGGCAGGTACGTCGACGTGCCGCCGTACATCTTGCGGCCGACCATCCGCTTGGCGTACTGCACAGGGATTCGGCGCTGGCCCTGCTCGACGAACACCACGCCGACGATGATCGCCAGCGCACCGGCGCACACCAGCGCGAACACCAGGCCGCCGCGGCTCTCGAGGATGGTCTGACCCTCACCCGGGATCGCCGACGCGATGCTCGCGAAGATGATCAGCGACATGCCGTTGCCGATGCCGCGCTCGGTGACCAGCTCGCCCATCCACATCACCAGCGCCGCGCCCGCGGTCATCACCAGCACCATCACCACGAGGGTGAAGATGTTCAGACCCTCGTGCTGGCCCTGGATGATGTCCAGCGAGCAGCCCTGAAGCAGGCCGCCGTTGGCCGCCAGCGCCACGATGCTGGTGCTCTGGAGGATGGCCAGCGCAATGGCCAGATAGCGCGTGTACTGCGTCATCTTGGCCTGGCCGGACTGGCCTTCCTTACGCAGCTGCTCGAAACGCGGGATCACCACGGTCAGCAGCTGCACGATGATGCTCGCGGTGATGTAAGGCATCACACCGACGGCGAACACCGACAACTGCAGCAACGCGCCGCCGGAGAACAGGTTGATCAGCGAGTAGATCTGGCCGGACTCACCGCCGGTGACCTCCGCGATGCACTCCTGCACGTTCGGGTAGTTCACCCCCGGAGACGGGATCGCGGCCCCGACCCGGTAGAGGATCACGATGCCGAGGGTGAACAGGATCTTTCGCCTCAGGTCGACCGTCCGCAGTGATGAGATGAAAGCCGAAAGCACTCTTCCTCCTGCGCAGCCGGCCTGTTGATCGCGGCGTGCGGATGGGGCTGGATTCGACCAGCGTCGTGGTTAAGTCGTGTGCGGACCCCCGCCAAGCGCGCAGCCTGCAGAGTTACCCGTCAAACAGTCTACGAGAATAACAGTTAGGGCCCCGTTGGCCCGCATCCCGCTGATCGCCCCGCCTCACAGCGACTTCTCAGGACGGGAACATACCGTGGAACCGATCTCGTTATATCCACTAATCAATAGCGTCAGGAGTTTGAGATGGCACGTACGGGTCCACGTTTTGAGGGAGACACCTGGGACCTCGCCAGCAGCGTCGGTGCGACCGCGACGATGGTCGCGGCGGCGCGGGCGATCGCCAGCACGGGTGCCGACGCGCTGATCTCCGATCCGTACGCCGAACCGTTGGTGCGCGCGGTGGGCGTGGACTTCTTCACCCGCCTGGCCAGCGGTGAGCTCACGCTCGAGGACCTCGACGGTGACGCCTCGGACGGGGCCACGGTCGGAATGGCCCGGATGACCGACAACATGGCGGTGCGGACGAAGTTCTTCGACGAGTTCTTCGCAGACTCCGCCGAAAGTGGTGTACGGCAGGCGGTGATCCTGGCCTCCGGGCTCGACGCGCGCGCCTACCGGTTGGCATGGCCGGCCGGGACGACGGTCTTCGAGATCGACCAGCCCGACGTCATCGCGTTCAAGACCCGGGCAATGGCCGATCTCGGCGCCGAACCGACCGCGCTGCGCAGGGCGGTGGCGATCGACTTGCGCTTCGACTGGCCCGCGGCATTGAAGGACGCGGGTTTCGACCCGGCCCTGCCGACCGCATGGAGCGCCGAGGGCCTGCTCGGATACCTGCCGCCGGAGGCACAGGACAAGCTGCTCGACACGATCACCGAGTTGAGCGCTCCCGGTAGCCGGGTCGCGGTCGAGAGCGGCCCCTCCAGCAGCGACCCCGCCGATCGCGAGAAGGTACTGGCCCGGATGCAGGAATCAGCGGAGCGGTGGCGCGAACACGGCTTCGAACTCGACTTCTCCGAACTCGTCTACATCGGCGAGCGCAACGAGGCCGGCGCCTACCTCGAGGAGCGGGGCTGGCGCCTGACCCGTCGCACGGTCGGCGAACTGCTGGCCGAGAACGGTCTGCCCCCGCTGCCCGAGGACGACGACGTCGCCAGATTCGGTGAGATGCAGTACCTCAGCGGCATACTCGAGAAATGAGCCGAACGGATTCGGACAGCTGGGACCCTGCATCGAGCGTGGGGACCACGGCCACGATGGTCGCCGCTGCCCGCGCGATCGCCAGCCGCGAAGATGACCCGCTCTTCGACGATCCGTACGCCGCGCCGCTGGTGCGCGCGGTCGGCATCGACTTCTTCACGTGCCTGGTCGACGGGGGCATCGAAGACAACGACATCGACGGTGCCGGTGCCGACTTCATGGCCAGGATGATCGCAGTGCGCACCCGGTTCTTCGACGACTTCTTTCTCACCTCCGCCGGAGGTGGCATCCGGCAGGCGGTGATCCTGGCGTCGGGTCTGGACTCGCGGTCCTACCGGCTGCCGTGGCCCGACGGGACCGTCGTCTATGAGATCGACCAGCCGCAGGTGATCGGGTTCAAGACCGCCACGATGTCCTCGCTGGGGGCCTCCCCTTCTGCCCAGTTGCGCCCTGTCGGTATCGACCTGCGCGACGATTGGCCGAAAGCGTTGCACGACAGCGGTTTCGACCCGGCACAACCGACAGCGTGGAGCGCGGAAGGACTGCTCGTCTACTTGCCACCCGAAGCGCAGGACAAGCTGTTCGACGACATGGGCACGCTCAGCGCACCGGGCAGCAGGCTCGCCACCGAATACCATCCCGACGCCGCGGCGACAATCGGCGAACGCAGTAAAGCGATCAGCAAGCAGTGGGGTGAGAACGGCGTCCACCTCGACATCTCGCACCTCTTCTACGAGGGCGAGCGCAGCCACGTCGTCGATTATCTGACCGAGCACGGGTGGCAGGTGTGCACCAAAAGCCGTCCCGAGGTGTTCGCTGAATACGGCCGAGATTTTCCCGACACGGAACTGCTTGCCCCGATGCGTGATTCGCTCGCGATCATCGCAACCCGCAACTGAGGAGCACAAATGGCCCGTACCGACAACGACACCTGGGATCTGGCATCCAGCGTCGGCTCGACCGCGACCATGGTCGCCGCACAACGCGTACTGAGCCACCGCGAGGGCCTGATTGACGACCCGTACGCCGAACCTCTGGTGCGCGCGGTCGGGCTCGACTTCTTCATCCGAGCGCTCGACGGCGAGATATCGCTGGACGACATCGACCCGCGCTTCAACACCCGTCGCGCCGCCGAGGGAATGGCTGTGCGCACCCGCCATTTCGACCGGCTGTTCGCCGATGCCGCGGCCCGTGATGTCCGCCAGGCGGTGATCTTGGCCGCTGGGCTCGACGCCCGCGCCTACCGCCTGCCGTGGCCGACGGGCACCACCGTGTTCGAGCTCGACCAGCCGGAGGTGATCGCGTTCAAGGGCGACACCCTTTCGGCGTTGGGGGCCGAACCGGCCGCGAACCGGCGCGTGGTGGCGATCGACCTGCGCGAAGACTGGCCGAAAGCGCTGCTGGACAATGGCTTCGACTCGACCCAACCGACGGCCTGGATCGCCGAGGGACTGCTGATCTACCTGCCACCCGAAGCGCAGGACCTGCTGTTCGACCGGATCGATGAACTGAGCGCACCGGGTAGCCGGGTGGCCACCGAGCACATCCCCGATGTCAGCATGTTCTCCGACGAGCGGGCCCGGGAGATCGCCGAGAAGTTCCAGGCTTACGGACAGAACATCGAGATGGGTGAGCTCATTTATCACGGTGAGCGCAACGACGTCGTCGACTATCTGACCGCCCGCGGCTGGGACGTCACGACGCAGAACATGCCGGATGCCTACGCCGCCAACGGGTTCACCTTCGACGAGGACAGCACGATCGGCTTTTTCAAAGATCTGAGCTACCTGTCGGCGATCAAATGCTGAACCGTTCGCTCAGAATCGGTGCTCACCGAGCCACAACACGCTCAGGCCACTGAGCGAACGCTCGGTCTGATCGGCCAGCTTCACCACGGAGCGCCCGAGCAACCCGACGACAGCGTCCGGTAGCGATGCCGCCGGCTGCGACGACGCCTTGGGCCGCAGCCGGTCCAGCAGCGACGAACCCGGATACGAGACGATGCGCACCTCGGCGTCGGCGTCCATCCCCGCCAACACCTTGGCCCTCGTGATCGCGGCGCGCAGGCCGCCGAGGTGATCGACCAACCCGCGCTCGTGCGCGTCCGCGCCGGTCCACACCCGACCGCGCGCGACGGCGTCGACATCCTCGACGCTCATCTTGCGGCCCACCGCGACCCGCTCGATGAAATCGGTGTAGAGCAGGTCTGTCTCGGCCTCCACATGTGCATGCTGCTCGTCGGTGAACGGCTCGTTGAGCGACCAGGCGTCGGCGTTGCGGTTTGTACGTACCGTTCCGGAGCCGACGCCAAGACGCCCCTTGAGCTCGCGGGCCACTAGCTTGCCCGCCAACACACCGATCGAGCCCGTAATGGTGCCGGGATTGGCGACGATCTCATCGGCGGCCATCGACACGTAGTAGCCGCCGGATGCCGCGACCGCGCCCATGGACGCGACCACCGGCTTGCCCTTGTCGCGGCTCTGTTGCACTTCGCGCCAAATGGTTTCCGATCCGGTCACCGAGCCGCCGGGGCTGTCCACCCGCAACACGATCGCCGAAACGTCTTGGGCGGCCGCGGCTTCGCGAAGCGCCGCGGCGATCGTGTCGCCGCCCGCGCTCGAACTGCCCAGCGGCAGCGGTTGCGTGCCGCCGCGACCACTGACGATCGGGCCGTGCAGGGTCACCACGGCGATCGTCGCCTTCTTGCGTCCGGGGATGGACGGCACGGGCAGACCCGGGCGTTCAGCCGTCGCACGCGCATAACGCGACAGGAACAGCCGCGGCGGCGCGTCCTCGGAGTCCGCGTCCGCGCCTGCCGTGAAGTCCGGTGCGCCGGCCAGTTCGGCCATGCGTGCGTAGGCTTCGTCACGGAAGCCGACGTGGTCGATCAACCTTCCGGCGAGCGCGTCTTCGCGCAGCAAGGGCGCCTTGTCGGCGAGCGCGTCGACGTCCTCGGGCTCGATGTGACGCGACTGTGCGACCGCCTCCAGCACCTGGGCGTGCAGGCTTTGAATCAACCGTTCGTCGGCCTCGCGATGGGCCTCGGTGTAGCCGTCTTCCGTGAAACGGTTTGCCGCAGACTTGTATTCACCGCGCGCGATGAACTGCGCCTCGACTCCGATCTTGTCGAGTGCGCCGCGCAGGAACAGTGCGTTCGTCGCAAAACCCACCAAGCCCACCGTGCCCGCAGGCTGCATCCACACCTCGCGGAATGCTGAGGCCAGGTAGTACGACAGCGTGCCGGGATAGGTCTCGGCCCACGCCAACGACGGCTTGACGTCGCTGAACGCCGCGATGGCCGAACGCAGTTCCTGCACCGCGCCCGGCGACGCAGCGGGCAGCTGCACCCGAGCGACCAGGCCCGCGACCCGGTCGTCCTCGGCCGCCCGGTGGATCGCCGCGACGGCCTCCCGCAACAGCAGCGGACGGCCCGACCCGGAGATCAATGCCAGCGGGTCGAACCCGGCGGTCTCGCTCGGCACCGACGTCAGGTCCAGTTCGAGCACGCATCCGTTCGGGACACCGTTGTGGCGGGCGGTGTCGATGCGCCGCGCCAGCGCGCGCACGTCGTCGAGACCGGGGAGTCCGGACATGCCGGGCAGGAAAACGGACATGTTGCGAGCCTACCGACGCCGCGCAGCGCCTCGGCCCGGCGAGCGCGTCTACCGTGGTGCCGTGCGGTTCGACATCTCCATCCCCCAGCGCGTCGCGGGCGGTTTCGATGCCGGCGCGACTCGCGACTACCTGATCCGGGCTGAAGGACTGGGCTTCACTGGCGCGTGGACGCTGGAGCAGACGATCGGGCCCTCACCGCTGCTCGCACCGCTGGAGATGCTCGCATGGGCCGCCGCACACACCGATCGGATCCGCCTGGGGGTGGCCGTCCTCGTGACCTCCCTGCACGAACCGCTTCAACTGGCCTCAGCGGTGACGGCGGTCGACCACCTCAGCCACGGCCGGCTCGACCTCGGGGTGGCCCCTGGCGGCGGCACCCGCAAGTTCGCGGCCTTCGGCGTCGAACGCGCCACGTTCGTCAGGAACTTCACCGAAGGGCTCGAGTTGATGAAGGCGGCCTGGTCCGACGAACCCAAGGTGACGTTTCACGGCCGGTTTCGTGACGTCGACGGGCTGCCTATCCAACCCAAACCAGTCCAGCGACCGCACCCGCCGATCTGGTTCGGCGCCAACGCTTCTCGCGCCATCGCCAGGGCGGTGCGCCACGGCGACGCGTTTCTGGGAGCAGGCTCGTCCACCACGGCGGCGTTCGCCGAAGCCGTCAGATGCGTTCGCCGCGAACTCGCCGAACAATCAAGGGATGCTGCGGAATTCACCGTCGGCAAGCGCGTGTACCTGATCGTCGACGATGACCCCTTGCGTGCCAGGGAGCGGGTACTGGCCGGCCTGCGCCGCATCTACGGCGGTATGGCCGGCATCGACGAGGTCCCGGTATCCGGCACACCCGCCGACGTGGTCCGCGGGCTGCGCGATGTCGTCGACGCAGGCGCCGAGATGCTACTGCTCAACCCCGTCGGCGAGAACGTCTCCGAAGACCGTGAGCAGATGGAACGTCTGGCGGCAGCGGTCATTCCGCAGCTGAAGTGACCCGCGTCGACTCGAATGAAGCCCGGTCAGCGGCCCATGAAACGGCCGTGCTGCGGGCAGTAGACGGCGACCGCCGCGCGCATCAGCCCCGCGGCCTGCCCGCGATCCATACCGGTGCCGGTAAGGCGGTTGACCACACCGCGCACGACAGGAACCGGGTTGGCGGTGCCGTCCAGACCCGCGGTCAGCATGTCGCAGATACCCTGACCCAACGCAGGCAGGTCGGTTTCACCGAGCGGAATCTGCAGCGCCTCGACGCGATCGGCGAACTTCGCATCGTCGTCCTGGGCGTGGGCGGTCGCCACGCCGCCGAACAACGCGATACCGGCGGCCCCAGCGACGGCGGTGAGCCGGCGGAGGTAGGTCATATCTGCTCCTGATGTGTCACGCCTACGCACCATATCGGCGGACGGCGCCCGACGTTACGACCGCCCGACACGAAAGCCCCCGCCTCCACGGCAGGGGCTCCCGGTCGACGCGGGGTTACAGCTCGGTCGCCGAACCGCCCGCCGAGGAGATCTTCTCGCGCGCACTGCCGCTGAACTTGTGCGCGGTGACGTTCACCTTCACGGTGAGCTTGCCGTCGCCGAGCACCTTGACCAGTGCGTTCTTGCGCACCGCGCCCGCGGCCACCAGCTCGTCCACACCGACGTCACCGCCCTTCGGGAACAGCTTGTTGATGTCGCCGACGTTGACGACCTCGTACTCGGTGCGGAAGCGGTTGCGGAAGCCCTTGAGCTTCGGCAGCCGCATGTGGATCGGCATCTGACCGCCCTCGAACGTCGCGGGGACGTTCTTGCGGGCCTTGGTGCCCTTGGTGCCGCGACCCGCGGTCTTACCCTTCGAGCCCTCGCCCCGACCCACCCGGGTCTTGGCGGTCTTCGAACCGGGTGCCGGTTTCAGGTCATGCAGTTTGATAGGTGTCATGCTTTAGCCTTCCGCTCTTCGCGCGAGCGCTCATCGCCGGCCTCTACTGCCTCAACTTTGACGAGGTGATGCACGGTCTTGATCAGGCCGCGCGTCTGCGCGTTGTCCTCACGGACAACGGACTGGCGAATCTTGCGCAGCCCCAACGACCGCAGGCTCTCCCGCTGCTTCCAGCGCGCACCGATGGTGCTGCGCACCTGAGTGATCTTCAGCTCTGCCATTTACGACGACCCTTCACGCGCTGCCGACGCGGCAAGCGCCTCGGCCTCCCGGCGCGCCCGCAGCATGCCCGCAGGCGCCACATCTTCGATCGGCAGCCCGCGTCGGGCGGCGACCTCTTCGGGACGCTGCAGCAGCTTCAGCGCGGCAACGGTGGCGTGCACCACGTTGATCGCGTTGTCGCTGCCCAGCGACTTGGCCAGGATGTCGTGCACGCCGGCGCATTCCAGCACCGCGCGAGCCGCACCGCCGGCGATCACACCGGTACCGGGGCTGGCCGGACGCAGCATCACCACACCGGCGGCGGCTTCGCCCTGCACCGGGTGGGTGATGGTGCCGCCGATCAGCGGAACCCGGAAGAAGTTCTTGCGTGCTTCTTCGACGCCCTTGGCGATGGCGGCGGGAACTTCCTTGGCCTTGCCGTATCCGACGCCGACCATGCCCTTGCCGTCGCCGACGATCACCAGCGCGGTGAAGCTGAACCGGCGGCCACCCTTGACCACCTTGGAGACGCGGTTGATCGAGACGACGCGCTCGAGGTAGTTGCTCTTGTCGCCGCCGTCGCGGCCGCGACCGCCACGGTCGTCGCGGCGACCACGTCCGTCGCGGTCGCCCCGCGACCCGCGGCCGTCCTGGGGGCCGCCGGCTGTTGCCTGTTCGGCCATCATGCAGTCCTTCCCATTGTGTTGAGCTCAGTCATCAGAATTCCAACCCGCCTTCGCGCGCCGCATCGGCCAGCGCCGCGATCCGTCCGCCGTAGGTGTACCCACCGCGGTCGAACACGACCTTGTCGATCCCTGCGGCCTTCGCGCGCTCGGCGATCAGCTGACCGACCCGCACGCTGTGGGCTTTCTTGTCACCGTCGACCGCCCGCACATCGGCCTCGATCGAGGACGCCGCGGCCAGCGTGGTGCCTTCGAGGTCGTTCACCAGCTGCACGTGAATGTGCCGTGACGAACGGTTGACCACCAACCGCGGCACCTCTGCCGTGCCGGAGATCTTCTTGCGCAGGCGAGCGTGCCGACGCAGCCGCGCAACCCGCCGGGTCTGCGAGATGTTCTGGCCCACGGGCTTGCGCGTCGGCGCTGCCGAATTTGTTGTCGAAGCCATTTACTTACCTGTCTTTCCGACCTTGCGACGGATCTGCTCGCCCTCGTAGCGGATGCCCTTGCCCTTGTAGGGATCGCTCTTGCGCAGGCGGCGGATGTTCGCCGCGACCTGGCCGACCTTCTGCTTGTCGATGCCGGAGATCGAGAACTTCGTCGGTGTCTCCACCGCGAACGTCACCCCCTCGGGGGCAGTGATGACCACCGGGTGGCTGTAGCCCAACGCGAACTCGAGGTTGGAACCCTTGAGCTGCACGCGGTAACCGACACCGAAGATCTCCATCTTGGTGGTGTAACCCTCGGTGACGCCGGTGATAAGGTTCGCCACCAGCGTGCGCGACAGACCGTGCAGCGAACGGCTGCGCCGCTCGTCGTCGGGCCGCGACACCACGATGGCGCCGTCGTCGTCACGGGCGACCCGGATCGGGTCGGCCACCGCCAGTTCGAGAGTGCCCTTGGGCCCCTTCACCGACACGTTCTGCCCGTCGATCGACACGTCGACCCCGCTGGGGACCGGGACCGGCTGCTTTCCAATACGCGACATTTGAGCTCTACTCCCTCTCGCCTACCACACGTACGCGAGGACTTCGCCGCCCACGCCCTCTTGGGCTGCCTGGCGGTCGGTCCGGAGCCCCGACGACGTGGAGATGATCGCCACGCCGAGGCCGCCGAGAACCCGCGGCAGATTGGTGGATTTCGCGTACACCCGCAGACCGGGCTTGGACACGCGGCGCAGGCCGGCGATGCTTCGCTCCCGGCTGGGGCCGTACTTCAGTTGCACGACAAGCGACTTGCCGACCCGAGCATCCTCGGTTCGGTAGTCGGCGATGTAACCCTCGCGCTTCAGGATCTCGGCGATATTGGCCTTGATCTTGGAGTGGGGCAGTGTCACCTCGTCGTGGTACGCCGAATTGGCGTTGCGCAGACGTGTCAAGAAGTCTGCGATCGGGTCCGTCATAGTCATGACAGCCGGCTCACCTTTCTCGCGGTGGTTCCCGGTATCCGGGCCTACCGCAACCTGTTTGGTTGGTCTGGTCGGTTCGGGGCTGGATTACCAGCTGCTCTTCTGCACACCGGGCAGTTCGCCGGCGTGCGCCATCTCGCGCAGGCAGATCCGGCACAGGCCGAACTTGCGGAAGACGGCGCGTGGGCGCCCGCACCGCTGGCAGCGGGTGTAGGCGCGCACCTCGAACTTCGGCTTCTTGTTGGCCTTGTTGACCAGTGCCTTCTTTGCCATAACTCAGTTCTCCTTGAACGGAAAGCCCAGCGCCCGCAGCAGCGCTCGTCCTTCGTCGTCGGTCGTCGCCGAGGTGACGACGGTGATGTCCATGCCGCGGGGGCGGTCGATGGAGTCCACATCGATCTCGTGGAACACCGACTGCTCGGTGAGTCCGAAGGTGTAGTTGCCGGTGCCGTCGAACTGCTTGGGCGACAGCCCGCGGAAGTCGCGGATACGCGGCAGCGCGATCGAGATCAACCGATCGAGGAATTCCCACATCCGGTCGCCGCGCAGCGTGACGCGGGCGCCGATCGGCATGCCCTCGCGAAGCTTGAACTGGGCGATGGACTTACGCGCCCGGCGCACCTCCGGCTTCTGACCGGTGATCAGTGCGAGATCGTTGACCGCGCCGTTGATCAGCTTCGCATCACGGGCGGCGTCGCCGACGCCCATGTTGACGACGACCTTGACCACGCCGGGGATCTGCATGACGTTCGCGTAGCCGAACTCCTTGGCCAGCGTGTCGCGGATCTCTTCGCGGTAGCGCTGCTTGAGGCGCGGCAGGGTTTTTGCGGTGTTTTCGACGGTGGTCATGAGTTGATGTCCTTGCCGTTGGTCTTGGCGATGCGGACCTTCTTGCCGGTCTCCTCGTCAACCCGGTACGTGATGCGGGTCGGCTTGCCGTCGGAGTCGACGACCATCACGTTCGAGACGTCGATCGGCGCCTCCTGGGTGACGATGCCGCCGGACTGTGCGCCGCGCTCGTTGCTTGACACCGCCGTGTGCTTCTTGATCCGGTTGACGCCCTCGACGAGGACTTTGTTGCGCGCCGGGTAGGCGACCAGCACCTTGCCCTTGGCGCCCTTGTCCTTGCCGGAGATGACGAGCACGGTGTCGCCCTTGTGGACCTTCATCTACAACACCTCCGGAGCAAGCGAGACGATCTTCATGAAGCGCTTCTCGCGCAGTTCGCGGCCGACCGGGCCGAAGATGCGGGTACCGCGCGGGTCGTTGTCGGCCTTGATGATGACGGCGGCGTTCTCGTCGAACTTGATGTAGCTTCCGTCGGCGCGACGGCGCTCCTTGACGGTGCGCACGATGACGGCCTTCACGATCTCGCCACGCTTGACGTTGCCGCCGGGAATGGCTTCCTTGACGGTCGCCACGATGACATCGCCGATGCCGGCATAGCGCCGCGACGAGCCACCGAGCACGCGGATGCACAGGATCTCCCTGGCGCCCGTGTTGTCGGCGACCTTGAGCCGCGATTCCTGCTGAATCACTCGATCTCCTCGACCTGGTTTTTGTATGCACGCCAGATACCGACCTGGACGTACGCGGTCTTGCTGTCACCGAAAGGCACGCGGGGCCCGCCGCACGCGACTGGCCGAGGTCTGCCCAAGGCAACCGCCTGATTCTATGGGAGGACCTGCAGGAAGCCAAATCGTCGCAGATCACGCCCTCCCCTGCGGCGCGAGCGTGTGTGTTTGTCGACGACCCGCCGCGGATTCTCGACACTTTCCGCACGCTCGCAGGACCCCGAGCGTCCCGTAATCAGCGACTTCGCGTCGACTCGATGAATGATCGCTCAGGGAACGACGATGCCGAACCCCCCCAGCAGCGGCGAGGCGAGCGGGTCGAAGCCCGCCGTCTGAGCGGGAGCTTCGACGTGCACCGCCACCAGGTAGTCGCCGGTGCTCGTCGGGATATGGGCGATCCGATCGCCGAACTGCACCGCGGGTCCCGGCGAGCCCGCCCACGACCCGAGCAGCTTCTGACCGCTGTAGCCGCACAGCTCGGCCGGCAACACGCTCAACGTGCTGATACCGGCCGCCGCCACAGCGTCGTCGGCATAGCGTTCGAACGCTTCGGCCGGTGGCAGCGTGGTCTCGGCAATGGTGACCGTCGCCCACATCCCGTCCGGTCCGCCAGCCGCAGCGCGACATCCCCCTGCCCCGCCGCCGTGGACCATCCCGCCGGTAGAGCCACCGTGATCCTGGGCGCCGCCGGCTCAGGGACCGCGGCCGACACGTGCTCGGGTCCCGGCAGGCTGCAAGCGCGATGGGCCGCTGACGGTTGCGGGGTCGGCACGATGCCCGGCTGGGCGGTGTCAACCTGCGGGTCGGACGGCGCGGTCGACGACGGCGTCGAGGTGGCGGAGATCGTCGTGTCGGAGACGACGGCCTCTTCTGCGATCGGTACGCCTTCGCGGTTGTCGACACACGCGGTCAGCAGGCACGTCAGCGCGATCGCCTGCCCGACGGCGTACTTCATGGCTTCCGTCCCGCCCCCACGCTCGGTGTGTTCAGTCCTTCGCGAAGGCGCGAGCGAACTCCCGCTCCAGGTCCAGATACGGCTTACCCGAGACGTCGATGTTGACCGCGACGATGGTGCCGCCGGTGAACGCGAACGGCGGCGTATACGAACGGGAGACCGGGGATCCAGCGTTCCTGCCGATGCTCAGGCTCGCGCCGGCGAGCCCGAACGTCCCCGGGTGGACACGCATTTCGCGCAACGTCGCGACCTGCTGGTCGTCGATATACAAAGCCGCGTCTCCGATCGGGGTATGGCTGCCCTCGGCAGTTCCGGTGCGCACATACGCGACCCCGAACGAGTGCCGCCCCAACGGCACTGCATCCGGCGACGACATTCGCTGCTCGTCTTCGCCCAGGAAGTTGTAGACGTAGTGAAGCCGCCCGTCCTGTACGAACATCACGTGACCGCCGTGGGCGCCACCGTGTTTGAAGATCACGCCTTCGGCGCCCGACGTGTCGATCACCATCTCGGCCATGGCCGCGAACGACCGCCCTTGTATCTCGACCGCAGCTCCCATCCCGACGTCGGCGGTGCCCGGGTAGTACCGGTACGAGTCACGCCGGCCCGCCACCCCCGGCCGCCACCGCGAAATGGTGTCGAAGATGTTCAGGTCACCAAGCGGCAACCCGTTGTACTTGTCGGCCTCGGCGAACCACAGCTTGGTGAGTTCTTCGAGTTTGTCCGGGTTTTCGGCGGCCAGATCGTGGCACTGACTGCGGTCGGCTTCGATGTGGAACAGCTCCCATCGGTCGCTGTCGAAATGCGACCAACCCGCCGGCGATGCGGCGTGCACGGTGTTGGCGAACCAGCCGTCGTGCCAGATCCCCCGTGTGCCGAGCATCGTGTAGAACTGCGTGCGCTTGTCGGTTGCCGCCGACGAATCCCGCAGCGTTGCCTCGAAACTCACCCCGTCCAGCGGCTTCTGGGGCACTCCTTTGACCGTGTCCGGCGGGGTGATGCCGAGGAGCTGGTAGATCGTCGGTGTGACGTCGCAGACGTTGATGTAGCTGTCTCGCACCTCGCCGTGTGCGGCGATTCCCTTGGGCCAGGAGATGATTGCGGGGTCCGCGATCCCGCCTTCGTGCGAGGCGTAGCGCTTGAAGAGCTTGTAGGGTGCGTTGAACGCCATCGCCCAGCCGGTCGGATAGTGGTTGTAGGTCTCCGGGCCGCCGAGGTCGTCGATGAGACGAAGGCCGTCCTCGACGGTGTCGATGTATCCGTTGAAGAATTTGACCTCGTTCACCGAGCCGTTCGGGCCGCCTTCGCCGCTCGCGCCGTTGTCGGAGATGACGACGATGATCGTGTTGTCGAGCTGATCCGACTCCTCCAGATAGTCGATGATGCGACCGATCTGCGCATCGGTGTAGGACAGGAATCCGGCGAACACTTCGGCCATGCGCGCGAACAGGCGCTTCTCGTCGTCGCCGAGCTCATCCCACGGCCGCACCGTGTCCTGTGTCGGCCACGGTTCACCGTTGGGCCCCTTGACGTCTCCGTACGGATTGATCGGCGAGAGTTCGGTGTCGGCGGGCACGATGCCGAGCTTCTTCTGGTTCTCCAGCACGATCTCGCGGTATCGCTCGTAGCCCATGTCGAACTTGCCGGCGTAGCGGTCGGCCCACTCGGCGAAGACGTGATGCGGGGCGTGTCCGGCTCCTGGGCAGACGTAGGAGAACCACGGCTTGTCCGGTGCGATCACCTTCGCATCGCGGATGAACTCGATGGTCTTGTCCGCCAGGTCCTTTGACAGGTGGTAACCCTCCTCCGGCGCGGCCGGCGGCGCGACGGGGTGGTTGTCGTAGACCAGCTCCGGATACCACTGATCGGTTTCGCCGCCCATGAACCCGTAGAACCGCTCGAAGCCGCGCGACAGGGGCCAATGTCGTTTGGTGGAGGCCAGATTCGACTCCTCGAGCGGTGTCAGATGCCACTTGCCGACGCAATAGGTGTTGTATCCGTGTTCGGCCAGCACTTCGGACAGTAGCGCGGTGTCGAACGGAATCCGCCCGTTGCAGCCGGGGAAGCCTTCGGTGAACTCCTCTATGGTCGCCATGCCGACGGTCGTCGGGTTGCGACCGGTCAACAGGGACGCCCTGGTCGGCGAGCAGAGCGCGGTGGTGTGGAACTGCGACAGTCGAACGCCGCGTTCGGCGATACGGCTCATCGTGGGCATCTCGACGAGGCCGCCGAAGCAGTCCCATGTGGCGATACCGATGTCGTCCCAAACGAGGTAGAGCACGTTGGGGGCGCCTTCGGGGGCGGTCGGTGCGGCGTACGGGCCCCAGTCCGGTTCCGAGTCGCGGATATCGAGTTCGATCTTGCCGTTGAATTCGGTTGCCATGCCCAGCCTTGTCCGGTGTCGCGTCGCAGTGTGGCCCGGAGATTACACGTGGGGTGTCTCGGTTAGCTGACGATTCGACGACGACGCCGTCACCGCCCGTGTGGTCAGCCACCACTGAACGACTCCGAGAGGAACCGTCCACCCCAGCCATGCACCGACTCCGGCGACGAACCATTGGAAATGTTCGGCATTGCCGCCAAAGACGTTGTCCTGCAATGGCTGAAAGGAGACATAGATGACAGGCGTCCAGATTCGGTTGGTGATGACAGACAGTGCCAGCGCCGCGCTGCGCACCATGTTCCGCCGGTGGGCGGAGATACGGCGACTCCGGGCCGCGACATAACCCCTCGCGGTGAACCACAGCCACAGCGCGCCCAACGTCACGTTGCTGACAGCCAAAAGTGGTCCGAACGGAGTGACCGCGCCGATCACCATCGCCGACACGGCCGCCGGAAGTGCAGCGACGACGTACACGCGTCCGCAACGGCGATGCAGCGCGGGGTGAAGCGTACGAAGCCGGGGCCAGATCTGCACCACTGCCGCGACCATCGCGACGCTCGCGAACATCACGTGAAACACCAACAGCGGGTAGTGCAGCCAGAACGTGGCGGGCACCCGGGTGCCGCCGGCCAGATACGGCGGTACGGAGAAGCCCAGAAAGCACGCCACGACGAGCGCGAGTGCAAGCGCCCACCGGTGAGAAGTCCGACAAGATGCGTATGGCATACGCAAAGAGCGTACGGCATACGCGCCCGGTGTCCAGTGACTTAGGCTGACCATCGATGAGCGAATCCCTACCGCGCGCACTGAAGCTCCTCTGGCATGAGCCGAGCGAGCCCGCACGCTCCACTGGGCTGAGCCGCGAGCGCATCGTGCGCGCAGCCGTCGAACTGGCCGACGCCGACGGTCTGGACGCACTGTCCATGGCCCGACTGGCCGAGCGTCTGGGGTGCGGCACGATGTCGCTGTACCGGCATGTCGCCAATAAGGACGAGCTCGTGATCTTCATGTCGGCTGACGCGGTCGGCCGTCCACCAAGCGGCGCGGCCGCCGATTGGGCCGAGGCCCTGACGAATTGGGCGGACGGATTGTGGGACGTCTACCACCGCCACCCATGGGTGCTACAGGCCGTATCCGCCGGGCCGCCGGCCGATCCGGGCCAGGTGGCGTGGCTGGACGCGGGGCTGGCCGCTCTCGCCGACACCGGGCTCACCGAGCGCGAGAAGTTCGCCGCGGTCATGGCGGTTCTGCACTTCGTCCGCGGTGCGGCGGCAGTCGACATCGAGGCTGGTCGAACCGATTGGCCGGGGTATCCGGCACTTCTTCGGAGCCTGCTCGACCCGGAGAAGTTCCCGGCACTCGCCGCGGCGCTGCACGAGGGTGTCTTCGACCCCACCGACGACGAACCTTCCGCCGACTTCCGCTCCGGGTTGGGTCAATTGCTCGACGGCATCGCCGCCAGGATCGGTTAGCGGGCGCGACGACGCCTGCGACCGAAACCTCCCGCTGCCATTCGACCCACACGTGCAGATCAGCTAATTCGTATACGGTTTCGCATTGTGACTCGCTCGTTTCGGCGCTTCGATGAGTGGCTCAACCGCCAACTCGAAGAATGCGCACGCAATGCCGGCACGGACGTGGAAACCTACGTCGCGCGTGCGGTCGCATCACAAATGGTCGCCGACCAGATGCGCACCAACGTCTCGGCGAAGGAACTACTCTCGCACCTGTCCGAATCAGGAGTGCTGGACAGCGATGCCATGCCGGACGTGTCGACGGTGGTGAACGACCCCGATCGACTGAGTTCACTGCGTTCGACCGGACTACTCGACTCGCCGCCGGACCCGGCCTACGACCGGATCACCCGAGCGGCCGCAGAGGCGCTGGGGACCCCGTTCGCGGCGGTGAGCCTGGTCGATGCCGACCGTACGTACTACAAGAGCACCGCCGGGATGGGGAAGCTCTCGATCGAGGACCGAGCGATGTCCTTCGACCAATCCATCTGCCAGTACACCGTGGCCGATGGAGCCGCTTTGGTCGTCGAAGACGCACGGACCGACCCCGTGTTCATGAACCACCCTGTGGTGCGCGGCGGTGCGATGGCCGCCTACCTCGGCATACCCCTGATCGATCAAGATGGCCACGCGATCGGCACGCTGTGTGTTTCCGACAGCAAGCCAAGGCAGTGGAGCACTGGCCACGTCCAGATTCTGAGCGATCTTGCGCAACTGACTACGGAGCGGATTTTCAGCGCCCCTCCCACGTCAAACGCTTGATAACAGAACTTCAGCAAACTTGAAGTTCACTGGCACGAGAGCGCGCGTTTTCAACGCTTGCTATGACTGCGCTTTTTGAGATCGGGGTCGGTACAGTGCATCTAACATAGTTGCCAGTTCTGTCCGAGAGAGTGATAAATGCAGCTTAAGGCGGATGTCTCGGAGCACGCGCCTAGTAGCCGTCCGACGGTGCCGCGGTTGAAGGTTGTGCCGGCTCCTTCGCCCAATCCGACACCCCGCTGGGTTGAAGTTCTCCGTGTCGATCCGTGGTACTCGATGATCACCGTGGCGATCGACGTCGTCCTGGCTGTGGCCGCGGTGGCGCTGGCGCATTGGTGGATCCCGGGCGACATGGAGCAGGATCGCAACCTCGCCCTGTTCTCGTGGCTTTTCGTCCCGATCCTGCTGCTCGTGATGACCACCCGGTCGATGTATCGACAGAAGCTGAATGAGGGCTTCCTGGACCAGTTCGAGCCCGTGGCAACGTCGATCGCGGTGGCCGCTCTGGCCACGTTGACGCTGATGGTGCTCCTGGTGCCCCGTCTGCCGGTCGGAGAGGTTCTCACGCCGTACGTCCGCCCGAGCGAGCTTGTCCTGAAGATCTGGGTGTTCGCCGCCATTCTCATTCCCGTGGTGCGCCTGGCTCGGTCGTTGGTGAACCGCTGGCTGCGCAGGAGGTTCGATGTCGGCAGGCCGGCACTGGTCGTCGGGTCCGGTCCGGTCGCCCATCAGCTCATTTCCCGCATGCGTCAGATCCGGGACTACGGCATGTGTCCGGTCGGTGTATTGGACGACACGCGGCCCACAGATGTGGAGATGTTCGACGTCCCTTACCTGGGTGGTACGAACGAGCTCGAGAGCGCCGCGCGCGCCACCCGGGCCGAAGAGCTCATCATCGCCCCATCGCCGCTACCCGACGAACACCTGTCGCGGACCGCGCAATTGGCTCAGGAACTCGGGTTACGTGTGCGCGTGGTGCCGCGATTGATGGACTCAGTGGGCAGTGGCACCCGAATCGAGCACATGGGCGGCGTACCGCTCATGGTGCTGACCCGCGTCAATCCGAAAGGCTGGCAATTCGCCGTCAAGCATGGCAGTGACCGCGTCGCTGCGCTGATCGGACTTGTGCTCATCTCGCCGTTGCTGCTCGTGCTCGCGATGGCGGTGAAGTTCAGCTCGCCGGGCCCGATCTTCTTCAGTCAAGAGCGGATCGGACGCGACGGAAAGGTGTTCGGGTGCTTGAAGTTTCGCACCATGCGCCAACCCGAGAAGACCGCTGCGGGTTTCGCACCCGAGAAGGGTACGGCGCCGGGCGGAGTCGAGGGCGACGATCGACGCACCCGTATCGGCCGCATCATGCGCAAGGCATCGCTGGACGAACTGCCCCAACTGATCAATGTGCTTCGCGGAGAGATGAGCCTGGTGGGGCCGCGCCCCGAGCGGCCGGAGTTCGTCGAGTTGTTCGAGATGCACGTACGTCGCTACGGCCAGCGCCACCGGGTGAAGGCGGGCATGACGGGTTGGGCCCAGGTGCACGGTTTCCGGGGCCAGACCTCGATTGCCGACCGCGCCGAATGGGACAACTACTACATCGACAACTGGTCGCTGCTTTTGGATTTCAAGATTTTGCTTCTGACCGTGCTGGCGGTCCTGCGGCCCGCAGAAGACTGAGCGCAAAAGCGAAAACCCCCGACACGTTCGGTGTTCGGGGGTTTTCCTTGCGGTTCGGCCTATTTGGCCTTCTCGAGAATCTCGACGAGCCGCCAGCGCTTGGTCGCCGACAGCGGACGCGTCTCCATCAGCGACACCCGGTCGCCGATGCCCGCGCTGTCGTCCTCGTCGTGTGCCTTTACCTTCTTGGTGGTGCGGATGATCTTGCCGTAGAGCGGGTGGCTCTTACGATCTTCCAGCTCGACCACGATGGTCTTCTGCATCTTGTCCGAAACCACGTACCCGATGGCCGTCTTGCGGCGGCCACGCTCCTCGTCCTTGCGCGGGGTGTACTTGGGCCCTTTTGCAGTGTTGTCTGCCATTTCTACGAATCCTCACCCACGGGTCCGGAGGCCAGACCCAACTCACGTTCGCGCAGCACGGTGTACACGCGCGCGATTTCCTGACGCACCGTGCGAAGCCGGCGGTTGTTCGACAATTGGCCGGTCGCCATCTGGAAGCGCAGGTTGAACAACTCTTCCTTGGACTCGCGCAGCCGACCCTTCAATTCGTCGTCGGTCAGCTCGCGCAGTTCGCCCGGCGTCACTCCCACTGCCATCAGAAGTGCTCCTCTCGGGTGACGATGCGTGCCTTGATCGGCAGCTTGTGGATCGCACGGGTCAGCGCCGCCCGGGCGGTCGCCTCATCGGGGTAGCTCAACTCGAAGAGCACGCGGCCCGGTTTGACGTTGGCCACCCACCACTCGGGCGAACCCTTACCGGAACCCATGCGGGTTTCGGCCGGCTTCTTGGTCAGCGGGCGGTCCGGGAAGATGTTGATCCACACCTTGCCGCCACGCTTGATGTGCCGGTTGATCGCGATACGAGCGGACTCGATCTGCCGGTTGGTGATGTAGGCGTGCTCGAGCGCCTGGATACCGTAGTCACCAAAGCTCACCGTGGTGCCGCCGCTGGCGATGCCGCGCTGCCTCGGGTGGTGTTGCTTACGGTGCTTGACCTTGCGGGGAATCAACATGATTCAGCTCTCCGTATTTTCTGTCGGCGTCTCGGCCGCAGCTGCGGCCTGCGAAGCCGCGGCGTTGTCCGCGACGCTGCCGGCCGGAGCCGTGCCGCTCTCGGAACCGCCCGAAGCGGCGCGGCCGGCTTCGGTGCTCGTCGCGGTGGTGCCCGACGCGCCGCTGCGACGCGGCCGGGTGCCCGAAGGACGCTCGCGGCGCGGACGATCCGCACCGGCCGGCACGGCGGCGGCCAGCTCACGCTTGCCACCGACGATGTCGCCCTTGTAGATCCACACCTTCACGCCGATTCGGCCGAACGTCGTCTTGGCCTCGTACAGGCCGTAGTCGATGTCGGCGCGCAGCGTGTGCAGCGGCACGCGACCTTCGCGGTAGAACTCCGAGCGGCTCATCTCGGCGCCACCGAGGCGGCCCGAGCACTGCACGCGAATTCCCTTGACGTTGGGCTGCCGCATCGCGGACTGGATCGCCTTGCGCATGGCGCGGCGGAAGGCCACGCGGTTGGACAGCTGCTCGGCAACGCCTTGGGCCACCAACTGCGCCTGCGACTC
Organism: Mycolicibacterium flavescens; assembly: GCA_900637135.1. Classification (NCBI taxonomy): domain Bacteria; kingdom Bacillati; phylum Actinomycetota; class Actinomycetes; order Mycobacteriales; family Mycobacteriaceae; genus Mycobacterium; species Mycolicibacterium flavescens. The sequence continues at coordinate 4,224,190 of LR134353.1, forward strand.
GGGATTCTTCACCTCGAGGATGTTCAGCTGCACCTGCTTGCCGGTCAGCTTCTCGAGGTCGGCGCGAATACGGTCGGCTTCGGTGCCACGGCGGCCGATCACGATGCCCGGGCGTGCGGTGTGGATGTCCACACGCACGCGGTCCCGGGTGCGCTCGATCTCCACGTCGGCGATGCCGGCGCGCTCGAGGCCGGTGGCCAGCAGCCGTCGGATCGCGACGTCTTCCTTGACGTAATCCTTGTACTGCTTATCGGCGTACCACCGGGACTTCCAGTCGGTGGTGATACCGAGCCGGAAGCCGTGGGGATTGATTTTCTGGCCCACTACTCCGAGCCCTCCTTCGCATCGGACGCTTCAGCAGTCGATTTCTCAGCCTTGGTGCCGGCTTTCGCCTCGGCCGACTTCTTGGGTGCGGCCTTCTTGGCTGGCGCCTTCTTGGCGGGCGCCTGCTCTGCGGTCTTGTTGGCGGGAGCCTTCTTGGCCGCCGCGGCCTTACTGCCCTGAGCGCGACGCGAACGAGCCGCGCTGGCCGACTGGCCGCCGCCACGCTGCTCCTGGCTCACTCTGCTCTCCACGATCACCGTGATGTGGCTGGTGCGCTTGCGAATCCGGAACGCACGGCCCTGCGCGCGTGGCCGGATGCGCTTGGCGGTTGGCCCCTCGTCGGCGTAGACGGTCGCGACCACGAGAGTGGACGGGTCCAGGCCCTCGTTGTTCTGCGCGTTGGCCGCCGCGCTCGCGATGACCTTGGCGACCGGCTCGCTGGCCGCCTGCGGAGCCCACCGCAGGATGTCCAGCGCTTCGGACACCGACTTACCGCGCACCAGGTCGATGACGCGGCGCGCCTTCGTCGGCGATACGCGCACGAAGCGCGCCTTCGCCGTCGCGGACGGATATTCAATCGCTGTAGTCATTAGCGCCTCTTCGCCTTCCGGTCATCCTTGATGTGACCCTTGAAGGTGCGGGTGGGGGCGAACTCGCCGAGCTTGTGCCCGACCATCGCCTCGGTGACGAACACCGGGACATGCTTGCGGCCGTCATGCACCGCAAAGGTGTGCCCGATGAAGTCGGGGATGATGGTCGACCGACGCGACCAGGTCTTGATGACCTGCTTGGTGTTCTTCTCGTTCTGCGCGTCGACCTTCTTCAACAGATGGTCGTCGACGAACGGGCCCTTCTTCAGGCTGCGTGGCATATTCCTTGTACCTGCCTACTCTCAGCGCTTCTTGCCGGTGCGCCGGCGACGGACGATGAGCTTGTTGCTCGCTTTGTTCGGCTTGCGGGTGCGGCCTTCGGGCTTGCCCCACGGGCTCACCGGGTGACGACCACCGGAGGTCTTACCTTCACCACCGCCGTGGGGGTGGTCGACCGGGTTCATCACGACGCCACGGACGGAGGGGCGCTTGCCCTTCCACCGCATGCGGCCGGCCTTGCCCCAGTTGATGTTCGCCTGCTCGGCGTTGCCCACCTCGCCGACGGTGGCGCGGCAGCGCACGTCGACGCGGCGGATCTCACCCGAGGGCATACGCAGCGACGCGTAGGTGCCTTCCTTGCCCAGCAACTGGATGCTGGCGCCCGCCGAGCGGGCGAGCTTGGCGCCGCCGCCTGGCCGCAGTTCCACCGCATGCACCAGGGTGCCCGCGGGGATGTTGCGCAGCGGCAGGTTGTTACCCGGTTTGATGTCGGCGTTGGGACCCGACTCGACGACGGTGCCCTGCTTGAGACCCTCGGGGGCGATGATGTAGCGCTTCTCCCCGTCGAAGTAGTGCAGCAGTGCGATGTTGGCGGTGCGGTTGGGGTCGTACTCGATGTGCGCGACCTTGGCGTTGACGCCGTCCTTGTCGTGGCGACGGAAGTCGATCACCCGGTAGGCACGCTTGTGTCCACCGCCCTTGTGCCGGGTGGTGATGCGGCCGTGCGCGTTTCGACCGCCCTTGCCGTGCAGCGGTCGAACCAGCGACTTCTCCGGGTGGTCGCGAGTGATCTCAGCGAAGTCGGAGACGCTGGCACCGCGGCGACCGGGGGTCGTCGGCTTGTACTTGCGAATTGCCATGATTCTCTAGGTCTTCCTCCGTCGCCGGCTTGACGAAATCAAGCCGGTGCTCCGAACAGGTCGATGGGCTTGCTACCCGCGGCCAGCGTGACGATGGCGCGCTTGGTGCTCTTGCGCTTCCCGTATCCGGTGCGGGTGCGCTTGCGCTTGCCCTGCCGGTTGGCGGTGTTCACCGAGTCGACCTTGACGCCGAAGATCTTCTCGATCGCGATCTTGATCTGCGTTTTGTTCGAGTCGGGATGCACGATGAACGTGTAGACGTTGTCCTCGATCAGCCCGTACGACTTCTCGGAGATGACCGGCGACAGGATGATGTCGCGGGGGTCAGTGACGGTCGCCATCAGGCCGACACCTCCTCTTTCGCAGTCTGGTTGGCGCTGATGTAGGCGTTGAGCGCCTCCACGCTGAAGATCACGTCGTCAGCGTTCAGCACGTCGTACGTGTTCAGCTGGTCGGGCGAGATCACGTGCACGCCCGGGAGATTGCGCACGCTCTTGGCGCTGACCTCGTCGGCGCGGCCGATCACCACGAGCACCTTGTTCTTCTCGAGCTTGCGGTCGGCGACGAGTGTGGCCAGGAACGCCTTGGCGCTCTTGGTCGACGGCGTCTGGCCCGCGACGATCTCGGTGACCGCGTGAATCCGGTCGTTGCGCGCCCGGTCGGACAGCGCACCGCGCAGAGCCGCCCGAATCATCTTCTTCGGGGTCCGCTCGCTGTAGTCGCGCGGCTTGGGGCCGTGCACGATGCCTCCGCCGGTGAACTGCGGCGCCCGAATCGAGCCCTGGCGCGCGCGGCCGGTGCCCTTCTGCCGGTACGGCTTCTTGCCGCCGCCGCGGACTTCACCGCGCGACTTGGTGGAGTGCGTGCCCTGCCGCGCCGCGGCCAGCTGCGCGGTGACCACCTGGTGCATCAACGCGATGTTCACCTCGACGTCGAACAGCTCGGCGGGCAGCTCGACGGAGCCGTCTTTCGCCCCCGCCGGGGTGTGGACATCAACTTTGAGAGCCATTACTCGCTCCTCTTGATTGCGCTGCGGACCATCACGAGCCCGCCGTTACGGCCGGGGATTGCGCCCTTGATCAACAGCACGCCGTTCTCGGCATCGACCTTGTGTACCACCAGGTTCAGCGTCGTCACGCGATCGTTGCCCATGCGGCCCGACATGCGCGTGCCCTTGAACACGCGGCCGGGCGTGGCGCAGCCACCGATCGAACCGGGGCGGCGGTGCACGGCCTGTGCACCGTGGCTGGCGCCCTGACCGCGAAAACCGTGCCGCTTCATCGTGCCGGCGAAACCCTTGCCCTTGCTGGTGCCGGTGACGTCGACGTAGTTGCCGTCGGCGAAGATCTCGGCCGTCAGCTCCTGGCCCACCTCGTATTCGGCGGCGGCGGACTCGTCATCGAGCCGCAGCTCAGCCAGATGCCGGCGCGGGTTGACCCCGGCGGCCGAATACTGGCCCGTGACAGGCTTATTGACCTTGCGCGGGCTGATCTCGCCGTAGGCCAACTGCACCGCGCTGTAGCCGTCGCGCTCCGGCGTACGGATACGCGTCACCACATTGGGCCCGGCCTTGACGACCGTCACCGGCACGACCCGGTTGTTCTCGTCGAACACCTGCGTCATGCCCAGTTTGGTGCCCAGAATGCCTCGCCGCGGGGCGGCGGATTTATTACCGCTAGCCATGTTCTGGTCTCTCCTACTGGATGTTGACGTCGACGCTGGCCGGCAGATCGATGCGCATCAAGGCGTCAACGGTCTTCGGCGTGGGGTCGAGGATGTCGATCAGCCGCTTGTGAGTACGCATCTCGAAGTGCTCCCGCGAGTCCTTGTACTTGTGCGGGGACCGGATGACGCAGTACACGTTCTTCTCAGTCGGCAGCGGCACAGGACCAACCACGCTGGCGCCGGTTCTGGTGACCGTTTCCACGATCTTGCGCGCCGAGGCGTCGATCGCCTCGTGGTCGTAGGCCTTGAGCCTGATGCGGATCTTCTGTCCCGCCACGCTTCTCCTACCTCACTCATACTGGGCCCGAAATCGGGCCGCCCTCACCGGCGCAGTCACGCTGCATGCCGCCGCTGTTCTTCTGTCTGTGGTCCACCGGCCCCCGCGGTCGGGTGTGTCGCCCGCACACGCACTCGTCCGCTCGAAAATCTTCGCGATCGAGATTGGCACCGGATGCGCCCGGTTGGGCGCCGGTCGTATGCCCCGGCCACGCGGTCCGAACAGGCACCGTCCCGGCTCAAGGCAACCCGAACAGTATGCCCTAGAAAACGGCACGCTCCAAATCCCTGGCCACGGGATACCCGCTGGCCCTGGCGCCGGGCCCGTAGGGCCACCGTACCCGTGACTGCAGCGGTGCCGTCGAGTCCGCGTCCGGTCCGGGATCAGCTTCCCAGGCCGGCCCAGAACGCGCACTGGTGTTTCTGCTCGAAATCGGTGATGACGCGGCTGCCATCCGGTTCCAGCCACATCCGCTCACCCGCGGGCCCGCTGGTCAGCTCCGGCCAACCGGGTCCTGGTGAGCCGGCCGCGACGAACCGCGCCCAGTAGTCGACCATCTCCTCGGACAACCGCTGTTGGGCAGGGTCCAGCGGTGGCGCACCGCCGACGTCGAACAGGTACCGAAGCTCCAGGGAATGCGCCGCCCCGACCGGGAACGGCGCCTCGAGCAGGGGTTCGGGTGCCGGCGCGTCGCGGTCCCCGAACTCGTAGGCGTAGACGGGCTGGTCGGAAAGGGCGTCGGCCATCCGGTCGGCCACGCAGGCGTATTCGGCCGCCGTCACCGCCGCCGAATACGCCAGCGCGACGTTCCCGCCGTACCGTTCGGGCGGATACCGCGCCGCTACGGCGGACCCGTGCGGTCCGAACGCCTCGGCCAGCAGACCGGGGTAGTTCGCGGCGTCGAATGTCCTCCCGCGCAACGCCTGCAGCGCAGCGAACAGCGTGTGTTCGTCTTGCGTGGTGCCGATCATCACCGGCACCCGGGCGGCCTCACCGCTGGTGATCGCGGCGAACGACTTCTCGGGTAGCGCCTCGGTGCCCGCCACCGGACCGCTCAGGCGTTCGGTCCCGAACCAGGCGTACGTCAGCGGGGCCGCCAACCGATCGGCGGGCAGCGACCGTAGGCAGTCCGCGGCGACGCGGGGATCGGCGCATCCGACATCGGCTGCGTATGCGGTGCTGGCCGCCTGGGCGGCCGGCAGGTCGTACTGCGCCTGACATGGCGCGCTCTGGATGATCGCCGCGCTGAACAAGCCCCGGGACCCGGGGGCGACGAGGTGGTCGCACACCGCCATCCCGCCCGCCGATTCGCCGGCGATCGTGACCCGGTCCGGATCTCCGCCGAACCCGGCGATGTTGTCGCGGACCCATCGCAGCGCGGCTTGCTGGTCGGCGAGGCCGTAGTTGCCGACGTCGCCGCCGGAACCCCATGCGGGATGAGCGAGGAAGCCGAGCGCCCCGAGGCGATAGTTGATAGTGACGACGACGACGCCGCGACCGGCCAACCGCCGCGCGGGGTAGATGTCGCCGCTGCCGTTCAGGAAGCTGCCACCGTGGACCCACACCATCACCGGCCGCGGTTCGTCCGACGGCGGCGGCGTCCAGACGTTGAGGGTCAGGCAATCCTCGCTGGGCGGGCGTCGGTCGACGTCGGAGCTGGTGTCCTGGATGCAGCGCGCACCGGGGCGAGTCGCATCCCGGAATCCCGCCCACGACTCGACCGGCGCGGGCGACTGCCAGCGCAACGCATCGAGAGGCGGTGCGGCGTAAGGGATTCCAGCAAAGTACCGATGATCGTGGGCGACGGTCCCGCGGACCGCTCCCGCGGCGGTTCGCACCACCCCGGGGTCGTCGGGCACCTTCACCGCGGCGGTCTGGCCCTCGGCGCAACCGGAGACCGCGGCGGCCAGCAGTACGAGCGCCGCCGCCACGCGACTGACACCGCGCCGGACAGGCCGGCTGCGCCTTCCACTCGCCACCTCGCGAGCGTACTGACGCAGCTCGGATCCCCCCGTCCGGGCCATCGCTTAGAGTGCATACTTGACAGCTGTCAAGAATGACCCTGAGCGAGGGAACCTATGAGCACGCCGATCATCGCAGACGCCGCCAAGGTGCTGGCCGATCCGAAGGCCTACACCGACGAGGCGGGCCTGCACGCCGCATTGACCCACCTGCGCGAGAACGCCCCGGTGTCCTACGTCGACGTGCCCGATTATCGGCCGTTCTGGGCCGTCACCAAGCACGCCGACATCATGGCGATCGAGCGCGACAACGAGCTCTGGATCAATGCGCCGCGCCCGATGCTCGTCACGGCCGCCACGGACGATCTCTCGCAGGCCAACCTCGCCGCCGGTGGCGGGCTGCGCACTCTGATCCATATGGACGACCCGCTGCACCGCGACATCCGCAAGATCGGGGCGGACTGGTTCCGGCCCAAGGCGATGCGCGCGCTGAAGGCCCGGGTCGACGAGCTGGCCAAGATCTACGTGGACAAGATGGTCGAAAAGGGTCCCGAATGCGACTTCGTCCAAGAGGTCGCCGTGAACTTCCCGCTCTACGTGATCCTGTCGCTGCTCGGGCTGCCCGAATCCGACTTCGGCCGCATGCTCAAGCTCACCCAGGAGATGTTCGGCGGCGACGACGATGAGTTCACCCGTGGCAAGAGCGCGCAGGAGCTGCACGAGGTCATCACCGACTTCTTCCGCTACTTCACCGCGCTGACCGCTGAACGCCGGGCCAACCCCACCGACGACCTGGCCTCGGCGATCGCCAACGCCAAGATCGACGGCGAATATCTCAACGACGTCGACTGCCTGTCCTATTACGTCATCGTCGCCAGCGCAGGCCACGACACCACGAGCGCGGCGATCTCGGGTGGTCTGCTGGCGCTGATCGAGAACCAGGACCAGCTCGCCCGGCTGAAAGCCCACCCGGAGCTGATGGGCACCGCGGTCGAGGAGATGATCCGCTGGACCACTCCGGTCAAGGAGTTCATGCGCACCGCCACGGCCGATACCGAGGTGCGCGGTATACCGATCAAGCAGGGCGAATCGGTGCTGCTGTCCTATGTTTCGGCCAACCGCGACGAGGACATCTTCGACGAGCCCTTCCGCTTCGACGTCGGCCGTGACCCCAACAAGCACCTGTCATTCGGTTACGGCGTGCACTTCTGTCTCGGCGCCGCTCTGGCACGCATGGAGATCAACAGCTTCTTCACCGAGCTGGTACCACGGCTCGATTCGATCGAGTTGGCCGGCGACCCGGAGTTCATCGCGACGATCTTCGTCGGTGGGCTCAAACACCTGCCGATCAGATACTCGCTGCGCTGAAGTCGAACCCGTCGGCGTGATGGGAGCCACCTCGCGGCGCGAAGTGGTGTCGGTCACATAGACTGTGCTTGACACCCGTCAAGTCTTTCCCGAGGAGCTTCATGAGCACGCCGACGATGGACCAGAGATCACAGGAAGCCGCGAAGGTCTTCGCCGATCCCAAGGCGTATACCGACGACGATCGGCTGCACGCCGCCTTTGCTCATCTGCGGGCCCACAACCCGGTGCCCTATGTGGACCACCCGCCGTACCGGCCCTTCTACGCGATCACCAAGCACGCCGACATCATGGCGATCGAACGCGACAACAACCTGTGGCTGAGCGAGCCGCGGCCACTGCTTGCGACCGCCGAAGCCGACGACCTGGCAAGGGCACAGTTGGAAGCGGGCATGGGACTGCGAACGCTGATCCACATGGACGACCCGCATCATCGCGATGTCCGCAAGATCGGCGCGGATTGGTTCCGCCCCAAGGCGATGCGCGAATTGAAGGTTCGGGTGGACGAACTGGCCAAGCGCTACGTCGACAAGATGCGCGACATCGGCCCCGAATGCGACTTCGTCGAGGACATCGCGGTGCACTACCCGCTCTATGTGATCCTTTCGCTGCTCGGGCTGCCCGAGGAGGACTTCCCGCGCATGCTCAAGCTCACCCAGGAGATCTTCGGCGGTGACGACGAGGAGTACCAGCGCGGGACCACCCCCGAGGAGAAACTGCAGACGGTGGTCGAATTCTTCGCCTACTTCGGCGAACTGACCGCTTCACGACGGGCGAACCCGACCAATGATCTCGCATCGGCGATCGCCAACGGAACCATCAACGGTGAGCCGCTGAGCGAGGTCGACACCGCGTCGTACTACGTCATCGTGGCCACCGCAGGCCACGACACCACCAAGGACGCGATCTCCGGCGGTCTTCGCGCGCTGATCGACAACCCCGACCAACTCGCGCGACTTCAGGCACAACCGGAATTGATGGGCACCGCGGTCGAGGAGATGATCCGCTGGACCACCCCGGTCAAGGAGTTCATGCGGACCGCCGCCGAAGACACCGAGGTCCGTGGCGTACCGATCGCCAAGGATGAATCCGTTTATCTCGCTTACGCATCCGCGAACCGCGACGAAGACATCTTCGACGAACCGTTCAAATTCGACGTCGGCCGCGATCCCAACAAGCATCTCTCGTTCGGCTACGGCGTGCACTTCTGTCTCGGTGCCGCGTTGGCGCGCATGGAGATGAACAGCCTGTTCACCGAACTGCTGCCGAGGCTGGACTCGATCGAGCTGGCCGGGGAACCCGAACTAGCCGCGACAGTGTTCGTCGGCGGGCTCAAGCATCTTCCGATTCGCTACTCGCTGAGGTGATCTCGCTCGGCTTCTTCGCGTGGGTGGCCAAATATCCGTCGACGGAGGCCTCCGCGCACGCGCGGTAGTCGAAGTCGGCCACCGTCGACAGCTTCCCGAGAAGCAACGGGCCGATGAGAAGTGCGATCGTCTGGATCCGGTCCACCTCGTCGAGTTCCTCGGCCGCCTGAGCGCCGTCGAGGATCGCGTCGAAGGGCGCCGAATACAGCGCGATGATGCGTGACCTCAGGGTCCCCACGGCATCCGAATCCGACTGCTGCACTTCGGAGTACGTCCCCACATCGGGACCGGATGCCATCCATGTCATGGCGGTGATCATCGCGGACGCCTCGGCGATCGACTCCGCCCATCCCACGACGACCGCAATCAAACGGTCGCGCAGGCTGCCCTCGGCGGGCGGCATCGGCGCCGGATTGAGCAGGCTCAAGAACGCCGCCGCCATCAGGTCGTTGGCGCTCGGAAAGTGGCGATACAGCGTGGCGCGCGCGACGTTGGCGGTTCTCGTGACCGCGTCGATGGTGACCGCACTCGGACCGCCTGCCCGCAGCAGCGTCGTAGCCGCCTCGAGCAGGCGGGCACGGGACCGGGCCGGCCTCGGGTCGGTACTCGCCCCGCTCATCGTTTAACCCACTTCCTCGCCGGGAACAAGACTATCGGTCTCACACCGAGACTGTTAGTCTCGAAAATCTACTGCGGAAGAGAGCGACGTATGGTCGACACCCTCAGCCGGTCTGACCAGGATATCGGCGCGAGCGTCGCAGACCTGTCCTCCCGTGCGCGCGTCTGGCTACTCACCGTCGCCTGCATGGGCGTCGCGCTGGTGATCAGCTCGATGGTCGCCCTCAACGCCGCCCTGCCCGACATCGCGGTGGAGACGTCGGCGACCCAGGCCCAGCTGACGTGGGTGGTCGACGGTTACACCCTGGTGCTGGCGTGTCTGTTGCTGCCCGCCGGCGCGATCGGCGACCGGTACGGCCGCCGCGGTGCTCTGCTCGCGGGTCTCGGTATCTTCACACTCGCCTCGGCGGCGCCGTTGATCTTCGACGGCCCACTCGCATTGATCATCGCCCGCGCCGTGGCCGGTGTGGGCGCGGCGTTCGTCATGCCCGCCACCCTGTCGCTGTTGACGGCCGCATACCCGAAAGCCGAGCGCAACACGGCCGTCGGCATCTGGGCGGGCGTCGCGGGCTCGAGTGCGGTGGTCGGCTTTCTGGGATCCGGTGTGCTACTCCACTTCTGGTCGTGGCAGTCGATCTTCTGGGCGTTCACGCTCTCCGGTGCGGGCCTGTTCGGGCTCGCCTGCACGGTGGCCTCGTCTCGCGATCAGCAAGCCACACCGCTCGACTGGCCAGGAGCGGTACTGATCGGCGGGGCCGTCGCGGTGTTCGTCTACGGCGTGCTCGAGGCGCCCACCCACGGCTGGACACATCCCCTCGTATACGGGTGCATGGCTGCCGGCGTTGTCATGGCGGCCGTCTTCGCGGTGTGGGAACTGCGCAGCGCGCACCCACTGCTCGACGTCCGGCTCTTCGCCAAGGCCGACTTCACCACCGGTGCCATCGTGGTGACGTTCTTCTTCCTCGCGAACTTCGGGTTCTTCTTCGTCTCGATGCAATACATGCAGCTGTTGCTCGGCTACACCCCCCTGCAGACGGCTTTCGCATTGGCGCCGCTGGTTGCCCCTCTTCTGGTCCTCAGCCTTGCGACACCGTGGTATCTGCCACGACTGGGTCTGCGGATCGTCCTTTCCACCGGCCTGGCGCTGATTGCGGGCGGGCTGTTCTATATGCAAACGCTCGAAGTGAACTCGCCTTACCTGGACCTCGCGCTGCCGCTGCTCGTCATGTCGACGGGCATCGGTTTGTGTACGGCGCCAGCGACTTCGGCGATCATGGGTGCGGTGCCGGACGAGAAGCAGGGCGTCGCGTCGGCGGTCAACGACTCCACCCGCGAGATCGGCGCCGCACTGGGCATCGCGGTGGCGGGCTCGGTGCTCGCCGCCCAGTACGGCGATAGCCTTGCGCCCCATTTGCGCGGCCTACCCGAATCGCTCCGCACGGCCGCGTCGAACTCGCTGGCCGAGGCGCTCGAGGTGGCCGCACGGCTGGGCCCACAGGGTGCCGACCTGTCACAGGCCGCGCAGCTGGCGTTCATGGACGCCATGCACATCTCCCTGATCGCCCTCGGGGGCCTCTGCGCGGTTGCCGCGGTGTTCATCGCACTGTGGGCACCTGGCCGAGACGGAAGGCAGTTTCGCTTCATCGAGAGGATCGTCTCGCGGTCAGACGATGAACTCGGCCGCTCGGTGCCCGACCATGACGATGGTGGCGTGCGGGCCGCGGCTGGGGATCACCGGTAGCACCGACCCGTCGACGACCCAGAGCCCCTCGACCCCGCGCACCCGGCACCGCGGGTCCACCACCGCGACGTCGTCGTCATCGTCACCCATCGGCGCAGTCCCCGAGAGATGCTGCGACGTCGACCATGACGCCGGCCCGACCTCGGCTGCCCCGACGAGTTCGCGGGACAACGCGATCCCGGCGCGGAGCTTTTCGACGTCGTCGGGCTCGCTGTCGTAGCGGTGCTCGATGACCGGAGGCACATCGGGGTCGGCGCTCACGACCGTGACGGCTCCTCGCGACTTCGGCCGCATCAACGTCACCCCGATATGGGGGTGGTCGCCGGGATCGTCGCGCCGCCCGCTCACCATAGCCCCGAAACCAGCTGTGTACGGCCTGATTTCGAGCCAGTCGGCGGTGGTGAGCACCGCCTCCAGAGGTGGGAGTCCGTGCGTTTCCGTCCAGTTCACCGGCAGCACCCACTCGGGGTGGTCCGACATCACCGCTCCCACTGGCAGATTCGCCGTCACCGGTATTCCCACCCGCTCGAGGGTTTCGGGTGGGCCGATGCCCGAGAGCATCAGAAGGTGTGCCGACCCGATTGCTCCGGCGCACAGCACTATCCGGTCCGCCTCGAGATAAGTGACACCGTCCTGGCTTGCACACTCCACGCCGACCGCTTGCCCGGCGGTGATGCGGATGCGGTGCACCCGGGTATTGGTGAGCAAGGTGACGTTCGCACGGTCCAAAGCCGGTTGCAGGAAGGTCCCACCGGGACCCATGCGGGCACCCTGGTGGATGTTCAGCGGCACCGCGCCCACTCCGGCCCCCACCGGCGCCTCGACGGTCGAACCGTTCAGATCGGCTACCCACGGATGCCCGGCTTCGGTGGCCGCCGCCACAAATGATGCTGTGCAGCCGTCGAATTCGGCAACACGCTGAATTCGTATCGGCCCTTCCGAGCCGTGTATAGCATTGTCGAAGTCGAGGTCGGTTTCGATGGCTCGGAAGTGCGTGAGCACATCCGACCATGCCCAGCCGGGCAGGCGCCAGTCGTCGAAATCCGACGGAAGCCCACGGCAGAAGTAGCCGCCGTTGACGGCGCCCGATCCTCCGACCACCTCGCCGCGCATGAGCATCGCATGACGCAGCGGATCGACGGTCAACGTTGTCGGGTAGCGCCGCACCACTGAACTCGCGGCGCCGATCGGCAGCCGCAGTCCGTCATTGATCTGCGCCGAGACCCGAGGGTCGGACGGCCCGGGACCCGATTCAACGACGGTGACGGTGCATGCCGGGTCGGCGGAGAGCCGCTCGGCCAGAACGGATCCGGCGCTGCCGGCACCGACGATCAGGACGTTACTGCGGACGCGAGGAGCAATAAAGGTACTGCGCACGCGGCAGAGTCGTCTCAGGTCCGGATCTGGGGTTTGAGCGCACCGAGATGACGCTCACGGACAACACCCGTCCACAGACCTGCCCCGTAGGCGATGTCGTCGAGGCGCTTGAGGGCGATATAGGTGAGCAGGCCGACCCGCTGGGTGTCGTCTTCGGTGTTTCGGCTCCGGGTCAACCAGTCGACGACCCCTTCAACCACCGCGGCCACGAGCACGACCTGCCGGCATCGTCGGGACAAGACCGCCGCGACGAGCGCGACCGGCCAGTAGTGCCGGCAGATCGCCGACGCCAGCTGCATCGCTGCGGACCACAGTCCGTGTGCGGCCACGACCGCGACGTCTTTGGGTTCGGGCTCCACACTCGACAGGGACTTGGCGATGCGCCTGCCGGTGATGGTTGCGACGACGATCGAGGCCAGATATCCGATCGACGAACCCATCGCCATCAGCATCCAGGCCACCAACGTCCAGCCCGAGATCACCAGCGGAGCGGTCTTACCGGGATGACGCACCGACAGCGGTGCGGCGGCCTCGCCGTAGAAAGACCTGCGCGAGAACCACTCTCGCAGTTGGGTCCGATGGTCGTGCGCCACCAGCGCGATGGGCTCGTAGCGTAGACGCGCACCGGATTCGATGAGTCGCCAGCACAGATCGACATCCTCACCTGAGGTCAGCGTCTCGTCGAAGCCGCCGACCTCCCCCAGCATGGCCCGCCGGCCGATGATCGCGGCACTGGGTACATAGGACACCGTGCCGTAGGGCATGACCGGGGCCTCCCGCAGACCCAGGTCCAACGAGGAGCGCACCGCTTCGTAGCGGGCGACCACATTGTCCGGCTCGCGGAGGCCGACGATGCGCGGTGCGACCAGGGCCACGGCGGGGTCGCAGAAGTGGCCCAGCAGCGCCTCCAGCCAGCCGCGCCGTGGTACGACGTCGCTGTCCAGGAAAGCCACGAAGTCGGTCGTGCACGCGGCCAGACCGGTGTTGCGGGCGGCCGCGGGTCCGCGGCTGCGCTCGTGTCGCACCACCTGTACCCCGGCGTGGACGTCGGCGAAGTCGGACGCCTCGAGTGGTGTCTCAGAGCCGTCGTCGACGACCACCGCCCGCAGACCGCGCACGGCGGTGAGCAGTCGGCGGACGCCAGAAGCGTTGTCGCGCACCGGTATCACGACCGTCACGTCCCGGTGCGAAGGGCCGCTGGCGGGACGGGGGTGCGCGACGGTCGCGTCGAGCAGGGTCCGGGCCAACTGGGCGCTGACGGCGTCGTGCACTTCGAGCCTGCCGCCGCTGAGCATGGTCTGCGCCGCCGGCGCCAAACGAAGGAGGCGGGTCGGGGAGCCGCCGAGTAGGGCCGACCCGTCGCCGAGCACCTTCACCCGGCGGTCCACCTGCACGGCGAAACCGTCGGGCAGTCGCGGTCCCGTCATGTCAGCATCCCGTCGCGGTCGGGCGCCCAGCGCGTGATCCGCCGAAGGCATGTTTGGACCATATCGGGAAAAATGCGGGCGCCGTCCTCCACGGTCGCGGCGGTGGGATCGCCGAGCACACCGACCTCACTGACGGCGGCCACTCCGCCCCGCCGCAGTTCGGGGATCAACTCGCGAAGGGGCGCCGTGTTGCCGGGCACCCGCTCGTCGATACGGACGTCCTGCGGCGAAATATGTAGCAATACAGACGTTTCGGTATGGCCCGCGTGCGCGTCGGCACCCGCCACCGTGCACGAGCACCATCCCGCCTCCCGGCCCTCGTAGCGCAGCAAAGCGGTCGCGGCGGCCAGCGCTTCGACGTTGCCGCCATGGCCGTTGACGAAGACCAGCCGTGACGCCCATCGGGATGCCGACCGGCCGTACTCCACCAGCAACAGCCTCAGCGCGGATGTCCCGATTGAAACGGTGCCGCTGAACTCCTCGTGCTCGCCGCTCGCGCCGTAGCCGATGGCGGGGGCCACCATCCAATTCACGCCGTCGGTGTCGGCGAGCCGGTCAGCAACCGCCCCACAAACGGCCGTCGCGATGCGAGTGTCGGTGTCCAGCGGGAGATGAGGGCCGTGCTGCTCGGTGGATCCGACGGGCACGAGGAGGGCTGACGGCTTGCTCTGCAGCTGCTTCGACGTCGCATTCGCGAGCAGGCTGACAGACGGCACCCGCCGATGGTAGGCCGAATTCACCTGTCGTGCGCCAATTGTTGAAGCATGCGCAGCAATTGATTCACCGAATTTCTCGCCGCCGGCGCCGGCGTCGTCCCCCCAGTCCCCTGCGCCCCGCCTGTACCAGCACGTTCCCGAACGCGGGGCTCGCCGTCAGGTGGCCGAACCTCCGGGCACGCCGAGCTCCCGGATGAACCCGGGAGGGACCAGGACGTCGTCGGGTCCAAGATCATGTACCGAGGCGCGACCCAGCCCCATCAATGCAGAATCGATGCCTCCCCGCAGGACGTCGAGCACGTTCTCGACACCGGCCTGCCCGTTGGCCGCCAGACCCCACAGGTATGCCCGCCCGATCATGACCGCGCGGGCACCGAGCGCGACCGCCTTCACCACGTCGCTGCCTCGCCGGATGCCTCCGTCGAGCACCACCTCGATGTCGTCACCGACCGCCTCGACGATCGGCGGCAGGGCGCGAATCGAGGCCGGCGTCCCGTCCAGGTTGTTACCGCCGTGATTGGACACCGAGATCGCTGAAACACCGGCATCCACAGCACGTTTCGCGTCGTCGACACGCATCACGCCCTTGAGCATGAAAGGACCGCCCCACAGCTCGCGTAGCCAGGCGATGTCCTCCCAGGTCGGCGGCGGGGTGCCCATCCACTCGCCGTACGCGGCGAAGAACGGCGGGCCCTCCTCGCCTCGCGCGGCCTGATTGGGAACCCGCAGGTTCGGCGGCCGCAGGGTCTTACCCCACTGCCACATCCAGCGCGGTTTGGTCAGCCCCGTCGGGAGCATGCGCACGGTGGTGCGCAGGTCCATCTGCTCGGGGATCTTCGGGCTGCCCCAGTCGCGGCCGTGCGAGAAGCTCCAGTCCGTGGTGACGATCAGACCGACCGCACCCGCCTGCCGCGCGCGCTCGACCCGGGCGGCGATCGCATCCCGCCCGCCCAGCCAGTACACCTGGAAGAAGAGCTTGGGGTTGGCCGCGATCACCTCTTCGATCGGCTTGCTGGCGAACGACGACAGGCCCATCGCGGTGCCGCGCGCGGCGGCCGCGCGTGCGACCGCGACCTCGCCGTCCGGGTGGACCGCCTGCACACCTGTCGGCGAGATCAGCACCGGCAGCGAAATCTCCTGTCCCATCACGGTGGTCGCGAGATCGCGCTTCTCCGTCGCACCGACGACATGCGGCGCGAAGCCCAACTCGGCGAACGCCTCGACGTTGTCGGAGACCGTCACGCCCTTCTCGCTGGCGGCGACGAGCGCCGAGTACACCGGCTTGGGAAGCCGGCGCCTCGCACGCTCCTGAGCGGCGGCGACCGTTTCGAACCAGGTGTCGGCCATGATCACACCGGACTTTCGTTGCAGAGCCTCTTGGGAGGCGCCCCGGCGCCGGCATCGGGCCGGGGAGGCGCCCCGGCGCCGACATCGGGCCGGGGAGGCGTCGTGAGCAGCTTCAGCATCACCGGACCCGATCGCGAGTGGTCGACGCTGGACTTCGGCTTGACCCGTTCTTGAGCCAGCGCGGGAGCGCCGTAGCCCTCCACGCACTCGGGGTCCGGGCCGTCCATCGGCAGCCCGGTGAAGAACTTGGCGGCCATGCACCCGCCGCGGCAGCTGTCATAGTGCCCGCAACTGCCGCACGCACCGGCCGACTGCGGTTCGCGCAGCTCACGAAAGAGCGGCGCGTTCTGCCAGACATTCCGAAAACCGCCGTCGGACAGGATGTTTCCGGCGTGGAACCGGTCGTGAATGGCGAACGGGCACGCGTAGACGTCGCCGACGGGATCGATCAGACACACGACGCGGCCCGCCCCGCACAGGTTCAGCCCGGCGAGCGCGCCGGGTTCACCCAACCCGGCGAGGTGGAAGAACGAGTCGCCGGTGAGCACCCGGTCACCCTTGGCGACCAGCCAGTTGTAGAGCTGAACCTGCTGGTCGGCGGTGGGGTGCAGGTCGTCCCAGACATCGGCGCCCCGACCCGACGGCCGCAGCCGTGTGATCCGCAGCGTTGCGCCGTATTGCGCTGCGAGAGCGGCGAAGTCGTCGAGCTGGTCGACATTGTGGCGGGTCACCACCACCGAGATCTTGGCGTCCTTGAAACCGGCGTCGGCCAGGTTCTGCAGGGCCCTGGTCGCCATTGCGAAGGACCCCGCCCCGCGGACGGCGTCGTTGATCTCCGCGGTCGCGCCGTCGAGGGAGATCTGCACGTCGACGTAGTCGCTGGCGGCCAGCCGGGTCGCGACCTCGGGCGTGATGCGCACACCGTTGGTGGAGAACTTCACGCCGACGTGGTGGGCGGTGGCGTAGTCGACGAGCTCCCAGAAGTCCGAACGCACGGTCGGCTCGCCGCCGCCGATGTTGACGTAGAAGACCTGCATGCGCTCGAGCTCGTCGATGATGTCCTTGCACTGCGCAGTGCTCAGCTCGCGCGGGTCGCGCTTACCCGACGACGACAGGCAGTGCACGCACGCGAGGTTGCAGGCGTAGGTCAGTTCCCAGGTCAGGCAGATCGGGGCGTCGAGTCCGTGCTCGAACTGCTCGACCAGCTTGGGCACACGTACGGCTTCGGTCGATGTCATTGCGGCACCAGCATTTTCGATCGAGCAAGCACGCCGAGTGCCTGCAGGTACGGCGCCTGCTGCGCGTCGTCGATACCGACGGCACGGCAGGCGGATCGGACGTCGGGATGGTCGGACAGAGTGTTGACGACGTCGACGATGGTCCGGTTCTTCAGGAAGGACAGCTTGCGCGTCCCGAAGTGGTAGAGCAGCGCCCCGAACGGCTCCGGCCGCACCGCCACCTGGTGGTGCAGCCGCCAGCCGAGCTCCGGGTCGAATGCGATGCCTTCCTCGGGCACCGCCGACGACGAGGTCACGATCAGTAGACCCCGCACATCCCGTCAATCGACACCTCTTCGACGAGCGTCTCGGTAACCAGCTCGTCGGTCTGGTCCTGCTGCTGCGGTTCCATTTGGCCCTCCATGGCTGCGCCTTTCGATATCACCGGTTCTCGACAACTGTGATCGAGGTCGCAATAATATGGCATCGAGTGCCTAAATGGAAAGGGGACCCCCTATGGGGCCGGACCAGCACCGGGTGGGCCGCCGGCGCTCGACGACGTGGGACCACATCAGCAACGTGGCCATCGACCTCTTTGCCAAAAAAGGGTTCGACGACGTCAGCGTGGACGACATCGCCGAAGCCGCGGGAATCGCGCGGCGCACGCTGTTCCGCTACTACCCGTCCAAGAACGCCCTGCCCTGGGGCGATTTCGACGCTCATCTGGCCCACATGCGAAACCTGCTGGCCGATCTCGATCCCGAGGTGCCCATCGGCGAGGCGCTGCGCACCGCGTTGCTGGCGTTCAACAGCTTCGATGCCGCCGAGACGGCGCGCCACCGGATGCGCATGCGGGTGATCCTGGAGACCGCCGCGCTGCAGGCCTACTCGATGACCATGTACGCCGGCTGGCGCGGCGTGGTCGCCGAGTTCGTCGCCAAACGCCTCGACGCCACCGCAGGCGACCTGATACCGCAGACGGTGGCGTGGACGATGCTCGGCGTAGCGCTCTCGGCGTACGAACACTGGCTGGCCGACGAGAAGGTTTCGCTGGCTCAGGCGCTCGGTGCGGCGTTCGACACCGTGGCCGACGGGCTGTGGGCACTCGATCGCTGAATCACCTCGGCGCGCTCGGCCACCGCGATAGCTTGGGGCGGTCGCGAAAGGACGCCGATGGCCGAGCACAGCGCCGAGCACAAGACGGGCCACGATCTGCTCTACGACTCCCTGTGGACGAAGGGCACGGCTTTCAGCCACGCAGAACGCCGCCGATTCGGGCTGCTGGGGCTGCTTCCTTCGGCCGAGAAGAGCCTCGAGCAGCAGACCGAACATTCATGGCGCGAGTTCAGCAGGCGCCGCGAGCCGCTGGACAGGCACATCTATCTTCGAAACCTGCAGGACCGCAACGAGACACTGTTCTACCGGGTGCTGCGCGACCATATCGCCGAAACCATGCCGATCGTCTACACACCGACCGTCGGCGAGGCCTGCCAGCGCTTCAGCGAGATCTACCGGCGCCCGCGCGGGCTGTTCGTCTCCTACCCCGACCGCGAGTTCCTGCGCGAAATGCTGCGCAACCGCCCGCGACGGGAGATCGACGTCATCGTCGTCACCGACGGCCAGCGCATTTTGGGCCTGGGCGATCAGGGCATCGGCGGCATGGGTATTCCCATCGGAAAGCTCTCGCTGTACACGCTGATCGGCGGCATCGACCCGGCCCGCACGCTGCCCGTGCTGCTGGACGTGGGTACCGACAACGTCGAGCTGCTCGAGGACCCGCAGTATCTCGGCTGGCGGCACCGCCGCATCGGTGACGACGAGTATTACTCGTTCATCGACGATTTCGTCACCACGGTGCGCGACGAGCTGCCCGACGTCCTTCTGCAGTGGGAGGACTTCGCCACCGCGCACGCGCTGCCGATCCTGCAGCGCTACCGCGACAAGCTGCTCACTTTCAACGACGACATCCAAGGCACCGCCGCGGTGACGTTGGGCGCGCTGCACGGGGCGGCCAGGGTGGTGGGGCGCCCGCTGTCACAGCAGCAGGTGGTGATGCTGGGCGCCGGCTCGGCAGGCATCGGGGTGCTCGAGATGGTGCACCGTCAGATGGTCAGCGAGGGCCTGTCGGCTCAGCAGGCGTCGACACAGATCTGGGTGGTCGACATCAACGGTCTGCTCACCGACGACCGCACCGACCTGTCCCCCGGCCAGCGGGCGTTCGCCCAACCCGCCGGGCGGGTGGCGAGCTGGAGCTTGTCCGGGCCGGCTCAGCTCGCCGACGTCATCCATCACGTCGATGCCGGCGTGTTGCTCGGATTATCGACCGCCACAGGGGCATTCACTGAGGACATCGTGCGGGAGATGGCCGCCAAGGTCGATCGCCCGATCATCTTTCCGCTGTCGAACCCGACCAGCCGGGCCGAGGCCCACCCAGCCGAACTGGACACCTGGACCGGCGGACGCGCGTTGGTGGCGACGCGTTCGCCGTTCGCGCCGCTGGAACGCGACGGGGTGCAGCGGCCGATCGCCCAATGCAACAACGCCTACATCTTCCCCGCGATGGGCCTGGCCGTCACCGCGGCGCAGGCGACACGGGTGACCGACGAGATGATGCGGGCCGCGGCCGCGGCGCTCGGCGACGCGTCTCC
This sequence comes from Mycolicibacterium flavescens, assembly GCA_900637135.1. Classification (NCBI taxonomy): domain Bacteria; kingdom Bacillati; phylum Actinomycetota; class Actinomycetes; order Mycobacteriales; family Mycobacteriaceae; genus Mycobacterium; species Mycolicibacterium flavescens. The sequence goes on from LR134353.1 coordinate 4,244,029, forward strand.
CGCCCTCGTCGATGCCGGGGCACCGTTGTTGCCCGCGTGGTCGGACATCCCGGATGTGGCCATACGCATTGCACAGGCGGTCGCGACACAAGCCGTCGCCGACGGCGTCGCACCCACCCGCAAGCCCGACGAGCTGGCGCAGCGGATCACCGACGTGCGGTGGACCCCCGAATACCGGGGCTGACCCCCTGCACCCCTGCCCGCCTGTACACCAGTGGGCACTCGCAAAAAAAAGTTCCGCCGGAACCGTCGGAGTTCGGCGCGCAACGGCGACGATATGGGTGTGAGCGCCGAACCGAATGGCACGGACGCTCCACGGGAGCTGCTCGCGCTGTACGACGAATCCTTACCGGTGGTGTACGGATACTTCGTCCGACGTTGTGGTGACCGTGGAACCGCCGAAGACCTGACGTCGGAAACCTTTCTGGCGGCGATGGACGCCGCGAGACGAACCGCTCCGCCACCGATCACCGTGCCGTGGTTGCTCGGGGTGGCGCGCCACAAGTTGGCCGACCACTACCGGCGCCGCCACGACCGGTTCACCACGCCGGTCGCCGAGCTGCCCGAACCCGTCGAGCCGCCCGACGACTGGGACGCCGAACTCGACCGCATCGTCGCCGAGAGTGTGCTCGCCAAGCTGCCCGAGCACCACCGCACGGTTCTGGCACTGCGCTACATGGACGACTGCTCGGTGCCCGAGTGCGCCGAGCTCATCGGCCGCACGGTGCACGCGACAGAGGCGCTGCTGGTGCGGGCCCGCAAGGCGTTTCGCGCTCACTACCCGGAACCGGAAGGGAGGCAGTCGTGAACAACAGCCACGATCCGCTGGCCGTGCTGCGCGGCGACGAACTTCCGGTCGCCCCCGACCCGGCTTTCGCCGCCGGGCTGCGCGCCCGACTGGAGTCGGCGCTTTCTCTACCGAATCGAACCGAGGAGGTCGTCATGAGTGGAACCGATACCGCCATCGCCGAGCTGTCCGAGCCCACCGTCGCGCCGACGGTCCCCCGGTCGGCGGCACTTCCGTACCTGACGGTCCGCAATGCTCGCGATGCGATCGGTTGGTACGTCGACACATTCGACGCCACGGTGGTCGGTGAACCCTTCGAGATGGACGACGGCCGCATCGGCCACGCCGAGTTGGCGATCGGCGACGGCGTGCTCTACCTCGCCGACGAGTATCCCGAGATCGGGCTGAGAGCTCCTGCAAGGCAGTCTGTTTCGGTGAGCTTGATGCTGCATGTCGCCGATACGGACGCGGTGCTCGAACGGGCTCGCAGGCACGGCGCCGAGGTGCAGCGCGAGCCGTACGAGAATTACGGCGCGCGGAGCGCAGCGATCGTCGATCCGTTCGGCCACCGCTGGATGCTCACCGGGCCCGTGACGGCTGCGGCCGTCCCGATCCAGCACGGTGACGTCGGCTACGTGTCGGTGTGGGTGCCAGATGCCGAGGCGGCCGCGCGGTTCTACGGTCATGTGCTCGGCTGGACCTATGACCCCGTGACCCAGCAGGCGACCAACACCGACCAGCGGATCGGCATCTTCAGCGTCGACAGGCCGCAGGGCATGCTCTGCTGCTACGCGGTCACCGACCTCGACGGTGCGCGGCAGTCGATCATCGACGGCGGTGGCACGGTGGGCCGGACCCAGGAACTCGACTTCGGGACCGTTCTCGACGCCACCGATCCCGCCGGGATGGCGTTCGCGGTCTTCCGGCCGGCTCCGGGCACGCCGCGTCCAGCCCTCAACGGCACAGGGCCGGGGGAACTTTCATACATCACCTATCAGGTGCCGGACTCCGCGGCGTTCAAGGCGTTCTACAGCAGGGTGCTGTTCTGGATGTTCGAGCCGGGGCGCGTCGACGATGGCTGGGGGGTGCGCGACACGCATCCGATGTCCGGCGTCGCAGGTGGCAACACCGATGCGGTGACCGTGCCGATGTGGACGGTCGACGACATCGAAGCCGCGGTGGCGCGCGTGCGGGAGGCGGGTGGCACCGTCATCGACGAGCCGTCGCAGCAGTCCTACGGGAAGTCCGCGCTGTGCACCGACGACCAAGGCACCCGCTTCTACCTCGGCGAGCTCTAGGGCCGCTCAGCCGAGGAGGTCGGCGATGGGTGCGCGCGCCGCGATCTTGGCGCGCACCTTCATCACCTTGCCCGGCATGCCACCGCCGACGACTCCGGCCACCACGCCGTCACGCTCGTAGTAGGCGAGGAACTTGCGACCGTCGTCCTCGACGACGTGGACGACGTCTTCGGCCTCCGGTTCGCCGAGGCATTGGATCTTGACGTCGTACTGGTCGCTCCAGAAGTACGGCACCGAGACCGCGGTCGGCGGCTCCTGCCCCAGCATCGCCGGCACCAGGACGCGGGCTTGGTCGGCGACGTTGCTCCAATGCTCAACGCGCACTTGGTGACCGAGGTTGTGTCGCCATGACGCAACGTCGCCGATGGCCCAGACATGCGGCGCGCTGGCGCGGCCGTGGTCGTCGCAGACCACCCCGTTGTCGAGCTTGAGGCCGCTGCCTTCGAGCCAGTCGGTCGACGGGCGCGATCCGATGCCGACGACCACCAGATCCGCTTCGAGTTCGGTGCCGTCGCTGAGCACCACCGTCTCGACGCGATCCGAGCCCCGCACTTCCGCAACGCCGACGCCACAGCGGACGTCGACACCCTCGGCGCGGTGCACCCGGGCCACCAACTCACCGATCTGCTCGCCGAGCACCGACGCCAGGGGCGCCGGTTGCGGCTCCACCAACGCGACCTCGACGCCGAGCTTGCGTAGGCTCGCCGCCACCTCGCAGCCGATGAACCCGGCTCCGACGACGACGGCGCGACGAGCCGAACCGGCCTCCTGCCGGAGGGCCACGCTCTCGTCGTAGTTGCGCAGCACGTGGATCCCCGCGAGGTCGGGGAAGGACGGAATGCGCTTGGGCACCAGACCCGTAGCGATGATGAGTTCCTCGTAGGGCAGTTCGGTGCCGTCGGCGAGCGTCAACGTCTGGGCGGCCGTGTCGACGGACCGCGCGCCGTTGCCCAGCAGCACGGTGATGTCGTTCTCGTCGTAGAACTCCGCGGGCTTTAGGCTGACGTCGTCGGTCTCGGAGCGCAGCACCTCCTTCGACAGCGGGGGCCGATCGTATGGCAGATGGTCCTCGTCGCAGACGATCGTGACCGGACCGCTGTATTCCGACCGGCGCAACTGTTCGGCGGTGCGCGCGGCCGCGAGTCCGCCGCCGACGATGACGATGCCCGCTGATGTGGTCATGGGCAGTTTCTTACACGATCCCTACTGCCTTTTGTCCGCCACCCCGGGCAATGGCGCTCAGCCGCGATCGCGGTCGATGACGTTGGTCAGCACGACGACGCTCTCGCTGCGCTCGACGTGGGCGGCCGAACGGATGCGCTCCAACGCCTCTTCGAGGTGGCGCATGTCGCGCGCCACGACGTGCAGGATCGCGTCGGCGGTGCCGGTGACGGTGGCTGCGCTGATGACTTCGGGGATGTCGATCCACGCCGCCCGCAATTGTTGTGGGGCAATGGTTCCGTGACGGAAGACCTGCACGTACGCCTCGGTGGTCCAGCCCAGGGCGGCCCGGTCGACAACGGTCGTGAAGCCGCGGATGACGCCGTTGTCGAGCATGCGGTCGACCCGGCGTTTGACGGCGGGCGCGGACAGATTGACCTGCTCCCCGATCTCGGCGTAGGTCGCGCGGGCGTCATCGGTCAGCGCCGCGAGGATCTGCTCGTCGGTCGCGTCGAGGCGCTCCACGGTCACCTCCGCACAATAAATCGCCACTTGGCGTGACTGTACACAACAAATCACTACTAGACACGCAATGAACAACAATGGATTGCAGCAGAAACCGTCTCTACCGTTGATTCATGACGTCCTTCAGTGTCGCGACGCCCTCGCGGCCGGGTCGCCACCGCAGGCGTGAAGCCCGAGCGCGCCACTACGTCATGACCGCGCCGACACACTTCACCGTCGAGTACTCGATCAACCCGTGGATGGACATCGAGACGCCCGTCGACAGCGCGCTGGCCCTCACCCAGTGGGAGACGTTGAGGCGCACGTACCAAGAACTCGGGCACGTGGTCGACCTCGTCGAGGCGGTCTCCGGACTGCCCGACATGGTGTACGCCGCCAACGGCGGCCTGGTGGTCGGCGCTACAGCGGTGGTCGCGAACTTCGCCTACCCGCAGCGCGCTGGCGAGGCGGTTGCGTACGGCGATTGGATGGTCCGCCATGGATATGAACCCGTACAGACGCGCCACACCAACGAAGGTCAGGGCGACCTTCTCGTCGCCGGTTCGATCCTGTTGGCCGGATACGGATTTCGGACGGATCGACGTGCACACGGCGAGATCGCGCAGTTGGTCGGGCGACCGACGTACAGCTTCGAGTTGATCGATCCTCGGTTCTACCACCTCGATACCGCCCTCGCGGTGCTCGACGACACTACGGTGGCGTACTACCCGCCCGCGTTCAGCAACGCCTCGCGGGTAAGCCTGCGAACGCTGTTCCCCGACGCGATCGAGGTGACTAGTTCCGACGCCTACGCCTTCGGCCTCAACGTGGTGTCCGACGGGCGCAACGTCGTGCTGCCGACCGCGGCGACCGGCTTTGCCGCCCAACTGCGCGACGCCGGGTTCAACCCCGTCGGCGTCGACCTCTCCGAACTGCTAAAGGGCGGCGGATCGATCAAATGCTGCACGTTGGAGGTGCATTCGTGACCACGTTGGAAGCGACGGGTGCCGCGATCCCGATCGTCGACGACCACTGTGTGGCGCATAACTACGACCCGCTACCGGTGGTGGCCGCCAGCGCCGAGGGCGCGTGGATCACCGATGTTCAGGGCCGTCGCTACCTGGACTGCCTGGCCGCATACTCGGCGGTCAACTTCGGCCACCGCAATCCGGAGATCACCGCGGTCGCACACACGCAACTGGACACCGTGACGTTGGTCAGCCGCGCGTTCCACTCCGACCGACTCGCGCCCTTCTGTGCGGCCCTGGCCGAGCTCTGCGGCAAAAACATGGTGCTGCCGATGAACAGCGGTGCCGAAGCGGTCGAGAGCGGGATCAAGGTGGCCCGCAAATGGGGCACCGACGTCAAGGGCGTCCCCGCCAATGCGGCAAATATTGTGGTGGCGCACAACAACTTCCATGGGCGAACCACCACCATCGTCAGCTTCTCCGACGACGAGACGGCCCGGCGCGGCTTCGGCCCCTACACCCCCGGATTCCGCGCCGTGCCGTTCGGTGACGTCGATGCCTTCACCGATGCGATCGACGACAACACCGTCGCCGTGCTGATCGAACCGATCCAGGGTGAGGCGGGAATCATCGTTCCGCCCGACGACTTCCTGCCGCACCTACGGTCGTTGTGCTCACAGCGCAACGTCCTGTTGATCGCCGACGAGATCCAGTCCGGCCTGGCCCGCACCGGAAAGACGTTCGCCTGTGAGCACTGGGGCGTGGTTCCCGACGTCTACCTACTCGGAAAGGCGCTCGGCGGAGGCGTGCTGCCATTGTCGGCGGTGGTGGCCGACTCCGGCATCCTCGGTGTACTGCATCCCGGCGAGCACGGCTCCACGTTCGGTGGAAATCCGCTGGCCGCCGCGATCGGCTCGACGGTGGTGGCGATGTTGCAGCGTGGCCAGTTCCAGCGCCGCTCAGCCGAACTTGGCGCGCATATGCACCAAAGGTTGCGGCAGTTGATCGGCCGGGGTGTCACCGCGGTCCGCGGCAAGGGTCTGTGGGCCGGCGTCGACATCGATCCGGGCTCCGGTACGGCCAAAGATGTCAGCGTGCGCTTGGCGCGCCGCGGCGTCCTCGTCAAGGACACCCATGGTTCGACCCTGCGGTTCGCTCCTCCACTGGTGATCACCGACGACGAGATCGACTGGGCCGTCGACCAGTTCGTGGCCGTTCTAGCGAACTAGCTTCAGTGCTTCATCGCGCCGCGGTCGACGGCGATCTGGCTGCCGGAAAGCGTCTTCGATCCGTCACCGGCGAGCCACGCGACGACGTCGGCCACTTCCTCGGGTTCCATGAAGCCCTGAAGACCCTTGTTCTCCTCGTCGAGCGGGTTGTACGGCATCGGCGCGAAGCTGTGCAGATAGCTCGGATGCTTGGCGAAGATAGCCATCATCGCATCCTTCTCGACCATCGGCGTCTCGATGGAGTACGGATGGATCGAGTTCACCCGGATTCCGAACTCGCCGGCCTCGATCGCCAACGAGTTGGTGAGCGCGGTCAGACCGTGCTTGGACGCCGCGTAATGCGCGTTGCCCGGGGTCGCCTTCAGCCCGGCCGACGAACTAACGATGATGACCGATCCGCCGTTACCCGCCGCGATCATCGCGGGCAGCGCCGCCCGGATGGTGCGCCACGTCCCGTTCAGATTGACGTCGATGACGGTGTCCCACTGCTCTTCCGACATCTCCCAGATGCGGCCCCAGCTGAGCACACCCGCGTTGGCGACCAGGATGTCGAGCCTGCCGAACTGTTCGAGGCCGTCGGCCACGACCTGCTGCAGCGCGGCCAGGTCTCGAATGTCGACCTCGCGGGCGAGCACTTTGCGGCCCGTCGCCTCCACCGCGCGCACCGTCTCGGCCAGTTCTTCGGAGGTCCCCATCGGGTAGGTGATGGACTCCGATATCGGGGCGCAGATGTCGATCGCGATGATGTCGGCGCCTTCGCTGGCCAGACGGACCGCGTGCGCCCGGCCCTGGCCGCGTGCGGCCCCGGTGATGAAGGCCACGCGGCCTTCCAGTGGTCGGTTGATCGCCGTCACCGCTGCTCCTTCCAGGACCCGCCCATGCGAGCGACCGTGTCTGTACGCGACACGCCGCCCCGGCGCGGACATTTGCGGTCGCTCGCCGGAGGTGAGAGCCCTCCGACAGGCTAACAGCCGAACTGAAACGTGTTCTAGAAGCCCGCGTGACTTCGGGCCGAGGCTAGAGGTCGGCGATTATCTGCTGGCGCTTCGCCGAATACTCGTCCTCGGAGACCGACCCCATCGCGCGCAGTGTCTCGAGTTCCTGCAAGCGCTGCGCGGTCGACGGTTGAGGGGGCGCGATGGAGGCCGCCGCTGACGGTGCGGCGGCAGGCGGCGGCGCAGCGGCGGCTGGCGTCTGGTGAGCGGCAGCCCGACGCACTACCTCTTGAACCTGTTGGCGCGCAGCGGGATTCGATCGCAGATCGATCATGTTATTGAGACCGATGTTGTTGGCCTTGAGAATTTGCAGAATCTCCATCAGCGGCTCGGCTTGACCGGTCAGGTCGTATGTCCGGTTGTCCTCGGCGATGGTGAAAGTGGCGGGCATCATCCCACTGACCAAGCCGCTTCGCTCCCAATCGATCTGATACTCGCTCGTCATCGGGTCGACCAGCGCGACCAGTTTCCGGTTGGTGATCATCGGCAGCCTCGCGATCGAGGCGATCACCCGATCCTGGCTGGCGAACGGCACGATGCCGGGCCCGGCGATCTGTAGGTCCAGCTTCACCAACGGTTGTTCGTTGATCCGCGTTCCGGTTTCGTGAATACCGGTGACTTGGGCGAGCGCCAGCACTCCCGTCTGCTCGAGTTCGGCGGTCCTGGCGGCCGATCGGGCTCCCCCGGCGGTGATCGCCAGTGCTATCAGCACGTCGGCGGCGGTGATCAGCAAGCCCGTCCAGAACATCCACTTCAGCATCGGGTCGCTGCCCGTGGCGAAGTAGATCACCAGGAAGATCGGCCCGACGATCCCGCACAGCAGCACGAAGGCTTGGACCTTGATGTAACGCCACAACATCGCCTGTCACGCTCCCGTCGTCCGCGGCCTGCGTGTCAGATTAACGCCAATCGACCGCTTGGGAGCCGTATCGTCGGGCGATGCCGTCGGGAACAGACACCCGGTCGCGGTGGACCCTGGCGGCCGTCGCTATGGCACTGTTCTGTGTACAGATCGACTACTTCGCGATGAATCTCGCCCTTCCCCGGATGGCCGACGAGTTCGGCACCAGCACATCGGACCTGCAGTGGATCATCAGCGTGTACATGCTCGCTCTGGGCGCCTTCATGGTGCCCGCGGGCCGTATCGGCGACATCTTCGGCCGACGAAGGGCGCTGCTGACGGGCGTCGCGTTGTTCGGGGCGGCTTCGGTGGCCTGTGCGCTGGCGCCGTCTGTGGGCGTGCTGATTGCCTTCCGGGTGGCGCAAGGGATCGGCGCAGCCTTGATCTTCCCTGTGTCCGTCAGCGTGCTGACCAACGCCTACCAGAGCGGCAAGGCCAGCCACGCGATCGGATTGACCTATGGCATTGCGGCTTTGGGGAACGCGGCAGGCCCGCTCATCGGCGGGCTGTTCACCGCTACCATCGGCTGGCGGTGGATCTTCTGGCTCAACCTGCCTCTGACCCTGGTGTCGCTCGCGATCGGGGCCCGTGTCGTCACCGAGTCTTTCGATGAGTCGGCGCCACGGCGCATCGACGTGGCCGGACTGGCGCTCATCAGCACGGGAATCGGATTGTTCACCTTGACCTTTGATCGCGCGCCCGGCTGGGGGTGGCTGTCGGTGACGACGCTGATCGCGTTCTCCGGTTCACTGCTTGCGCTGGCCGCCTTCGTCGTCGTCGAGAACAGAGTCCGGTGGCCGCTGGTCGATCTGTCGCTGGTCCGCAACGCGAGATTCACGATTCTGGTGACGGCCGGCGCGGTCGCCAACATCGCGTACGCGGTGACCATCTTCTTGTCCACGGTGTCCCTGCAGGACGTTCGTGGACTGGACCCGTTGACCGCCGGGCTGGCTTTCCTCGGCCCGTCGGTGGGAGCGGCCATCGGCGGTGTGCTCGCGGGCAGGCTCGCCACCCGTCGCGCACCGGCATTGGTGATGGGTGCGACGACGGTCGTCGCCGCCCTGAGCCTCTGCGCACTCGCCGGATCCCGCGGGTGGGCGCTCTATCTGCTCGCGCTCAGCGCGTGCGGTCTGACTCTCGGACTTGTCTATGCGTTCACGACGGTCGCGACGCAGGCGGTGGTGCGGCCCGAACGGGCCGGAGAGGCGGCCGGGGTCACGCTGACGGTACTGGTATCGCTGGCCGGAGTCGGTGTCGCGGTGTCATCGACCGTACTGGAAGTGTTGCAGCACAACGGATTATCAGCTGCGCGTGCGATCGACTCCGTGCTTGCCGTGCTCGGTGTGCTACTTCTGGCCGCCGGCGCGGTTGTGCTGTGGACCGCCCGGCGCGCGGTTACTCGCTCGGCGCTGCCGCAGCCAGAGGCGTCGCCGCGGCCAGCGGGATGACCGGAAGGGCCTCGGGCGCATCAGGCGTGACGGGGCCCGGGCCGATGAGTTGATACAGCGGCTGAGTCCAGCGGTATCCACCGGAAGACTTCGTATAGCTGGTGTGGATCAGCGTCGCGACCTTCGACACTTCTTCGGCCTCGGGGTCGTAGTCGCAGACCGCATCGCCGAGCTCACACACGCTGATTGTGCGCGCGCCGATGGCTGGCGGAAGCGGCTTGGGTGCGTGAGCGAGAATCGGCCAGTCCTGCGCGACTCCCTTGCCGGCGCCGGGGACGCTGGTAACCGAGCCGATGTTGATGGTCGGGTCGGCGGGCAGGCGGTCACCGTCGGCGATCAGCAACGCGGCCACCACGTTCGGGTTCGTCCCGGCGGCGTGCAGATTGCGGTGCACCACCATCGCGCCCTGCGAATAGCCGGCGAGCACCACCTTCGACTCCGGGCAACGCTGGGTGAACGCCGTGTACTGCGACTCGAGAGCGGCCGCGCCGGTGTCGACGCTGCCCATGAAGCCGAGCCACTCCCCGACGCCGCCGTCGTCATCGGGCACCGCGATCGCGGGGTACGCGACGGCCTCGGCCGTCATCGTCCGCCCGTCGGCGGTCACCAGCTGCTGCACGTCGAGGTAGGACTGGTAGATGTCGTCGCCCATTCCGGCGTTCGAGCTCAGGTCGCCGTCACGCTGTCCGGACCCCGCGGCGCCGAACCAGTGCACATCGGGGCAGCCGGGCGCGGCCTGAGCCGAAGCCGTGGAAAGCCCCGCGAATGCGGCGCCCGCGATCGCGGCGGCGCTGGCGAGCGTGGTGAGACGACCGAACATGAACCCTTACCCTTCTTCGCCCCGACCAGGGCATACGCGAAGTACATCGTCGCCGCGTCCGCGTGCGTTACTCCCCACATTCGCGAGACGTACACAAGGGTCGCGATCGTCGAAGAATCGCAGCCCCCTTGTACGTCTCGCGAAGCACACACACGAAAGCGGCGCCCACCGGAAAGGTGAGCGCCGCTTTGCGACTGGCTTCAGATCACTTGACGATCTTGGTGACCCGGCCGGCACCGACGGTACGGCCGCCCTCGCGAATCGCGAAGCGCAGACCCTCGTCCATGGCGACGGGCTGGATCAGCTTGACCGAGATGTCGGTGTTGTCGCCGGGCATCACCATCTCGGTGCCCTCCGGCAGCGTCACGACGCCGGTCACGTCCGTGGTGCGGAAGTAGAACTGCGGACGGTAGTTGTTGAAGAACGGCGTGTGCCGGCCGCCCTCGTCCTTGGACAGGATGTAGACCTGGCCCTCGAACTCGGTGTGCGGCGTGGTGGTGCCGGGCTTCACGACGACCTGACCGCGCTCGACGTCCTCACGCTTGATGCCGCGCAGCAGCAGACCGACGTTGTCGCCGGCCTGACCCTGGTCGAGCAGCTTGCGGAACATCTCGACACCGGTGACCGTGGTCTTGGTGGTGTCGGGGCGAATGCCGACGATCTCGACTTCCTCGTTCACGTTGATCACGCCACGCTCGACGCGACCGGTGACCACGGTGCCGCGGCCGGTGATGGTGAAGACGTCCTCGACGGGCATCAGGAACGGCTTGTCGGTCTCGCGGACAGGGTCCGGGATCGACTCGTCGACGGCCTCCATGAGCTCCTCGACCGACTTGACCCACTTCTCGTCGCCCTCGAGCGCCTTGAGCGCCGACACGCGGATGACCGGGGCCTCCTCGTCGAAGTCCTGGGCGGCCAGCAGTTCGCGGACCTCCATCTCGACGAGCTCGATGAGCTCCTCGTCATCGACCGCGTCGGCCTTGTTCAACGCGACCAGGATGTAAGGCACGCCGACCTGACGGGCGAGCAGCACGTGCTCGCGCGTCTGCGGCATCGGGCCGTCGGTCGCCGCGACCACCAGGATCGCGCCGTCCATCTGGGCGGCACCGGTGATCATGTTCTTGATGTAGTCGGCGTGACCGGGGGCATCGACGTGCGCGTAGTGGCGCTTGTCGGTCTGGTACTCCACGTGGGAGATGTTGATCGTGATGCCGCGCTGACGCTCCTCAGGCGCATTGTCGATCTGGTCGAATGCGCGCGACTCGTTCAACTCCGGGAACTTGTCGTGCAGCACCTTGGTGATTGCTGCGGTCAGCGTCGTCTTGCCGTGGTCAACGTGACCGATGGTCCCGATGTTGACGTGCGGCTTCGTCCGCTCGAACTTCGCCTTCGCCACTGTGTGGTCCTCCTGGACTGTTAGTGCTTGTCTAAAGCAGTGTTGATCTTTGCAGTTGTTTCTCGCCGCGAACCAACCGGGGTTACTGCCCGGTCGCCTTCGCGATGATCTCCTTCGACACGGCCGCCGGAACTTCGGCGTACGAGTCGAACACCATGGAGTAGTTAGCCCGGCCCTGGGTCTTCGACCGAAGGTCGCCGACGTAGCCGAACATCTCCGACAGCGGTACCAGCGCCTTGACGACGCGGGCACCCGATCGCTCCTCCATGGCCTGGATCTGACCACGGCGGGAGTTCAGGTCACCGATCACTTCACCCATGTAGTCCTCGGGTGTGGTCACTTCGACCGCCATGATCGGCTCGAGGATCACCGGCTGCGCAGCCTGTGCCGCTTTCTTCAGCACCTGCGAACCTGCGACCTTGAAGGCCATTTCCGATGAGTCCACCTCGTGGTAGGCGCCGTCGAGCAGCGTGACCTTGAGGTTGACCAGCGGGTAGCCGGCCAGCACGCCGTACTGCATGGCGTCCTGGGCGCCGGCGTCGACCGACGGGATGTACTCGCGAGGGATACGGCCGCCGGTGACCTTGTTCTCGAACTCGTAGGTCGCCCCGTCCTCGCCGGTGAACGGCTCGAGGTCGATGATGACCTTGGCGAACTGGCCCGAACCACCCGTCTGCTTCTTGTGGGTGAACTCGACCTTCTCGACCTTGCGCTTGATGGTCTCGCGGTAGGCCACCTGCGGCTTACCGACGTTGGCCTCGACCTTGAACTCACGCTTCATCCGGTCGACGAGGATGTCGAGGTGAAGCTCGCCCATCCCGCCGATCACGGTCTGGCCGGTCTCCTGGTCCAGGTGGACCTTGAACGTCGGGTCCTCTTCGGCCAGCTTCTGGATCGCCGTACCGAGCTTCTCCTGGTCGCTCTTGGTCTTGGGCTCGATGGCCACCTCGATGACCGGGTCCGGGAACGTCATCGACTCGAGCACGATCTGCTCGTTGGCGTCCGACAGCGTGTCACCGGTGGTGGTGTCCTTGAGACCGATCACCGCGTAGATGTGCCCCGCGGACGCCCGTTCAACAGGGTTCTCCTTGTTGGCGTGCATCTGGAACAGCTTGCCCAGCCGCTCCTTCTTGCCCTTGGTGGAGTTGATGACCTGCGAACCGGACTCGACGGTGCCGGAGTAGACGCGAACGTAGGTCAACTTGCCGAAGAACGGGTGCACCGCGATCTTGAACGCGAGCGCGGAGAACGGCTCGTCGGTCGACGGCTTGCGGCTGATGGCCTCGTCCTCTTTACCGGGCACGTGACCCTGCACGGACTCGACGTCCAGGGGCGACGGCAGGTAGTCGATGACCGCGTCGAGCATGGGCTGCACGCCCTTGTTCTTGAACGCGCTGCCGCACAGCACCGGGTACAGCTCCGAGTTGACGGTCAGCTTGCGGATCGCGGCCTTGATCTCGTCGACCGAGATCTCCTCGCCGCCGACGTACTTGTCCAGCAGGTCCTCGTCGGTCTCGGCGACGGCCTCGAGCAGCTTGGTGCGGTACTCCTCGGCCTTCTCGGCCAAGTCGGCGGGGATGTCCTCGACCTCGTACTTCTCCCCGAGGGCGGTCTCGCCGCGCCACACCTTGGCGCGCATCTCGACCAGGTCGACCACGCCGATGAAGTCGTTCTCCGCGCCGATCGGCAGCTGAATCACCAGCGGCGTGGCGCCGAGGCGCTCCTCGATGGTGCGCACGGTGAAGTAGAAGTCCGCGCCCAGCTTGTCCATCTTGTTGACGAAGCAGATGCGCGGCACGTCGTACTTGTCGGCCTGGCGCCACACCTGCTCGGACTGCGGCTCCACGCCCTCTTTACCGTCGAACACCGCGACGGCGCCGTCGAGCACACGCAGGCTGCGCTCCACCTCGACGGTGAAGTCAACGTGGCCCGGGGTGTCGATGATGTTGATCTGGTTGTCATTCCAGAAACAGGTGACAGCCGCGGAGGTGATGGTGATACCGCGCTCCTGCTCCTGCTCCATCCAGTCGGTGGTCGAAGCGCCGTCGTGCGTCTCACCGATCTTGTAGTTGACACCGGTGTAGTACAGGATGCGTTCGGTCGTCGTGGTCTTACCGGCATCGATGTGCGCCATGATGCCGATGTTGCGGACCTTGTTCAGGTCGGTAAGCACGTCCTTCTGTGCCACAGAAGTCTTCTCTTTCGCTTGGTAGTTGCTGTTGTCATTTCGCCCCGGCGACACCGCTCTGTGCCATGTCGCGCCCGCGACTCCGGGGCGTCACATCACCAGCGGTAGTGCGCGAACGCGCGGTTTGCCTCGGCCATCTTGTGGGTGTCCTCACGCCGCTTGACGGCGGCACCCAGACCATTGCTGGCGTCGAGGATCTCGTTCGCCAGACGCTCGATCATCGTCTTCTCGCGACGGGCCTTGGAGAAGCTGACCAGCCAACGAAGTGCCAGCGTGACCGAGCGATCCGGACGCACCTCCACGGGAACCTGGTAGGTGGCGCCGCCGACGCGACGGCTGCGAACCTCGAGTGCCGGCTTGACGTTGTCCAGAGCGCGCTTGAGGGTGACCACCGGATCGGTGCCGGTCTTGTCGCGGGCCTGTTCGAGCGCACCATAAACAATGCGCTCGGCCAACGATTTCTTCCCGTCCATCAGAACCTTGTTGACCAGCTGAGTCACCAGCTGCGACCCGTACACCGGGTCGTTGACCAACGGACGCTTGGGCGCCGGTCCCTTGCGCGGCATCAGCTCTTCTCCTTCTTGGCGCCGTAGCGGCTGCGCGCCTGCTTGCGGTTCTTCACGCCCTGGGTGTCCAGAGAGCCGCGAATGATCTTGTAGCGCACGCCGGGCAGGTCCTTCACACGGCCGCCGCGCACCAACACCATCGAGTGCTCCTGCAGGTTGTGGCCCTCGCCCGGGATGTAGGCGGTGACCTCGACCGCGCTGGTCAGCTTGACGCGCGCGACCTTCCGAAGCGCCGAGTTCGGCTTCTTCGGGGTGGTCGTGTACACGCGGGTGCACACTCCGCGGCGCTGCGGGCTGCCCTTGAGGGCCGCAGTCTTCGCCTTGGCGGGCTTGTCGTGGCGACCCTTGCGGACCAGCTGCTGGATGGTTGGCATCTACCGGCTTTCTGTGTTGCTGCTTCTTAAGTTCTGGTCAAGTCTGTGTACTGCGCTTTTGCCCCGGGCACGTACCCCGCGACCGGGTGTGTCGCACGCGCCCGTCCGAAGCAATTCGAAGGCATTGCCTCAATTCTCGGAGCATGGCGACATGCGAATTGGCCCGGCGTGCAGGCGCGCTTAGCAGGTCCTTTTCGTACACGGCCCCGCGAAGCGCCTTATCTGCCAGGCACGATCGTCCACAATACCAGGACAGGGGCAGCGCTCCAAACCCGTCGATTGTGCCCTAACCGCAGGTCAGATGACATTCTCCGGATGCCTGTGGCGTATGTGGCTAACGACGCTCCATCCCGGAGGCCAATCGCATCACCATATCGCTGTACACCGCGTCGGTGTCGATACCGTCCATCGCCCCGGTCATCTCCAGCAGGACGAAACCGTGCATCGCCGACCAGAATTCCAATGCCGCATAGAACGCGTTCTCACCCTCGAGACCGTAGGAGGCCAGGACCGCGATGACGGGTGCGGCGGCCGCCCGGGTGGCTTCGGTGAACTCCGGGTCGTCGCCACCGAGCGGCATCCTGGTGAAGGCCGAATACCGTCCCGGATGGTGATGTGCATAGCTGCGGTAAGCACTGGCCATCGCGGTCACCGCATCGTCGCGGGTGCGGCCCTCCGCGACGTTGGTGAGCATGCCGATGAGGTCGCCGACGACGCGCATCCGCACTGTTCTGCGCAGGTCCTCGAGGCTGTTGACATGGTTGTAGAGCGATGGGCCCTTGGTGCCGAGCTGGGTGGCGAGCGCGTTGATGGTCAGCGCATCCCAGCCTTCGCGATCCAGGAAGGTCAGCGCGGCGTTGACGATCGTCTCGCGACTGAGCCGGGGGGCTTTCCTGGTGGACGTGCTCGGGGGCTGTGCCATGCGCGCTTCGCCCCCTGCCGTCTCAATCTGTCCAAGTTGATACCCGGAGAAAACTAACACCTCTAGTTCCCTCGCAGTCAGTTGACGCGCTCCTGACTGAGCTCGGCGAGTTGTTCGGTGATCGAGCACAGATCGGGCAGCGTCGCGGGGTTCATGGTCTGGATGGACCAGGTGATGACGTCGCCGCCCTTGGCGACATAGAAGCTGCACGCATTTCCGTCGAACGCCTTGAAACCTTTGTTGCCGTCCACGGAGAGTTCGGTCAAGGTGCGACCGGCCTGTTGTTCCAGCGACCGCTCGGTGTCCATATCGCTGCCGCGGTACCACCAGGTCGAAATACCCATCCCCGCGCCGACGGTGCCGAACATGGTGTTCTCCTGCCAGAAGCAGCCCGCGTCGCTGACGACCGTCTTGGTGAACCCGTCCGTCCCGGCGGCCGCCGCGATGTCGGCGTCGGTGATGCCGTTGCAGTCCACGCTGCGGAATCCGCCGTCCGGGTTCGCGGGCGCCGGAGAGGCCGGCGCGTCATCGGACGATCCGCAGGCCGTCAGCGCGGCGGCGCAGGCGGCGAGCGCGACGAGTCGGCGAGTCCAGCGGGCGGGCACGGGTCACATCTCCGACTTCAGGGTGGCCGAGAGGAGATCCTGCGCTTCCTGGCACGGATCGCCGGCGCGCTGATCGCGAAACTGCACCCACCAGCTCAGCACCCCGCTGCCCGCCGCGGCGGTGACCGAGCATGCCGCGCCTGTGACGTCGCGGCGCGCGACGAAAGCCGGATGGCGTTCCACGACGGTCTCGGTGATCTTCGCGCCGCGCTCGGTGGCCAACGCGTGTTCGCGATCGAGGTTTCCGGTCTGGAACCAGGAGAACGTCGCGTCAATCGTCACGTCGCCGCGGAACGCCACGTACTGGCAGACCGCTCCGCTGTAGGGCCGCACGACACTGTCGGCGCCCAGGATCTCCTGGACGGTGTCGTCGTCGAGCAGGGCGCAGCGGTCGTCGACGTACCCGTAGTTCCGTTCGGGATCCGGTACGGCAGGCGTGGCTCGCTGCGCGGTTCCGTTGACGGTCTCAGCACACCCCGCCACCGTCACCACCGCCACGACCGCCGCGACAGCAATCGGAAACCGCCAACGCATCGCCGCTCACGCTACCCAGCGCGACCGTTAATAGCGACTCGGGTGAACGTCTGTGGATCTCGCCGGTCGCGACGTACGCTTCCTCCATGATGTGGACAGCTGTGACTCGGTCACTGACGGCATCCGCCGTGGTGTTCCCGCTGATCCTCGCCGCTCCCGTGGCGCAGGCGGAACCGGTGGTCTGCAACCCGTTGGCCCGCGAGTGCGCCGACAACAGCGTCGTCGGTCGCCATCAGGGAACCGACACCACCATCACCGGTATCGGTGTCGTCGAGACGATCGACTGCGCCAACTCCACGCTGCTCGTCAACGGCGCGAACAATCAGATCACCACGCTGGGCACCTGCTGGGCGGTGACGATGCAAGGCAACGGCAATGTCGTTGTCGCCGACAACGTGATCAACGACATCACGGTCTACGGGTGGGACCAGACCGTGTTGTACAAGAACGGCAACCCGATCGTCTTGGACCGCGGACGTGAACTGGGAATGACCAACCGCATCAACCGGGTACCCGCATGAGCATGCGAGCCACCACCATCGCCTATCCCCTCATCGGTGCGGCCGCCGCCGCGTTTCTGTTCACCGGCTGCGGATCTGAAAGCTCGGACACCAACACCCCCACCGCGACGGCGGGCACGTCCGGCGCCCAGGTCGAGGTCGGCAACACGATCAACTACGGCTCATTCGGCACGACCGCCGACATCGACTGCGCCGACGGCAAATCGCTCAACATCGGCGGGTCGAACAACACCCTCACGGTGAAGGGCACCTGTGCGAACGTGAATATCGGCGGCGCCGACAACAAAGTCACCTTCGAGCGGGTCGACAAGGAGATCAGCGTCGTCGGCCTCAACAACACGGTGACCTACAAAGACGGTGATCCGAAGATCAACGACACCGGCAGCAACAACACGATCACCAAGGGCTGAAACCGCTCTCTTCTGCGCGAGAGACCGTGTCTGCACAAGACACGCCGCGGGTCTGCGGCACTCTGCGGTCGCTCGCGCCGGGTCGACGGTCCGCAGGCTGCGCTAGGCGTTGGCGCCGTGCCTGCCCGCACCGGCCGCGAAACGGGCTGCCCCCTCCAGGGATTCGGCGGCGACGCGCGACATGCTGCCGAACTCGAAGTCCATCGCCTCGGGCTCCGAGCGGCCCCACTGGCTCAGAGCCGACAGACGATCGGCACGCATGCACTGCTGCGGCAGCTGGGCCAGTTCCGCTGCGAGTTGCTCCGCCCGCTGTCGCGCTTCACCGGTGGGCACCACTCGGTTGGCCAAACCCATCGCCAAGGCCTCGGCCGCGTCGACGGCGCGGCCGGTGAGGATGAGGTCCATCGCCCGGCTGTGGCCGATCAACCGCGGTAACCGCACGGTCCCACCGTCGATCAGCGGGACACCCCAACGCCGGCAGAAGACCCCCATGATCGCGTCCTCCTCGACGACGCGCATATCGCACCACAACGCCAGCTCCAGACCGCCGGCAACAGCGTAGCCGCTGACCGCCGCGATCACCGGTTTGGACAACACCATTCGACTCGGACCCATCGGACCGGGGCCGGTGCGGTGTACCGGGTTGGCATCGGACGTTCCGAATGTCTTCAAATCGGCTCCGGCACAGAACGTTCCGTTGTCACCCCACAACACCGCGACGGAGGCCGAGTCGTCCTTGTCGAACTCGTCGAAAGCGGCGTACAACCCGGCGGCGGCCGGGCCGTTGACGGCATTGCGCGCCTCGGGTCGATTCATGATCACCGTCGTCACGGCGCCGTTCTTCTCGACCCGCACTCCGCCCGTCATCTCGCCTCCATCAGTTGGTCGCGTCGCGTGAGCGACAATCCAGCGTTGTCGCGCCGCGCAGACAACTCCGCGGCGAAGTCGTTGTAGGCCTGGCGCAGCGCCGCGCCCGGCCAGTCGTCGGGCAGCAGTTCCTCCGGCAACACCGGATCGGTGAGCAGGTGACGCACGATTGCGGTCGCAGCGACGAACCGGTCGGGAACCTCGGGCGCCGAGTCGATCTCGTCGAGCAACGACTTGCCCTCCCGCGCCCAGGCCGGCAGATCCCACAGCAGGCATACCAACTCGGCGGGTTCGGCGTCACGGGAAACCAACAGCCGCACCCGCTGCATCACCTCGGGTGGCAGCGCGGTGTCCAGGTTGTCCGGTCGCAGCCACACCCCCTCGCGCAGTTCGGCGAATCGGCCGTCCTGCAGAGTGCTTCGCAAACCGGCCCTGGCGCGGGGGTCGGACCCGATGCTGGTGATCACCACCGTGGTCCAGTCACCGCGCCACGGCCGCGCCCGGGGGTTGATGGCGTCGTCCTGCCGTCGTTGCCGCGCCAGCAAGCGGTCGGACAACCGGTAGCCGTCCTCGGAACGAACCAGATCGCCTGCGCCGACCATCCGCGTCAACGCGACCCGCACCGTCGACTCCCTGATGCCGAAATCTGCTGTGAGCTTGACCAGTTCGCTCGCGGTCGCCCATGCCGGGTGCGCCCCCAACAGGACGCTCAGCACGACGGAGCGGGCCGTCATCCGCGAGATCGACTTCGTCATCAGACTTCCGAAGCCCTGCGTCCGTGGTCGCCGAACGGCTCGTCGCGCTGCCGGACCGCTTCCCGGAAGCCGTGTTCGCGTGACTGGGCGACGAATGCGTGCCCTTCTGGGGTGTGGCGGGCGATGCCGTCGAAGACGGTGGAGACCATCGCGCTGTTGGCCGTCCCCTGCGAATACAGCGCGGAGTTCATCGCCAGCTTGACCATGATCAGCTGGTTGATCGGTACGCGGGAGATCCGCTCCACCAACCGTTCGGTGCGCGCGTCCAGCTCCTCGGGCGACGGCGCCTCGACCGCCAACCCCCATTCGGCGGCCTGCGCACCCGTTATCGAATCCCCGGTCAGCAGAAGTCGTTTGGCGCGCTGATCGCCGAGCCGGTGGGCCCACATCCCGGCCGCGGGCACCCCCCACACGCGGGTCGGCGGGTAGCCGATCTTGGCGTCTGAAGCGGCGATCACCTGATCGGCGTGCAGCGCGATGTCGGTGCCGCCGGCGACACAGTAACCGTGGATCTTGACCACCGTGGGCTTGTCACAGTGCATCAGGCTGGAGAAGCCGCGGACGAACCTACTCATCATCTGGTAGTCGATCATCGGGTCCCACGGCTGATCCGGCAGGTGGTTGACGGCCTGCGTCCTGCCCGACAGTACGGTGTCGCGGTAGGGGCTACCGCCACCGGCAGACGACGATCCCTCGGCGTAGGCGGACAGATCGAATCCGGCGCAGAACCCTTCGCCCCGACCGGAAACCAGAATCACGTGCACGTTCGGGTCGAGGTCGGCGCGTTCCACGAGCGCGGACAACTCCAGCGGTGTGTCCGCGACGATCGCGTTGCCCTTCTCCGGCCGGTTGAACGTGATGCGGGCGACCCGGTCCGTGACCTCGTAGGTCATCGTCTTCAGGTCGTCGAAGTCGACCGGCCTGATCGCGTGGGTCATCCCTTGACCAAAGCACGTTCGATGATCGGCGCGAGATCGAGTCCGGTGGGCAGGGTTCCGAACGCACCGCCCCAGGCGCCACCCATCCGGGTGGCCAAGAACGCCTCCGCGACGGCGGGATGCCCGTGGCGCACCAACAGCGAACCCTGCAGCGCGAGGCTGATGTCCTCGGCGACCTTGCGGGCGCGGTACTGAATGGTCTCAAGGTCACCCAGGGCCGGCCGTAAGGCCTCGACGTGGGCATCGAGTCGCGCATCCGCACCCGCGGTCCGACCGAGTTCGTCGAACAGCACGTCGATGCACTCCGGGCGAGTCGCCATGGCGCGCAACGTATCCAGCGCGCTGACGTTGCCAGACCCCTCCCAGATGCCCATCAGCGGCGCTTCCCGGTACAGCCGCGGCATGCCCGACTCCTCGACATAGCCGTTGCCGCCCAGGCACTCCATCGCCTCGGCCGCGTGCGGGGTGGCGCGTTTGCACACCCAGTACTTGCCGGCCGCCAGGCCGATGCGCCGCAGCAGGGTCTCGCGGGTGTCGCCGCGCACCGCGGCATCGGTCGCGCCGGCCATGCGCATCGCCAGGACCGTGGCCGCCTCAGCCTCGACCGCGAGGTCGGCCAGCACATTGCGCATCAGCGGCTGATCAATCAGGTACTCGCCGAACGCCTTTCGGTGCTGGGTGTGATGGATCGCGCGGGCCAGCCCGTTGCGCATGCTGGTCGCGCTGCCGAGCGTGCAGTCCAAACGTGTCAGGTTGACCATCTCGATGATGGTCGGCACGCCGCGGCCCTCTTCGCCGACGAGCCAGGCGACCGCGCCGTCGTATTCCACTTCCGACGACGCGTTGGCGTGGTTGCCGAGCTTGTCTTTGAGCCGTTGCAGAAACATCCGGTTGCGGCTGCCGTCGGGCAGAACTCGCGGCAACAGGAAACACGAGAGCCCGCCGGGCGCTTGGGCGAGCACCAGGAAGATGTCGCACATCGGCGCCGAGGTGAACCACTTGTGCCCGCGCAGCAAGTAACTGCCGTCGCCATTGGGGGTCGCCTCGGTGGTGCCGGCCCGCACATCGGAGCCGCCCTGCTTTTCAGTCATCGACATGCCTGCGGTGATACCGGCCTTGGTGGTGGGCACCTTGAGATCGGGGTCGTACTCGCGACTGACCAGCAGCGGTTCGTACACCGCCGCCAGTTCGGGGTTGTGGCGCAGTGCAGGCACCACGGCGTAGGTCATCGAAATCGGGCAGATGTGACCGGGTTCGGGCGTCCACACCGAGGTCTTGGCGGCGCGCACGACGTGTGCTCCGGGCCGGTCGTCGGCCCACGGTGCGGCGTGCAAGCCGTGCTTGATGGCCACGCTCATCAGCGAGTGGTAGGCGGGATCGTATTCGACCTCGTCGACGCGATGGCCGTAGCGGTCGTGAGTACGCAGAATCGGCTGGTTGCGGTCGGCCAGCTCGCCCCAGCGCTGCGCCTGCCTAGAGCCCGACAGCGCACCCAACTCGGTGACCTCGTCGAGGCCCCATTCGCCGCCCTCGCGGATCAGCGCCTCGGTGAGAACGGGCGAGGTCGCCGGGTTGTAGTCCTCCAGCGGGGGGACCTGGTTGGTGACGACATGCGTATCTGGCATGAGACCACTATTACACTTTTACGAACAGCTGCACAATAGTCGTAATAGCGGGTGGGGATCGGTCAGCGGCTGTCGAGTTCGGCGACGACGTCTCGGCGGCGCGGCTCCGGTTTCCCAACGGGCTCCGGTTTGGCAACGGGCGCCGGTTTCGCAACGGGCGTCGGTGCTACCGGCGGGTCGGGCTCGGCCGACGGCTCGGGGGCGTCCGGTCGCTCGTAGAACGGAACCATCTCGACGGAGCGCCCCACAGCGCGCGACGCCCTCGCTCGTCGCCACTTCCCGTAACGGTGGAGGACGACGATGACCGCGGCGGCCAGCGCCCAGCCGAGCAGGATGTCGATGACGTAGTGCTCGGCGGTGTACACCAGCGTGAAAGCCATCAGGAGCACATAAGCCGCGAGCACTGGACGCCACGCTCCGTGCACGCGATGCCACAGGAAGGCCGCGACCGCTGCCGTCATGCCGGCGTGCAGGGACGGTATCGCCGCCACCAGGTTGACACTGGCCTGGCCGGCATCGAGCAGCGCGCTGGCGGTATGCATGTTCAGGTTGCCCCAGCCGCGTCCGACAATCCGCTCGATCCACGGATTCGCCCCGTCCTGACTGGATTGCATCGCCCCGAGCACACCGCCGTCGGGCACTTCACGCGCCGAGCGGAACATGCAGGGCGCGAACGCCGGTCCGCCCTCGACGTCGGCAGGGGTGCAGCGGGCCGCGGCCCACGGTGGCGCGGCCGGAACCAGCGCGTAGATGGCCAAGCCCGCGAAGTTCAAGCCGACGAACAGGCGCACAAACGCCTTCCACTCCGCGCGATCACGCAGCCACAGCACCCCGGCCACCACGTACGGCAGGATGAAGAACGACATGTAGACGCAGCTCAGGACGACTTCCCACCACGGTGGTTGTCCCTGTTTGAGCTGCTCCTGAAGCCACACGGTCGGCACGGTGCCGAAGAAAAGCCAGCGATCGGCCTCGACGGGCCAGTCCCACAGCGTCGGTCGCCCGATCATGTCCGCGGCGCCCCTGCTCAGGTCGTAGGCGAGCAGGATCAGCGCGAACGGAAGCCAGTCGCGAATGACATAGAGCATGCGGCGGACCTGACCGATGCTCGCAGCCAGCAGGCCGGTGGCGATGTAGAGCAGCACCAGCTCACGGTTGAAGGCGAAACCCTCGGTGACTGTGCGGTACACGATGACCGCAGCCCATATCGCGACGGCGATCCTGCGCACGTACTTGAGCCGGCGGTCCCGCGTCTGGGCTGTCTCGGGGGCGCGCTGCGACGCAACTGACGACTCGTCGACCGCAGACACTTAGTTGAATCTAGTTCACCCCGCAGTTGCCGCGCGTTCGACTGCGGTTCGGTTATCAGGTCGTGATGTGCTCGCGCAGGAAGGCGATGTCGTCTTTGCGACCCTCGTCTGCGGTTTCGCAGATGACGGGTGCGCCCGCGGCCTGCACCACCGCGACCAGCAACTGCGGATCGATCTGGCCGGTGCCGAAGTTGGCGTGCCGGTCGGCGCCCGACCCGGCCGCATCGCGCGAGTCGTTGCAGTGCACCAAATCGATGCGTCCGGTGATGGCTTTGATCCGGTCGACGGCGTCGATCAGCTTCTCCCCTGCGGCCCACGCGTGGCAGGTGTCCAGGCAGAAGCCGATTTCCTTGTCGCCGATGTGGTCCCACAACCGGGCGATGACGTCGAAGTGGCGGGCCATCGCGTGGTCGCCGCCCGCGGTGTTCTCCAGATAGACGGGCACATCGGTTTCGAGGTAATCCAACGCCTTGACCCAGCGTTCGAAACCGGCTTCCCAGTCTTTGTCGTCGGCGTGACCGCCGTGCACGATGACCGCCGTCGCGTTGATCTCCGACGCCGCGTCGCAGGTGTCCTGCAGGATCTTGCGCGACGGGATACGCACCCGGTTGTTGGCCGACGCGACGTTGATCAGGTACGGCGCGTGGACGTAGAGGGGGACGCTGGACGCCTTGAGCGTCTCGGCGTCGTCTCGCGGTTTGGGTTTCTTCCAGCTCTGCGGGTTGCCGAGGAAGAACTGCACCACGTCGGCGCCGTCAGCTTCCGCCGCGGCCAGGGGGTCGTCACCGTGGACGTGCGAACCGATGAGCACGACGCCAGTCTAGGCAGAGCCAACGACATGACTGGCCGGGACCATCTCTCCCCGCCGCCTAGGCTCGGAGCGTGGGATCTGGAAGCGACCCGTCTCCGTTCTCGTCGTGGTCGGATACGGTCGCTTCCGCCCGTTCGACCCTGCAACGTCGCGCGATTTCGACGCTGTCGCGTGCGCCCCGGCCGGTGCGGCAGGCAGGCCGGCTGATCGCCCGCACCGTCAACGACACGCTGCGTGACCGCGTACCGGGCTTGGCCGCCGAGGTCGCGCTGTTCTCCCTGATCTCGCTGCCGTCGCTGTTGATTGCTGTCCTCGGCTCGCTCGGGTTCATCGCCGAAGCGCTCGGCCCTGAAGGCACCGCGCGACTACATCGGCTGCTGCTCGAGGTGCCCAACTCCTTCCTTGCCGAGCGAACCTTCGAGTCGTATCGGCGCGTGGTCGAGGCGGGGCTCATGCAATCGCGCGGAAGCGTGATCTCCATCGGAATTGTGCTGAGCCTGTGGACGGGTTCACGGGCGGTCAATCGGTACCTGGAGACGATCACGATCGCCTACGGTGTCGAGCCCAGGCCTGCTTGGCGACGACGGCTGCTTGCGTTGGGGCTGACCGCAGGCGGGCTACTCGGCGCAGTGGCGATTCTGCCGCCCCTTGTCCTCGGGCCTGACCTCGTGGCGTGGGTGACGCCCGACCCGCTGACCGAAAGTACTTTGCGCGCACTGGATCTGCTGTTCTGGCCAGGGGTGGCGCTGCTGATCCTCGTCGGACTGGTCACGCTGTATCACCTCGGTGTGCCGTGGCGATTGCCCTGGCGCCGGGACATTCCCGGGGCGGTGCTGGCGATGGTCCTGTGGCTGGTGGCATCGGCGGGCCTTCGCGCGTACCTGACGGTCAGCGCGCGTGACGACGCCGTATACAGCCAGCTCGCCGTGCCGATCGCCGTCGTCCTGTGGCTCTACATCACGGCTTTCGCGGTGTTGCTCGGCGCGGAGTTCAACGCCGAGATCGAAAAGATGTGGCCGCACGAGAAGTATCCGTGGCGGCTGCGCCGGCGACGACGAGCAAGCTAGGCCTCCTCCCGGCCCGCCGACTGTGGGGTTATGTCACGCGAATCCGTGCCAGGCGTGCGGGTAACCCACGTTCGCGGCGCCGACGAGCCCGCCCCGAGTGTGCTGAACCGCGGTCACGTCTGTGTGGCCAGCAGGAAGCACAAGTAGCCCACGTAGGCGGTGACCATCGCCACGCCCTCGGCGCGCGAGACGCGCCGCCCAGTGATGAAAATCGGGATGCAGGCCAACGCGACGATCACCATGATCGGCAGGTCGATCGTCACGAGGCTGGACGGCAGGTTCAACCCCTGCGCCGGCACCAGGCAGGTCACGCCGAGGATGAGCAGGATGTTGTAAATGCTGCTGCCGATCAGATTGCCGATCGCGATGTCCCTGTCACCGCGCAAGGTGGAGATCATGGTGGTCACCAACTCCGGTGCAGACGTGCCGATCGCGACCACCGTCAGCCCGATCAGCGCGTCGGAGACGCCGAACTGACGCGCCATACCGACCGCCCCGTCGACAAGCCAATCCGCTCCCAGCACGACGACCGCGATACCGCCCAGCGTCATCGCGGCACTGGTCGAGGTCCGCCGCCGTTTGGTCGTCGCCGAGCCGACCTCTTCGGTGGCGTACTCGGCAGCCAACTCGGCCGCGAATTCGACGGCGACGGCGTGGGATTCGCGTCGAGCCGACCAGATCACCGCGGCGGTGTAGACGACCGCACACACGACCAGGATGGCGCCGTCGAGTCGGGTCAGCACGCCATCGGCGGCCAGCACCAACAGCAGCAGCGCCGCGACACCCATGATCGGCAGTTCGAACCGGATGGTGCGCATCTGCAACGTCAGCGGCACCAGCGCAGCGCTGAGACCGAGGATGAGCAGCACGTTGACCACGTTGGTGCCGGCGATGTTGCCGACCGCCAGCGCGCCGCTGCCCTCCCCCGCCGCGACCACACCGACCGCCAATTCCGGCATGCTGGTCCCGATCGAGACCACCGTCAGCCCGATGACGATCGGGCTGATTCCCAGTCGCACAGCGACCTCGGCTCCGCCTCGGACCATCACCTCGGCGCCGACGATCAATGCGCTCAGCCCAGCGAGGAACCAGGCGAAGTTCGCCAGCATCAGGTCATGACCGTCGAGAGTGGGCTCGTGTCACGCCAAACACGTATACCGCGTGCGGGTAACCCACGTTCGCCGCACCCCGAGCGTCGCCGTCCCGCACCCCGGGCACGAAAAAGCCCCCGGGCCGTGACCCGGAGGCTTTTTCGTGAACTCCTACCGATAGTCGCTGTAGCCGTAGTCGTCCAACGGCACCGCGGCACCGGTGGCCTGGCCGAAGTCCGGGCTGTAGTACTGATCCTCGTAAGACGGGATCGTGTACGCCGCAGCGCGGGCTTCTTCGGTCGGCTGCACCTGGATGTTGCGGTAGCGGTTGATACCGGTACCGGCCGGGATCAGCTTGCCGATGATCACGTTCTCCTTCAGACCCTGCAGCTTGTCGCTGCGGCAGTTGATCGCCGCATCGGTGAGCACGCGGGTGGTCTCCTGGAACGACGCCGCCGACAGCCACGAATCGGTGGCCAGCGACGCCTTCGTGATACCCATCAGCACCGGACGACCGGCCGCGGGCTCGCCGCCCTCGGCGACCACCCGACGGTTCTCGGTCTCGAACTCGCCACGTTCGGTCAGCGAGCCGGGCAGGAACTCCGTGCTGCCCGAGTCGATGATCGTGACGCGACGCAGCATCTGCCGGACGATGACCTCGATGTGCTTGTCGTGGATCGACACGCCCTGAGCGCGGTAGACCTCCTGGACCTCCTTGACGAGGTGGATCTGCACCTCGCGGGGGCCCTGGACACGCAGCACCTCGTGCGGGTCGGCAGCACCTTCCATCAGCTGCTGCCCCACCTCGACGTGGTCGCCGTCGGCGAGCAGGCGCTCGGTGCCGTCGTCGTGCTTGAACACCTTCAGGCGCTGACGACGGGAGAGCTTGTCGTACACCACTTCTTCGCCGCCATCGTCGGGAACGATGGTGATCTTGTAGAAGCGCTCGCCCTCCTCGAGTTGCACCCGGCCGGTGACGTCGGCGATCGGCGCCTTGTTCCGCGGGATGCGGGCCTCGAACAGCTCCTGCACGCGAGGCAGACCACCAGTGATGTCCTCACCGACGCCGCCCTGGTGGAACGTGCGCATGGTCAGCTGCGTGCCGGGCTCGCCGATGGACTGCGCGGCGACGATGCCGACGGCCTCACCGATGTCGACGAGCTTGCCCGTCGCCATCGAGCGGCCGTAACACATCGCGCACACGCCGGTGCCCGTGGCACAGGTCAGCACGGAGCGGACCTTCACCTCGGTGATGCCCGCGGCCAGCAGCGCCTCGATCGCCGGGTCGCCCAGGTCGTGACCGCGCTCGACGACCACGTTGCCGTCCTTGTCGACGGCGTCGGTGGCCAGCGTCCGCGCGTAGGCCGACGTCTCGATGTGCTGATCGCGCACCAAGGCTGCGTCTTTTCCGGAGCCCTGCAGCTCGGCCAGCGTGACGTTGATGCCGCGCTCGG
This sequence comes from Mycolicibacterium flavescens, assembly GCA_900637135.1. NCBI lineage: Bacteria > Bacillati > Actinomycetota > Actinomycetes > Mycobacteriales > Mycobacteriaceae > Mycobacterium > Mycolicibacterium flavescens. The sequence continues at coordinate 4,271,574 of LR134353.1, forward strand.
TCTCGCAGTCGGTCTCGCGAACGATGACGTCTTGGCTCACGTCGACCAGACGACGGGTCAGGTAACCCGAGTCGGCGGTACGAAGAGCGGTGTCCGCCAGGCCCTTTCGGGCACCGTGGGTGTTGATGAAGTACTCCAGCACCGTCAGGCCCTCGCGGAACGAGGACTTGATCGGACGCGGGATGAACTCACCCTTCGGGTTGGTCACCAGACCCTTCATGCCGGCCAGGGTCCTGGTCTGCGTGAAGTTACCCGTGGCACCCGAGTCGACGATCGTGATGATCGGGTTGTCCTTCGGGTAGTGCGCCCGCAGCGCCTCGCCGACCTCTTCGGTGGCGTCCTGCCAGATCTTGACCAGTGCGTCGTTGCGCTCGTCGTGGTTGAGAGCACCGCGCTGGTACTTCTTCTCGATCTGGTCGGCTTCCTTCTCGTAGCGGTCCAGGATCTCCTGCTTCTGCGGTGGCACCAACACATCGGCCATCGACACAGTGACACCCGAACGGGTGGCCCAGTAGAAGCCGGCGTCCTTGAGCTTGTCCACGGTCTGCGCGACCACGATCATGGGGTAGCGCTCGGCGAGATCGTTGACGATCCGCGCCTGGACCTTCTTGTGCATCTGCTCGTTGACGAACGGATAGCCGTGCGGCAGAAGCTCGTTGAACATCACCCGGCCCAGCGTGGTTTCCGCGGTCCAGGCGTCGCCCGGCTTCCAGCCCTCCGGAAACAGCTCGGCTTCCAGATCGGCGGACGGACGCAGCTGCGTCAACCGCACGCGGATCTTGGCCCGCACCGACAGCGCACCGCGGTCCATCGCCATGATGGCCTCGGCGGGCGAGCTGTACACACCGGTCTCCGGCTGATCCTTGGCGGCAGGCGTGTACTCGCCGGCATCGCCCTCGATCATCGTCGTCAGGTAGAACAGGCCGGTCACCATGTCCAGACGCGGCATGGCCAACGGCCGACCCGACGCCGGGGACAGGATGTTGTTCGACGACAGCATCAGGATGCGTGCCTCGGCCTGCGCCTCCGCCGACAGCGGAAGGTGCACGGCCATCTGGTCACCGTCGAAGTCGGCGTTGAACGCCTCGCAGACCAACGGGTGCAGCTGAATGGCCTTGCCCTCCACCAGCTGCGGCTCGAAGGCCTGAATACCGAGGCGGTGCAGCGTCGGCGCACGGTTCAGCAGAACCGGATGCTCGGCGATGACCTCTTCGAGGACATCCCACACCTGCGGACGCTGACGCTCGACCATGCGCTTGGCGCTCTTGATGTTCTGCGCGTGGTTGAGATCCACCAGACGCTTCATCACGAACGGCTTGAACAGCTCCAGAGCCATCAGCTTGGGCAGACCGCACTGGTGCAGCTTGAGCTGCGGGCCGACCACGATGACCGAACGGCCGGAGTAGTCGACGCGCTTACCGAGCAGGTTCTGGCGGAACCGACCCTGCTTGCCCTTCAACAGATCCGACAGCGACTTGAGCGGACGGTTGCCCGGTCCGGTGACCGGACGGCCGCGGCGGCCGTTGTCGAACAGCGCGTCCACCGACTCCTGCAGCATGCGCTTCTCGTTGTTGACGATGATCTCCGGCGCGCCGAGATCGATCAGTCGCTTCAACCGGTTGTTGCGGTTGATCACGCGGCGGTACAGGTCGTTGAGGTCCGACGTCGCGAACCGGCCACCATCGAGCTGCACCATCGGGCGCAGCTCCGGCGGGATCACCGGAACGGCGTCGAGCACCATGCCCATCGGCGAGTTGCTCGACTGCTGGAACGCCGCGACCACCTTGAGCCGCTTCAGCGCACGGAGCTTCTTCTGCCCCTTGCCACTTCGGATGACCTCGCGCAGCTCCTCGGCCTCGGCCTCGATGTCGAAGTTCTCGATGAGCTTCTTGATCGCCTCGGCGCCCATCGCACCGGTGAAGTACTCGCCGTAACGGTCCTGCAGTTCCCGGTAGAGCACCTCATCGACGACGAGCTGCTTGGGCGCCAGCTTGGTGAAGGTGGTCCAGATCTCCTCGAGCCGGTCCAGCTCGCGCTGGGCCCGGTCGCGGATCTGACGCATCTCGCGCTCGCCACCGTCGCGCACCTTGCGGCGCACGTCGCTCTTGGCGCCTTCCTTCTCCAGCTCGGCCAGGTCGGCCTCGAGCTTCTGGGACCGCTCGGCCAGATCGAGATCGCGCTGATCCTCAACGGCCTTGCGCTCCACGGCCATTTCGGCTTCCAGCGTGGACAGCTCGTTGTGGCGCATCTCGTCGTCGACGGCGGTGATGACGTAGGCGGCGAAGTAGATGATCTTCTCGAGATCCTTCGGCGCCAGGTCGAGCAGATAGCCCAGCCGCGAAGGCACACCCTTGAAGTACCAGATGTGCGTTACGGGTGCGGCCAACTCGATGTGGCCCATCCGCTCACGACGCACCTTGGCGCGAGTGACCTCGACGCCGCAGCGCTCACAGATGATGCCCTTGAAGCGGACGCGCTTGTACTTGCCGCAGTAGCACTCCCAGTCGCGAGTCGGTCCGAAGATCTTCTCGCAGAACAGGCCGTCCTTCTCCGGCTTCAGCGTGCGGTAGTTGATGGTCTCGGGCTTCTTGACCTCGCCGAATGACCAGTTGCGGATGTCGTCCGCGGTCGCGAGACCGATACGGAGTTCATCGAAGAAGTTGACGTCTAGCACGTAACTCCCTTTCCCCTTTCGGGACTAGAAAACTATTAGGCCAAATCCTCGACAGAGGCAGATTCGTTGCGCGACAAGTTGATTCCCAGGTTCGCCGCAGCGCGCTCCAGGTCCTCGTCGTCGCCGTCACGCATCTCGATCGCGGCGCCGTCACTCGACAGCACCTCGACGTTGAGGCACAGCGACTGCAATTCCTTGAGCAACACCTTGAACGACTCGGGGATGCCCGGCTCGGGGATGTTCTCGCCCTTGACGATCGCCTCGTACACCTTGACCCGGCCGACGGTGTCGTCGGACTTGATGGTCAACAGCTCCTGCAGCGTGTAGGCCGCGCCGTAGGCCTGCATGGCCCAACATTCCATCTCGCCGAACCGCTGGCCACCGAACTGCGCCTTACCGCCCAGCGGCTGCTGGGTGATCATCGAGTACGGCCCGGTGGAGCGAGCGTGAATCTTGTCGTCCACCAAGTGGTGCAGCTTGAGGATGTACATGTAGCCCACCGTCACCGGATACGGGAACGGCTCGCCACTGCGACCGTCGAACAGCATCGCCTTGCCGTCCTCGTCGACGAGCGTCTCGCCGTCGCGGTTGGGCAGCGTGGACCCCAGCAGACCCTGCAGCTCGTTCTCGCGGGCACCGTCGAACACCGGTGTCGAGACGATACTTCCCGGCTCGGACTCCAGCAGCTCCTTGGGCAGCGCGTTCGCCCAGTCCGGTGAACCGTTGATCTTCCAGCCGCTCTTGGCCACCCACCCGAGGTGGGTCTCCAGGATCTGACCGATGTTCATACGACGCGGCACACCGTGGGTGTTCAAGATGATGTCCACCGGGGTGCCGTCAGGCAGGAACGGCATGTCCTCGACGGGCAGGATCTTGCCGATGACGCCCTTGTTGCCGTGGCGTCCGGCCAGCTTGTCGCCGTCGGAGATCTTGCGCTTCTGCGCGACGTAGACGCGGACCAACTCGTTGACGCCGGCGGGCAGCTCGTCGTCATCCTCGCGGGAGAACACGCGGATGCCGATGACCTTGCCGGACTCACCGTGGGGCACCTTGAGCGACGTGTCGCGGACCTCGCGCGCCTTCTCACCGAAGATCGCACGGAGCAGCCGCTCCTCCGGGGTCAGCTCGGTCTCACCCTTCGGGGTGACCTTGCCGACCAGGATGTCGCCGTCGCGGACCTCGGCACCGATGCGGACGATGCCGCGCTCGTCGAGGTCGGCCAGCACCTCATCGGAGACGTTCGGGATGTCCCGGGTGATCTCCTCGGCGCCCAACTTGGTGTCGCGGGCGTCGATCTCGTGCTCCTCGATGTGAATCGAGGTGAGCACGTCCTCTTCCACCAGGCGGTTGGACAGGATGATCGCGTCCTCGTAGTTGTGGCCCTCCCACGGCATGATCGCCACGAGCAGGTTCTTGCCCAGCGCCATCTCACCGTTCTCGGTGCACGGCCCGTCGGCGATGACCTGACCCGCCTCGACCCGCTGGCCGGCGTCCACGATCGGACGCTGGTTGGCGCAGGTGCCGTGGTTCGACCGCGCGAACTTGCGCATCCGGTAGGTGTGCCGGGTGCCGTCGTCGGCCATCACGGTGACGTAGTCGGCCGAGACCTCCTCGATCACGCCCGCCTTGTCGGCGACGACGACGTCGCCGGCGTCGATCGCGGCACGCAACTCCATCCCGGTGCCGACCAGCGGGGCCTCGCTGCGCACCAGCGGAACCGCCTGGCGCTGCATGTTGGCACCCATCAGGGCGCGGTTGGCGTCGTCGTGCTCGAGGAACGGGATCATGGCCGTCGCGACCGACACCATCTGGCGCGGCGAGACGTCCATGTAGTCCACCTCGCTCGACGAGATCTGCTCGACCTCGCCGCCCTTGCGGCGGACCAGGACGCGCTCCTCGACGAAGCGGCCCTTGTCATCGATCGGCGAGTTGGCCTGCGCCACGACGTGGCGGTCCTCCTCGTCGGCGGTCAGGTACTCGATGTCATCCGTAACAACACCGTCCTTGACCTTGCGGTACGGCGTCTCGATGAAGCCGAACGGGTTCACCCGCGCGTACACCGACAGCGAGCCGATCAGGCCGATGTTCGGACCCTCCGGAGTCTCGATCGGGCACATGCGACCGTAGTGCGAGGGGTGCACGTCGCGGACCTCGAGGCCGGCGCGCTCACGGGACAGCCCGCCGGGACCCAGCGCCGACAGGCGGCGCTTGTGGGTCAGACCCGACAGCGGGTTGTTCTGGTCCATGAACTGCGACAGCTGGCTGGTGCCGAAGAACTCCTTGATCGCGGCCACGACGGGACGGATGTTGATCAAGGTCTGCGGCGTGATCGCCTCGACGTCCTGCGTCGTCATGCGCTCACGCACGACGCGCTCCATCCGCGACAGGCCGACCCGGATCTGGTTCTGGATCAGCTCGCCGACGGTGCGCAGACGACGGTTGCCGAAGTGGTCGATGTCATCGACCTCGACGGGAACCTCGACACCACCCGGAACGGTCATCGTCTTATCGCCCTGATGCAGGCGCACCAGGTACTCGATGGTGGCGACGACGTCCTCTTCGGTCAGCGTGGTCGCCGTGGTCTGTTCCGGATTCTCGGTGATGCCCAGCTTCTTATTGACCTTGTAGCGGCCGACGCGGGCCAGGTCGTAGCGCTTCTCCTTAAAGAACAGGTTCTCCAGCAGGGTCTGCGCGGACTCCTTGGTCGGCGGCTCGCCCGGGCGCAGCTTGCGGTAGATGTCGAGCAGCGCCTCGTCGGTTCCGGCGGTGTTGTCCTTCTCCAGCGTCGACATCATGATCTCGGAGAAGCCGAACCGCTCCGTGATCTGCTCGCTGGTCCAACCGAGCGCCTTGAGCAGCACGGTGACCGGCTGACGGCGCTTGCGGTCGATGCGCACCCCGACGGTGTCGCGCTTGTCGACGTCGAACTCCAGCCACGCACCGCGGCCGGGGATCACCTTGACGCTGTGCAGCGTCTTCTCGGTGGACTTGTCGATGTTCTCGTCGAAGTAGACGCCCGGCGAGCGGACCAGCTGGCTCACCACGACACGCTCGGTGCCGTTGATGATGAACGTGCCCTTCTCGGTCATCATCGGGAAGTCGCCCATGAAGACCGTCTGGCTCTTGATCTCACCGGTGTTGTTGTTGATGAACTCCGCGGTGACGAACAGCGGCGCCGCGTACGTCATGTCCTTGTCTTTGCACTCGTCGACGGGGGCCTTGACCTCGTCGAAGCGCGGATCGGAGAAGGACAGCGACATCGAGCCGGAGAAGTCCTCGATCGGGCTCAGCTCGGAGAGCACCTCTTCGAGGCCACCAACGGGGTTCTCCTCGCCGCGCTCCTTGGCCTTCTCACGCCAGGCCTCGGAGCCGATCAGCCATTCGAAAGACTCGGTTTGAACGTCAAGAAGCCCGGGAACCTCGAGGGGCTCACGGAGCTTTGCAAAGGAAATTCGGTTTGGTGCTCCGGGGACGGAGTTTTTAGTAGCTTCTGCTGTCTTGCTTGGGCGGGACCCTGCCAAGATGCATCCTTCCAGCACCTCATGCGACTATCGTCCCGGTAGACCACCGGTCCGTTTCGTCGCGATATCTGCGTCGGTTCGGCTGGCCACTCACGACCACAAACTTCCCGAACGCACGGCACGCGACTAGATCACTGAGCTGGGCTCAGGCTAGGACATCGGTGTCAGGTGCGGGTTTAGGTGGGCAGGATGCAGCCAGCGCAACGTCCAACAGTACCGCAGGACGGCGTATTCCTCAACATCCGCAAAACATCCACAACCCAACCGCATGTATGGCACGCATCGGGGCGCTGGCTGGCGACTCGATCCTTCTCATACGTCCATACATTGCTGCAGAACAGATTGGCCCCTCGGCGGCTTCCCGTCAAGAGATAACACGGGTTGTTGTGGAGTTTTGCGTCAGGCGGCGATCGCGTTGCTGCAGTGCCCGGACCCGGTCGAGCCCACCGATTCGCGGACGCATACCGGATCCATAGAGAACAAGCCGTCGGCCAACGGCATGAACGGCTCCAGGAAGTTCAGCAGGAACGGCTTGGTCAGGGTGTTGGGCAGCGCGACCACGGTGGCCCTGCCCGCCGGGGTGTCGAAGCTGTACTGCTCGCCGGGCTGCAGGTAGACGCCCTCCTTGGCCCCCTCCGGGTCGAACATGTCGTTGACCCAACCGACCATCAGCATCTGCGCGGCCGCGGAGTTCTCGGGGCGCGAGAACCCGGCGACCAGCTCCTGCGCGAACTGAATCAGTGGATTGCCGCCCCGCATGGCGTCGACGTGTGAGCCGTTGACGAGCGTTACGCCGACGAATTGGCCGGGCCGCGCCGCAAGGGTCGCGTCGAGGCCGGCGCCGAAGTTGTTCCACATGTAGACCGGCGCGGCGAGCTGATAGATCGGGATATCCTGCGGAACCTTCCTCAGCGACTCCGTCATCACCGCCGGGTCGCCGAGCGCGACACCGTCGAGCAGCACCACCCCGGCGAGCCGGTCGACGGTTTGCTTGTCGACCATGTAGCCGGCCACGCCCGAGACGGCACCGCCGCCGAGCGAGTGGCCCATCAGCACGACGCGATCCGGGATCGGGCCGGAATAGCCGGCGGCGCGCGCGCTCTCGAGCAACGCGGTGTTCTCGTCGTCGAACAGTCCCGCCATCGCCTCGTGCATCGGCGCACCTCCCAGCCAGCATCCGTCGAGAGCGAAGAAGTTCGAGCTGACCGACGGCGCGACCACGATGCTGTTGGTGCGTTCCGCCAGCGCGGCCGCGGTGTGGCTGTACCACGGGGCGCTGGCGAGGAAGCCGTGCTGCAGATAGACCAGCCGATCAGGCGGTGGCGCGCCTTCGGCTGTCTGCGGGATGTACCAGTCGGCGGGCACCTCCACCCCTTCCCCTTCGGCGCATGCGCAGTCGATTCGCAGCGTCGAGGAGCGCACGGTGACCGTGCTGTTGGGCGGCAGGATCGGCGGGCCGCCCAGGAGCCGGGTCGCGACGGCGTAGAGGTCGAACACGATCGTGCCGATCACCCGCAGGATGAGCGGGATCTGGGGTGCGGTCGCGGTGGTCACCGCCGGTGGCGCCGACGCGAAGGCCACCGCGTGCACACCGATTTCCTCGGTGTCCTCGACGACGGTGGCGGCCGGCTGTTCGAGGACGACCGCAGTGCGTTCCTCGGCGGCGGCCGGGTCGACGGTGCGGTCGATTTCGGCGACGAGCGCGGCCTTCTTGACGGCCGTGTCTTCGGTGGGGCCGGTGGTGGTTTCCCGGGTGGCGGTGGCGGCGTTCGGAGAGAGCACGGCCGTCGCCCGCTGGTCTGTGTGGTCACGGTTCGAGCGTGACGTCGCGACCTCTTCGATCACCTCGGCGTCGGTCGTGGGTACCTCGTTCGCGGAATCGTCGACCACCGGTTGCTCGGTCACGGGCTGCTCGACCACCGGCTGCTCCACCACGGCGTCGGTGGCCGGAGAATCGTCGGTGACCGTGGCGGCCATTTCGGCGTCCTTTGCCTCAGCTGTTGCGGTGTCGGCGTCTTTCGGCGTCGCCGCGGGCCTATTCCGGTCGGCGCTCCGGTCCGCCTCGTCGGTGGCGTCGGAACTCTTCGCATCCTTCGTGTCGTCGGGCGCCTTCGCGCCGACGCGGGTGCGTGGCGCGACGCCGGTCGTGCGCGCGGTGGCTGCGTTCGAGGCCCGGGACGAGGCGGTGCTTGCCGACGATTCGCCGGCGGCCGAATCCTTCGCACTGTCAGCGGAATTCGACGACTCGGAGGACGCGGACCCACCGCCATCCGACGACGAACCGTCGTCGGCGATCGCCGCACCCGCACCGGCGAGGATTGCCACCGACAGTCCCGCGGTGACGACACCCGCTCTCAACCACACCAGAAACCGGTCGACCATGACCTCTCCCGCTCGACGACGGGAGAAAGATAACGGGTTTGCTGGCCGCGAACCGGCCTTATGCGAAAGTTTGCGCGTGCCGGGATGGCGCGACCACCGAGGCGACCCGCTCGACACGCACCGGGACACCGGTCAACCGGGCCATCCCGGCCAGGCTCTCGATATCGGCCGGATCGCTGGACATCAACAGGTTGACATTGGCGCCGCCCGCGTCGTTGGCGACCCGCCAGCCGGCCGTGCCCTTGTGTCCCCAACCATGCGGGACCGCAATCACGGAGGCCACGATGTCCTTGGTGGCGGTGACCGCAACCTCGATCTGGCCGTGCGGCGAGGTGATCCGGACGGTGTCGCCGTCGACGATGCCGGCGGCTGTCGCGTCGTCGACGTGCATGAGCGCTCGGTGCGTACGTTCACCGCGCATCAGGAGCGGCGAGTTGTGCATCCACGAGTTCTCCGACCGCGCCTCACGCATGCCGATCAGCCGCATCGGATAGCCGTCGGCGACGCGGCGACGCGACAGCTTGTCGACCTCGGCGGCGATCTCGTCGTGGCGCAGGCGCACCAGGCGGCCGCGGTAGACGACGATGTCCCGCAGCACGCCGGCCCGCAGATGGTCCGCCAGCACGACGCCGTGCGGACGGTTGCCGGTGAGTTTGGCGAAGCTCAATCCGCGCCGCAGGCCAAACCGGTCCCCGCCCTCGGCCAACCGGATCACGGCATCGGCGAGCGTCCGCGGGGTGAGTTGAACACGAAACGCCGACAACACCTTTCGCACACCGGCAAGCATCGTGAGGCCGGGCGTCGACCGCCACATCCTGGCGGTGAGATCGTCGATGATCTCCCACTCTGGGCGGGCCTGGCCCACCGGAGCGACGACGGCCTCGGTGGCTTGCCGGAACGGTGTGGGTTGCAGCGTCTGGAACGGCAGCGGGAAGTCGTCGCGTTCGTACATCGACGTCGCGGGCAGCACGTAATCGCAGTGCGCCAGCGTCTCGTTGAGGTAGAGGTCGATCCCGACCATCAGCTCCAGGGACTCCAACGCGGTCTCGAATTCGTCGCCGTTGGGCACGGAAAGCACTGGGTTGCCCGCACCGACGAACAAGGCCCTGACCTGTCCGCGTCCCGGCGTGGCGATCTCCTTGGCCATCACGCCCGCGGGTTCGGAACCGAGGACGGAGGGAAATCCGCCGATGCGTGACCGTTTGCGGGTGTAGACGGTGCGCAGTAGTGCCCCGCCGGCCTTGTTGAGCCACCGCTCCCCCGGCATGCCGAGCCGGCCGAACATGCTGCCGCCCGCCACGTCGAGATTGCCGGCCACCAGGTTGACGGCATCCAGCAGATACGTCGTCAGCGTCCCGTTCTCGCCGATGCTGGTGCCGACACGTCCGTACACCGCTGCCCGTTCGGTCCCGACCAGGTCGCGGGCCAGCGTGCGGACGGTGTCGGGGTCGATCCCGGTGTGCGCCTCGGTGACTTCGGGGTTGAACGGTTCGGCCAGCCGCTCGAGCCACTCCGCGCCGTTCGCTTGCTCCGCGAGGCGTCGGCGGTCGGCCAGGTTCTCACCGAACATCACATGCAATAAGGACAGCAGCAGGTAGGCGTCGCCGTCGGGGACGATGCCCAGCCACTCGAACTGCGCCGCCGTCTCGGTCCTGCGGGGATCGACGACCAGCACGCGGCCACCCCGCTTGACGATGTCGTGCATGCGGTCCCGGATCCGCGGCGCGGTGAGCACGCTGCCGTGTGAGATGACGGGGTTGGCGCCGATGACCACGAGGAAGTCGGTGCGCAACACATCGGGTACGGGCAGCGCAAGCGGCGACCCGTACAGCAACTGGCTGGCGACGAAGCGGTTGTTCACGTCCTGCGAGCCTGCGGTGAACACGTGCAGGCCCCGGCCGGGACCGCCGCGCAGACCGAGGCCGAATCCACCCATCAGCATGCTCAGGCTCAGCGTGTATGAGTAGCTGAACGCACCCGGGTTGCCGAAATACCAGCCGATCGCGCCCGCCCCGTGCCTGCGGTGGATCTCGGTGAGCCGACCAGCGATGTCGGTCATCGCCTCGTCCCAGCTAACGGGTTCGAAGCCTCCTTCGGATGTGGGGGCACCACCCGCTTGCGGGGGACCGCTTGCGCGAAGACCGTCAGCGCGAGCGCGTCGCCGCAGTGGCGTGGTGACCCGGTCGGGGTCGTTGACCACCTCGGTGAAGGCGATGCCCTTCTGGCAGGCGAATCCCGACGAGACGGGATGGTTCTTGTCGGGGCGCAGTTCGATCAGCCGGCCGTCCTCGACGGTCGCGATCATGCCGCACAGCGGTTCGCAGATCCGGCAGAACGTCGGATGATATTCGCGCGTCATCTCTTAGCGCGAGCGCTCATCGACGTCACATCGGCGGCCTACTGCTGTGCGCGCGGGATGGCGCCCGTCGGGGCTTCTTCATCGACGGTGCTGTGCCGGGCCGTCGTGGCGTCCGGGAAGGCGCTGCCCGAGTGGGTGTTCGAGCCTTCGAGGTCGGCACGGATGGCTTCCTGCGCCTTGGGCGGCAGGGTGTGCATGATCTCGCGCACCCGGGCCTGCCTGCGGTAGACGGCCTGGCGCTCCGGCATACCGGGCGTCGCCTGGATCTGCGGCGGCACACCCTCGATCTCCTCGACACCGCCGTCGTGGTGACCGGCGTCGATCATGGCCTGCTCTTCGGCCATCGTCGACTCGTCCTTCTCCTCGGACATACCGATCGGACCGATACGGCGACCGTTGAGGAACTGCCGCACGACGGGCTCGTCGCTGGTCAGCAGCACCTCGCGCGGACCGAACATCACCAGGTGCTTGCGGAACAGCATGCCCATGTTGTCGGGCACGGTGCGGGCGATGTTGATGTTGTGCGTCACGATGAGGATCGTGCAGTCGATCTGCGCGTTGATGTCGATCAGCAGCTGGGAAAGGTAGGCGGTACGAACCGGGTCCAGACCCGAGTCCGGCTCGTCGCAGAGGATGATCTGCGGATCGAGTACCAGGGAGCGGGCCAGCCCGGCACGCTTGCGCATACCACCGGAGATCTCGCCGGGGAACTTGTTCTCGTCGCCGGCCAGACCGACCAGCTCGAGCTTCTCCATGACGATCTGGCGGATTTCGCTTTCCTTCTTCTTGGTGTGCTCACGCAAGGGGAAAGCGGTGTTGTCGTAGAGGCTCATCGAGCCGAACAGCGCGCCGTCCTGGAACATCACGCCGAACAGCGTGCGGATCTCGTAGAGCTCCTTGGCGGTGCACTGGATCACGTCGGTGCCGTCGACGATGATGCTGCCGCGCTCCGGGCGCAGCAACCCGATCAGCGACTTCAAGAACACGGACTTGCCCGTACCGGAGGGGCCGAGCAGAACGCTCACCTCGCCGGGCGGCAAGTCGAATGTGACGTCCTCCCAGATTCGCTGGGGGCCGAAGGACTTGGTCAGTCCCTCAATCTGGATGCCAATGCCCACGCGAGATCCTTCCGCCAATCATCGTCACGCCACAGGCTTCACCGCTTGTGGCTTGAGTCACTGTAGCCTACCGCTTCCGGCCACAACACGAGTCTGGTGTCGATTGTGACCCACCGAGAAAACGACTGTGGGGCCGACCCGTTTGCTGGATCGACCCCACAGTTGTGGTAGTGCCGGCGAGCCGGCGTGGTGTTACTTGACGGTGACCGTCGCGCCCGCGGCCTCGAGCTTGGCCTTGGCGTCGTCGGCGGCGGCCTTGTCGACCTTCTCGAGCAGCGGCTTGGGAGCGCCGTCGACGAGGTCCTTGGCCTCCTTGAGACCCAGGCCGGAGACGATCTCGCGGACGACCTTGATGACGCCGATCTTCTTGTCGCCGGCACCCTCGAGGATGACGTCGAACTCAGACTGCTCCTCGGCGGCCTCGGCGGGGGCGCCACCGGCGGCGGGGCCGGCAGCCGCGACGGCGACCGGGGCAGCGGCGGTGACCTCGAAGGTCTCCTCGAACTTCTTGACGAACTCGGAGAGCTCCAGCAGCGTCAGTTCCTTGAACGCGTCGAGCAGCTCGTCGGTGGACAGCTTGGCCATGAGTGGTCCTTTCTGATTCTTACTTCTAGTTGCGATTTGCGGAGTCCTGGCGGCGGTCAGCGCCGGTGCGGCTCCACAAATCGCGGGTTGGGGTGGGTTAAGCGGCTTCTTCGCCGGCCTTCTTCTCTTGCAGAGCGGCGGCCAGCCGGGCGACCTGCGACGCCGGAGCGTTGAACAGGCCGGCGGCCTTGGACAGATTCGCCTTCATCGCGCCGGCCATCTTGGCCAGCAGCACCTCGCGCGACTCCAGGTCGGCGATGCGCTCGACCTCGGACACGCTCAGCGGGCGGCCGTCCATATAGCCGCCCTTGATGACGAGGGCCTTGTTGTCCTTGGCGAACTTCTTGATCGCCTTGGCGGCGTCGACGGCCTCGCCCTTGACGAACGCGATCGCGGTGGGACCGACGAACAACTCGTCGAGCCCCTCGATGCCCGCCTCCGCCGCGGCACGCTTGACCAGCGTGTTCTTGGCGACTGTGTAGGTGGCGGAATCACCGAGCGAACGGCGCAGGTCCTTGAGGTTGGCCACCGTCAGCCCGCGGTACTCGGTGACGAGCGTCGCCGAAGCCTCCTTGAACTGCTCGGCGATGTCGGCAACCGCGGTGGCCTTGTCAGCCTTGGCCATGCATGCCTCCTCGTGGATGGGGACCGTGGGCCGAGTGAGGGTTGCGGGGCCGAAAAACGACGAACGCCCCGACGCAGACAGGTCGGGGCGCACAAAGCTGTAGCCTCGTCCTCCTGCGTGGGCCGCCCGGGTGATCCGGGACCTTCAACCGATTGCTCGAGCTATGTGCTCTTCGCGCGAGCGCTCATCGGTGACCGACGGTCTTCGGTGGAACGCCGTCAAGAATAGCCGACCGCCCCCTCATCAGCCAAAACGCACCTCCCCCATCTCCGCGAGCGTGCGCGTTTGCCCACGACACGCCCCGATTTTCCAGCCGCTTGCGCACGCTCACCCGGTCGCGAGCGTGCACAAACCGCCTACACCCCGGCGAGTGCAGCGACCGCCAGCCCGAACACCACCACAAGGAGGCCCACCCGCCGCCAGTGCAGCCGGTCCCACTGGCGCGCCAGCCCGCGGTCGGCGTCGGCGCCGCCAGACCAGCGCCCGATCCGGTTGTTGATCGGCACCATCAGCGCCACGGTCGCCACCACCGCCAAGGCCATGGTCAGCGCCGCGGTGATGAACAGCCAGTCCACCCGCAACAGCACTGCGGCCACGATCAACACCACCAGCGCCCCTGCGTACCAGAACGGCATCACCGTGCCCAGCACCCGCCCGCTGTCGCTGCGGGCCTGCGCGAACGCCCCGTCGGGCAGCCGGCCCAGGACGGGGTTCAGGAACACCGCGACCGCGAGCTCGACGCCGACCAACGGTCCGACGATCAGCAGGGCCAGCACTCCAATGATTGGTTCCATCCCTCGACCGTGCCCGTTACGCTGCCACAAAACAAGGTACTGCCAAATTTGTCAGCTCAGGAGGAGTCGTGGCGGTTTCCAAGAAGGGCGTCAACGAATGCCCGATCGACACCGCGCTGACGGTCATCGACGGGCGGTGGAAGGGCACCATCCTGTGGCGACTTCAGGACGGTCCGATGCGCACCGCGGAACTGCGGCGCAGCATCCCCGACATCACCGAGCGCATGCTCATCCGCCATCTGCACGAGTTGGTCGCCGACGGCATCATCGACCGCCACGATGCCCGCACCGTGCCGCCGTGCGTGCACTACTCGATCTCGGAATACGGCATGACGCTTGCCCCGGTGCTGCAGAGCCTGTGCGACTGGGGCCGAAACCACATGGACCGCAGGCACTCCCGGCAGACACGAAAGCGCACGCAACCGGCTTAGTCAGCCGTCTCCCGTCTGCTGCCGCAGCAAGGCCGCCGCCCCGACGAGGCCCGCGTCGCCGCCGAGTTCGGCGGGCACCACCTCGATGCCGCGGATGAAGTCCAGCCCGGCGTAGGAGGCGAGTGCTTCCCGGACGGGGTCGAACAGCAGCGCCCCGGCCTTGGCCACGCCCCCGCCGATCGCGACCCGGTCCAGGTCGCAGACCGCGCCGACCGACGCGATCATCGCGCCCACCGCGACTGCACCACGGCGAAACGCGCTCAGCGCCAGGGGATCTCCTGCGTTGGCGGCGTCGGCCAGTTCCTTGGCGTCGGCATCGGCTGGCGCATCCCACCCCTGCTCCCGTGCCCACTGCGCCATGCGCGGGCCCCCGGCGATGGTCTCGACGCAACCGCGCCCGCCACACGTGCACGGCGCGCCGTCCGGATCGACGACGATGTGACCGACGTGGCCCGCGTTACCGGTCCGGCCGTCGTAGGGAGCGCCGTCGAGCACCAGTCCGCCGCCGACACCGGTCGAAACCACCATGCCGAGCAGGAAGTCGGCGCCGCGGCCCGCACCGCGCCAGTGCTCTCCCATCGCCATGCACAAACCATCGCCGGCGAGTCGCACCGGCGTGCCGACAACTGAAGCCACCCGCGAGACGATCGGAAACCGTTGCCACGAGCCGATATTGATCGGGCTGACGGTGCCGGCCGACAAGTCGATCGGCCCGGCCGAGGCGATCCCGACACCGCGGATCCGTCCACCGGCGGTCGCCAACGCCTCGGTGATCAGCGAATCCACCGCGGCCCAGGTCGTTTCCGCATCACCGTCCGGCGTCGGTGATGCGGTCCTGTGCACCAGCGTGCCCGCACCGTCGACGAGACCGACGGCGATCTTCGTGCCGCCGATATCGAGGGCGAGAGCGAGATCGGCCATCAGTGCCGGTGGGTGTTGTCGGGTTGACGGGGATCGCCGGGATGTTCATAGCCGGGGGCGAGTTCGACGGCCGCCACACACCGGACGTCCAGCCACAGCCGGAAGGCCCGGCGACGCGCGGCGGCACGCAGATGCGCGGCGACCTCCGCTGTATTGCTGAAGCGCAACGGGTTTCGCTCCTGGTACGACGCCACCTCGTCATCGGCGACGTCGATGCCCGCCGTCATCTCGGCGAACAAGGCGCGGGCCAGCGGGTCAGCCAGCAGCGAAGCCGCCACGCTGCCGATCTCCATCCGCACGGTCATGTCCGGCAGCACCTCGGCCTCGGACGGCGCGCCATCGACGTTCAACCCGCGTGCCGCGGCCTCCGTCGCCACGACGCGCTCGGCAACCAAGAGCTGGGTCAGCCAACGCCGCAGCTGCCGACCCTCGCTGGTGCCGGGACGCGGCAGCGAGGAGGAAATCCGCGAAGCCCGCAGCGAGGCTTCGCGCGCGTCGACCTCGTCGAGTGACACTGGCACACCGTCCACCGTCGCCGCGACGCCCGCCCATGCCGACGCGCTCACCGCACCGTCACCTTCACCGCGGGTGAATAGACGAGTTGTCCGGCGGCGGCCAATCGGATCAGCGCCCACCATTCGCCCGGTTCGACCCATTCCGGCGGTGCGACGTCAAAGCTGATCTCGGTCGTGCCCCTAGCGGTCAGCTCGACACCGGATACTCCCGGTCCCAACCATTCCCACGTGCCCCACGGGCTGATCAGGTGTGCTTCCACCGCCACGTCCGCGCACGCATCGGTACCGACCCTGACCCCGATACGGGACGTCTCACCGGCCACCACGTCGACCGACTCAGGCCCGGCGACGAGCCGCAACAGGGTGTCGTCGGGAGGCGCGTCGACCGCGACGACGCATACGTCCTCGACCACCTGACGCCACGACGGCGGAATCGAGACATGCGCACCCGTCAACGCGAGTTCGGCGCGTATCGGATACAGCCCCGGTGACACCGCTTTCGGTGGGGTCACGTTCACGGTGGTGTCGACGTATTCACCCGGAGGCAGCATGAACGGCAGTACGCCGGGTTCTGCGGTCCAGCCGTCCGGACACAGCAGCCGCACCCGACCGTGCAGAACCTCGTCGTAGCAATCGCTGGCCACGGTGAGACGAAGCTGCACTAAAGAATCCGACGCCATGATGTGCTGCGGGTGCAGGTGGGCGACGGCCGGCAGCCCGCCAAGCGGTGCCGGACCGCGGTTGTGCAGCCAGTACCTGGCATAGAGCGGCTGGGCCTGCTCCGCCTCCGGCGCGAGGACGGCATGGTCGGCATGCAGAACCTGCGGCAGATTGAACCGGGCCAACACGGTAGCGACCTCGAAACCGTGCAACGACAGCCCGTCCGGCGTCACCTCCTGCACGCGGGGTTGCTCGAGCAGATCCACCCGGACCGCGGCGGACACCCGGCGCAGCCCCGAGGTGACCGTGACTTCGGTTGTGCTGCCGATGGTTTCGACCAGCCGCATCGCGACCCCGTCAGATGGGTGTACCGGCCGCGCGCTGCCGCTTGCCAGTGGGTTGCCTGCGGCCTTCAGCGCACCGAGCCGCACCGAGCCCGCCGGCTGAATCTCCAACAACGATCCCGACGGCGGCAGGCCACCCGCCGCTCCTGACTTCTCCGTCACCGCCAGAAGCGGGTTCGAGAACTCGGCGCTGCGAGCGAAGACGCCTGCCCGGCGCCAGTCGCCGTCCCCCGAGACCAGCGCGTAGTCGAACGTGTGCGTCCAGTGCTGTAACTGGAAGTTGGACCCGTCCGGCGCCGTGCGGCGCGGCGGATCGATCCACGTGCCCGAGGGCCAACCGGTACACGACCGCATCAAGGAAAGATTCAGCGTGCCATCCGATTCGACGGCAAACCCGGGCACACCGCGGTTCAGCACCACCACCGTACGGTCCTCGAACGCTTCCATATCGGCAGGCGCCGACTGCTCGACGAGGATCTCGAAGTCGGCCAAGTCGTCGACCATACCCGCCACCACATCGTCCAGAACCGGGCCCGCGAGAACCAGCACCGGTAGTGCCCGCACATCGCGCAGGTCCGCGCTCGGCACCCACGCCTCCGCCAGCCGGACGGCCGCAGGCACCCAGACCCTGGCCGCACCGGTCGCATCGAGCTGTCGCTTCACCTCCTCGCGGTACACCGAATCGACGGCTTCGAGAATGGTTGTGGTGAACGCGTTTTCGCAAGGACCGCCGAGTGCGATCCGCACATCCGGAAGGTTCGAGTCGACGGCGAGATCACCGTAGCGCGGCCTGTCTGAGCCGCTGCACGTCGCGGTGACACCGCCGCGCGCAAGCGCAACCATCAGCGGTCGCGCCATCGCGGAATCGCTTTCGGTCGGCATGATCACCTCGGCAACCGAGACCGCCCGACACCCCTCGCCGACCCGGACCCGCACCGTCGACGACAGCCCGAACCAGCCGTATGCCGGGTTGTCCAGCGTCCACGGATGCGTCGCGGCGTCGACCGACGTTTCGCGGTCATGTTCGTGCAGCAGCGCGAACCCGCGTCCGATCACCGCGTCACCGACCTCGCTGACCGGCATCGCACCGGGCACCGGGCACGGCCAGCGCAGCCGCAACAGCTGGTCGGCGCCGGTGAATTCGTTGATCGTGGTCCGGCAGTCGACGCGCGCCACACCGTGCCACAGCGTGAGAACCTGCGTGTAGCGCAGCACATCGGCGACGACGCCCTCGATGACCAGCCGCTCCCCGAGCGCTCCGCGATAGGCCTGCACCGTGGCAGGCGAGGACGACGAGCGCGCCACCGGGCCCGTGGGCAGGAGGTGCCACGGCCCCTCACCCGCCTCGGGATGCGCCGGGTACTCGTCGTACACCGCCAACTCGTTGCCGACCTCACCGTCAGCGATCACCGACCGGCCCGAACCACATTCGACCAACGACTCGACCGCGCCGCCTCGTGACGGATCGACCCGCAACCGGTAATGGTCGTTGCCGATCTCGTTTCCGCTCACCGGTTCCCACGCCACTGCCGCGCCATCACCGTCCAGGAGCCGGTAGGACTGCCACCCCAGCGACGGCACATCGCGGGCGAGCCAGCTGACCGTGCGCCCGCCGTGCTCGACGTGAGCGGGCATCTCCTCGCCCGCAGAATCGACGACACGCACAGATTCGACCGCCTTCGGGATGTGAGCGGTGACGACGTCGGTGCGCCTGTGCGCGAGGGGATTCCATACGACAACCGGTTTGTCGACGGCTCCCGACAGCACAGCCAGCGCATGGTCACGGGCGGCCCTTCCCAGCTCCCACGCGTCTCGCCAGCTCGTCAGCAGGTCGAGGTACACCTGGTCGGATTCCGAGCCGGTGATCGCATCGTGGTGCGCGCCGTATGCCAATTGCACCCACGCCTTGGCCAGGGCCGCCTGAGGGTACGTGGCACCACCGAGAAGCCCGGCGAACACCGCGAACTTCTCGGCGTCGAGCACGACGTCTTCGGCAGCCCGGTTAGCCTGCTTGGTGTCGATGTAGGAGACGTCTTTGCCGGTGTAGATCGGGTTCATGTCCCGGGTCTGCGGCGACGCCTGAACACCGGCCTCGGCGAGTTCGGCGCGGACCGCGGCGAAGAACTGGCTGGGTATCGCGCAGATGAACCGCGGCCAGGTGTAGCGGGCGTTCCAATCTCGATGAATATCGGTGACCCACTTGTTCGGTGGCGTGTAGTCGGTGCCGACGGGCAGGAGCACATTGCGAGTCAGCGCCACCTTCTTCAACGACGTGAACAGTTGATAGGTCTCGGCTTCGGCGTCCGCCAGCGTCGGCGCCGAATCCATCCACCAACCGGCCGCGTAGTGAGCAGGCATGTAATGCGTCAGCAACCCGCGGCCGGACGGGGATAGCCAGTCGAATTCACTGCTGAACTGCATGCGCTGTGGGTCGCCGCCGCCGGCCATCGGGCCCCACTGATGGTGCGGGCCGCGGGCCCATGAACTCGACGTCAGCCCCGCATCAGCGGCCATCCCCGGAAACTGCGGGTCGTGGCCGAACTCGTCGAGCTGCCAGGCCGTCGCCGGGTCGGCTCCGAGTACGTCGCACTGAAACCCGATGCCGTGCACGAAGTTCCGGATGGTCGTCTCGGGACTGGTGAGGTTGGTGTTCGGCTCGTTGTACGTTCCGCCCATGATCTCGACGCGGCCCTCGGCGATGAAACGGCGCAGATCGTCGCGATCCTCGGGGTGGGTGTCCCAGAACGGTTTGAGGTAGTCGACCTCGGCCAGCACGAACTTGTATTCCGGTTCCCTGCGGGCCATTTCGAGATGAGCGCTGACCAGATCGAAGCCGTTGGTCTGGCGGCACCGGCCCGGCGGGTCCTCGCTCCACACACTGGTGTAGGCGGCCTGCGTGTTCCACCACACCGGGTCGTAATGAAAGTGGCTGATCATGTACATCGTCCAGCCGGGTTCGGCGACGGTGAAGACGAACGGCGTGATGCCGTCGCCCGTGACGACCTGCGCCGGCCGCTGCTCACCGGGGACCGGGTCGATGACGGTGACCGCCACCTCCACGGTGCCGTCGCCGACCGCCGCTCGCGCGTGGCCCGCCAGCCCGTCGCCGTCGACGCGCACCTCGCCGGCCCCATCGGTGTAGGTCACCCGCACGATCTGCGACAGCGCGTCCGCGGGCCCGACGAACAGATCCGTCGACTCCGCCGAAATGACCCGCACAACCAAACCCTACGGCGGTTTCGGTCGACGGTCGGCGCAGCTGAGAAATCAGGCGCGGGTGATGTCGACGACGAGTGCGCGGTGGTCCGAGATCGGAAGCGAAGGCGCGCAGCACCGCTGCACCCGCAGGCCACTGTCGTCGGTGACGATGTGGTCGAGTTGACGGTCGGGCTCATCGGCCGGGAACGTGACCGCCGAGGCGAGCGGTCGCAGGCGGGTCCAGCGATGAATCGTTTGCGGCACCATGTTCAGATCACCCATCAGCACTCGCGGCGACGGGAAGCCGCGCATGTCACGCAGAAGTCGGCGCAGCTGCATCCGATTCCACCCCGGCACGAACGACAGATGGGTGTTGGCGACGGTCAGAGGCCCCAGCGGAGTGTTCAACTGGCCGACGACCGCCGCGCGCGGCTCCTCGTTGACGACCTTCACCCGGTTCGGTCCCGGCAGATACATCGGAAACGGCACCGGAATCCGCGGCAGCCGCAGCACCTGCCACGACTCGGCGGGAAACCGCGACAGCAGCGCGATGCCGTAGGCGGCGGTCCCCGGCTGTTCGTCGCCGGTGGCCGCCATCCACGTGGCACCGGGTGTGCCGGAGATCGCCGCCACGAACCGGTGGCTCACCGCACCCATCGCTTCGGCGGCGACCGCGGTCAGGTCGGCCATCCCCGAGCGCGGCTGGTCGAGGTCGACCTCCTGCAGGGCCAGAATGTCGGCGTCGAGTTCCCGGACGGCCTCCACGAGGCGGTCTCGGTGAACGAGCCCGTCGTGCACACTGCGCCCGTGCAAGATGTTGAAGGTGGCCATCCGCATCTGCATGGGTACTAGCTACCCACAATGGCTGCTAGCCCATCAGTCGGCCCCAGGAGAGTAGTGCCCCAGAGAAACGATGATCTGCGCGACGCGCTCAAACGCGCGGCGTCGGCGCTGCGCGCCCAGGGCCCCGATTTCGCTCTCGGCGGCAGCTACGCGCTGTGGGTGTTCGGTGGTCCAGAACCCGTGCACGACGTAGATTTCGTGGTCGCCGAGCCCGACACCGAGAAGGCCGCGGCGACGCTGGAGGAGGCGGGTTTCCGGGTCGAGCGCACTCCTGAGGACTGGTTGTTCAAGGCGTGCGTCGAGGACGACTTCGTCATCGACGTGCTGCACCGGCTCAACGGCGTTCCGGTCGACAAGGAAACGATCCTGGCGGCCGAGGAGTACGACGTGCTCGCGATCCGGATGCGCGTGCTGGCGCCCACCGAGGTCATGCGCGAGAAGCTTAACTCCCTCAACGAACACCATTGCGACTTCGCCGCACTGCTTCCCGCGGTGCGAGCGGTCCGCGAACAACTGGACTGGGAGCAACTTCGCGCCGAGACCGCCGACAACCCGTTCGCATCAGCATTCCTGATGCTGGCCGACCGCCTCGAGCTCACCGGCTGACGCTTCGTCGCAGCCGCTTCGAGACCGCCTCCACGGCCTGTATCACCTCCGGCGGTGAGAGCACCCGGAAATCGCATCCGACCGTCGCGAAGTAGAGCACCATACGTTCGGGGTCGTCGGCACCGGCCGTGACGACGCATGCGTGCGGACCGTCGGGTTCGATCGTCGCCGATGACGGTGAGAAATGCTGGGCGACAACATCTTCCGGGGCGTCGAAGTGGACGCGCGCGACGTAACGGTACGGTGAGCTGCTGATCGACCGCCGCACGTACGTCGCCGCGTCGGGCGCCTCGCGGGGCACGAAGGTGCTGCCTTGGGCGCGCACGTCGTTCATCCGGTCCAGCCGCAGACTGCGCCAGTCCTGCTTGTCGCGGTCGAAGGCCAGCAGGTACCAGCGCCGGCCGGTGGTGACCAGCTGATAGGGCTCGAGCCGGCGCTGGGTCGCGTTGCCGCGGATGTCGACGACGTAGCCGGCGGCCACGTGCTCGTGGTCGCGGCAGGCCCGCGCGAGGGCCATCAGAACGTCGGGTTCGACCGGTGTATCGGAGGTCGGGGCCATCAGCGTGACGGTAGATTCGTGCACCGCGGCCACCTGCGACCGCAGCTTGGACGGCATCACCTGATCGAGCTTGCTCAGTGCCCGCAGCGCCGATTCGCCGACGCCCGCCACTGTTCCGCCCGCGGCCAGGCGCAGGCATACGGCCATCGCGACGGCCTCGTCGGGGTCGAGCAGCAACGGCGGCAACGCCGCACCGGCGCCGAGTTGATAGCCGCCGCCGTGGCCCTTGCTGGCGTGGACGGGGTATCCGAGGTCGCGTAGCCGTTCGATGTCGCGACGCACGCTGCGAGTGGTGACCCCCAACCGTTCAGCGAGGCCCTCACCAGTCCACACCCGCCGCGACTGCAGCAGGCCCAGCAGCTGCAGTATCCGGCTCGTCGTCTCCGACACAGCCGAAGAGTGTCACAGATTCAGGACTGTTTCTGTCCGCTGATCGCAACGGCTTGCAAATTCCGTGCCTCGCGCCGGTAGCACACGAATCGCTGGAGATTTAGGACCGGAACTGTCCTAAGGTTCTGCCACGCTATCGACATGAGTACGACAGCGAGGATCACCGACGAGTTGGCCGAGCAGACCGACTTCCACTGGACCAACTTCCTGCGCCCCCGGTTCCAGGGGCTCACCGACGACGAGTACTTCTGGCAACCGGTTCCGGACTGCTGGACCGTCCACCCGGACGGATCGATCGACTTCGACTATCCCGAACCGGCCCCGGCACCGTTCACGACGATCGCCTGGCGCCTCGCGCACGTCATCGTCGGCGTGTTCGCGATGCGCAACCACAGCCACTTCGGCGCCCCGTACGCCGACTACCAGTCCTGGCGGTACGCCACCGACGCCGCGACGGCGCTGCGACAGCTCGACGAGCAGTACCAAACCTGGATCGGCGGGGTGCGCGGGTTGTGCGACGAGGACCTGAACCGACCGTGCGGGCCCGCAGAAGGCCCCTACGCCGACCATCCGCTCATCGCGCTCGTCCTACACATCAATCGCGAGTTCATCCACCACGGCGCCGAAATCGCTTGCCTCCGAGACCTGTACGCCCACACCAACCCGAAGGGAAACTGAAGATGCCCGCTATGCCCCCACCTGTCGCCGACGAGCGCCAGGGTCTGCGCGAGTACGTGGCCGCCCAGCAGTACGCCTTCCGCGCCGTGGCGTTCGGCTTGACCGACGAACAAGCGCGGTCGACACCGTCGGTCAGCGCGCTGTCGATCGGCGGCTTGATCAAACACGTCACCAACTGCCAACGCGGGTGGATGCAGCGGGTCGCGGCCGCTCCCGAGCCGACCGAGAGCGACCGACGGCCGATGGAGGACCAGCAGGCCGACTATCAGGGCGAGTTCATCATGGGCGAGGACGAAACCCTCGCCGGCATCCTGACCAGGTTCGACGAGCAGAACGCCGAGACACTCCGATTGGTCGAGACCGCCGACCTGAACGCAGCGGTGCCGATCCCGCCGCATGTGCCCTGGTTTCCAAAGGACGTGTCGGCATGGTCGGTGCGCTGGGTGATCTTGCACATGATCGAGGAGCTGGCCCGGCACGCCGGGCAGGCCGATATCATCCGCGAAACCATCGACGGTGCAACGCTTTACGAGCTACTCGCCGGTCTTGAAGACTGGGAACCGACGCCGTGGCTGACGCCGTGGGGCAAGGAACCGGTCGCCGGGAAGGTGTAGAAAGCTGGGCATGCAGGTTCGTAGCGGCACCGCGGTATGCGGGGACGTCGGCATCTTCTACGAGGATCTCGGCGACCCCGCGGATCCGCCGGTGCTGCTGATCATGGGTGTCGGGGCGCAGTTGCCGATGTGGCCGGACGGGTTCTGCGCGCGGCTGATCGACCAGGGCTACCGGGTGATTCGCTTCGACCACCGCGACACCGGGTTGTCGACGAAGCTCAACGGGCAACGCGCGGACGGGTCGGTGTATCCGCGGGTGCTGCGGTATCTGCTGGGCCGCGCCAGTCCGGTGCCGTACACGCTGGTCGACCTGGCCGACGACGCGCGCGGGCTGCTCGACCATCTCGGCATCGACTGCGCGCACGTCGTCGGGGCGTCCATGGGCGGGATGATCGCGCAGGTGCTGGCGGGCCGCCATCCCGAACGGGTGGCATCGCTGGGACTGGTGATGACGAGCGCGGGGACGCCGTTCTCGTCGCTACCCGCTCTGCGGGTGATCCGGCTGGCGTTCGGCGCGCCCGCCCGCGACGCACCACTCGAGCAGCGCCTGGCCCACGAGGTCCGCAACGTGGCAATCATCAACGGGCCCAACTTCTTACCGCCCGCCGAGCAGCTACACCGCCGGGTGCGGGAGCTGCGCGAGCGCAGCGACTACCCGCAGGGCATGCTGCGTCAGTTCGATGCAATCCTCGGCACCGGCAGCCTGCTCCGCTACACCCGTCGCATCACCGCACCGACCGTCGTCATCCACGGCACGAAGGACCCGCTGGTGCGACCGCGCAACGGCCGCACCGTCGCACGGGCCGTCGACGGCGCGCGTTACGTCGTCGTCGATGGAATGGGGCATGACCTACCCGAACCGGTGTGGGGTCCGGTCGTCGGAGCGCTGAGGGAGAACTTCGCCGGCCCTACCGCAGCACCTGACTGACGGCGTGCTCGACGACCGCGTCCAGATCGGTCCCCAGCCTGCCCGCCAGCCACTGTTGCGCCAGCTCGGCCATCGCACCGGTGTACATCGCCGCGCCGACCTGGGCGGCGACCGAGTCGGTATCGGGCTGTAACCGCCAGCCCTCGGTGAGCACGCCTTCGCGCAACAAGTCCTGTGTCGCCGCACGCCGGGCCGCCAGCACCGGATTCGACCGCGCATCGGTGAACAGCACCCGGCCGCGGCGCGGGTCCTGGGAGCTGAAGCCGAGCACCGCGGCGATCCCGGCCCGAGTCCTGGCCCGCAGCGATTCGCCTGCCTGCGACATGGCCCCTTCGATCGCTTCGGCCAGTTGGGCGCTCACCTGGTCGTAGACAGCGCCGAGCAGGTCGTCGGTATCGGCGAAGCTCTCGTAGAAATACCGTGTGTTCAGCCCACATTCGCGGCACACCGACCGCACCGACACGGCAGCCTCGCCGCCATCGCCGAACAGCCGGAAGGCGGCGTCGATCAGCTGCGCTCGGCGCTCGGCGCGGCGGTCCGTCAGCGGCACGCCCGCCCATCGGGTCGGACTGGACACGACCCCAGCGTAGGCGCCATCACGTCCACTCTGGTCACATACGTGACCAAAATGTATTCTGGCTACAGCCGTGACCAGAGTTTGGAACCGAGGAGCCGACGTGATTCTGCTGCCGCACCAGTTCATCGGAGAAGCGCTCAACCAGCGCTTCGACAAGGACATCCGGCGCAATTACTTCCGCGGTATGCAGTTCGCCGCGCCGGTGGGCGATCCGGGCTGGTTCGGCCCCGGCAGCGCGGTCTGGCACGTGCACTCGCACATGCAGGCGCTGATCTTCGGCCTGCAGTGCGCGGCGTTCATGGAGCGGCTGGATCCCTCGATCTACTGGATGGGCATGCACCACTCACGGCTGGTCAAGCGCGACCCGAAAACGGGGGTCGCCGTTCCCGAGATCGACCCCAAGGGCGCGGTGGTACGTCTCGGCCACTCGATCGCATTCTTCATCGGCACCGCCTACGGCTCGACCGAGACCGCCGAGCGTCTGGCGAAAGCTGTCCGTTCGATGCACCACACCATCAAGGGCACGCGCCCCGACGGCGCCCGTTACGACGCCGACGACCCGGACTGGTTGCGCTGGAACTACGCCACCGTGGTGTGGGGCCTGGCCACCGCGCATGAGCTTTACCATCCGAACCCGTTGCGCGGCAACAAGATCGATCGTTACTACCGCGAATTCGTGCGGGTCGGCCACGCGTTGGGCGGTACCGACCTGCCCGAGACGAAGGCCGAGGTCGCCGACTGTCTCGAGTCCTATCTACCGCGGTTGGCCGTCACGCACGGCACGGCGCTCGCCACGGGGCCGGGCCTGCCGCTGGCGCAGAGCGCGATCAACTGGGCCATCCGCGACACGATGCCGCGCTGGGCTAAGCAGTTGATCCAGCACAAGGACCCGCACATCCTCGAGCGCACCGCGCGCCGGGCGACCGTTTGGTCGGTGATCAACGGGCTGCATATCGCGCAGGGCCAGATACCGGAGTTCCGCCAGGCGCAGGCCAGGGTGGCCTCGGGCACCGATGTGCCGCACACGCTGCTGACATACCGGCTGGGCGACGACGAGATCCGCACGCGCGACGAGGTCGAGCGCAGTTTCGCCGAGGCATGAATCAGCCGCGAAATGGCATTCCAGCAGGAAAAGTGCGAGTAGCGGCCTGCTGGAATGCAATTTCGGCGCAACAGGGACCCCGCAACAGGGGGCCCGTAGAAGGCCGACTGTGAGCCGGTGCACAGGTTTTTACGGGCCACCGCGGATTTTGAGACACTGGCCGTTATGAGTGCCACGCGAAAGACGCAGCACCGCGACGTAGCCAAGCTCGACAGGGTCCCCCTGCAGATCGAGGCGGCCCGCGTCGGTGCCACGGGTTGGCAGATCACCCGTACCGGCGCGCGGGTCGTTTCGAAGATCGCCGGCCGCGGTTCGCTGCAACAGAAGATCATCAAGCAGGTCCCGCAGGCGTTCGCCGACCTGGGGCCCACCTACGTCAAGTTCGGCCAGATCATCGCGTCGAGTCCCGGCGCGTTCGGGGAACCGCTGTCAAAGGAGTTCCGCAGCCTGCTCGACCGGGTTCCGCCCGCGGACCCCGAAGAGGTGCACAAGCTGTTCGTCGAGGACCTCGGCGACGAACCCGCGAACCTGTTCAAGAGCTTCGACGAGAAGCCGTTCGCGTCCGCGTCGATCGCCCAGGTGCACTACGCGACGCTGCACAGCGGTGAAGAGGTCGTTGTCAAGATCCAGCGCCCCGGCATCCGCAGGCGGGTCGCCGCGGATCTGCAGATCCTCAAGCGCGGCGCGCGGCTGGTCGAGTTCGCCAAGCTGGGTCAGCGCCTGAGCGCTCAAGACGTCGTCGCCGACTTCGCCGACAACCTGGCCGAGGAACTCGACTTCCGGCTCGAGGCGCAGTCGATGGACGCGTGGGTCGCGCACATGCACGCCTCCCCGCTGGGCCGCAACATCCGTGTGCCACAGGTCTATTGGGATCTCACCAGCGAGCGCGTGCTGACGATGGAGCGCATCCAGGGCACCCGTATCGACGATGTGAAGACCATCCGGCAGAAGGGCTTCGACGGCACCGAACTGGTCAAGGCGCTGCTGTTCAGCGTCTTCGAAGGCGGCCTGCGCCACGGGCTGTTCCACGGCGACCTGCATGCGGGCAACCTCTACGTCGACGACGACGGCAAGATCGTGTTCTTCGACTTCGGGATCATGGGCCGGGTCGACCCGCGCACCCGCTGGCTGCTGCGCGAACTCGTGTACGCGCTGCTGGTGAAGAAGGACCACGCCGCAGCGGGCAAGATCGTCGTGTTGATGGGCGCAGTCGGCACCATGAAGCCGGAGGCCCAGGCGGCCAAGGACCTCGAGAAGTTCGCGACACCATTGACCATGTCGACGCTGGGCGACATGAGCTACGCCGAGATCGGCAAGCAACTGTCGACCCTCGCCGAGGCATATGACGTCAAGCTGCCGCGCGAACTGGTGCTGATCGGCAAGCAGTTCCTCTACGTCGAGCGCTACATGAAGCTGCTCGCACCGAAGTGGCAGATGATGTCGGATCCCCAGCTGACCGGCTACTTCGCCAACTTCATGGTCGAGGTCAGCAGGGAGCACGACACGGAACTCGACAGCGAGGTCCGCGGCTGAATGCAGGTCCGAACCGGATTCGCCAAGTCCGGCGATCTCGACATCTACTACGAGGACATGGGCGATCCGAACGACCCGGCGGTCCTGCTCGTCATGGGACTCGGCGCGCAGCTTCTGATGTGGCGCAAGGATTTCTGTGAGCGGCTCATCAACCAGGGCCTGCGGGTCATCCGGTTCGACAATCGAGATGTCGGCCTTTCCACGAAACTCCGGGGGCTGAGCACCGACGCCCCGCTGGTGCCGCGGATGCTGCGCTCGCTGCTCGGGATGAGAAGCCCGGCCGCATACACACTCGAGGACATGGCCGATGACGCGGCCGCCCTGCTGGACCATCTCGAGATCGAGCGCGCCCACATCGTCGGCGCGTCGATGGGCGGGATGATCGCCCAGGTGTTCGCCGCCCGGCACAAACCGCGCACCCGGTCGTTGGCGATCATCTTCTCGAGCAACAACCAAACGCTGCTGCCACCACCGGGTCCGCGACAGCTGATCGCGATCTTGCAGCGGCCCAGAGCCAACACCCGCGAGGCGATCATCGAAAACGCCGTCCGGGTCACCAAGATCATCGGCAGCCCGGGCTTCCCCGCCTCCGAGGAGCGGCTGCGCGCCGACGCGATCGCGGACTACAACCGCTGCTACCACCCCGCCGGGATCGGCAGGCAGTTCTCGGCGATCCTGGGCAGCGGCAGCCTGTTGCGCTACGACCGCGAGATCACGGCTCCCACGGTGGTGCTGCACGGCAAGGCCGACAAGCTGATGCGCCCGTCAGGAGGACGCGCGATCGCCAAAGCCATCGCAAACGCCCGGCTGGTGCTGTTCGACGGTATGGGTCACGAACTGCCCGAGCCGCTGTGGGACGACATCATCGGGGAGCTCAAAACCGTTTTCGCCGCAAATATTTGACGTCGGCGCAAGCGTTCCTCGGGTGGCCAGCAAGCACGGTTGCGCGTACATTCGTCCCGAGTGCTTCCGGGCTTGAACTGTCACAGGCGACGCGAGCTCTGATTCCGCCCAGAAAGGCACAACAGTGGCTGCAACACGCAACTTGACGCCGCACTTCGCCGACGTGCAGGCGCACTACGACCTCTCAGACGAGTTCTTCCGGCTCTGGCTGGATCCGTCCCAGACCTACAGCTGCGCCTTCTTCGAGCGCGATGACATGACGCTCGAGGAGGCTCAGCGCGCCAAAGTCGATCTCGCGTTGGGCAAATTGCGCCTTGAACCGGGGATGACGCTGCTCGACGTCGGCTGCGGTTGGGGTTCGACGATGATGAGGGCTGTCGAGAAGTACGACGTCAACGTCGTCGGCCTCACCTTGAGCGAGAACCAGCACGCCCACGTCGAGAAGGTCTTCGCCGGATCCGACAGCCCGAGGTCCAAGCGGGTGTTGCTTCAGGGCTGGGAACAGTTCGACGAGCCCGTGGACCGAATTGTGTCGATCGGTGCGTTCGAGCACTTCGGCAGGGACCGCTGGGACGACTTCTTCACCATGGCCCACCGCGTGCTGCCCGACGACGGGGCGATGCTGCTGCACACCATCACCGCGCTCACACTTCCGCAGATGGCAGAGCAAGGTATGCCGCTGACGTTTTCGGTGGCCCGGTTCGTGAAGTTCATCCTCACCGAGATCTTCCCGGGCGGATACCTGCCGACGATCGAGCTGGTCGCCGAGCACGCCGAGAAGGCGGGCTTCGAGTTGACCCGGCGACAGAGCCTGCAGCCGCACTACGCGCGCACGCTTGACTGCTGGTCAGCGGCGCTGGAGACGCACAGGGACGAGGCGATCGCCATCCAGTCCCAAGAGGTCTACGACCGCTACATGCACTACCTGACCGGCTGTGCACACGGCTTCCGCGTCGGATACATCGACGTCAACCAGTTCACGCTCCAGAAATAGCCCCCGCCTCCCACAAATTGCCGCCGGAGTGGCGGCACGCCGAATTAGGGTTCGGCAACGGCCGACGATAGGGTGTCGACCAGATCATCACGTGACGACGTGCAGGTCCGCGTCACGTCATTGGGAAAGGCCAAGCAGGGGAAATATGTCTGACAACTCAACCGGCACGAAGGATATGCGGCCTCATTTTGAGGACATCCAGGCGCATTACGACCTGTCGGACGACTTCTTCGGCGTGTTCCAGGACCCGACGCGCAAATACAGCTGCGCATACTTCACCGGCCCGAACGTCACGCTGTCGGAGGCGCAGATCGCCAACGTCGACCAGCACCTCGACAAGCTCGACCTCAAGCCGGGTATGACCCTGCTGGAGGTGGGCTGCGGGTGGGGCCTGACGTTGCAGCGTGCGATGGAGAAGTACGACGTCAACGTGATCGGGCTGACCCTGTCGAAGAACCAGCAGGCCTACTGCAACCAGCTGCTGAGCAAGCTGGACACCGAGCGCACCTACGACGTACGCCTCGAGGGCTGGGAGCAGTTCCACTCCCCCGTCGACCGCATCGTCTCCATCGAGGCGTTCGAGCACTTCGGCTTCGAGCGCTACGACGACTTCTTCAAGACGTGTTTCGACATCCTGCCCGACGACGGCCGGATGACCATCCAGAGCAGCGTCGGCTATCACCCGTACGACCTGGCCGCACGCGGTAAGAAGCTGACCTTCGAGATGGCCCGCTTCATCAAGTTCATGATCACCGAGATCTTTCCCGGCGGCCGCCTGCCGACGACGCAGATGATGGTGGAGCACGGCGAAAAGGCGGGCTTCCAGGTGCCCGAGCCGCTGTCGTTGCGTAACCACTACATCAAGACGCTGGGCATCTGGGCCGACCGCCTCGAGCGCAACAAGGACACCGCGATCGCGGCCGCCGGCGAGGAGAACTACGACCGGTACATGCGCTATCTCAAAGGCTGCCAGTGGTACTTCATCGACGAGGGCATCGACGTCAGCCTGGTTACGTATCTGAAGCCCGGCGCAGCCGCGTAAGGGACGAAACGTAGGGAAATACCTGATTCGCCCGGCGTGAGGAGTCGCTACCGTTCGACAGATGAGCGGGAGTCGGGAATCCGCGTGCTACCTGGCTGAATGGTATCTGCCCGAGCTCACTGAGCAATCCGTCGAGGACCTCGTCGCACGTCTTGACGCCGCGGCCGCCGTCGCCACTGGCGAGGGCACTCCCGTCGAGTTGCTGATCACGCTGGCCGTACCCAGCGACGAGGTGCTCTACGGCGTCTTCGGCGCCGGCTCCCGAGAGATCGTCTCCCGGACCTGCCTGGCCGCCGGGGCACCACACCAGCGGCTGTCCGCTCCTGTGGGCACCCGGATCCGGCGCCACCACCGCGCTTGACGTTGCCGGACACCTCCGCACTCCTTGGCTCTGCCTATTAAGCGCTCCTCTTAGCTGCATATCGGCGGCCCACGACTACTGCGCCCTCATATGTCAGCG
The DNA here is from genome assembly GCA_900637135.1 of Mycolicibacterium flavescens. Taxonomy (NCBI): domain Bacteria; kingdom Bacillati; phylum Actinomycetota; class Actinomycetes; order Mycobacteriales; family Mycobacteriaceae; genus Mycobacterium; species Mycolicibacterium flavescens. The sequence goes on from LR134353.1 coordinate 4,302,930, forward strand.
GGATATCCTCGATTTGCTGTCGATGAGGGGTGTGGTTCTGGTGTCCGGCGTAATCGAGCGTCCGGCCGAATTCCGGGCGGTCGGCGATTTCCTGGAATCCGCCGACAGCGCACCATGTGCACTTGTCATCGAGGGAGAGGCCGGAGCCGGCAAGACCACCCTGTGGCTGACGGGTATCTCTGCGGCCCGTCAACGCGGCTTCCGGGTGCTGACGGCGCGCGCCGGCCAGGCCGAGACGACTCTCGCGTATGCGGCCGTCGCCGACCTCTTCGGCGACATCCCCTCTGAGGTCTTCGCCGGCCTGCCGGACGTGCAGCGCCTGGCTGTGGATCGCGTGCTGCTGCGCGCGGACGGCGACGGCCCGCCGACAGATCAGGGCGCGGTGGCGGCGGCCTTCGCCGGTGCCGTCGAGCACTTCTGCGGCGACGGGCCGGTGCTCATTGCCATCGACGACGTGCAGTGGCTGGATCCGTCCAGTCAAGCCGTGGTGGCCTTCGCCGCCAGGCGGTTCAGCGGTTGCGTGGGCGTGCTGGTCACCGAACGCACCGAACACGAGGGCGCCGACGCGGCGAGTTGGCTGCAGGTAGGCGACCCGTCCGGTGTCCGCCGGGTGCACGTGGGTCCCTTGAGTCTCGGCGGGCTGCACGCCCTGATCTCGGCGCGGCTCGGCCGAACTTTTCCTCGCCCGACGATGGTCCGGATCGCCGAAATCTCCGGCGGCAACCCGTTCTACGCCCTCGAGTTGGCGCGCGCGATCGACGCGGGCGATTCCCAGTCGGTGTTGCCCGCGACGCTCGCGGAGTTGATGCGCAGGCGCATCGGTCGGCTGGAACCCGAGACGCAGATCCTCCTGCTGGCCGCCGCATGTGAGGCCGCTCCCACCGTCGACCTGTTGGCTCGTGTCACGCACAGCACGGGCGATCGCACCGCCGAACTGCTGGCCGAAGCCAGAGACAAGGGAATCCTGACCATCAGCGGTGACGCCGTGGCGTTCTCGCATCCGCTGTTGGCGCGCAGCGTGTACACCGATGCCAAACCGAGTGCGCGACGCGCCATGCACCGGTCGCTGGCCGAGGCGGCGGTACTCGACGAGTCCAGAGCCAGGCATATGGCACTGGCCGCCGCCAGCGCCGACCCGGCCACGCTGGAGGCGCTCGACACCGCCGCCGATACGGCGGTGGCACGCGGTGCACCCGCCGCGGCCGGCGAATTACTCGAGCTGGCAATCGGTCTCGGCGGTGATACACCAACGCGGCGGATTCGCGCGGCCGACCACTACCTGCACGCCGGCGATCTGGAGCGCACCCGCTCGCTGCTGGACGGATTGACCGAGCGTATTCCGCGTGGCGCGCACCGGGCGATGGCGTTGAACTTGTTGGCCAGCATGCGGATTCAACACAACAGCTTCACCGACGCCGTTATCCTCTTGGAACAGGCGCTCGACCATGATGAGGGTGACCGCGAGGTCCGGGTCCGCACGCTACTGCTGCTGGCGTATGCGCGCCTCAACGCCGGTGAGTTCGGGGCAGCGCTACAGAGCGCGGAACGGGCCGCCGCTTACGCGGAAGACGTTGGGATCGCCGACCTTACGAGTCAGGTTCTCGCGGTGCGCACCAACATCGCCTGCATGTGCGGTCGCGGCGTCGACTGGGCGGGCATCGACCGGGCGTTGGCACTGCAGGATCTGAGCAGCGAGGCGCCGATCGCGTTCCGCGCCAGAGCCAACCACGCCTTGCTGCTGGCGTTCGTGGGGCGCTTGGACGAGGCGATGGACCAGATGGCTTTCGTGCGTCAGCGTTGCCTCGAGCGAGGGGCCGAAACCGATCTGATCTTCGTCGCGGTGTTCAGCGCGTTGATCGAGATCTGGCGGGGACGCTACGACGACGCGACCCGCATCGCCGAGGAGACCGTGGAGCGGGCACAGCAACTCGGCGGTGAGCACATGCGAGTGGTCGCCAAGACCATCCAGTCCGCAGTCGCCGCGTATGCCGGTAGGGAGGGTGAGACCCGCGCTGTCGCCCGGAAGGCGATCGATCTCGCCGAGCGTTGCAGTTCCCCCCGGCTGGCTGACTGGGCTTCGGTCAACCTGGCGTTCCTCGAGGTGTCGTTGGGCAACTACGAACAGGCGCTGCAGATCTTGCAGCCGCTGGTCGACCGGTTCCCGTTCCTGCCAGGCACGGAGATCATCACCGCGGGATTCGTCCCCGACGCGGTCGAGGCGATGGTCGCGCTCGGCCGAGCCGCCGAAACCGAGCCGATGATCGAGGCGCTGGAGGCCAATGGGCGACTGTTGGACAGGCCGTGGATGCTGGCCATGGCCGCCCGGTGCCGCAGCCTCTGGCTGGCCGCGCAAGGTGAGGTCGACGAGGCGGCCGATATGGCGAGACGCGCGCTCGCGCACCATGAGCGCCTGCCGATGCCCTTCGAGCGTGCTCGAACCCTGTTGCTGCTCGGCCAGTTACAGCGACGTCAGCGGCAGAAGGAGGCGTCGCGCACGACGATGACCGAGGCCTTGCACGCGTTCGAAGGCTTGGGCACTCCGCTGTGGGCGCAGCGGGCCCGCGCCGAGATCGCGCGGGCCGGCGCGTCGAGCAATGGACATCTGGGTTTGACGCCGTCGGAGCACCGCGTCGCCGAACTCGCGGCGTCGGGGATGACGACCAAGGACGTGGCCACCGCGCTGTTCATCAGCCCCAAGACGGTCGAGACCAACCTCTCGCGCATCTACCGAAAACTTGGAATCAGATCGCGGGCCGAACTCGGGCGCGTCTTTGGCGAGAATTTTTGAGCTTCAGGGTGTTTCGATGGATTCGTGCCGAACGTAGTTCACCAGAGAAGCGTCCGCGTCGGCGGGTTCGAAACCGACCGACTGGATCTTGGCGAGATCGAGGACGCTGTTAGCCGGTCGAGGCGCGACGAGTTTCGTTGCGTCGGCGAAGTACTGCTCGGTCGTGACATCGGTGATCCGGCCCGGGTCGTGACCGGCGAGTTCGAACGTTCGCCGCGCGATGTCGGCCCACGTGCTCACCGTCCCCGAGCCGGTGACGTTGTAGACGCCGTACGGGGCGTGCGCGTCGGTCAGATGCCGGATTGCCCTTGCGATTTCCGATGTGAACGTCAGGCGGCCGCGTTGATCATTCACGACGGAGGGATTCACCCCGCGGTTGGCGAGGGAGAGCATCGTGCGCACGAAGTTGTTCCCGTCGCCGATCACCCATGAGGTCCGAATGATGTAGTGCCGGTCCACCGTTGCCACGACGAGGTCACCGGCGGCCTTGGTTTGGCCGTACACGCCAAGTGGCGACACTGGATCGTCCTCACGGTATGGCTCGGAGGCGTCGCCGTCGAAGACGTAGTCACTGGAGATGTGCACCAGCGTGATGTTGTTGTCGGCGGCGGTACGCGCCAGCGCGGCGACACCGGCGACGTTGGTGGCCCACGCCGCCGCACGGCCTTCCGGCGTTTCGGCTGCGTCCACACCCGTGAAGGCGGCGGCGTTGATGATGGTCTCGTATTCGCGCCAGCGGCGCGCGGACTCGATGCCGGCGGCGGTGAGGTCGACGTCGGCGCGTTCGGCGAATTCGACACCGGAGGTACCGGCGTACGCCTCGCGCAGCGCCCGGCCCAGTTGACCACCGGCGCCGAGAACCAGGGTCTTCCGTGGCGGGATGGGCTTGACCTCGGCCAGACGCGGATTCTCGCGATCCTTCGCCGACAGCTCCGCGCGGTCCAGCGGGATCGGCCAGTCGATGGCGACGGTCTCGTCGGCGAGGTTCACCGAGGTGTACTGGGCATCGGGCGAGTAGTGATCGTTCACCAGGTAGATATAGGCGGTGTTGTGCTCCAGATTCTGGAATGCGTTACCGACCCCCCGAGGGACGAAAACCGCTCGCGACGGGCCGATTTCGGCCGTGAAGGTGACACCGAACGTGGGGCCGTCACGCAGGTCGACCCACGCGCCGAAGATCCGGCCGGTCGCGACGGAGATGAACTTGTCCCACGGCTCGGCGTGAATTCCGCGTGTGGTGCCCGCACTCTCGTTGAGCGACACGTTGTTCTGCACCGGCTTGAAATCGGGCAAACCGAGCGCGACCATCTTCTCGCGCTGCCAGTTCTCTTTGAACCATCCCCGGTTGTCTCCATGCACGGGCAGTTCCCACACGACCAGCCCCGGGATGGGAGTCGTCAAAGCGCGCAGGGGCTTACCGAAATCAGTCACAACTGGGCCTTCTTCACTGACCCATCCGAGCGTAAAAGCTCTCGGTGGCGTCTTTGGCGGGGGCCCACCAGTCTTCGTGGTCGCGGTACCACTGGATCGTTGCGGTCAGACCTTCTTCGAAGTCTTGGTACTGCGGTCGCCAACCGAGTTCCTCGCGCAGCTTGGTCGAGTCGATGGCGTACCGCAGGTCGTGGCCCGCTCGATCGGTGACGTGGTCGTAGGCGTCGGCGGGCTGACCCATGAGGGTGAGGATCGACTCGACGACGGTCTTGTTGTCCTTCTCGCCGTCGGCGCCGATCAGATACGTCTCACCGATACGTCCCTTGTCGAGCACGGTCAGCACCGCTGACGAGTGGTCGTCGGCGTGAATCCAGTCCCGCACGTTGCGGCCCTCGCCGTAGAGCTTGGGGCGGATTCCCCGCAGAACATTCGTGATCTGTCGCGGGATGAACTTCTCGACGTGTTGATAGGGCCCATAGTTGTTGGAGCAGTTCGAGATCGTCGCGGCCACACCGAACGATCGAACCCAGGCCCGTACCAGCAGATCGCTGCCGGCCTTGGTCGACGAGTACGGAGACGACGGGTTGTACGGCGTCTGCTCGGTGAACCGGCGCGGGTCGTCGAGCTCCAGCTCCCCGTACACCTCGTCGGTCGAGATGTGATGGAAGCGCGTGCCGTGCCTGCGCGCGGCCTCGAGCAACGTGAAGGTGCCCGCGAGGTTGGTGTGCAGGAACGGCTCCGGGTTGTCCAGCGAATTGTCGTTGTGCGATTCGGCGGCGTAGTGCACGACCGCGTCCACCGACGCGAACAGCTCGTCGACCAACGGGGCATCCGCGATGTCGCCGTGCACGAACGTCATTCGGTCGTCGGGCAGTCCCGCGAGCGAGGCGCGGTTGCCCGCATAGGTCAGCTTGTCGAGCACGGTGACGTGATGATCCGTGTGGTCGATGACGTACCGCACGAAATTCGAGCCGATAAAGCCCGCTCCACCAGTGACGAGGAGACGCGACATCACCGTCCCCTGTTCAGAAGGTCCAATAGATAGCCGCCGTAGCCAGACTTCATTAAAGGCGTGGCACGTTCCCGTAATTCGTCGTCGCTGATCCAGCCCTGCAGCCAGGCGATCTCTTCGGGAGCGCCGATCTTCAGACCGGTGCGTCGTTCCATGGTGCGCACATACTCGGCGGCGTCGGTCATCTGGTCGAAGGTGCCGGTGTCCAGCCAGGCGGTTCCGCGGGGCAGCACGTGCACCTGCAGCCGCTCCTGCTCGAGATAGCAGCGGTTGACATCGGTGATCTCGTACTCACCGCGGGCACTCGGCTTGAGGCCCTTGGAGATCTCGACCACGTCGTTGTCGTAGAAGTACAGACCCGGTACGACGTAGTTGCTTTTGGGCTGCTCGGGTTTCTCCTCCAAGGAGATTGCCGAGCCATTGTCGTCGAACTCGATCACACCGTATGCGGACGGCTCCGCCACCCAATAGGCGAAGATTGCGCCGCCGTCGATCGTGGTGAACCGTTTGAGCTGGCTGCCCAGCCCCGGGCCGTACAACAGGTTGTCGCCGAGCACGAGGGACACGTTGTCGGTGCCGATGAACGTCTCACCGATCGTGAAAGCCTGTGCCAGACCGTCAGGGGACGGCTGTTTGGCATAGGTGATCGACACTCCGAAGCGTGAACCGTCACCGAGCAGGCGTTCGAAACCGTCCGCATCGTGGGGCGTCGTGATCACCAGGATGTCGCGTATGCCCGCCAACATCAGCGTCGATAGCGGGTAGTACACCATCGGCTTGTCGTAGACGGGCATCAATTGCTTAGACACACCCAGGGTTATCGGATGCAGGCGCGTGCCGCTCCCGCCCGCCAAAATGATGCCCCTCACGAGCCCAATCGTGACACACAGCGCATTTGCGCTCGCAGAGAGACGCTGGTCCAGCAGCCCGAGCCTGCTCGGTCAGGCTGCGGCCGGTTCGGAATCCTGCGAGTCGTCCGCGGCGCCGGCGCCTTCGAGGTCTTTCGCGGTCCCGTTCGGGTCGGTCTTGGTCGTGAGGCCCTCAGAGGGTTCGGGGCTCGCCGGGGTGATTCGTTGCACGCCGCCGTTATCGCCGTCCGCAGGCCCCGCGGCAGGCTTGTTCGGCGAGGCGTCCAGCGACACGCTGCGACCGTTGGCATCGATCCGGTTCTGTGCGGGATTCGTTGTGACCTCGGAATCCTTCTTGACGTCGGGGTCCTTCACGGCGACGACGACATTGCCGTCGGCGGGGTCGGTCGTCTTCTCGCCCACGACTTCTTGGGCGACGATCGGAGTGGTTTCAAGTACGGGCCCCTGCGGCTCCTCGCCCTCGATGATCTCTCCTTCGGCAAGCTCCGTGATGACCTCGCCCTCGATCGCTCCCTCGACGACCGGCGTCCCGGCACCTTCAGTCAGCGTGAGATCCCCCTCGCTGTTGACGGTGAGCATCATCTCGTCGGCGTCGCCACGCGCGGCCAGCAGCCGCGAATCGTCACCCTGGTTTTCGTCGGCATCCGCCAGAAGCTTGGCTCCCGGCGGATCGCCCTGCTCATCCGCCGCAGCGGGAGGAGCGACCGGTGCCGGCACCGGATCGGGGGTGATCGTTATCGGCTTCGGCGCCAGCTCCGGGATGAAGTTGCCGAGGAAGTTGACCACACCCTGGAAAACAGCCGGAATCATCCTGAGCACCAGCGTGATCGGGTTGAAGAACGGGATCAGTCCGATCGGGGAATACTGCCCGAACGGGATGTTGCGGTTGTATCCCGTCTCTTCGATGAGCACCTCGAGGATGGGCTCCCAGAAATCTGCGATCGGCTTTCCGATCAATGGGATCGAGTGCAGCGGACGCACTATCGGTAGCACCTTCGGCCTGACGGTGTAGTACGTCGTGTCTCCGTACTGCTGAATCTGGACGAGATCCGGGTGCTTCTCGGGGTATGTGGTGAGCTCTTTCCATTCGGCGACGGTGTATCCGGCGGGGGTTTCACCGGGATCACTGTCCTCGTTGATCGCGAGATAGGTGCCGTGGTCGTAGTAGAAGCCCAAGACCGAATTGATGATGGCCAGCGGATTGAGCAGATACTGCGGGAAATCCGCGATGCCCTCCCACCGGATCGCCCAGTCCTTTGTCTTGAACGGCGTGTTGGTCGGCGTGGGCTGGCCGGTCGTCACATCCAGGATCGGGATGTGGCCGAGAAATCCGAACCGCGAGAGGATTCCGCCGTTCGGGCGATTCGGGTTGCCGATGTAGACGAACTCTATGGAGTCCGCATTATCGACCAGATCTTTCCACTGGCCGCTGGCGAACTGCATCTTCGAGATGGTGACCACGCGGGACCCCTGTGAATACCCGGCGATCACAATATCCCCGTCGTAACCGAGGCTCTCCATCGTCGTCAGCACTTCATTCAGGTTCTTCACGCCATCAGCGACGGACACGTCGAACTTCTCGCATCGACCCGGGTCGCACCAGCCCGGCAATGGAATCGGCCAGAACGATGCGAAGTAGTCGATACCGTCCAGCTGGCAGTTGTTGGCGACGGTGCAATCCGTGCGCTTCATGTAGTAGTCGCGGTAGTTCGGCATGTAATCGGTGACATCGTTCGCGTTCGGCGTTCCGGTACCCGGCACGATCAGCGCGGTCGTAGCGGCCAGACTGACCGCTGCCAACAGTGCGGTCGCGGCGCTGAGGACGGTAGCGCTCAGCAGGCCCAGCAAAGAGAGAAAGACGACCCGGATGCACTTACGCATGGGTCAACTTTCACATAGGCGCGGCGGCAGCGACGACAAAACCCGCGAAGTTCCCGGGGTAATTTCTGTCGGCCAGATACCTACCGGCCCAATGCGGCCGTCGCATCCCCGAGGTCGCTGACAGCAACGCCTAGCCCCCGCTTCCGGTTCGAAAAGCAGAGAACACGCTCGGGCATTCTCTGCTCAGTCGTCGGACGCCGCGGTGCAAACCCGCGAACGGGCGGCTTCTACGCTCCGGCTTCGGTGAAGTTGCGCGTCACCGACGGGTCGACCGGAATGCCCGGGCCGGTCGTGGTCGAGATGACGACCTTCTTGAGGTAGCGGCCCTTCGACGACGACGGCTTGGCCCGCAGGATCTCGTCGATCGCGGCGCCGTAGTTCTCCGCCAGCGCCTTCTCGTCGAACGACGCCTTGCCGATCACGAAGTGCAGATTGGCCTGCTTGTCGACGCGGAAGTTGATCTTGCCGCCCTTGATGTCAGACACGGCCTTGGCGACGTCGGGCGTCACGGTGCCGGTCTTCGGGTTCGGCATCAGACCACGCGGACCGAGAATGCGCGCGATGCGGCCGACCTTGGCCATCTGGTCGGGCGTCGCGATCGCCGCGTCGAAGTCCAGCCAGCCGCCCTGGATCCGCTCGATCAGGTCGTCGCTGCCGACGGCGTCGGCACCGGCGGCCTCGGCAGCCTCGGCCTTGTCGCCGACCGCGAACACCACAACGCGGGCGGTCTTACCGGTGCCGTTCGGGAGGTTGACGGTGCCGCGCACCATCTGATCGGCCTTACGCGGGTCGACACCCAGCCGGATCGCCACCTCGACGGTCGCGTCCTGCTTCTTCGATCCCGTCTCCTTGGCCAGCTTCGCTGCCTCCAGCGGCGTGTACAGCCGGCTGCGGTCCACCTTCTCGGCGGCTTCGCGGTATGCCTTGCTCGTCTTGCTCATCTGTTTCTCCTAGTTGCTGAGTTGTGGTCTGTGATGATTGCTCTTCGCGCGAGCGCTCATCGCCGGGCCGAAGCTGGCCCTCCCACGAAAATTCCGGTCGAACTACTCGACCGAGATTCCCATCGACCGGGCGGTGCCGGCGATGATTTTGGCGGCCTGATCGATGTCGTTCGCGTTCAGGTCTTCCTTCTTGGTCTCGGCGATCTCGCGCACCTGATCCCAGGACACCTTGGCGACCTTGGTCTTGTGCGGCTCGCCCGAACCCTTCTGGACGCCGGCAGCCTTCAGCAGCAGCTTGGCCGCGGGCGGTGTCTTGAGGTTGAACGTGAAACTGCGGTCCTCGTAGACGGTGATCTCCACGGGGATGACGTTGCCGCGCTGGTTCTCCGTCGCGGCGTTGTACGCCTTGCAGAATTCCATGATGTTGACGCCGTGCTGGCCGAGCGCCGGACCGACCGGCGGGGCGGGGTTGGCCTGCCCGGCCTGGATCTGCAGCTTGATCAGCCCGACGACCTTCTTCTTCGGGGCCATGGTGTTGGTTGTTCCTCTCTCGGTTCTCTGCGACTTGTGCACACGTTGTTGCGCCGAGCGCTCCTAGGCGTGCACAGATCGCTGGCTTAGATCTTGGCGACCTGGTTGAAGGTCAGTTCGACAGGTGTTTCGCGGCCAAAGATGGACACCAGCACCTTGAGCTTCTGCTGCTCGGCGTTGACCTCGCTGATCGAGGCGGGGAGCGTCGCGAACGGGCCGTCCATGACGGTGACCGACTCGCCGACCTCGAAGTCCACCTCAATCGGCGCGCGCTCGATGCCCCCGGCCTCGGCGGCGGCTGCACCGGCCGCAGCGGCGGCCTTGCCCGGCTTCTTCGCCGCGGCGGGCGGCAGCAGGAACTTGACGACGTCGTCCAGCGACAGCGGCGACGGCCGCGACGTCGCACCGACGAAGCCCGTCACACCCGGTGTGTTGCGCACCGCCCCCCACGACTCGTCGTTGAGCTCCATGCGCACCAGGATGTAACCGGGCAGCACCTTGCGGTTGACCTGCTTGCGCTGGCCGTTCTTGATCTCGGTGACCTCTTCGGTCGGCACCTCGACCTGGAAGATGTAGTCGCCGACGTCCAGGTTCTGCACGCGGGTCTCGAGGTTGGCCTTCACCTTGTTCTCGTAACCGGCGTAGGAGTGGATGACGTACCAGTCGCCCGGCTTGGTCCGCAGTTCCTTCTTCAGCGCGACCGCCGGATCCTCTTCCTCGGGCTCGGCTTCAGCGGGGGCCGCCTCACCGGCCGCGTCGTCCGCGGTGGCCGCCTCGTCGCTCACGGCGTCACCGGCGACGTCGGCATCCTCGGTCGCCGGGTCGGTGGTCGCGTCGGTCGTCGCCCCAGTCGTTTCGTCGATCAGGTCAACGCTCTCGGCCGAAGGCGTATCGCCCTCGAAGCTAGTCACTTGTCAGTCCTCTCGAAATTCTCATCCGTCGCGCGTACTCGTCAGCCGAACACCAGCGAGACCAGCTTGGCAAGGCCGAAGTCGACGCCGCCGATCATGGCCAACATGAAGGCCAGGAACAGCAGCACCACGCCGGTGTAGGTGACCATCTGCTTGCGGTTCGGCCAGATCACCTTGCGCAGCTCGGCGACAACCTGCTTCAGGTAGTTCCAGACGAACAGGAAAGGATTCCGCGACGGCCCGTCGGCACGCTTCTTGGCGGCCTTCCTCGCGGAGCCCGACCCGTTCTTCGTGGGTGACGCCGCGGTGCCCGTGGACAGGTCGACCGCTTCGCTGGCGTCTTCGCCGGCGGCTGCCCGACGGGTCCGCTTGCCCGACGGGCGGGTCGGTCGGGTCACGACGGCACCGCGGGCGTTCTCGGTGTCGGAGCCGGCATCGTCGTGCTCGTCGCTCACCGCATGCTCCCTTGTCTGGTCATCTGGTTTGTGGGTCACCTTCCAGTGTCCACACTTGTCGAGTATTCAGTTGAGCAGGGGCGACAGGACTTGAACCTGCAACCTGCGGTTTTGGAGACCGCTGCTCTGCCAGTTGAGCTACGCCCCTTCAGAGTGGCACTGCGACAGGCCACCCGTTCGGGGCTCACACAATTCGCGCGCTCCCCGATCGGCCGATCTTCAAACCGACGGACAGCGCGCTGGACTGGGAAAACCCCGAGGACCGAGTGTAGCGCGCCACCCGTGGTAGTTACTAATCCACCGGCGAGCCGATCATGATGCGATCGACGAGCCGGTGATCACGCTCCGACCGGCAGGCCGGTCATCAAACAGACGCCTCGCCGTTCACGCTATCGCCGCCATCGGGATCCTCGGCGGGATCATGGACGACGGGCTTGCGCACGACCTGTCCCGTCTCCGGGTCCCAGCCGGCCGAGATCGAATTGTCGCCCTCGTGGCCCATCAGCGTGGTGAACGATTCCATCACGAGCTCGCCGTGTTGGTCCACCAGCTTGTTGCGGGTGGTGACGATGTCGGCGCCGAACCGTTCGTCGACGGTCAGGATTTCCATCGTGCCGGTCAGTTCGTCACCGACCTTGATCGGTCGATGGAACTTGAACTTCTGGTCGACCTGCACGATCTGCATCGTCTCGAAGCCGATGTCGTTGTGCTGAAAAAAGTGCCGCTGGATCATCACCGCGAAGATCGACATGAACGTCGGTGGCGCGATCAGTCCGTCGTGGCCGGATGCCTTGGCGGCCTCGACGCTGTGGCTCTGCGGATCGTGGGCCTTGACCGCGTTCGCGTACTGACGGATCTGCTCCGTGCCGACGACGTAGGGCTCCGGGTACTCCCAGACCATTCCCTTGATATCGATTTTCAGGGCCATGGCTACGCCAGCTTCGCGACGGCCACGGCGCGGCCGAAGATCTTCTTGCCCCCGGTGGTGGCCGACAACGCGATGGTCACCGTCTTGGTCTCGGGCTCAACGGATTTCACCCGTCCGTTGAAGACGATCTCCGCCCCGATGCCGTCGTTGGGCACCGGCACGACAGCGGTGAACCGCACGTTGTACTCGGTGACCGCCGCCGGATCGCCGACCCACTCGGTGACGTATCCGCCGCCCAGGCCCATGGTCAGCATGCCGTGCGCGATCGCGGTGTCCAGTCCGACCTGCTTGGCGATGTCGTCGTCCCAGTGAATCGGGTTGAGGTCACCCGACACCCCCGCGTAGTTGACGAGGTCCTGCCGCGTCAACGGAATCACCTTCTCGGGAAGCTCGTCGCCCTTCTTCACCGAGGCGAACTCACGCAGTGGCATCTGAAAAACCCTCTTCTCCGTCACCCGTCCGACCCGCCAGGGTCGTGAACGTCTCCTGCACGACGTCACCGGCTTCGTTGGTGACGATGTTCTTCAATACGACGATGTCGGTGCCGTGGGCCTGCCGCACAGAGTCCACCTGCACCTCGCAGTAGAGCTTGTCGCCCGCGAAGATCGGCTTGGTGAACTTGACCACCTGGTCGACCTGCACGATCTTGGCGTCTTTGATCCCCACGTTGGCGTGCTCGAAAAACGAAATCTGTGCCATGTACCCGAAGACGCTCATGAAGGTTAGCGGTGCAGGCAGGGCCTTGTGGCCGAGTTCGGCAGCGGCGCCCTCATCGAAGAATGCGCGATCGTCGTTTTTCACCGCGACCGCGTACTCGCGAATCTTCTCGCGACCGACGACGTAGTAGTCGGGGTAGCGGTATTGCATCCCGACGATCCGCTCGGACAACGACACAGTTAGTGAACCTACCTACCACCCTGGGCGACGCCTGCGGGCTGACTCGTCTTAGCGCGATTCCTTATGCGGCTGGTGCTTGCCGCAGTTCGGGCAGAATTTCTTGATCTCGAGCCGGTCCGGGTCGTTACGGCGGTTCTTCTTCGTGATGTAGTTGCGGTGTTTGCACACCTCGCACGCCAAAGTGATCTTCGGCCGTACGTCGGTACTGGAGGCCACGGTTCTTCGTCCTTCGTTTACGCGTTCGATGTTGCCTGTAGCGGTGGGGGGGCTCGATCCCCCGACCTCACGATTATGAGTCGTGCGCTCTAACCAGCTGAGCTACACCGCCCCGGGATCCGGGCGGATGTCCGCCCGCTCACCGAGCCCCCTAACGGAATCGAACCGTTGACCTTTTCCTTACCATGGAAACGCTCTGCCGACTGAGCTAAGGGGGCCTGCCTACTTCGCGGTTCGCGCACCGCGGCGCGAGCCTTAAAGAGGGTACATTCTCGCCGATTGCCGCGCCAAACCGCTGATCACCGCAACCGTTACAGTCCGACTCTAGTCGGACAGTGATAGGACGGAACAGTGACCGAACCCGGCGCGACCCGTGTCGCGGTGTACCTCGACTTCGACAACATCGTGATCTCGCGGTACGACCAGATCCACGGGCGCAACTCGTTTCAGCGCGACAAGGCTGCAGGCTTTCACAAGAATCCGGGTCGGCTGACGCAAGCGACCGTGGACGTCGGCGCAATCATCGACTACGCGTCGTCGTTCGGCACGCTGGTGCTGACCAAGGCCTACGCCGACTGGTCGACCGACGTCAACGCCGACTACCGCGACCAGCTAGTCGGGCGCGCAGTCGACCTGGTGCAGCTGTTCCCGGCCGCCGCGTACAGCAAGAACGGGGCCGACATCCGGCTCGCGGTCGACACCGTCGAGGACATGTTCCGGCTGCCCGATCTGACCCACGTCGTCATCGTCGCCGGCGACTCCGACTACATCCCGCTCGCGCAGCGGTGCAAACGCCTCGGGCGCTACGTCGTCGGCATCGGCATCACCGGGTCGATCAGCCGGTCGCTGACCGCGGCCTGCGACGAGTACGTCTCTTACGACGCGCTGCCCGGCGTTCCGGCGGTCAAGACGGAAACCCCGAAGCGGCGACGCACCAAGGCCGACGCCGAGCAGGACGCAGAACAGCCCGACCCGCAGGCCGCCGGGACCGCGCTGCTCGAGCGGGCGCTGCGCATCGCACACGGCAAGGACGACTCCGACTGGCTGCACAATTCGGCGGTCAAGGCTCAGATGAGGCGGATGGACCCGTCGTTCTCGGAGAAGTCCCTCGGGTTCAAGTCGTTCAGCGACTTCCTGCGCTCGCACACCGACCTGGTCGAACTCGACGAGAGCAGCACCATCCGCATGGTGCGGCTGCGCAGCCAGGACTGAGCCCCGAAATCTGGGCCCAGATACGCTGACGGTCATGGCTTCGGATCGGCTCTACTTCCGTCAGTTGTTGTCCGGTCGCGACTTCGCGGCCGGCGACATGATCGCCCAGCAGATGCGCAACTTCGCCTACCTGATCGGCGACCGCGAGACCGGCGACACGGTGATCGTCGACCCCGCCTACGCCGCAGGCGATCTCATCGACGCGCTGGAGGCCGACGGCATGCGGCTGTCCGGCGTGTTGGTCACCCACCACCACCCCGACCATATCGGCGGTTCGATGATGGGTTTCGAACTCAAGGGGCTCGCCGAACTGCTCGAGCGCACGAGCGTGCCGGTGCACGTCAACCAGCTTGAGGCCGACTGGGTTTCGAAGATCACCGGCATCGGGCGCAGCGAGCTCAGCGAGCACCAGCACGGCGACGTCGTCAAGGTCGGTGACATCGACATCGAACTTCTGCATACGCCCGGCCACACCCCCGGCAGCCAGTGCTTTCTGCTCGACGGGCGGCTCGTCGCCGGTGACACCCTTTTCCTGGAAGGGTGCGGACGCACCGACTTCCCCGGTGGCAACGTCGACGACATGTTCCGCAGCCTGCAGGCGCTGGCGAAACTGTCCGGCGACCCGACGGTGTTCCCCGGCCACTGGTATTCCGCCGAGCCCAGCGCCTCCCTGTCCGACGTGCGCCAGACCAACTACGTCTACCGGGCCAGCAACCTCGACCAGTGGCGCATGCTGATGGGCGGCTGACCGTCCCGACACCGGGTGTGGCGTGCGAAAAAGCGCCGGTGTGAGTAGTGCTGCGCTAGTCTCCCGTTTGCTCGGCGCCTATCGGGAGGACCGCTTGCGATGACGAGACCACCCACTCCCGCAGGCTGGTATCCCGACCCCGATGGCGCTGGCGGCCAACGGTATTGGGACAGTTCGACGTGGACCGAGCACCGTTCGCCGGGCCCGACGTCGCAGCCCGTAGAGCCGCCGTCGGCCATCGAACCGCCGATGCCCGCCGAACCGCGCTTCAACGACAACCGCACACTGCTCACCCGCTACCTCGCCGTGTGCGGCGCCCTGCTGCTCGTGCTGATTCTCGCCCTCGCCTACGGGTTGTTCCGCGATGACAACGACGACGGCCTCAGGTCATTCACGACGACGTCGCCGCCTGAGACCGCCGGCCAGCCGACCACGACGGCCGAGGAACAGGCCGGCACTACCACGCCAGGGGCGCTGCCGCCGCTCGCCGGAGCGACCGTCGACGGAGTGCTGTCGTTCACGGTGGTCGACGTCGAGACCGGGACGACGGTTTCGTCGACCGAGGCCCCGGTGGAGAAGACCGCGACCGGTGAATACGTCGTCGTACGCCTGTCGGTGGTCAACGACGGCGACGCCACCGCGCAGTTCCTCGGCACCCTGCAGAAGCTGCACGCCGGAAACACCGTCTACTCCATCGACGGCGAGGCGACGTTCTATGTGGGCGGCGGGTTCGTTGAGATCCCGCCCGGCGCCGAGGCGCTGGTCGGCCTGGCCTACGACGCGCCGCCGGGCACGGTGCCGGAGTTCATCGAGGCGCATGCCGATCCGCTGAGCCCGGGTGCGCAGATCCCGTTGTCCTAGCGTTGCCACGACTGGAGGGCGCATCGACGTTCGGCAACTGTGCGCCGAACTCGGCCGACGGTTCGGCTCCTGACATTTTCGCAGGTGCCTACGGCATAACGGGTCCAAAGACACAAATTTCTGGACAAGTGGGCCGCGCGGGGGCAAACTTGAAGACCCTAGCGTCAATTTTTCGGGCCGGGGGGCCGCTATGAAGAAGCTAGTGCTGTGCTTCGACCGCACTCGTGGCTATCCAGAACCCCAACTGGCGACGAACGCGCATCGACTCTTTCATCTTCTCGACGACGTCCCCGAGCAGCTCACCTGGTATCACCCGGGAGCCACGCCGAACCCTGGAAAGACGCTGCGGCCCTTCAGGGCCGCCGCCGACGATGCTCGCGGTGTCATCGCCGAGGCTTATCGCTTCCTGGTCGACAGCTGGGACCCCGGCGACCCGATCTATCTGTTCGGCGTCGGTCGCGGCGGTTACTGCGCCCAAACCCTGACCCGCTTACTGGCCACCGTCGGGGTGCTTCCGGAGCTGATGGATTTCGTGCTCGGCGCGTATGCCCTGCCGCGGACCGGCCGCGACCAGCAGGACTGGACGCGCGTCACCCAAATCGCCTCCCGGCTGGAGCAGCAGCGCGAAATCCCCGTCCCCGTCCGGTTTCTGGGCATCTGGGACGCGGTGAGTATCCCGGGCTTGACGCGCCGGTCGATGCCCGCGCCGATGCCCAACGTCGAATCGGGTAGGCACGCTGTCGCGATCGACGGGCGCCCCGGCGAACGGTTGACAACCTCAGCGTCGAAGCGCATGGAGGAAGTCTGGTTCCGCGGCGCCCACTGCGACGTCGCCGGAGGACCGGGGGCCTGCACCCCGCTGGCCGAGATCAGCTTCGACTGGATGCTGGACGGGGCGCTGCGAGCCGGGCTGTCGATTGCCGACGAACGTATGGACACGCTGCCCACCCCCGGTCAGTACGACGCGCTCGCCGAGACCGCCCACACGATCTCGCTGCGCAAGCTCCCCGACAACGCGGCCGTCCACTCCAGTGTCGAGTTGTACCTGCGTGAGCATCCGCAGTATTGGAAGCGCTTACCGGCCCGCGTGAGGTGGTCGGACCTCGACTGGGCGGCACGCGGTGAGCGATTGGTCCACCCGAGTGATGCGACGGCCGAGAAACTGGTCGCCGACTTGGGGCTCGCGTCGTTCGGCGAGCTGGTCAGCAATACCGCGCAGCTGAGGCCGGCAAGCCTATTGTGACGAATTCCGCCGGTCACGGTTGTCGGTGACGGGTGCTCTTATCGACGCGCACGCCAAAATAGCAAAGGGTGTGTGATCCGCGGCTGCGTGATATACAGCGGTGCGTGGATGCGGATGGGGTCCTCGGCCTCTCGGCCGGCATGTGGACGGCGCTGGCCGCCTGGCTCGCCGTCGTGGTGGGAATCGCCACCCTGATGTACGCCTGGCGGCAGTATCAGCGGGGACGGCGGCAGAGCGAAGAGCTCATGGCACCCAACGTGGCGATGTTCATGGAACCGGCGGCCAACGACTGGCATCTGATCGAGCTCGTGGTCAAGAACTTCGGCCGGACACCGGCGTACAACATCCGGTTCGACTTCGCGCATCCGCCGACGGTGGCCAAGTACGAGAACGTCTACGACGACCGTTATGTCGACATCACGCCGCTGAACCTGCCCGCCGAGATCCCGTATCTGGCGCCCGGACAGGAATGGCGCATCGTCTGGGATTCGGCATTGGACCGTCGCGAACTCGGCGAGGCCATCGCATCCCGGTTCGACGGCGCCGTCACCTACTACGACCAGAAGGGGCACGCCAAGAAGAAGGGGTCGCGCCACCGGTACCGGTCCACGGCGGTGCTGGACTGGTCGACGCTGCATCCGGTCGAGCGGCTGGAGCTGTTGACCACGCACGACCTGGCCCGCCAGGAGAAGCAGAAGCTCGAGCTGCTGCGTCATCTGCTGACCTACTACCACTACGCGGCGAGCGAGAGCCGCGAAGACGTCCTGCGCCAGGAGATCAACCGCGTGCGGTCCTCGGTCGACGAACTCCGCGATCGGTACCGCACGGAAACCGAAGGGCCGCAGCGCACACCGCGCAACGGGACGGTCCCCGGCCGGCGGGTCGACATCGACGCCGAATTCGAGGAAGCGCACACCCAGATCCTCAAGACCAACACGGCGCGGCACCGCATCGCGTGAACCCGGGTAGGTGCGATGAAGCCCGGCAACCCCTCGCTGCCGGGCTTCTTGAACGGTACGAGGGCCGCAGACGGGCGTCGCGCGTAGCCGACTACCCTAAAAATCCTTGGCAATCGTATCGATGTTTCGTAACATCGATCCGATTGCCCGTCCGCATTCAATAAGGAGAAGCGATGAGCAGCCTCGTTGACTATGAACTGAACGAGTCGGTCGCCACGATCACGCTGGACGACGGCAAGGTCAATGTCCTCGGCCCGGCCATGCAGACCGCGATCAACGAGACGCTCGACCGCGCGGAGAAGGACGCCGCCAAGACCGTCGTGCTGGCAGGCAACGGGCGCGTGTTCAGCGGTGGTTTCGACCTGAGCGTATTTCAGTCGGGCGACGCGCAGGCCGCGCTGGGGATGCTCGCCGGCGGGTTCGAGCTCGCGGTGCGGTGCCTGACCTTCCCGGTGCCGGTGGTCATGGCCGCGACGGGTCCGGCCATCGCGATGGGGTCGTTCCTGCTGTTGTCCGGGGACCACCGGGTCGGTCAGCCGAAGACCCGCTGCCAGGCAATCGAGGTGGCGATCGGCATGACGATCCCGGTCGCCGCGCTGGAGATCATGCGATTCCGTCTAACCCCGGCGGTCTATCAGAGGGGCGCGGCGCTGGCGTCGACGTTCGCCGGTGACGAAGCCGTCTACGGTGGGTGGCTCGACGAGATCGTCGAGGCCGATCGCGTGTTGGCGCGGGCGCAGGAGGTGGCCACGGAACTGGTGAACACCGTGCACACCGGCGCGCACGTCGCGACCAAGCTGAAGGCCCGCGAGTCCGCGCTTGACGCCATTCGGGCCGGAATCGACGGGCTGGCAACCGAATTCAGCCTCGGGTAGGCCAGCCCGATGCCGAGGGCGAAGCAGCGCACGCCCGAGCTGAAGGACCACCTGCTCGAGGTGGCGATCGCGACGCTGTCCGAGGACGGGATCTCGGGGTTCACCACGCGCCGAGTCGCCGAGCGGGCGAGCACGTCGGTGCCCGCGGTGTACGAGCTGTTCTCCGACAAAGCGGGACTGCTGCGGGCGATGGTGTTCGAGGGCTTCCGGCTGCTGGGCGCCGAACTGGAGACGGTTCCGCTGAGCGAGGATCCACTCGCCGATCTCGAACGGCTCGTGCCGGTCTTCCGGTCGTTCTGCCGGTCGTATCCCCGGCTCGCCCAGCTGATGTTCGGGCGGCCGTTCGCCGAATTGGAGCCTGGGCCCGACGAGGCGGCGGCAGGCGCCTCGGTGCGCGCGGTGCTCACCGGCCGGATCCAGCGCTGCGTCGACGCGGGGCTGCTGGCAGGCGACGTCGCCGACATCGCTCACGTGCTGCTGGCGCTCGCGCAGGGTTTGGCGGTCCAGGAGCTCGGGCGGTGGCTGGGGTCGTCCGCGCCGTCGATCGAGCAGCGGTGGCGACTCGGCGTGCGCTCGCTGCTCGTGGGGCTGCAGCCCGCCACCTAGGCGATTTCCCCACTTTTGGGGCGTTCGCCTCATGTCGGCGGCCCGCCCGGCGGCGCACGATCACGGCATGACCACAACACCTCAGGCCTTCGCCGCCGCCACCAAGACCATGCCGCTGCCCGATGGAGACGAGGAGCGGGTCGTCGGCTTCGGCGTCATGGGCCTGCCGTTCGCCAACGGCCACTACCTCGCCTACCGGGATTTCCCCGAGACGTCGTTCTCCCCCGCCTACAAATCGGTGTGGCATCGCACGCCGGACGGGGTGTGGACGTTCTACGCCACCACACCGGGACCGCAGAGCTGTTCGCGGTACTTCAGCTCGGCGACACCGGTAGACCCCGTTGTCTGCGCCATCAACGCCGAGTGGCTCACACCGTGGTCATTGTCGATTTCCATTGCCGGAGTGCTGGATTGGCGTGTCGACATCACAAGCACCGCGGCCACCCGTCTGATGAGCGCCGTCGGATCACGCATTCCCGCCGCCGCGGCACGCAACCGCCGAACGCTGATGGCGATGAGCCGCATCGTCGGCCCCGTGTTGGGCATCGGCAAGGTTCGGCTGACCGGCAACCTGCCCAACGGTCAGGAGTTCCGCATCGCACCTCGGCGGGTGTGGGCAGTGGCCGACTCGTCGGCCGTCGCACACGGCGTCGATCTCGGTCCCGTCGGGCCGCATCCGATACAAGGCAACCTGGCCGACTTCCAGCTGCCGCAGCGGGGTATCTGCGTGGTCGCCCAGGGCCGGTTCGAGGCGTTCGACGTCACTCGTCACCGCGATGCGGTCCGTCTTGACTTATCGCACTGATCCGGCGATGCAAACGGTGCAGAATCGGGCTGTGGCCGGCGCTCGCACCCCGCAGGAGCCTCCGACCCGGGCGGAAGTGCTCGCGGCGCTTTCGGTCGCGGTCGACCTCGGGCTGGGTCAGCCCGCCGAGCACATGCTGCGGTCCGCGCTCATCGCCGCACGGCTGGCCGACCGGATGAAACTGCCTGCGAAGCAGCGTGATTGCATCTACTACGCGACGCTGATCATGTGGATCGGTTGTCACGCCGACTCGCATGAGTACGCCCGGTGGTTCGGCGACGACATCGCGGTGCGGCGAAGCTCCTACCTCGTCGACTGGTCGGGCCTGCCGTATCAACGCTTCCTGCTGACCAACGTCGGCCGCGGGGAGTCACTGCTGACCCGGCTAAGGACGGCGGCGACACTGTATGCCAATGCGCGAGGGCATATCTCGCAGCTGATCCACTCGCACTGCACGTCGGCCGGCCTGCTTGCCGAACGTATCGGCCTGCACGCCGACGTACAGCACGCGCTGCGGTACACCTTCGAACGCTACGACGGCGGCGGGCTGCCGACCGGCGCGTCCGGCGACGCGATACCAATCGAGATGCGGGTCGCTCAGGTCGCCGACATGGTCGAGGTGCACCAGCGCGAGTACGGCATCGACGGCGCGGTCGCGATGGCGCGCAGCAGGCGCGGCGGTCAGTTCGACCCGGCGGTTGTCGACGCGTTCGTCGCCGATCCGGCCGACGTGCTCGCGGTCCCGTCGACCGGAGACGTGTGGGCGACGGCGCTGCGGCAGGCACCCGATCGCGGAACGCGCCTTGACTCCGGGTCGCTCGACACGCTGCTGATGGCCCTCGGCGAGTTCGTCGACCTCAAATGCCCGTTCACACTGGGGCATTCACGCGCGGTGGCCGATCTCGCCGCATCCGCCGCCGAGGCGCTCGGGCTCGACGACGAGGCCGTCGCGACGACACGACGCGCCGGGTATGTGCACGATCTCGGCCGCATCGGTGTGTCGAACCAGGTCTGGTCGAAACCCACCGCGCTGACCATGGCGGAGTTCGAGCGCATGCGGCTGCATCCATACCTGACCGAGCGGATCCTTTCTCAGGTGCCGGCTCTCAAGGACATCGCGTCGGTGGCGGCCAACCACCACGAATGTCTCGACGGCTCCGGGTATCCGCGGGGGCTGGCCGCACGGCAGCTCTCGATGCCCGATCGGCTGCTGGCGTGCGCGGTCAGCTACCAGAGCGCGCTCGAACCGCGGCCGTACCGGGAGGCGCTCGGCCCCGCGGGGGCGGCGAGGCGACTGCGCGAACGGGTGTCGAAGGGGCAATTGGACTCCGCGGCCGCCGATGCGGTCCTGCACGCGTCCGGGCACGCTTCGCGCAGGCGCCAGCCCCGCCCGGACGGTCTCACGAGCCGAGAGGTCGAGGTGCTGCGACTGGTCGCACAGGGCGCGAGCAATAAGGCCATCGCCGCGACGCTGGTGCTCAGCGAGAAGACGGTGCGCAATCACGTCGAGCACGTGTACGCCAAGATCGGCGTCTCGAACCGGATCGGGGCCAGCATGTACGCACTCGAGCACGGGCTCGTGTCGGGCTGAAGACGTCCGTCAACGCGGGCCGAGCAGCTCGCCGGCGCGGCGGTGGTCGTCGTCGGCGTTGAGGGTCAGCACACCGACGACGTCGCCGCCCGCCTCGTACCAGACCGTGAACCCGGTGTGGTGGTCGACGAACCGGACCTCGTCGAAGTCGACACCCCAGCCGCGGTACTTGAGCACGGAAGTGCCGACAGTGCAGGAGAACCCCGGCACGGTGTCCCAAACTGCGCGGTAGCCGGCCGCGGTCAGGCCGGCGACATGGCCTTGATGCGCCGCGTCGCGCCAGTGTTCGGCGGCGATCGGCCTGCCGGCGGTGACGTTATGCGCCAGCGCCGCATCGCCCGCGGCGTACACGTTGCGTGCCGACGTGTGCATGTGCGCGTCGACGACGATGCGCCCATCGCGGGTCTGCAGTCCGGCGGTTTCGGCGAGGCGGATGTCGGGGCGCACACCCGTCGCGCACACGACGAGGTCGGCGTCGACGGCCTCACCGCCGTCCAACACCACACGGGTGTCCTCGATCGCGGCGACGGTCGTCTCACCGGCGAACCGGACCCCGTTGTCCGACAGCAGTTTCGCGACGCGCTCACCGGCCTCAACCCCGAACCGGCGCTGCAGCGGGACGTGTTCGGCGGCCACGACCATCGTCGCGACCCCACGCTCGGCGAGACAGGATGCGGCCTCGCAGCCGATCAGTCCGCCGCCGATGACCACGGCGCAATCGGAGTAGCGGGCGGCCATCTTGAGCGCGACAGCGTCGGCGAACGACCGCAGCGTCAGCGCCGACTCGATACCCGGGATGGGCGGTCGCACCGGGATGGACCCGGAGGCGACCACGAGATGCCAGTAGGGATAGCGCTGACCACCCGCTGTCACGACCTCCTGGCGGTCCACGTCGATGCGCTCGACGGTGATGCCGCGGATGAGGTCGACGGCATTGCGTTCGAACCAGTGCTCGCTGTGCAGCGCGAGCCTGGTGTCGCGGCCGCACAAAAAGTCCTTGCTCAGCGGCGGCTTCGCGTACGGCAGCGCCGGGTCGGTGGTCAGGATGCGCACGGGGATATCGGGGTGCTTGCTGCGGAACGTCTCCGCGGCGCTCACCCCGGCAGCACCGCTGCCCACGGCAACGAACCCTGGAGCCACCACGGAATGTGAGTACCAACTTCGGCGCCGCGATAACCGTGGGTCAGCAAATCGCCTTCGCCGCTAGTCGGCGATGCCCCAGACCAGACAGAACGTGTGTCCGGCGGGGTCGCGAAACACCCGAAACTTCGCGTCCTCCTCGGCGTCGGACACCCGGGTGGCGCCGAGGTCGAGCACTTGATGTTCGGCGGCGTCGGGGTCGTCGACCGCGATGTCGAGGTGAAACTGTTGCGAACCGCGCGGATCAGGGAAGCGGGGCGGCTCGTGCTCGGGCGAGAACTGGAAGGCCAGCCGTCGGCCGTGCGGATCGGTGAGCACCACCCAGGTGTCGTCCTCCTTCTCGATCTGTCCACCGAGGACGTCCGCATAGAAGGTGGCCAGCCGCATCGGGTCACGGCAGTCGACGACGGTGGATCGCAGCTTCCCAATCATGATCGTCGGGTTGCCGGTATTCAGGCGGCACAAACTACGGTGTGGCACCATCTGCGCATGAAACCCGACGACGACCCGGAGGCGCGTATCCGGCAGCTGGAGCAACCGCTGGCCGACTACGGCGCGGTCGAATTGGGCACCTCACAGCCGCCCGGCACCGACTACCAGACGTCGGCCCTGCCCCCGCCGGTCTACGGTCCGCCGCACCAGCAGCCCTATCCCGCGCAGTCTCCCTACAGCGCACCGCCGTTCGGAGTCTCGTTCCCCCCGGGGCCGACGAAGAGCGGCGCGCCGTTCGGACTGATCTTCGGATTGGTCGGGGTCGTCGTGGTGGTCATCGTCGCAGGCATCGGCGCGCTCGTGTGGACACTGTCGTCGGCGACGGAGGAGATCGCGGGCCGCCCCGGCATTTCCATCGCCACCGGGGATGATCCCCGCGGCGGCAGCGTAACGATCGGGCCGTCGCGCGAGGCGCCCACCGCACTGCCCACGCAGCTACCCGACGAGCCGCCGAAGGTCGCGGTCGCGCCCGCGGGCGGGCAGTACAGCGTGTCCGGGGTCGACGAGAACGAGACGATCGAGTGCAATGGCGCCAACATCTCCGTCAGCGGCGTCAACAACACGGTGACCCTGCTCGGTCACTGCCTGAGCGTGTCGGTGTCGGGCGTCGAGAATCAGGTCACCATCGACAGCGTCGACCAGATCGGCGCGTCGGGGTTCGACAACCAGGTGACCTACCACTCCGGAGACCCTGAGGTGAACGTCACGTCGAGGAACACCGTCACCCGGGGCTAGGTGCGCCACTGCAGGATTCGCTCGGCCAACTCGGGCCCGCAGTCCTCCTGCACGAAATGGCTTCCGTTGACGCGGGCGTGGGGTTGGCCGGCCGCGCCGGGGACATGGTCGATCAACGGGCGGTCTGCGCGGCCGAGGATCGGATCCTTGGCGCCGAACACGCACAGGAACGGTTTCTCCCAGCGCCCCAACGCTTCCCAAGCCGCGCGGTTGGCCGGTAATGCCGGATCGTCGGGCTCGGTCGGTACCAGCGCCGGGAACGCGCGCGCCCCGGCCTGAAATCGCTTGGCGGGAAACGGCGCATCGTATCCGGCCCGGATGCGCGCGGGTACGTCGGTGACCGTGCCGAAGGCGACGATGCGTCCGGCAGGCAGTATCGGTGAGTGACGCGCGAACGCCCGCCAGATCCGAAACGGTAGGTTGGCCGGGGTCTGACCGGCAGGCAGAAAGCCGTTGGCAACGACGATGCGCGCGACGCGATCGTCTTGTTCGGCAGCGATGCGCAACCCGATCAACGAACCCCAGTCCTGCACGAAGATCGTCGTGTCGCGCAGGTCGAGCGCCGAGAACCACGACGTCACCCATTCGACGTGACGCAGATACGTGTAATCCTCGGTGCGACTGGGCTTGTCGGAGCGCCCGAACCCGATCAGGTCGGGGGCCAGTATCCGGTAGCCGCCGGCGGCCAGCGGCGGAATCATGGTGCGGTACAGGTAACTCCACGTCGGTTCGCCGTGCAACAGGACGACGACCGGGCCGTCGGGTGGGCCTTCGTCGACGTAGTGCATGCGCAGCGCCTCGGTGTCGGACGCGGTGACGTCGACGTAGTGCGGCGCGAAGGGATAGCCCGCGAGGTTGGTGAAGCGGTCGTCGGGCGTGCGCAGAACGTCCATGAGGTGCTCCTATCCGCCTCCTGCAGCTTAGGACCTGTCCCCCGATCGGTGGACACGGGATTCGTCCGGTTCACCCGCCGGTCGGTCGACAGACATCGGCGCCGCGGTGCACCACTGTTGAGTCATCGCCGGAACACCGGCGCACAACCGGACTCGACGAGGAGATCCCGACATGAACGCCAACACCACCCGCCGCACCGCCCAGTTCTTCGCCCTGCCGATCACGGCAGCCGCAATCCTGGCCGGGGCCCTCGCCTTCGCCGGAGCCGCCAACGCCGAGACCAACTCCCCGACCCCCGCGCCGCGGCCGCCCAGCATCGTCGCAACGCCGACGGTCACCGCGCACCCGGCCCCCGGCACCCCCCACACTCACGGCATCCCTCATCTGCAGCAGGTTCAGCCCGGCTACCAACGCTGACCCATCACAGAGGCCCTCCAGGTCGCTCTATCTCTGGAGGGTCTCAGTCATGGTCGGGAGCCGCGCGCCACGGGACGCGACGGGTCCGAACTCCATTGCGACCATGAGCCGGGAAACAGCGCGGCGTCCACTCCCAGCGCGGCGAGGCCCGCGATCGTCACCGCCGCAGTGACACCCGACCCGCAGTAAACCGCCGCCTCGCCGCCGCCCACATGCCCGAACGTCCGGGCCAACTGGTCGTCGGCCAGCAGTGTTCCGTCGTCGGCCAGCAGGCTGGTGCTCGGCACGTTGAGCGCACCGGGAATGTGGCCGGCGACCGGATCAACCGGCTCGACCTCGCCGCGGAACCGTTCGGGGGCCCGCGCGTCAAGGACCAACCGGCCCGGTTCGAGCAGCGCGTCGGCGGTGACTGTCCGGCGAGCCCCGGCGTACAGGTCGTCGTGGGCGACGGTCACGTCGCCGGGCGAGGGTGCGACGACGCCGGATTCCAGTCGGCCGCCCGCCGCAGTCCACCCCGCGAGGCCGCCGTCGAGGATGCGGACGTCGTGGATGCCTGCCGCGGTCAGCACCCACCAGGCCCGCGATGACCCGGCGCGGTTCCAGTCGTCGTAGGCGACGACCGGCCTCCCGGCCCGCACGCCCCAGCGGCGGGCGGCGGCCTCGATCGCGGACCCGGTCGGCAACGGGTGCCGCCCAAGGTCTTCGACGGTGTGATCGCTCAGCTCGCCCTCGAGCGAGACGTACACCGCCCCGGGCAGGTGTCCTTGTTCGTAAGCGGCGCGGCCGTCGGGTGCCGCGAGGCTCCACCGCACGTCCAGCAGTGTCAGCGGTTCACCCGCTTCCAGCCGCCGCGCCAGCTCTGCGGCCGAGATCCAGACGGTGTCGCGTGCGCTCATAACTCAGACGGTAGCGGCGACCGGCGGGCCGATCTCCTCGGCCAATGTCTCGACGACGCGGGACAGTTCGTCGACCAACCAACTGTCGCTGCGGCGCTGATACACCTCGAGCAGCGAGCGGTAGTACCACAGATGCTCGTGCGGGTCGTCGGTGTTGAAGCGCTGCCACACCTTCGGGCCGAAGCGGCGCAGGTCGCGCAGGATCGCCCTGGCGTTGTCGAGCTTGTCGGCCATCGACACGCGAATCGTGCTGTCGGAGGCCGTGTTCAGGTGTTGGATGTAAGCCTGCTTGCGCTCGCGCCACGGCGGTTTCGGTGTCACCATGGTGTCGCTGCACTCCTCGACGATGGCCGCGACGTCGGGGCCGAACCACTCCTCGATGCGCACCAGTGTCGCGTCACCGCCCTGGTCCTCGGCGGCGTCGTGCAGCAGCGCCGCGATGGCCTCGGTCTCGGTGCCGTCGGCCTCGATCACCAGCCCGGCAACCGACAGCAGGTGCCCGACATACGGGACCTCGCTGGCCTTGCGGGTCTGGGTGCGGTGCAGTTCGGCGGCGAACCCCAGCGCCTCGTGGAACTTCGGGCCAAGGCGCGGTGACGTGGTGTCGCTCACCTCGCGCTCCTTCCTCAGACCGTCGGTGGCGGCGGATCGAGCATGACGGCGCGATCGCCATTCCAGCGGTACCGCGCGCTGTGGATGGCCGCGGGTTCGCAGGCATTGCATTCACCCGGCACCTTGTAGGTCAGCACCACCGTGTCGTCGCTGCTGGCGGCGGCATCCAGTGACGTGAAGCCGTACGCCTTGGAAGTGCCCGTTCCCAGATATTCGCCGCGATGAAACAGCAGCGCCTGCACGGGCGAGCTACCGGTGCCGCCCTCGGTGGTCACCAGGATCGTGGACAGCTTTGCGCACGGGTCGTAGTTGCTGTCGACGGGCGTGGTGTCCCACCTGGCGCCGGTGAGCGGCTCGAACGGCAGCTGCGCGAATGCCAGGCGCAGCGCGTCGGCCTGGTCGGGACCGCACGATGGCTGGGCGTTCGCGACCGGCGTCGCGACCAACGGGATACAGGCGGCCATGGTCATCATCGCGGCCATCGAACGAAACATCGAATGTTGGCTTCCCTGGCTTCTTCGCTTGCAAACGTGCACCGCCACCGTAAACCCCGCGCCGCGTCGTACCGACCTCCTATCGTGGGCTGTGATGGCGCTTCACATCCATCGGGCAGAACGCACCGATCTTCTCGCCGACGGGCTCGGCGCACTGCTTTCCCATCCCCTACCTGACCCGTTCGCCGAAGAACTGGTGATCGTTCCGGCCAGGGGTGTCGAGCGCTGGCTGAGCCAGCGACTGAGCCACGCGCTCGGGCGTGGCGCCGGAACCGACGGCGTCTGCGCCGGCATCGCGTTTCGCAATCCCCGCTCGCTGATCGCCGAGCTGACGGGAACAGAGCGCGACGATCCGTGGTCGCCCGATGCCATGGTGTGGCCACTGATGGAGGTCATCGACGTCACCTGCACCGAGGACTGGTGCACACCGCTGGCCACCCACCTCGGCCACTTCGAATCCGGCGAGGAGAGGGAGCTGAGGCAGGGCCGGCGTTACGCCGTCGCCCGCAGGCTGGCCGGGCTGTTCGCCTCCTACGCCCGCCAACGCCCGCAACTGCTGGTCGACTGGGAGAACAGCGCCGACGGTGACATCCCGGCCGACCTCGCCTGGCAGCCGCCGCTGTGGCGTGCGCTCATCGAGCACATCGACGCCGACACGCCGCATATCCGGCACGCCAAAACGGTTGTGAGGCTGAGGGAGTCGCCGACCGATCTGCCCGAGCGGCTGTCGCTGTTCGGGCACACCCGGCTGCCCAGCACCGAGATCGAACTGCTCGACGCACTTTCCACCCACCATGACCTGCATCTGTGGCTGCCGCATCCCAGCGACGACCTCTGGCAGCAACTCAAGGGAACACGCGGCCAGATCCCTCGTCGCGAGGACACCAGCCATCGCCGTGTCGGTCACCCTCTGCTCGCCACGCTCGGCCGCGACCTTCGCGAACTGCAGCGTGCGCTGCCCGACGATGCTCGCACCGACGAATATCTCGGCGGCCGGGCCCACCCGAGCACGCTCCTCGGGTGGCTGCAATCCGACATCAGTGACAACACGATCCGGCGAGAAGGCCGGAGGCACACCGCCATCGACCGTTCGGTGCAGGTGCACAGCTGCCACGGGCCGGCCCGTCAGATCGACGTGCTCCGCGAAGTCCTGCTCGGACTGCTCGTCGACGACCCGACGCTCGAACCACGCGACATCCTCGTCATGTGTCCGGACATCGAGACCTACGCGCCGCTGATCGTGGCCGGTTTCGGGCTGGGCGACATGATCAAGGGCGTTCATCCCGCACATCAGTTGCGCGTGCGGCTCGCCGACCGGTCCCTCGTCCAGACCAATCCGCTGTTCGGGGTCGCGTCCCAGTTACTGGCGTTGGCCGGGGGGCGGGCCACATCCAGTGAGGTGCTCAACCTCGCGCAGGCCGCGCCGGTGCGGGCCCGCTTCGGCTTCAGCGACGACAACCTCGAGGACATCACCCGCTGGGTGCGCCAGGCCAACATTCGCTGGGGCTTCGACACCGAGCACCGCAAGCCGTATGGCGTCGACTTCGTCCAGAACACATGGCGTTTCGGCATCGACCGGGTGCTCGCGGGGGTGGCCATGTCCGACGACTCCCAGGCCTGGCTCGACACCACGCTGCCCCTCGACGACGTGAGCAGCAACCGGGTCGACCTGGCCGGCCAGCTCGCCGAGTACATCGACCGCCTGCGACATGCCGTGCAATCCCTCACCGGGACGCGACCACTAGAGCAGTGGCTGCAGGCGCTGACCGACAGCATCGCCTTGCTGACCCGGGTAAACGATGACGATGCCTGGCAGACAGCGCAACTCGAGCGCGAGTTCGCCGACGTGCTGGCCACCGCGGGCACCCGCGCAGACACTCTGATGCGGCTGTCCGACGTCCGCGCGCTGCTCGACCGGCACCTCGCGGGCCGGCCGACCCGCGCGAACTTCCGCACCGGCACCCTGACGGTGTGCACGATGGTGCCGATGCGGTCCGTGCCCCACCGGGTCGTGTGCCTCGTCGGTCTCGACGACGGCCTGTTCCCCCGGCTGGGAGTGGTCGACGGTGACGACGCGCTCGCTCGCGAGCCGATGACCGGGGAGCGCGACATCCGTTCCGAGGACCGGCAATTGCTGCTCGATGCCATCGGTGCGGCCACCGAGACACTGGTGATCACCTACACCGGCGCCAACGAGTACTCCGGTCAGGACCGACCGCCCGCCGTTCCGCTCGCCGAACTGCTCGACACCCTCGACCGCACCACCGAGCACCCGGTCCGCGACACGATTTTGGTGAATCATCCACTGCAGCCGTTCGACACCCGCAACGTCATCCCCGGCGAGCTGATCCCGAAAGAGCCGTTCACGTTCGACTCCACGGTGCAACGCGCGGCGCTCACCCGCGCGGCCGAACGCGCGGAACGGCCGGCATTCGTCTCGGGACCGCTACCCCCGCCCCCACCCGACGACGTCGTGCTCGCAGATCTCGCCGGGTTCTTCCGCGATCCCGTCAAGGGGTTCTTCCGCGCCATGGACTACACGTTGCCGTGGGAGGTCGACGGGGTTGAGGACGCGATGCCCGTCGACATCGATGCGCTCGAGGAGTGGACGGTCGGCGATCGCGTGCTGCGGGACATGTTGAGCGGCATGGATCCCGACCAGGCGCGCCAGGCCGAGTGGCGGCGCGGCACGCTGCCTCCCGGCCACCTCGGATGGCGTCGCGCGAACGGGATCTGTGAGCAGGCCTCGCTCATCTCCGATGTCGCGCGACCGTACCGAAGCGCCGATGCGACGGCGATCGACATCGACGTCGAGATCGGCGGTGGTCGGCGGGTCACCGGAACCGTCACGCCGGTCTACGGTGAGCGGCTGGTCTCGGTCACCTACTCAAAGCTCGACGGCCGTCATCTGCTGCAACCGTGGATCCTGTTGCTGGCGTTGCTGGCTCACGAACCCGGTTGCGAGTGGAAGGCGATCAGCATCGGGCGGGCCAGGCGCGGCACCACGCCGCGGGTCGAGTCGATGGGCAGGCCGGCCGAGCACGCCCGCGATCTGCTCGCCGATCTCGTGGCGATGTACGACCAGGGCCGCCGCGAACCGCTCCCGCTGCCGGTGAAGACGTCCTACGCGTGGGCAGAAGCCGTGCACGGCCACGGCGATCCTGAGCAGCGGGCCGGCTACAAGTGGCGGTCCGGCATGTATCCCGGCGAGGAGACCGAACCCGCCTACCAACTGGCGTTCGGCAAGAACACATGGTTGCAGCACCTCGTCGAACGCGGCCTCGACACATACGCCGGTCGGCTGTGGCTGCCGATGCTGCGGGCGCTGGAGACCTGATGAAACCCTTTGATCTTCTGGGTGAGCTACCCGCCGAACGCTCCACCACCGTGCTGGAAGCCAGCGCGGGAACCGGTAAGACCTTCGCGTTGGCCGGGCTGGTCACGCGCTACCTTGCCGAGGGTGTCGCGACGCTCGACCAGATGCTGCTGATCACGTTCAGCCGCGCGGCCAGCCAGGAACTGCGAGACCGGGTCAGGCGGCACATCGTCGACGCCGTACAGGCTTTCATCGACCCGTCGAGCGTCGACACCAACGAGATCATCGACCATCTGCTCAAGGGCACCCCCGACCAACTCGCCGACCGCGAACGCAATCTGCGCGACGCGCTGGCCGCGTTCGACGCCGCGACGATCGCCACCACACACCAGTTCTGCCAGCTGGTGCTCAAATCACTGGGCGTCGCCGGCGACAGCGACTCTCGCGTCACTCTGGTCGAGAGCCTCGAAGAACTCGTCGCCGAGATCGTCGACGACCTCTACCTGCACCACTTCGGTCGCGAACGCGACAACCCGCTGCTGACCTATCCCGATGCGCTACGGCTGGCCAAACAAGCCGTCGAGCACCCGGCGACCGAGCTGCGGCCGAAGGACCCCGCACCGGACTCACGCGCCGAGGTCTGCGTCCGGTTCGCTAGAGACGTCCTCGACGAGCTGGAGGTCCGCAAGCGGCGCAAGGGGATTCTCGGTTACGACGATCTGCTGAGCCGGTTGGCCGATGCGCTGGAGGCCGACGACTCCCCCGCGCAGCTGCGCATGCACCAGCGTTGGCCGATCGTGATGGTCGACGAGTTCCAGGACACCGATCCGGTGCAGTGGCGGGTAATCGACCGCGCGTTCACCGGACGATCGACGCTCATCCTGATCGGCGACCCCAAGCAGGCGATCTACGCCTTCCGCGGCGGCGATATCGTCACCTATCTGAGCGCCGCCTCCAAGGCCGACGTCCAGAAGACGTTGGCCACCAACTGGCGCAGCGACGAGGCGCTGGTGAACCGGCTGCAGGCGGTGCTGTGCGGCGCGCAACTGGGCCACGAGAAGATCGTCGTGCACGACGTCGCCGCCAAGCACAAAGGTTCGCGGCTGGTCGGCGCTCCGTGCGACGATCCGTTCCGATTGCGGGTTGTGCGCCGAAACACGTTCGGCCGCAGCGGAACCAGTGTCTTGCCGATCGATCAGCTGCGCGCCCACATCCCCAAGGATCTGGCGGGCGACATCGGTGCGCTGATCGACGCCGGCGCCACGTTCGACGGTCGTCCCCTCGGGGCGGGAGACATCGCGGTCATCGTCGAGAACCACCGCGATGCGCGGGTCTGCTACCGGGCGCTGTGCGACGCGGGCATTCCGGCGGTGTACACCGGCGACTCCGACATCTTCAGCTCCGACGCCGCCGAGGACTGGTTGGCGCTGCTCGAGGCGTTCGATCAGCCGCACCGGCCCGGCGTCGTGCGTGCGGCGGCCGCGACCATGTTCTTCGGCGAGACCGCCGAGTCACTCGTCGCGGGTGGCGACCGATTGACCGACCGCATCGCAGAGACGCTGCGGGAGTGGGCGGGTCACGCCCGGGAGCGGGGGGTGGCGGCGATCTTCGAGGCCGCGCAACTGGCCGGCATGGGCGACCGCGTGTTGTCGTGGCGTAACGGTGAGCGCCAGATGACCGACCTGGCGCACATGACCCAACTGTTGCAGGAAGCCGCCCACCGCGAACACTTCACGCTGCCCGCGCTGCGCGACTGGTTGCGGGCCCAGCGCGACGAACGCAACGGCGCCGCTGAACGATTCCGCCGCCTCGACAACGACGCTGCGGCCGTTCAGGTGATGACGGTGTTCGTCGCCAAGGGCCTGCAGTTCCCTGTCGTCTACCTGCCATTCGCGTTCAACCGTCACGTGTTCGAACCGGACCTGGTGCTCTACCACGAAGGCGAAACGCGGTGCCTGCACATCGGCGGCAACGACAGTCCCGACTTCCACGCGGTGTCCAAGGTGGGCCGCGAGGAGGACGCCAGCGACGACAGCCGCCTGATGTACGTCGCGATGACGCGGGCCCAGTCGCAGCTGGTCGCCTGGTGGGCACCCTCCCGCGACGAACCGAACGGCGGGCTGTCGCGGCTGCTGCGCGGTCGGCGGCCCGGTGAGCCGGTGGTGCCGGATGCCGTTGTCCCCGGCAAGGTCTCCGACGACGACGCGATGGCCCGCTTCAGAGAGTGGGAGGCCGTCGGCGGCCCGGTGATCGAGGAGTCGGTGCCGCGCCCGAGACCCACGCGCCCGGAGCCGCCCGGCCCCGAAGAAGTCCGCGCCCGCCATTTCCACCGTCTCATCGACACGGCGTGGCGTCGAACGTCCTACAGCGGGTTGATCCGCGCGGTCGAGGCGACACCGGTCAGCAGTGAGCCCGAAGTGGTCGAGCTCGACGACGAAGTCGCCGAAATCCCGCTGACGACCGCGACGGTCGGCACCGACGTGTCCTCACCGATGGCCGAGCTGCCCACCGGCGCGAAGTTCGGGTCGTTGGTGCACGCGGTGCTCGAAACCGCGGATCCGTTCGCCGCCGACCTCGCCGCGGAACTTCAGGCTCGGATCCGTGAGCACTCCGTGTGGTGGCCGGTCGACGTCGACGCCGGTGAGCTGGCGGCAGCGATGGTGCCGATGCACGACACGCCGCTCGGACCGCTCGCCGGTGGCGCGACACTTCGGCAAATCGGGCTGCGGGACCGGATGCTGGAAATGGACTTCGAATTCCCGTTGGCAGGCGGCGATTTGCGCGGCTCTGCGCCCGACATTCGGCTCGCTCACGTTGGTGAGCTGCTGCATGCGCACCTGCCCGCGGGCGACCCGCTGGCGTCGTACGCGGAGCGGTTGACCGGAGCGGGCCTGGGACCGCAGCCGCTGAAGGGCTACCTGTCGGGCTCGGTGGATGCGGTGCTGCGGATCGACGGTCGCTACCTCGTCGTCGACTACAAGACGAACTGGCTCGGCGACCCCAACCGAGCCCTCACCGCGGCGGACTACTCCCGCCCGCGGCTGGCCGAGGCGATGCTGCACTCGGACTATCCGCTGCAGGCGTTGTTGTACAGCGTTGTGCTGCACCGCTTCCTGCGGTGGCGGCTGGCCGGGTACACGCCCGAGCGGCATCTGGGCGGCGTGCTGTATCTGTTCCTGCGCGGGATGTGCGGGCCGGACACCCCGATCGAGGACGGTCATCCCGCCGGTGTGTTCAGCTGGCAACCGCCGCCGGCGTTGATCACCGGGCTGTCGGATCTGCTCGACGCTGGCAGGGCCGCGGCGTGACCGGCGTGGAGTGGCGGCGGGCGATCAGCGCCACCGGGCTGCTGCGCACCTTCACCGACGCCGAAGTTCTCGATGCGTCGGATGTACATGTTGCACAACGGCTCTGCGATCTCGTCAAGGCGCCCGACGAGCAGGTGTCGCTTGCGATCGCGCTCGTGGTGCGCGCACTGCGCAACGGGTCGGTATGCCTGAACCTGCGCACCGTCGAGCAGCAGGTCGGCATCGACGGACTGCCGTGGCCCGCCGTCGACGATTGGTTCGGCGCCATCGCCGCGCACCCGCTGACCGGCCGGCCACCGGCGCTGCACATCGACGGAGACCTGCTGTACCTCGACCGGTACTGGCTCGAGGAGCAGCAGGTGTGCGGCGACATCCTGTCGATGACCTCCGGCAGGCCCACCCCTCCGTTGCCGGATCTGGACAGGCTCTTTCCGCCGGGCTTCGAGGAGCAGCGCGCCGCCGCGAAACTGGCGCTGTCGCAGGGTCTGACGGTGCTCACGGGCGGGCCGGGCACAGGGAAAACCACGACGGTCGCGCGCCTGCTCGCGCTCCTCACGAGTGGGACACGGCTGCGGATCGCGCTGGCGGCGCCGACGGGGAAGGCGGCGGCGCGTCTGCAGGAGGCCGTGCAACTGGAGGTGGACAAACTCGACTCCACCGACCGCCAAGCGTTGTCCGGGCTGCACGCGACGACGTTGCACCGCCTGCTCGGGAGCCGCCCGGACACGTCGGCGCGGTTCCGGCACAACCGCCACAACAGGTTGCCGCACGACGTGATCGTCGTCGACGAGACGTCGATGGTGTCGCTGACGATGATGGCGCGACTGCTGGAGGCGGTGCGGCCGGACGCCCGGCTCGTCCTGGTCGGCGACCCGGACCAGTTGGCCTCGGTAGAGGCCGGTGCGGTCCTCGCCGACCTGGTCGACGGTCTCGGACAGGACCGGATCGCGGAGTTGAAGACGTCGCACCGGTTCGGCGAGTCGATCGGGCGGCTGGCCACCGCGATCCGCACCGGCGACGCGGAGACGGTCATCGACGTGTTGCGCTCGGGCGGAGACCACATCGAATGGGTGGACACCGAGGAACCGTCCGAGCAGCTCCGTAAGGTGTTGGTGCCAAACGCGATTGCGCTGCGAACGGCGGCGGTTCTTGGTGACGGCGACGCGGCGTTGGGCATCTTGGCCGAACACCGGTTGCTGTGCGCGCATCGCCGCGGCCCGTTCGGGGTGCGGTACTGGAACCATCAGGTGGAGCGGTGGCTGTCGGAGTTGACCGGCGAGCCGATCTGGTCGACGTGGTACGCCGGGCGGCCGGTGTTGGTGACCGCGAACGACTACGGGCTCAACCTCTACAACGGCGACACGGGTGTGACGGTGCTGCGCGACGGGGTGCTGCGCGCGGTTATCGCCGGCACGGAACGGTTGGAGTTCGCGACCAGCCGGCTCGCCGAGGTCGACACGATGCATGCGATGACGATTCACAAGTCGCAGGGCAGCCAGGCCGACGAGGTCACAGTGCTGCTGCCGCCCGAGGGTTCGCGGCTGCTCAGCCGCGAGTTGTTCTACACCGCGGTGACCAGGGCGAAAGAGAAGATCCGGGTCGTCGGCCCGGAGGCCTCGGTGCGGGCCGCCGTGCAGCGCCGGGCCGTGCGCGCATCGGGCCTGGCCCGCCGCCTGCGCCCCTGACTTCCCCCGCGCCGCCTGCGCCCGCCGCCTGCGCCGCCGACTTCTGGCGCGAACGTGGGTTACCCGCACACTGATCGCGCCGGATGCGTGCGGGTAACCCACGTTCGGGCGACCGGCTGGATGCGCTCGCGATGTTTAGCCCCGCCCGCTGACCGGGCACTCCCTCCCGGCGATTGTGGCGTTGCACACACCACCGGGTGGACGGAGCCGGCAATGAGCACGGAAAACCAGGTCACACCGACCGATGTCGACAAGGCACTGCTCGGCAGCGCGACCTACCGAAGCCTGGGCGAACAGAAACTCTCACCGCGAGAGGAACGGTTCGAGAAGGGCCGCCGCACGCTCGGCCTGTTCCTCGCTCCGCTGCTGACCGCCGTCTTCCTCGTCCTGCCGATGGACATCCCCCGCGAGCAACAGGTGCTCGGTGCGGTCCTGCTCGGCGTGATCGCGCTGTGGATCACCGAGGCGGTGCCGATCCCGATCGGCGGCCTACTCGGCGTGGCGGTCGCAGTGTTCCTCGGGGTCGCACCCGTCGACGACGTGCTCGGCCCGTTCGGATCCTCGACCATCTTCACGTTCATCGGGGCGTTCATCCTCGCCCAGGCGATGCTCAAACACGGTGTGGCACGGCGCTTCGCGTTCCGCATCCTGGCCCTACCGCGAGCCGGCCGCTCGACCACCGGCGTCATCCTCGCGTTCGGCGCGATCACGTGTCTGCTGTCGGCGTTCGTCTCCAACACCGCGACGGTGGCGATGCTCCTGCCGACGGCGATCGGCATCCTGTCCGTGATCGCCAAACTGCTCCAGCAGCGCGGCGACGTCGAACCCGACTTCGACCCGCAACGCCTGCGGGTAGGCGCGGCCCTCATGCTGATGCTCGCCTACGGCGCCAGCGTGGGCGGCCTGCTCACTCCGGTCGGCAGCCCGCCGAACCTGATCGGGCGCGGGCTGATCGAAGAGGCCACCGGCGAGCGGATCAGCTTCGGACAGTGGATGGTGCTGGCGATTCCCATCTGCTTCGTGATGTTCCTGCTGTTGGCGCTGATCCTGCTGCGGCTCAACAGACCAGAGATCAAACGCATCGACGGCGTCGCCGAGTACGTGGCCAGCGAGCGCGAGAAGCTGGGCAAGCTGTCACGGGCGGAGAAGAACACCCTGATCGCGTTCGGCATCACCGTGACGCTGTGGATCCTGCCCGGTGTGGTCGCGGTGATCACCGGAACCGAGTCCACCACCTACGAATTCGTCAGCGATCGCCTCGACGAGGGCGTGGTCGCGGTGTTCGGCGCGTCGCTGCTATTCCTGCTGCCCACCGATTGGCAGAGCCGCGAGTTCACCCTGCGCTGGAAGGACGCCGCCGAAATCGACTGGGGCACAATCATCCTGTTCGGTACCGGCATCATCTTCGGCTCGCTGATCTCCTCGACCGGGCTAGCCGAGACCATCGGCACCTCCGTCAACGACGCGCTCGGCCTGACGAGCGGCATCGCGATCACCATCTTCGCGGTGATCCTGGCGATCATCGTCTCCGAAACCACGAGCAACACCGCGTCGGCCGCGGTGGTGGTGCCGATCGTGATACCGGTGGCGGTGGCCGCGGGCGTCAACCCGTTCGTGCCGGCGCTGGCGGCGACGTTCGCGGCGTCGTTCGGCTTCATGCTGCCGGTGTCCACCCCACAGAACGCGATCGTCTACGGCTCGGGCGTCGTCCCGATCACAAAGATGATCCGCTCCGGCGTCGCGTTCGACATCGCGGGCGCTATCCTGATCATCATCTTGCTGCCGCTGATGATCAGCCTCTTGGGATTGGGTACATGACCGATATCGCCGTCATTCCCGGTGACGGGATCGGTACCGAGGTTATCGCGTCGGCGCGCGCAGTGCTCGACGCGGTCGCGAAGAAACATGGAATCGCGTTGTCGTACACCGAGTTCGACTGGTCGTGTCAACGATACGCGGCCGAGGGCGCGATGATGCCCGACGACGGAATCGAGACGCTGCGCGGGTTCGACGCCATCTTCCTGGGCGCGGTCGGGTGGCCGGGCGTGCCCGACCACGTGTCGCTGTGGGGTCTGCTCATCCCGATCCGCCGCGCGTTCCGCCAGTACGTGAACATGCGGCCGATCCGGGTGTTCGACGGCGTCGAAAGCCCGCTGCGCACGGCGCAGGATGTCGACTTCGTCGTGGTCCGCGAGAACGTCGAAGGTGAGTACAGCGAGATCGGCGGACGGCTCAACCGCGGCTTTTCCGACGAAATGGCGGTCCAGGAGTCGGTTTTCACGCGCAACGGCGTCGGCCGCATCGCGGACTTCGCGTTCGAGCTCGCCCGCACCCGCCGCGGGTACGTGACGTCGGCGACCAAGTCCAACGGCATCGTACACACGCTGCCGTTCTGGGACGAGGTGGTCGCCGAGCGGGCGTCGCACTACCCCGACGTGCGGCTCGACAGTGAGCACATCGACGCGCTGGCCGCCAAATTCGTCCTGCAGCCACAGCGATTCGACGTCGTCGTCGGCTCGAACCTGTTCGGCGACATCCTCAGTGACCTCGCCGCCGCGGTGGCGGGTTCGATCGGGATAGCTCCGTCGGCCAATCTCGACCCCACCAAGCAGTACCCGTCGATGTTCGAACCCGTACACGGGTCGGCCCCCGACATCGCCGGGCAGGGCATCGCCAACCCGATCGGCGCGGTGTGGTCGGCGGCGCTGATGCTCGAGCATCTCGGGCACGCGGACGCCGCCGGTGAGGTGATGGGGGCCATCGAGTCGACACTGGCCGCACCGGAGACCCGCACCGGAGACCTCGGCGGGCGGGCGTCGACCGCCGAAGTGACCGACGCGCTCGTCGCGCGATTGGGGTGACCGACCCCAGCAAACTCCCGTGCTTCACCGACACCCCGCAGAGACGCTCCCAAAATTCGTGCGTCTAGGGGTATCTCGGCGATGGTAATGTTGGCCGGCAAACATGTGTGTCCCCTGGACCGTCGGCGAGCGTTGGGAAAGGCGAATGAGCGACAATCTGCGGGTAGACCCGTTGGAGGTCCGGATGGCCGCCGACCACGTCAACGCGGCCGCCGACAGCCTCAGGTCTGCCCACGGCACCGCGCACGAGCGAATGGGCGCCGCCGCGCCCGGCTGGATCGGATCGAGCGCCCCGGGACTCTCAGCAACCACCACGAAGTGGGAAGAGGAGTCCGCCGCGCATTACACCGAACTCCTCAAACACGCCGAGGATCTGCGCTCGGCAGCGGAGAAGTATGTCCGCACCGATGACAACGCCGCTACCGAAATCGACTCTACGGGAGCGAATCTGGGCACCATGGGGCTCTGACCCGTGGACATGACGTTGGCCGACGTTGCGCGTTGGCAACCCGAGCAGATCGACGAGGTGTCCAAGGCGGCGGCGCACCGGGCCGGCACCAGCGGTGAGACGGCCGAGGCGCTGCGCAATCTTTCGGTGTTCGGGACGTGGAAGGGCCGGTCCGGCGAGGCCGCGCAGCAGGCCATCGAGCAGTCGGCCACCAAGCTCAACACCACGCAGAAGGAAGCGATTCTGGTGTCGCTGGGCGCTCAGAAAGCCGCGGCCGATGCCCGCGCGGTCAAGAACGACCTCAACAGCCTCATCGACTACGCGGCCGCCGCGCCGGCGGTGCAGCTCGACCTGAACACCGGCACGGTCACTCCCCCCGACACGACCGGGTGGACCGATGAGGAGATCGCGCAGCTCGAGAAGAAGATGGCCGAGGTGGAGAACCGCGCGGTCGCGGTGCTGGCTGCCGCAGAAGAGGTCGACGGCGACCTGGCCCGGGTGCTGTCCGCGGCCACCGGCGGCGATCCGGACACGCCCGCCGAGCAGGGCAGCGCCGACGGCGAATCGCTGCAGGACGGGGAGCTCACCCCCGAAGAGCTCGCACGCCTTCAGGAGAACACCACGCTGACTCCGCAGGAGCAGGAAGCGTTGGCGCGCGGCGAGTTGGTGCTGCCGGCCAGCCAGATGGACTACCTGAACCAGCTGTCGCGGTCGCTGGATGGCAAGAGCCCCGCCGAGATTCGCGCGATGATGGACAAACTCGGCCCGAACGGCGGACGTGTCGCCGACGCTTTGCAGCTGGTGTCCAACGAGAACATCACCGTCGCCGGAGCCAGCCCCGACGCCAAACCGGGCGACGCCGGCTATGTACCCACCCGCGGTGGCATGCAGAACCTGCCGTCGGGCATCCGCGAAACATTCGAGGCGCCGCTGCGCGGACCCACCGCCCCCACCGCCGGAACCAACGACAAGGGCAACCCCACCCTCGAGTGGCCCGACCCGTACAAGCCGTTCCCGCACCTCGACGAATACCGCGATGTCGCTGCGATCGTGTCCGCCGGTGACGCCAAGCTGCAGCAGGGCACCGCCTTGGACAACGCGCTGCTGGACAAGTCCGAGCAGATCCTGCAGAACATGCACGAAGCACCCGACATCGCCTGGAAAGAGGACATCGGACTGGGCCAGCGTCTCGTGGACCCCACCGTGCAGGACATGCTCAACGCCGCAGGACGCGACCCGATGGCCGTCCACGACGCGCTGGCCGGAGCGGACGGCAAGACGCCCAACGGCGGCTTCATCGAGGACCTGTTCACCCACCATTGGGCCGACAACGGTGCGGCGGCAGGCAATCTGCTCAACGGCACCGGCACCGGCGCCGTCCCGACGGACCTGGCCGATCCCACCCAGGCGTTCCAGGCCGAGCAGGCGGGACAGACCATGCACGCGGTCGACAAGTGGGCCGGGGAAAACTCCCCGCGGTTGCTCGACATTCCCGGCACCGACGGACAGTCGCTCGGACAGGTCAATCCCGACCTCGCGCGTGCGCTCGCCGACGCCAACAAGCCGTATATCGACGACATGCTGGGCAATCCGCTCGACAACACCCGCGGGTTCGCACCGCTCGACGATCTGAAGAATCCCGAGATGCCGGTCACCCGGGACCTTTTCGCGGTCATCGACACCGACCCCCAGGCCGCCGCCACCCTGAACAGTCAGGCCTACCTCAACGGCATGCAGTACCAAGCGAACTTCGAGCAGTCCGTCATCGACGGCGGCACCGTCGACACCGCGGATCTGCAGTCGGCGGGCACGTTGCGCGGCATCATCGACTCCGGTGCCAACATCGCCGACAACGACGCGATCAAGTACGGCAACCTGCAAGAGGTCCGCGCGTATGAGAGCCGCCAAGAGTGGTTCGAGTTCGCCAAGACGGTCGGCGGTGAAATCCCCGGTGTCAAAACATTTCTCGAGTGGCACGACAAGATCGGCGGCGACATTTTGCACGACATCTTCGTCGGGGATGCGCCGGTGCCGAACGACCCGACCTATATCGTCCAGGAGAGTTCCGAAGCGCTGCAGTATGCGGTCGCCCAGCGGTTGCTCGACAACAACATCGGCGATCCGCGGTTCTTCGCCGAGGCCGGGTTGATCGATCCGGGCACCGGCCAGCTCAAACCGCTCGAGGACGGCTTCGCCGACTTCCGGACCGCGCTCACCACCTACTTCAACGGAATCGATCCGACGGTGAAGATCGGCATCGAGGACTACGAGGACGCCTACCGTGACGCCCTGCCCCGCCCGCCGGCTCACACGGGATAGGTTCGCCTGACGGCGTCGTAAGTTTCACGTACGGTGGGGCCGTGGCCGAAGCCGACCGCAGCCGCGTCATTGCCGCGAGCCCGACGCAGATCTGGGATGTACTCG
This sequence comes from Mycolicibacterium flavescens, assembly GCA_900637135.1. Taxonomy (NCBI): domain Bacteria; kingdom Bacillati; phylum Actinomycetota; class Actinomycetes; order Mycobacteriales; family Mycobacteriaceae; genus Mycobacterium; species Mycolicibacterium flavescens. The sequence continues at coordinate 4,344,412 of LR134353.1, forward strand.
CCGATTTCGGCGCCATCGCGTCGTGGCTCGACGTCGATCACTCCTCCATCCTGACGCGCGGTCCGGACGGCGCGTTGGTCGGAACGGCGCGGCGCGTGCAGATCGGGCGCAACACCCTGGTCGAAACCGTCACCGAATGCGATCCGCAGTATGTCCTCGCCTACGAGATCGCGGGCCTGCCCAAGGTCTTGGGCACGGTCAGCAACCGCTGGAAACTCGAACCGACCAGCGGTGGCGAGACGGTCGTGACGATCACCAGCACCGTGCGCAAGGGCCGCGGCAGAACGCAGCAACTCGTCGAACGGTTAGCCAGCCGGGCGTTGGCCCGCGGATCCGACAAGATGCTCGCCGCGCTGGCGAAGCGATTGGAGAACACCCCATGACAGATCGGCCCGACATCATCATCGTGATGACCGACGAGGAGCGCGCGGTTCCGCCTTACGAGGCACCCGACGTCCTCGCCTGGCGCCGAGAGACGCTCACCGGTCGCAAGTGGTTCGACGAGCACGGCGTGAGCTTTCAACGGCACTACACCGGATCGCTGGCCTGCGTGCCCAGCCGCCCGACGATCTTCACAGGCCAGTACCCCGACCTGCACGGCGTCACCCAGACCGACGGCATCGGCAAGACCGCCGACGACTCCCGGATGCGCTGGCTGCGCCCCAACGAGGTGCCCACGCTCGGCAACTGGTTCCGCGCGGCCGGCTACGACACGCACTACGACGGCAAGTGGCACATCTCGCACGCCGACCTGACGGACCCCGCCACCGGTGAGCCGCTGGCCACCAACGACGCCGACGGCGTCGTCGACCCGAAGGCGGTGCATCGCTACCTCGACGCCGATCCGCTTGGACCGTACGGGTTTTCGGGTTGGGTCGGCCCGGAACCGCACGGCGCCCCACTGGCCAACGCGGGGCTCCGGCGCGATCCGCTGATCGCCGACCGCGTGGTGGCGTGGCTGCGGGACCGCTACGACCGCCGCCGTGCGGGAGACGTCGACGCCATGCGGCCGTTCCTGCTGGTGGCCAGCTTCGTCAACCCGCACGACATCGTGCTGTTCCCGGCGTGGCAACGGCGCAGTCCGGTGCGCCCGTCGCCGCTCGACCCTCCGCCGATCCCGCCGGCGCCGACCGCCGACGAGGACCTGTCGACCAAACCCGCCGCGCAGATCGCCTACCGGGAGGCCTACTACTCGGGCTACGGACCGGCTCCGGCCATCGACCGCACCTACACCCGTCAGGCCCAGCGGTACCGGGACCTGTACTACCGGCTGCACGCCGAGGTCGACGCCCCGATCGATCGCGTGCGACGCGCGGTCACCGAGGGTGGCTCGCAGAACGCGGTGCTGGTCCGCACCTCGGATCACGGCGACCTGCTCGGCGCGCACGGCGGACTGCACCAGAAATGGTTCAACCTGTACGACGAGGCGACGCGGGTGCCGTTCGTGGTGGCGCGGATCGGCGACCAGGCCACGCAGCCGCGGACGGTGACGGCGCCGACGTCGCACGTGGACATCGTCCCGACGTTGTTGGGCGCCGCCGGTGTCGACGTCGAGGCGGCGGCGGCGAAGCTGGCCGAGACCTTCTCCGAGGTGCACGACCTGCCGGGCCGCAATCTGATGCCGGTGGTCGACGGCGCGGCGGTGGACGAATCGCGAGCGGTGTACCTGATGACCCGCGACAACGTGCTCGAGGGTGATACCGGCGCATCCGGTATGGCCCGCAAGCTGAAGATGTCGACGAAACCTCCTGCACCTCTGCGGATTCGGGTTCCGGCGCACGTCGCGTCCAACTTTGAGGGACTGGTGGTGCGCGTCGACCAGGCCGGCGGCCAGGGGCATCTGTGGAAGCTGGTGCGGACGTTCGACGATCCGGCGACGTGGACCGAGCCGGGAGTGCGTCATCTCGCGGCCAACGGCATCGGCGGCGAGGCCTATCGGACTTCGCCGCTCGACGACCAGTGGGAGCTGTACGACCTGACCGACGACCCGACCGAGGCCCGTAACCGGTGGACCGATCCGGACCTGCACGACCTGCGTCAGCACCTGCGCATGCAGCTCAAGCAGGCCCGCGCGGAATCCATCCCGGAGCGCAACAGTCCCTGGCCGTACACCTCGCGCCGTTCCCGAATGTGAATCCTCGGCGGGATCCGCGACTCGAACCCGCCATCCGTTCACCTTCGGGGTCGGGTGACTCCGGCGCAGTTGACTTTCTCTGCCAAATGTTTGCTGACCGCCGAACCAAGCCTGTACCGTTCTTCTCGGGTTGATATCCCAGCCTTGCGGAAATCGTCACGGCGGCGATCCGACTTCCCCGCCGACAATGGCACAGCCACCACCTCAGCCGTAACGCGGCGCGCTGCCACCACCAGCGCTCCCGAGGTGAGTACAGTCGGGATGCCTGACAAGCTCCGCACCTCGCTTCGGCCGAAGCGACGGATCACCTAGGTAGACGAAATCGTCCAGCAACCGCTGCCGGGCTACCGCAACACCTACATACGGCGTCGTCACGTCGCGGGCTAAAGGATCTTTAGTGAGTCAATTTACCGAGACGATGTACCGGAACGCCCGGTGGAGCACCAGGGGGATGGTCACCGGTGAGCCGGTCGCCCCCGTGCGGCATACCTGGGCGGAAGTCAACGAACGGGCCAGCCGGATCTCGGGCGGGCTGGCCGCGGCGGGTATCGGACACGGCGACGCGATCGCCGTGCTGGCCGGCGCGCCGGTGGAGATCGCGCCGACCGCCCAGGGCACCTGGATGCGCGGCGCCAGCCTGACCATGCTGCACCAACCCACTCCCCGCACCGATTTGCTGCGCTGGGCCGACGAGACCACCGCCGTCATCAACATGATCTCCGCGAAGGCCGTGGTGATCAGCGACCCGTTCATGGCCGCCGCCCCTGTGCTGGAGGGGCTGGGCATGACGGTGCTGACCATCGAGACACTGCTGACAGGCGCTTCCATCGACCCGGTGGAAACCACCGACGACGACGTCGCACTGATGCAACTGACGTCGGGGTCGACGGGTTCGCCGAAAGCCGTTCAGATCACCCACGCCAACATCGTCGCCAATGCCGAGGCCATGACGGTCGGTTGCGAATTCGACGTCGACAACGACGTAATCGTCAGTTGGCTGCCCTGTTTCCACGATATGGGGATGACGGGCTATCTGACCGTACCGATGTACTTCGGCGCCGAGCTGGTCAAGATCACACCGGTCGACTTCCTGAACGATACGCTGTTGTGGGCCAAGCTGATTCACAAATACAAGGGCACCATGACGGCCGCGCCCAACTTCGCCTACACGCTGTTCGCGAAGCGGCTACGACGGCAGGCCACACCTGGCGAGTACGACCTGTCGTCGCTGCGTTGGGCGCTCTCGGGCGCCGAACAGGTGGACCCGCAAGACGTCGAGGATCTCTGCGAGGCGGGCAAACCGTTCGGGTTGCGACCCGAGGCGATCGTCCCGGCATACGGAATGGCAGAAACGACGGTGGCCGTGTCGTTTTCCGAATGCGGCCGCGGGATGGCGGTCGACGAGGTCGACGCCGACCTGCTGGCAGTGCTGCACCGCGCGGTGCCCGCGAGCAAGGGTCGCACCCGTCGGCTGGTCAGGCTCGGCCGGCCCTTGGATGGTCTCGAGGTACGGGTCATCGACGAGGACGGCGCAGACCTGCCTCCACGCGGCGTCGGCGTCCTAGAAGTGCGTGGCGACCCCGTGACCCGGGGCTACACCACCGCTGCGGGCTTCATCCCGGCGCAGGACAAACGCGGCTGGTACGACACCGGCGACCTGGGCTACCTCACCGAGGACGGCGAGATCGTGGTGTGCGGACGCGTCAAGGACGTCATCATCATGGCCGGTCGCAACATCTATCCGACCGACATCGAACGTGCCGCCGGTCGCGTCGACGGGGTGCGGCCCGGCTGTGCAGTGGCGGTGCGGTTGGATGCCGGATTGTCGCGGGAATCGTTTGCGGTGGCTGTCGAGTGCAAGAACTTCGAGGACCCCAACGAGGTACGCCGCGTGGAGCGGCAGGTCACGCATGAGGTCTTCGCCGAGGTCGACGTGAGACCCCGCAACGTCGTGGTGCTCGCCCCGGGCATGATCCCGAAGACACCGTCCGGCAAGTTGCGGCGTGCACACGCGTTGGCGCTCGTGAGCTGATACCGCCGCGCGCGAAGGGTAAATTCGTAATCCACCCTGGCGGTTTACGACGCGCAACCCGGACGGCGATCGACCTCGGAGGCCGAGCTGTCGGCCGCACATCGCGACGCCGACGAAGCCGACCTGTACGCCGGCCATGCGGGGTGACCGGGTTGGTGGCGGATGCACATCAGATGACGATCTGCTCGCGGATGTGGCGCAGTTCGCCGCGTGGGCGATACCCGGCGTCGACGGCTCGGCATCGCGCTGAAGCAGCTCCGCGACGGTACACCGCCCATCGAGGCGTGGGCGGCCACGGTGGGGTTCGTCAACGAGATCGACCGCGTCCAGTAGGAAGAGCTGCACGAAGGACCGTGGTCGTGCATCTCTGCATCACCCCGGTCGGCCACGGATCCGGCAGACCCTCATACCGGCACCCGTTGGGGGGTCAGGAGACTCTGGGCGAGTCGCATGTAGGCACCTGCTACGGCCTGCCACGCCATGTCCGGGGCCATGCGCCGCGCTTCGGCGGCCATCGCGCCCGAGAGACGAGGCTGGGTGACGATTTGGCGCAACGCCGCCGCAAGTCCGGCGGAGTCGTCGTGGTCGACGACCTCGCCGGCCCCGCCTGTGAGTAGTTCAGAGGCGTGCGGAAAGGCGGTGGCCACCACCGGTCTGCCGTGCGCGATCGCCTCGACCAGCACGCTGGAGGCTACCTGCTCCGTGGAGTCGTAGGGCAGTACGACGACCGAGCATTGCTGGAACAACGTGGCCAGCATGGCTCCGTCGTAGTAGCCTGCGTCGAACGTCACCGAATCCGAGACGCCGCACCTGTTTACCTGGTCGATCCTGGCTTCCCGATATGCCTCACCCTCGGCTGCCGTCACGTGCGGATGTGTCGGACCGGCGACGAGGTACCGCGGGCGTCCAGGTACGTCCTTCAATGAAGCCATCACCTCGATGACGCGCTCGACGCCGTCTCCTGGCGCCAACCAGCCCCAGGTCAAAATGGTGGGTCTGCTGGGGCGCTTCGTGCGGATCGTGGCGGGGACGGTCGCGCCGTGCGGGATCACGCGAACCTTACGGCGGTCGACCTGATAGTCATGGCACAGCCGCTGCCGTGCCGATTCGGACATCACGACGACGTGGGCCGCGGAACCGACGATCGCCTCGAGCGCCGACGTCTGGTGTGCTGTCGGCGTTTTCGGGACTGAGCCGACGATGACGATCGACGGGATCGACAACCCGTCGACGATGTCGAGTACATCGTCGGCGCCGACGCAGAAGTCATGGTGGACGACCGCGACGTCGGCCTGGTCGAGCGCTTGATCGCTCGAATGCGGGCTCGCGGAATCCCCCACGACGCTGACGTCGACCCCCTGGCCGCTCAGCGCACGGGACAGACCGGCGGTGAACCGGGCCAACGCGCAGTATTCCGGTGCGGGTGTACCGAGGATGCTGATGCGTGTGCGGTATGGATTGCGTTGGCGCTGAGCGGAATTCGATCCGAGGACAGATATCGGCGATGCGTTCAAGGCGGTCCCAACTGAAGGATTGGTACCGGCGTGTCCGGCATGAGCAAGTCGCTCGGTCAGATCAGCGGAACTCGGCTGACCCGTTCCGGAATGGCTGGGCTCCCAACTCCTCGAGGCTACACCCGCAGAAACGCTCGACTTCGCCGGGCACGGCCCTGGAAAGAAGTCAGGGGTAGGGTCTTGGCATCGGGACCATCCAGGCCCCCGCAATCAAGGGGCCAGCGATGTCTGACAAGTCTCCTCGGCAAGCGATGTCCAAGAAGTCCGGTAAGTCTCTGAAGGAGAAACGGGCTGACAAGCACGCCAAAGCCGCCGCCAAAGCGGCCTCCGCCGATGCGGTCGGCGATCTGCGCAAGCGCTGAGCCAGCCTTCTGGTCAGGCGAATTTCAGCTCAGAAGCGGTTTCTGGGGCGTCGTCGCTGGTCGCCGTGAGAAAGCGGTCCGGCAGGGCCAGTTTGTGGATCGTGCGCAGCGTCAGAAGGTATTGACGCACGAGCGAGCCACTGGTGTAGGGCAGGTCGTATTTGTCGCAGATGGCACGCACGCGCACGGCGATCTCCCCAAGGCGATTGCTCGGTAGGTCGGGGAACAAGTGGTGTTCAATCTGGTAGCACAGGTTGCCGGTCGAGAACGCCAGTAACGGACCGGCGTCGATGTTGGCGGCGCCCAGCATCTGCCGCAGGTACCACTCGGCGCGGCTCTCCTCGTTGATGGCGTCGGCGGTGAATTTCTCGGCTCCGTCGGGGAAATGGCCGCAGAAGATCACCACATATGTCCAGAGGTTGCGTATGAGGTTCGCCAACGCGTTCGCGGCCAGCGCGCGACGCCACCGCCGTCCGCTCAGCGCGGGGAAGACCACGTAGTCCTTGACACCCTGTCGGGCGATCTTGCGAAGAAGCTTCCTTCTCTCCCGCGTGACCCGCACGGTGTCACCCTCTGCGCGGTCGCGTTCGGAATGGACGCCGTGCAGCGCGATACCCCACTCGAAGATGGCCGCCAGCAGCAGGTTTCGCAGGGGCTGCAACAGATGCACCGGTTGCCAGGGCTCGTCGCGCGTGATCCGCATGATGCCGAACCCGAGGTCGTCGTCCACACCGACCACGTTGCTGAACACGTGGTGGCGGTAGTTGTGCGAGTACCTCCATTGCGCCGAGACAGCGACCATGTCCCATTCCCAGGTAGTGGAATGGATTTCCGGATCATTCATCCAATCCCATTGCCCATGGGACACGTTGTGGCCGATCTCCATGTTCTCGACGCACTTGGCGAACGCCAACGACGCCGTACCGAAGAGCCAGCCGGTGCGCGACCGGCTGACGCCGATGAGCAACCGCCCCGCCACCTCGAGCGCCCGTTGGAACAAGATCGTGCGCCGGATGTAGGCAGCGTCGCGTTCGCCGAGCGACTCCTCGATATCGCTGCGTATGGCGTCCAACTCGACACCGAGGGCCTCGATGTCCGCTTCGGTCAAGTGGGTGTAGGCACCGATGTCGGTGATTGCCAAAATGTGTCCTGTGTTCGTGCGGGTGGTGGAGCAGGCTCGTGTACGAACCATTGGTTGACGGCGGACCACCGGCCGGAATCGACGAAAGACAACGGCAGCACGTCGGCTGCGACCAGTCTAGAGAAAAATCGTCGGGGCGACGGCGCGGTGTCAGCCGATCGATACCAGTTGGTCGATCGAGTCGTTGGGCAGCTCGCCGTCGACGACCGCCGTCACCAGCAACTTGTCCAGCGTGATAGCGCCGTTGTGGTTGGTCAGGAAGGCGATGTCGGCGGCATCGCGTCCGGCGGCGATACGCACCAACGACTGGCGCGGTGCCAGCAGCGTCGCGTCGACCACGCGCCAGGCGTCGTCGACGAGCGCCTCGGCGACCGCATGAAAGTCCATCGGGTACAGCCCGGGGGCATACACCGATACCACCCGGGCCGGGACGTTCACCGCCCGCAGCAGAGCCACGACCAGGTGCGCATAATCGCGACACACCCCCTCGCCGGCCAGCAGTGTGTCGGCCGCACCGTCGATCGGGTCGCTTGAGCCGGGGACATACTTCAGGCGGGTGCCGACCCAGGAGGACACGTTCTCGAGCAGGGTCGTCGAGTTGAGGTAACTACCGAACTCGGTCGCGGCGAAACCGTAGAACTTGTCGGCCTCCGCGTAGCGACTGGGACGCAGGTACATCAACCGGTCGTAGGGGGTGATGGGCGCGGGATCCGTCCGGCCGACGATCGTCGCGGCGTACTCCACCGTCAACGTGCCTGTGGGCACGGACAGGGTGTGTATGCGGTTTCCATGTGCGCCGCTGATCTCGGTCGGTTCGACGGGTTTGCCGTCGAGAAGAATTGAAAGCTGCTCGTGTACTTCGGCATTCGGATGCGGGGCGACGGCGATCTGAAATTCCAATTCGGTCGGATCGGTGATCTCGACCTGGAGTTCGACCCCGACCTGTCGCCGCATGAGCTGAATCACGAGCCGGACGTGAGGAGGGAGTTCACCGTCGACACGTTGCCGGGCGTGGCTGCGGCCATCGCGATCGTGTGTGCGAAATCGGCTTCGGTGGCGGCGGGAACCACCATCAGGGTGATCCTGCTACCGCTGCCGTCCAACACCGCGATCGTGTTAGCCGGCTGTCGTTGGTATCCGTCGAGACGAACGACTCGCCCCTTCACAACCGTCTTCCGCGGCGCCTCCGCCCACTCGGCGAGGTTGTACATCACTCGAGCCACCGGTCCGAGACGAACCGAAAGAACGCTGAGCAGGTCGGGAAGCTCCTTCTGAAGATCCTCGCTGTGGGGCCACCAAGCCCCGTCGACATAGCCAGTCGTCGGCCCTTTGCTCTTCAAGCGCAATCGCGGGGTGCTCTCAGGCCCGTCGTGTCGTCGGCCGGAGACTGTGGGGGCTTCTTGTACCGCCATCGGATGGTCCTGTCTGAGCCGTCGAACGGCTCAATCACTCAGATCGGTGACGACACGATCTCAGATGGTCGCGTGCGAGATATCGCCGATAGACCTTCAGCCTACGCGACTTGGCCCGTGATCACCGTCCCGAACTCAAATCCCCTGGGCAACAGCAGATTTCGCTTCGGACCCACATACGAAACGTGGGCTGGTGGGAATTCCCACCAGCCCACAGTCGTCGTGCAAGCTAGACGGCGGTTACGCCGATTGCCTGAGGCCCTTTGGCGCCCTGCTCGATGTCGAACTGAACGCGTTGGTTCTCCTCCAGCGACCGGAATCCATTTCCCTGGATCTCCGAATAATGAACGAAGACATCCTTCGCGCCGCCGTCGGGAGCGATGAAGCCGAAGCCCTTATCGCCGTCGAACCACTTCACAGTTCCCTGTGTCATACTTTTCAACTTCTCTCATTCTGAACGGATGTAGATAAACATCCACGTGAAACGCTATCACGCCCACCCCTCACCTCGTTCCGCGAGCGTGCGGGTCTGCACCCGACACGCCGCGGAATTTCGACAGTCTGCGCACGCTCGAGGCGGCGCGAGCGTGCGCATAAGGTGGTTGATTGCATACAACGCCGTAACGAATGCTCGCGGACGAGTGTTCAGACGACGGCGATAATCGCCAACTCTTCTACAGCGAACGATGGCCGAAAACCGTACTCGCCAACGCGAATCAATGCGTACGTATATCTACAGGCACTGAGCGCACGCTCGTGGCATCGCGACGGTGCGCAAACCGCCGAGAATTCACGGTGTGTCGACTGCAAGCACGCACGCTCGCGGTCCGCAAGACAACTACTCCGTCGAGTAGTCGAAGCTCAACCAGCGCTGCGGGCGCATCCGGATGATGACCGACGTCGGGGTGAGGTTCTGGTCGGTAAAGGCATTGCCTTCCTCGTCACCGAGGTAGCGGATGGCGATCTCGCGCACCACCGCATCCGTGGCCCGATCGATACCGACGACGTCGCCCTCCGCCGTGACGTAGCGATACGGCGGCGCCTCGTCCTGCGCGGTGATCGAGAACCGGCCGGCGTCCTTGATCAGCCGGTGCTTGAGCGACGCCGACTCCGTCCACAGCAGCACCTCACCGCCGGGCTGATAGCCGTACCAGATCGGAACGCTCAGCGGCGCCCGGTCGCGGCGCTCGACGGCGATGACGCCCACGTGGACGTCGGACAGAAACTTCTCGCGCTCATCGGTCGTCATCTTGGCCATAGCTCAGACAACCGGTGCGACCACGATCACATTCCCGCCGAGGTTCGCGTCGCGGTCCTCATCGCAGCGCCTAGCCTGGATGTGATGCTGACCGACCTGATCGAGCTGCCCGCGGGCACCTTCGCGATGGGATCGGCCGACTTCTACCCGGAGGAGGCGCCCGTCCACGAGGTGACTGTCGAAGTGTTCTCGATCGAGCGCCACCCCGTCACCAACGCGCAGTTCGCCGAGTTCGTCGCCGACACGGGGTACGTCACCCTCGCCGAGCAGGAGCTCGACCCCGCCGCCTATCCGGGCGCCTCGCCCGATGACCTGGTTCCCGGTGCACTCGTCTTCCGCCGGACCCGCGGTCCGGTCGACCTTCGCGACTGGCGGCAATGGTGGACCTGGGTGCCGGGCGCCAGCTGGCGCCACCCGTTCGGACCGGAATCCTCGATCGACGATCGCCCTGACCACCCCGTGGTGCAGGTGGCGTATCCGGACGCGTCGGCATACGCCGCCTGGGCGGGCCGCCGCCTGCCGACCGAAGCGCAGTGGGAGTACGCGGCGCGAGCCGGATCCCGATCCCGGTACGCCTGGGGCGATGAGGTGCAACCCGACGGACGCTTGATGGCCAACGTCTGGCAGGGCCGTTTTCCGTACCGCAACGACGGCGCGCTCGGCTGGGTAGGCACCTCGCCGGTGGCCACCTTCCCGCCCAACGCATTCGGTCTCGTTGACATGATCGGCAACGTCTGGGAATGGACGACGACGCCGTACGCGCCACGCCACCGTCCCGACGCCCAGAAGTCGGGCTGCTGCGCACCGCCCACCGGCGACCCGTCGAAATTCCAGACGCTCAAGGGCGGCTCACACCTGTGCGCACCCGAGTACTGCCATCGCTACCGGCCGGCCGCTCGGTCCTCTCAGTCGCAGGACAGCGCCACCACGCACATCGGATTCCGCTGCGTCGCCGCGTGACGTTGTGCGACAACATCTTCGCGGCGCCTCGATACACACGCGAACCTGACTTGTCGGACCCGGTGCATACAGTGCGGGCATGATCACATCGGTCGCCATCGCACTGGCCCGTCCGCGCGGGCCCTTGCTCCGCTATTCGGCCTGCTCGCAATACCGATGTTGGACTGGAACCGTGCGTGCAGACTCGGTTGACACGGCGATCCTCGACGTCGTACGCCGGGTCCGCGACGAGGCGGGGTGTGAGCGGATCCGGTTCGTGGTTCATCTGCCCCCGCGGAGCACGCTGTGGGCGCTGCGCGACGAGATCGCCTTATTGATTCCCGGTGCCTACTTGGAGCGGCCGCGGCTTGCCGACGAGGAACTGGTGCGCGCGGCGTACGAAGGACTGCGGGCCGAAGCGTCGACCGCATGAGCCGCGACTCTCGCCGCCTGAATCAACGGCACCCGCAAGAACTTTGCCGACGCAACAGTTTATTGACAGCAGCGACAATCAGGCGTTGAGTCTAAATGCCTTCGCACCCGCATGAGGGCGCGCCGAGGCTTGCACCCGGCCGCCCGGCCCCGCGCAAATCGATCGAAGGGGCTGTCATGGCAGACGTGGATTATTGCGTCGTGGGTGCCGGATTCGCCGGCCTGACTGCCGCATTGCGCCTGAAGCAGGCCGGCCATTCGGTGGCGCTACTGGAAGCCCGCGACCGCGTAGGCGGTCGCACCTTTACCGAGGTCCGCGACGACGGGGCCTGGATCGATCGCGGTGGCGCGTGGATCGGTCCCGGACAGGACGCGATCTACGCGCTCATGAAGGAATTCGGGGTGCCGAGCTACAAGCAGTACACCGACGGTGACGCAATGATGTTCGTCGACGGCAAGAAGTACCGTTACACCGGAACCATTCCGCTGTCGATGAGTCCGTGGGCGGTCGCCAACATCGGCACGGTTTTTCTCGAGCTCACGCAGATGTGCAAGGCCATCCCGGTGGAGGCGCCGTGGACGGCACGCAAGGCGCAGAGGTGGGACCAGACCAGCTGGGCGGCGTGGCTGGACAGGAACACGCTGTCCAAGCCCGCCCGCGAACTGTTGGAAAGCGCCGTCGCGGGACTGTATACGTCTGCGGCATCAGAGATCTCGCTGCTGTTCGTGCTGTACCAGATGGCGTCGGCCGGCGGACCGAGCTTCGTGCTGGGCGTCAAGGACGCGGCCGAGGACGCGCGGCCGGTCGGCGGCATGGGCGCAATCCATCGTGCGGTCGCAGCCGAGCTCGGTGACGTCATCCACCTGTCGCAGCCGGTGCGCAGCGTCGAGCAGAATGCCGACAGGGTGATCGTGCGCTCCGACGACATGGTGGTCAACGCACGTCGCGCGATCATCGCGGTGCCGATCTCGATAGCAAGCCAGATCGCTTATGAGCCAACGCTTCCCGCCGACCGATCGTTCCTCCACCAACGCATGCCGAGCGGGGCGGTTTACAAGATCGCGCTGGTGTTCGACGAGCCGTTCTGGCGAGCCGACGGCCTGTCGGGGCAGTCGTTCGGCCCCGGATCGCCGGCGAGCCTGACCATCGACTCGTGCACCGACACCGGCACTCCCGGGATGCTCACAGTGATCACCGAGGGTCCCGAAGCGCGCCGGTTGACCAACCTCGGCGATGACGAACGCAAAAGCGCGGTGCTGGGTGCTGTCGCAGAACGGCTTGGAGACAAAGCACTTTCACCGGTGGACTATGTCGAACAGAACTGGACCATCGAACGGTACTCCGGTGGCGGGATGATCGCGCACGCCCCGCCGGGTGTGCTCACCGAGTTCGGACCCGCGCTGCGTGAGCCGTGCGGACGGATCCACTGGGCAGGCACCGAGACTTCAGCGGTGATGTACGGGTTCATCGACGGCGCCGTGCGTTCCGGCGAGCGCGCCGCGGCCGAGGTCATGGCCCGCGAGGCGATGGCGATGGCTTGACCGCGGACTGACGAGGCTCAAGAGCGGACCTCCACAGCGTCGGGTCCCTAGCTTCCGCGCGCGCGGGTACTGTGCCACCCGTGAGCGGGGAACTGATCCTCACCGACGAGTTCCGCGAGGCGTTGGCGCTCCTTTCCGGTGGCAAGCACCTGTTCCTCACGGGTAAGGCCGGCACCGGCAAGTCGACGTTGATCCGTCGGTTCATGGCGGAGACGGACCGCAACGTCGTGGTGGTCGCGCCGACGGGTATCGCGGCGCTCAACGTCGACGGTTACACCATCCACCGGCTTTTCGGGTTCCGGACCACGACGACGCTTCACGACGTCACCGGCGGTCAGTACCGGCCGGGCCGATTCGCCAAGACCCTGGCGTCGTTGCAGACGTTGATCATCGACGAGGCGTCCATGGTCCGCGCCGACGTCTTCGACATGGTCGCCACCGCACTCGAACGCTACGGCCCCGAACCTGGAGCGCCGTTCGGCGGCGTGCAGATCGTGCTCGTCGGCGACCTGTATCAGCTTCCACCGGTCGTGGGCGACGGCGAGGAAAGCTACTTCACCACCGTCTACGACACCCCGTACTTCTTCTCGGCCCGCAAGTTCGACCGCGACGACTTCCCCACAATCTCGTTGACGACGGTGTTCCGCCAATTGGGTGATGACCGAATGACGGCCATCCTCAACGAGATCCGTGAGGGCGTGCTCTTGGGCCACGCCCAGGAACAGCTCAACGCCCGCGCCGACAAGGACTTCGTACCACCCGACGACGAATTCTGGCTGACGCTGGCGCCGACGAACCGGCTGGTGACCGCCCGCAACCGTCAACACCTGGAGCGGTTGCCCGGCGACGAGATGCGGCACCGCGCCCAGGAGTCCGGCGACCTTTCGCTGTTCGACAAACCGATCGAGGACGAGCTGCGGTTCAAGGTCGGCGCGCAGGTGATGATGCTCAACAACGACCAGGGCGACCGGTGGGTCAACGGCTCGATCGGACGCGTAGTCGGCGTCGGTTACGACCGCTACGGCGCGGTCGTCGAGGTCGAGTTCGCCGACGGATCGTGCGCGGAGGTCACGCCGTTCACATGGGAGGCCACCCGTCCGGTGGTCGACGGCGGGACGCTGCGGCGTGAGGTGATCGGCACGTTCACGCAGTTGCCGTTCAAGCTGGCCTGGGCGATCACGATCCACAAGAGCCAGGGCCAGACGCTGGAGCGGGTCGTCGTCGACCTCACCGGCGGCATGTTCTCGACGGGACAGTTGTATGTGGCGTTGAGCCGCTGCACGTCGTTGGCCGGCCTGGTGCTCAAACGCCCTGTGCTGCCGAAAGATCTGAAGACGGACCGGCGGATCGCCCGGTTCCTCCGCAGTTCGGTCAGCGGCGCCACGGCGCGCAAGTACTGCGCGATCGGCATGTTGACCGTCGGCGACGAAGGCCGGATGTCTCGACCCCGGCCGGTGGAACTGGCAGTGGCCTTCGACGACGGCACCGCGGTCTCGACGCTGATCAACCCGCAGCGTGATCTCGCCGATGCGCGAAGTGCTTACGGCATCGGCGTTTCCGACGTGCTGCTGGCACCGACCCTGCGCGAAGCCTGGGCGGTGATCGCGCCGATGCTGGCGGGCTGCACGCCCGTAGGACCGGAGGTGGACGAGACGCTGGGGCTGATCGACTTCGAGCTCAAGCGGCTCGGACATGTGGCACCGATGCCGTTGGGCATCGAGCTGCGTAAAGCCCGCGTGTCAGGGCGGAGTGCGTTGGAGCGTGCGCAGTCGGCGCTGGCGGCACACGCGGACGCCGACGTCGACACCGGCTCGACGGCGTTCGAGGAACCCGAACCGGCGGAATCGGTTTCGGGCCTGTTAGTCAGTCGCGACCCGGACGTGCCGACGCCTACAGCCGATCATCTGCCCGGGTTGTCCGCCCTGTTGCGGATCAGCCGCGACGTGGGGGCCGTGATGCTCGGTGCGTCGGTGCACCGAGACCTCGACTCGTCATGGGACGCGGCAGCCCGGTCGGCGGTGGCTGATCAACTGCGGGCGGCCGCTTCCCGCGCGCTGCTGCCTGACGAGGTTGTCGCCCGGCTGCACAACGCGTCAGCGCTGCTGGGCATCGACGTGGCGAGCGACGCATCGTTAGTGACGCGGCATGATATCGAATACGCAATGGTGCCAGGGGCGCGGATCTGTTTCACCGGAACGGCTTTCGATCCCTCCGGTCGCGTGGTGGAGCGCGAGGAGATCGAGCGAATGGCCGAGAGGGCCGGCCTGAAGCCGGTGCGATCGGTGACCAAGACGCGGTGCGAAGTGCTGGTGACGGCCGAGGCGGGCACACAATCGGGCAAGGCGCGCAAAGCACAGGAGTACGGCAAGCCGGTGTTCACCGCCGAGGAGTTCTTCGCCTGGCTTGCTGATCGTTGACCGCCCAAGTTTCAGTCGCACCATGTCCGCAACTGGCGCCAAGGTCGGTTGGTCGTGTCGGACCGTCGACGTACGGTCGGCGCATGGCGGGCGGAGACGTACGAGTCAGGCATGCTGAGCAGGTCCCGGATGCGACGGAGTGTGCCAAATGCGCCGGCGCGTCTGACGTGTTGCTCAGAACCACGTCCGGTGCGATGTGCCTCGACTGCGCCGGGTTCGCCCATCTGGAGTTCCTGCCCGCAGGCAGCGCCGCGCTCACCAGGCGCGCGGTGAAGCTCAGCCGGTCGCCGGTCGTCGTGATGCAGAAGAGCCTTCGGCGCTTCCGCTATCGGGGGCAGAGCATGTACGAGCGGCAGGGCATCCTGGCCGAGCCGGCAGCGATCGAGGCGGCGGCGTTGGCCAGCCTCGCTGACGCCGGTGTACGCGGCAGCGACGGTATTGCTGAAAGGATCCGGGAACACTTCCCTGGCTGTCCGACCGACCGTGCCGACGCCATCGCGCTGCACACCGCCGCCAGATTGCGTGGTCGAAGCCGCCAACGCTTGACCACGTTCGAGATCGGGCCCGACGCGGTCCGTCGAGCGGTCACGGCGTCGATCCTTCATGTCGACACCCATTACGACGAGTTGGTGAAGGCGGGTGTCGACCCTGACACCGCCAGGACACAAGTGTTCGACCGCGTCGAGAACGTGCTTCGCGCTTGGCGGGACGGCGTGTCACTGCTCGACACTTGACCACGGCAGTTGTCTCCGCGCTGAGGGCGCGAAATCGAAGGAAAACCACCCCCTGAGCGCAGGATCGACGATGAAAAGGGTGACGCCGGTGAGGATTCCAGCTGCAAGGGAAAGGTCCGACGCGCCGGACAGCCGGTGGGACTGCGCGCAGGGGTAGGGTGCCACCTGTGCATGTCGACGTGATGACCACCCCGCAACCGCTACTGGACATCGGCGAGCTGGCCCGGCGTACCCAGGCGGCCGGCTTCAACGGGTTGCTGTTCACCGAGACCGGCCGCACGCCGTACATGAACGCGGCGGTGGCGGCGCAGGCCGCGCCGGGGCTGGAGTTGTCGACGGGTGTGGCGGTGGCGTTTCCGCGCAGCCCGTTCGTGACGGCGGCGACGGCGTGGGAGTTGCAGGAGGCCTCGAGCGGGCGATTCCGTCTGGGCCTGGGTACGCAGGTGCGCACGCATGTGGTGCGCCGCTACGGGATGGAGTTCGAGCGTCCGGGTCCGCGGTTGCGCGATTATGTGCTGGCGGTGAAGGCGTGCTTCCATGCGTTCCGGACGGGCAAGCTCGAGCATCGCGGCGACTTCTACAGCCTGGACTTCATCACGCCGCAGTGGAGCGCGGGCCCGATCGATGCGCCGGATCCGAAGGTCGATGTGGCGGCGGTGAACCCGTGGATGCTGCGAATGGCGGGCGAGGTGGCCGACGGGATCCACGTGCATCCACTCGGCGAGCCGGGTTACATCGGTCGGCATGTGATGCCGAATCTGGCTGAGGCCGCGGCGAAGTCGGGACGCTCTGCCGAGGATATCGCGGTGATCGTGCCGGTGATGACCATCGTCGGAGACACCGATGAGGAGCGCGAGCGCGAGCGGGAACTGGTGCGCACGAGCATGAGTTTTTACGGCAGCACGCCGAACTACGCGTTCATCTGGGACGAGGCGGGCTTCGAGGGCACGACGGCGCGGATTCGGGAGAAGCAGAAGGCCGGCGACTACCAGGGCATGGCGGCCTGTATCACGGACGAGCACATTGCGACGTTCGCCACGGAGTCGACGTGGGACGGGTTGGCGGACGCGTTGATGTCGCGGTACGGCGGTCTGGCGTCACGCGTGGTGCTCTACAACGCGCTGGCCGATCCGGAGCGATTCGAGCGTTACGGCGAGGTGGCGCAGCGCATTCGGGCTCGATAGAGGGGCGGCCAGCGGACTCGCCTCGATTGGGTCACCATTGGCTGCCGCATACGGTGCAGGTCCAGTCGTCGTTTTGACGGACACAGCCTCGGTAGTCGTCCCACGGCGGGAAGTCCAGATGGAAGACGTGCCCGAACTGCGCGCTCTGCGTCCGTTGGGCGCCGCAGTACGGACACCGCGGATGCTGCGCGAACAGATAGTCGATCAAGCTCGTGAAGCCACCGTCGCGCATGGCGGTGTCGCAGCGCAGGCACAGGACGCCGGGCCAATCGGCGGGAAGCTCGGGCAGCCAACACTTGTCGGGTATCGGCCCGTAGAAGTAGCTCGGCACGTTGGTGGCCTCCATGATAACCGGCTGCGGTTGCGGTCGCTGGGGAAAGTCGACCGTGCGGATGCGGAAGGCGTCGCGGGCACGCTCGCCGAGTAGGTCGAGGACGGCTCCGCATCCGGTGCACCGTCCGCGGGAGTGAAGGAGGGTGGCCGCCGCGGCCAAGCTGGAGTGGCCGAACCGCGTCCAACGCTTGCCGTCGGCGTCGCAGTCGGTCAGCGCGACAAACATGCGAGCGGCCGCGTCGCCGCGAAGCTGCCACACCATGCGGGGGTCCTCGTCGTCGGCGAACCCGACCACCCGCGCCAGCGTGCCGAGGTCCACCAAACCGGGGCTGGGCAGGCCCCAGGTGATCTCGGCGCGGTCGAAGCGGCCGTCGAGACCGATGCGGCCGAGTCGCGTCATCACCGACGGTGGATCGGTGTTCAAAACGATGGCCACCGGGTCGCCGATGTGGGCTTCGCCGAAGCCGTAGCGCCACGGCCGGTAGGGCGAGCGATCCTCCAGCAGAGTGATCACCGCGTCCGTCCAGTCGGCTCCCTCGACGATGTGAAGGCGTTCGGTTGCAGTTTGCGTCACTACACCATTATTCCGGGTGCGTCTGACATTTCATCGATACGCTGGTTTGCTGAACCGGTTAGGTCACCACAGCACGGCGATGGCTGCGGCGGTGAACGAGAGCACGCCGATCGACCAGAACATCGGGCGTGGTATCGGGTTGCCGGTGCGCTTATGACGGGCACTGCCCATGCCACAGAGCCCGCCGAGGATCACGAGGATGACCAGCTTGATGCCGAGCTTCGGATAGTTGAGTTCGACGCCGGCAGGCCACGGCGCGGCCAGGGCAAGTCCGGTGAGCAGTGAGAGCAGCAGACCGTAATCCATGGCGCGGGTGGTACGGAAGCGCTGAGACAGGGCTTCGGCCGCCCAGCCGCCGAAGGTGATCGCGAAGCCGACGATGTGCAGCAGTACAACTACATTGCGTAGTAGCTCCATGGAGGGAGCTTAGCGTTAGGGAAGCCCCTGCACGAGCAGCAGACCGGGGAGGAAGAGCAGCACGGTCAGCGGTGCCGCGATCAGCCCGATCAGCATTCCCCGACCGATCTGCCCCCGTACACCTGCACGAGTCATCAGGACTACACCGATTGCCAGGTCAACGAGAAGAATAGGCACAGCGAATACCGCGAGCGCGAGCCACGGGATGAAGTACCACGTCGCGACGGCCTGCCACGAATGTATTTGCCAGTGCCGCAGTGAATGTCGCTGGTCCATAGCGTCGCACGGAGGCCCGCGCCGATTCGCTCACCATTGAATCACCCAGATTCCGTAGATGAGTCCGCCGACGAGCACCACCGCATACGACCCGAGGACGCCAAGTGCTAAGCCCTATGCGCGCGAGGAACTCGACCGCAGTAGCACGGCAGCTGCAGCGAGGGATATTACGAGGGCCACCGCCCTCGGATTTCGTCTGGATGCTGTCGACGACAAGGTTGATGGGGGCAGAAGCAGCCTAATTGAGCAGATGCGGTATGTCGGTGTCGTGATTGAACCTTTGAGTGATAATCCGGTTATCATCCCGCCCCGCGCAGTGACTGACGTTGAGACTGACCAAGGTTGGGGGCGGCACGGTAACCAAACGCCTAGGGTGACGGGACTGGAGCCGTCAGGCGAGCATCACTTTTCGTGCCAGCACCCACGCTTCGCCGTCACCTTCTCCCTCGGCAATCACCGCGAGTTCAGCGAACGCGGTGGCCAACTCCCCCGGCGCGACCCGAAAGCGGCCCGGCCCGGCGCCGACAACACTCAGCGCCGAGATCGCCAGCAGGCCACCGGGCGCAAGCCGCTCGATTATCGTCTGGTCAAGACGCGGGTCCCGGAATCGGTGGCAGACAACGGCATCAGCGGACGGGCCTACGGGCAGGCCCATGTCGAGATCGACGACGTCGAACCGGCATCGATCGCCGACGCCGTTACGTGCAGCAAGATCCCGCGCCCGACGGATGGCTGTCGCCGAGATGTCCACTCCCCAGACATCCATCCCGCGACGCGCCAGCCACACGCTCGCTGACCCCAACCCACACGCCACGTCCAGTGCTCGTCCCCTGGTCGGGAACTCGTTCTCAAACGCAGCGAACACGGCAGGAAGCTCGGCTGCAACCACTCGCGGCGCCTCGCGGCTCTGATACCGCTCCTCCCAGCGGATGCGATCCTGCTCGCTCACGCCGCTCAGCGTACGCAGCGCCCTCACCTGGGTGGTGGAGGTCAAGTGCGTGCTGATTCCCAAGAAGGGAGCGACGGCTTCATCCGAATGCTCACCGACATTGCGCTTTCAAACGAACAGATGCGCGCAGCGGCGAAAAGCTAACGCCCGGGCGGGAGTTCCCGAGGACCGCGATGTCCGCGCAGCTCACGCGCACCCCCGCCGGCGAGTTCGCCGCGCCCCTCGCCTCTCGTCACTGCGGATGCGTGTTCCGCACCGCGGCCGATCCGGCCATAGCCGTGTTCGCGATCGTCGTCTCGGACGGTCGTCGCTCTCGCACTACCCAACGCATCGGAATCACCTTCATCCACAACTTCTGCACCCTCCTCCATGTGGGTGCTCACCTTGCGGGTGCGGCGCATCGAGAAGTGAATCTCCTCGGTCTCCTCCAGGATGTGCCGCACACCCCGCAGCGGCTTGGTGGTGGTGTCTATCGCGTTGGCGATGATCGGCGGTACCAGCGGACGAATCCAACGCGCGGCGGCGCGTGTGACATCCGGGATTCCGGGAATCAGCGAGCGGACGGCCTCACCCACAGGTTCCACCGAACGGTCGTCGTCGACCGGCGCGGGCAGGTTCTGGGGTGTGACAACCTCAGGCGTCTCGACGGAAGGTGCCTCGGCCGCAACGAGACTGGCCGCTTCGGCCTCCGCCGCGATCGGCAAGTACACATCCTGAGGTTCAATGATGCGCTCGGCGCGTGCGGAAACAGCCGGCTCGATCGCCTCGATCACTCGTCGGCGCTGCTGCTCCCGGTCGATCTCCAGTTGCGCCTCGACGGCCATCCGGGCGCTGGCCAGCTGCTGCTCGGCCCACATGTTCTCGATGGCCGCGCGCACCTCGGCCCGTTTCACCGCGACTGACGTGTCGGCCTGCAGCTCAGCTCGATCGCGCTCGACATCGGCGGCGATCCCGCGATCCTGCGACGTCTCCCCCCGCCACAGCCGCAGGATCAGCGGCAGCAGGGCGAGCAGGACGAAGAACGCGTCGACGAGCAGGCGCAGCATCAGCGCACCAGCCTCGCCCAGCGTGTGATCGTTCATGGCGACCCACCGCGCGCCCAACCCGCGATCCGCGCCGGCCGCCGCGGCCTGCCGGGCCTGCGACAGCGCCTGCTCGGCGTCGGCAACCTGAGCGTCGAGCTCGGGCGCACGACGGTCCCGTTCGGCCAGCGTGGCGTCGAGCGCGAGTTGAGCGTCGGCGAGGAAGTCGTTGGCCGTCCGGTTCTCCGGCCCGGCGCCGGGCACACCGGTGATGAATGTCTGGGGGCAGTCGGGCCTCGGATTGAACTCACAGCGCGCCACCACGAGCGCTTCCTGGCGGCGTTGCACCGCCTGCTCCACAGCCGCGTCGAGCCCATCGCGCGCCGCACGACTTCGGTCCAGGTCGACCGCCGCTCTCGTCACCGCGGGCGTTCCGTCGGCAGCCATCGCCGCCCGCTCCTCGAGCAGCCGATCGACCGATCCGGAGAACGCGACGACGGCAGCGAGCTCACCGACGACGAGCCCGACAGCCACCGCGACGGCAGCACGTCCCACCACGCCGGGGCCTCGGACCGCCCCAGCTGCGAGCACACGGCTCACCGCGCCGACCAGCAGGCCGAACGTCGACGTCACCGCGATGACGGCCATCAGCGGCCAGGTGGTCGACGAATGCAGTGCGACGGCCGCCACGAGCCACGCCAGCAGCGCGCCGACCAGCACCACCACACCTGCGCTGACCAGCGTCGACTGCTCATGGCGGGCGCTCAGGTCACGCCGATCGCCGCCGCCGAGCCAAATGAGCGCAGACGCAATCGGTGAGACATCGTGGTTCTGCTGAGATGCTCTGTGGGCGGACATGGAAACTCCAACATCTTCCGTGCTCTACCAGGCGTGACGAGGCGCAGACCGACGACCATGTCGGTGCTGTTCACCAGGCGGAACCCCCCGCGGATCGCACCATCACGCCGATGCGAATGCCGAAAGTCTCCCATACGCCGACGGTGCCTGTCCGTTCCGGAGGACGCCGCGGCGGCATCGCCTCGTATCGTGACCGAATGCGCAAGGATCGAATCCTCCACATCGCCCGGCAGGTCGCGGCGCTGGTGGTGACGGCGGTGACCGCGGCCTCGACCCTCAACGGCTACCGACCATTGGCGCGTAAGGGCTACCCGTCGATCTTCTCGTTCGGCTTCGGCCTGGTGGTCAGCGAGTTCCCGCTGCAGACGCTGGTGAGCCAGATCGGCGGGCTGGCGTTGACCGCTCGTCGGCTGACCCGTCCGGTGCGGATCATCGCCTGGGTGACGGCCGCCATCTCTGCGATCGGTCTGCTGAACTTCAGCCGCGCGGGTCATAAGGCCGCCGCTCCACTGACCGCCGCGCTCGACAAGGGCTTGGGGACGCGGCGCCGCACCGACTCGACGGGTCTGTGGCGCCGAGCTGCCGGCGGCGGCACCGCCAAGACTCCGGGCGCGCTGCGGATGATGCGGATCTACCGCAACTACGCCCACGACGGCGACATCAGCTACGGCGAATACAGCCGCGCCAACCAACTCGACATCTGGCGGCGTCCCGATCTCGACCGGAACGGGAAAGCGCCGGTGCTATTCCAGATCCCCGGCGGCGCCTGGGTGACGGGAAACAAACGCGGGCAAGCACATCCGCTGATGAGCCACCTTGCCGAGCTCGGCTGGATCTGCGTGGCGATCAACTACCGCCACAGCCCGCGCAACACGTGGCCCGACCACATCGTCGACGTCAAACGCGCGCTGGCGTGGGTCAAGACGCACATCGCCGAGTACGGCGGTGACCCCGATTTCATCGCGATCACCGGCGGCTCGGCGGGCGGGCATCTGTCGTCGCTGGCGGCGCTGACGCCCAACGATCCGCGGTATCAGCCGGGCTTCGAAGACGTCAACACCAGGGTGCAGGCCGCGGTCCCGTTCTACGGCGTCTACGACTTCACCCGCTTTGACGACGCGATGCATCCGTCGATGCCGGAGCTGCTCGAGCAGATGGTGATCAAACAACCGCAGAAGTCGAGCTTGGAGACGTATGCCGATGCGTCACCGGTGAACCACGTGGCCGCCGACGCTCCGCCGTTCTTCATCCTGCACGGCACCAATGACTCGCTGGTGCCCGTCGAGCAGGCGCGGGCGTTCGTCACCAAGCTGCGCGACGTCAGCACCCAGCCGGTCGTGTACGCCGAATTGCCGTTCGCGCAGCATGCTTTCGACATGTTCGGGTCGGCCCGTGCTGCCCACGCGGCGGTCGCTGTCGAGCACTTCCTGGCCGAGATCTACACGAACTGGCAGCAGGGGGCGGAGCCGGAACGCCTCACCGCGACGTGACGTCCGGAGGGCCTCTACCTGGGCGTCGATTACCAGTTTGCCGTGTTCGGCCAATACCATCGCTGACGTTATGACCGACACCGCCACGACGGCTCCGCCCAGCGGCGACGCCTCGCCACCTGGCCGTATCTCCGCCGAGGCCGGCCGCCGCAGAACCTTCGCCGTCATCAGCCACCCCGACGCCGGCAAGTCCACGCTGACCGAGGCGCTGGCGCTGCACGCTCGGGTGATCACCGAGGCGGGGGCGGTGCACGGCAAGGCGGGGCGTCGCGCGACGGTGTCGGACTGGATGGAGATGGAGAAGGCCAGGGGCATTTCGATAACCTCGACGGTGCTGCAGTTCCCGTACCGCGACTGCGTCATCAACCTGCTCGACACTCCCGGTCACGCCGACTTCTCCGAGGACACCTACCGGGTGCTGACGGCGGTCGACTGCGCGGTGATGCTTATCGACGCCGCCAAAGGCCTTGAGCCACAGACGCTGAAGCTGTTCCAGGTCTGTAAGCACCGGGGCATCCCGATCATCACGGTCATCAACAAGTGGGACCGCCCCGGCAGGCACGCCCTCGAGCTCATCGATGAGATCCAGACCCGGATCGGGCTGCGCCCCACTCCCCTGACCTGGCCGGTCGGTATCGCTGGTGACTTCAAGGGCGTGCTGGATCGCCGTGGCGGCCAGTTCATCCGGTTCACCCGCACCGCGGGCGGTGCGACCGCTGCGCCCGAGGAGCACATCGCCGCCGACGATGCGCACGCGGCCGCCGGCGACGACTGGGACACCGCAGTCGAGGAGTCCGAACTGTTGAGCGCCGACGGTGGCGACTACGACCGCGAGGAGTTCCTCGCTGGGACGGCCTCGCCGACGCTGTTCACCTCGGCCGCGTTGAACTTCGGCGTGAACCAACTCCTCGATGTGCTGGTCGAACTCGCGCCGTCGCCGAGCGGAGCGGTCGATGTCGACGGGACTCGTCGTCCAGTCGAATCACCGTTCAGCGCTTTTGTTTTCAAGGTGCAGGCTGGTATGGACTCTGCGCACCGCGACCGCATCGCCTACGCGCGCGTCGTCTCGGGAACATTCGAGCGCGGCGACGTGCTCACCCACGCCGCGACCGGCAAGCCATTCGTCACCAAGTACGCGCAGTCGGTGTTCGGCCAGCAGCGCGCCACGCTCGACGATGCCGGGCCCGGCGATGTGATCGGGCTGGCCAACGCCGCCGCACTGCGACCCGGCGACACGCTGTATCGCGATGTGCCCGTGCAGTTCCCGCCGATTCCGAGCTTCTCCCCCGAGCACTTCGCGGTCGCGCGTGGCACCGATCCGAGCAAGCACAAGCAGTTCCGGCGCGGTATCGAACAGCTCGAGCAGGAGGGCGTGGTGCAGGTGCTGCGTTCGGACAAGCGCGGCGAGCAGGCGCCGGTGTTCGCGGCGGTAGGTCCGATGCAGTTCGAGGTGGCGGTGCACCGGATGGCTGCCGAGTTCAGCACGCCGATCGCATTGGAGTCGCTGCCGTATCAGGTGGCGCGCGTCGTTGACCCCGCAGATGCGGAGTTCATGGACAAGCAGGTCTCCGCCGAAGTGCTCACCCGCAGCGACGGCGTCATGCTGGTGCTGTTCTCGACTCCGTGGCGGTTGGAGGGTTTTCAGCGGGACAACCCCGACGTCAAGCTCGGGTCGTTGGTCGCGGCGTAGGGCGTCGCCGTTTAGGAGACCGCCGCACCGAGCTCGGCGTACACCGCAGCTTCGAAGCCGAGAATCGTCTCGACCATCTTGGCGTCGAAGAACGGCAGCACCTGGGTCGCGATCACCGCCGCTATCCCCGCTTTGCGGTCGATCCAGAAGAAGCTGTTGAACAGTCCGGACCAGTCGGCCGATCCTGCGCTACGCATGCCGGGCAGATCGACCAGATACAGGTGGAAGCCCAGGCCCCATCCCTGCGGGACGTCGAGCAGTTGAACAGGATTCGACAGTTCGGGGACGGTCGGTTCCATCGACATCGGCAGCGGCGCTCCGTCGAGGTGGTCCCGCAACGCGAGCTCCACCGTCTCCTCTTTGAGGATGCGTGCACCGTCGAGCTCGCCGCCGTTGAGCCAGGCGCGCACGAAGCGGCCGTAGTCGGTGATCGTCCCGTAGGACCCGTGGCCCGCGGCGTCCCACTCCGGTTCGGCCGGCAGGTCGAGCTCGGTCTCTAGAAGGCTGCCGTCCGGCGCGCGGAAACGGACAGGCAGCAACCGCGCGCGCTGCTCGTCGCTGGGAGCAAAGGTCGAGTCCGTCATGCCGAGCGGGCCGTAGACGTGCTCGGCGAGGTAGTCGCCGAGTGTCCGGCCGCTGACGGCCTCGACGACCAGACCGAGCCAGTCGGTGCTGACGCCGTACTCCCAGACCGTGCCCGGATCGTTGACCAGCGGCACGCGCAGGCCCTGCTTGACACCATCGAGCGGGGTGGGAAGGCCTTGCTCGGTGCAGTAGGTGTAGAGCTTGTCGTTGAGGAAGTGGTAGCCGCAGCCTGCTGTGTGGTTCATCAGCTGGCGGACGGTCGCCTGCGCCTTGGGTGCGCGCAGGACCGGCTCGCGGCCGTCGAAGCTGTCGAGCACTTGGAGTTCTCCGAACTCGGGCAGGATCGAGGCGACGGGCGCGTCGAGCTCGATGCGGCCTTGTTCGACGAGCTGTAGCGCCGCGGTGGTGGCGACGGCCTTGGTCATGGAAGCGTTGCGGAACATGCTGTCGGGCTTGGCATCTCCGGCTGCGCCCTGGTAGAGGACACCGTCGCGGCCGACCACCGTGGCGGCGATGCCATGCAGTGCCCCATCGGCGGTCACGCCGTTCAGCAGGTCATCGATGCGCTCAAACCCCATCTCAAGCTCCTTTGCTTTGGGATATGCGAGCCATCTTTGCACGGCTTGCGGGGTGTGCCGACGGTGCTCAACTGCTGCAGTCAGTCCGAGGCAAAGGCTTGCAGCTTCTGTGCGAGTTCTGAAAGCTGCAGATCTCCCTCGGCCGCAACGGCGTTCATGAAGTTCTCGGCGTCGTCGACATTGAAGCCGGGGTCCAATTCGACGCCGTTGAGGTACAGAAACGTCCAGGCGGCGGCCCATGCGGTGCGCTTGTTGCCATCGACCAGCGCATGGTTGCGCGCGAGGGACTGCAACAGCGCCGCCGCCTTAGTGAAGGGGTCGGGATAGGCGTCAACGCCGAAGGCGGTGGCTTGGGGTCGGGCCCCCGCCGCGTCGAGCAAACCGTAGTCGGCGACCCTGAGCTCCACTCCTACGGCCGCCGCACCGGCGACGAGAACATCGTCGCGGTCGAGGTATTCGGTCACGCCAGGCGGCGATTGAGCTCTGCGCTGCGTTCGGCGACGATCCGCGCGCCTTCACGCACGCGGCGCTTGTGATCGCTCGCGGCATCGACGGCGGCACGGTGCACGAACGCGCGCAGCGACAGCTCGCCCGCCGAAGCCGCGGTACGTAACTGCTCCATCTCCTCGTCACTGAAGTTGACGTTCAATGCAGGCATACTCCCAAGGTACCAGCATCAGTACCAAGTTTGGTACCAAAATCGTCTTCGCCTGCGTGACGATCCGGAATCGGGCACCGCGTCAACGCGGTGGGTCGAATGTGACGACCTCGCCCCGGTTGATCGAGACCCAGTCCCGAGCCTCCAGGTACGGCCGGAACGTCTCGGTGATCGCCTGCTGGTCGGCGGGCGTCTTGGGTCGCTGCAGTTCGTAGAGGTGCGGGAATTCCGTCCAGGCGACGACGGCGTCCCACAGCCGCAGCGCCGCCTCGCCGACCGGCGGGTCGATGAGTACGGGCCCGAACAGGCATTGGCCGTCGGGGAAGAACAAGGTCGGCACGCCGTAGCCGCCTGCATCGACGACGCGCTGGTGGTCGGCCATCACTTCGTCGTTGGTGGTCGGGTCGGCGATGGCTTGGTCGACGAGTCGGGGGTCGAAGCCGAGTTCTTCTAAAAGCGCTCGGGCGACGGCTTTTTCGTGCGGCTTGTGGCCTTCGACGTGCAGGGCTCGCGCTGCTCGTTCGTACCAGGCGTCGATGTCGGCCATCGACTGTCGGCGCAGCAGCGCACCGATGCGCATCATCGACCAGCCGTAAGACCACTCCCGCTCCCACGGGTGCTTCTTGCCGTCCTGGCGGTTGATCTCCTCGAGGCTGAAGAAGCGCCAGTTCACCTCGAGGCCGGTCAGGTCGCGGACCTCGCGGATCCATCGCGACGTCTGATACGCGAAGGGGCACATGACGTCGAAGTGGAAGTCAACGGCGACAGGATGATTGGTCACGTCGGAACCTCAGAATCGGTGCAGTGCCAGTTCAGCGTCATCCTGCCAGTTGATAGCACCGAAGTCGATGACCGTCACCGACCATCACCGATCCGGAACGGAAATTCCCGCGCGGCAGCGACCCGCGGTGGCGTTAGGGTTGATTCGCCACGGTCGTAGCTGTTCAAGCCATCAAAGGAGGACTCTTGCTTGTCGATCCTGAAGTACTTCGCGCCTTCGCAGGAGAGGTAAGTACAGCGTCTGAGGCCATCAAACGCGCCGACGTGGGCTCCAAGGCGACGACATCAGCCGACGGTCTTGCCGGGTCCACTACACAGTGGGCAATGCGCCTCGTGGGCGAGCACTTGACGAAGAAGGCAGATGCGATCGCCAAGAATGTCGAGGACATGGGGGGCGCGGTTCGTGGGGCCGGAGATCGATACGAGGTAACCGACAGCTCCCTTGCGGGGACGTTCGACGGGCTCTTTTGATCCGTGCTGCCCTCACGCCCCCGCTTACAAGGGTGGGATCCCGATTCACTGAATCCCGCCGCGTCGGCTCTAGAGACTGCGGGTCAATCCGTTTACACATCGGTGCGCAATCTTGACGATGGAATCGACCGGATGTCAGCGGAGCAGACATGGTCGGGTGAGGCGCATGACGCGGCGACGGCGATGTTTCGCCGCGCCACCGATACGACTTCCGAGTTCGCTCACTACACCGAAGCGGTCGCGACAGCGCTGAGTAAGGGCAGCGGATCGATTGGAGGTGCCCGGGCAGCCTTGCTGGATCACGCGGAAGCAGTAGATGCCGGTGAGCTCCAAGTCACGGATATGTGGGTAGTGCTCATCAAGCCTGCCCGCGTCTCGGGCGAAAAGGCAGCCAGCCTATTGGCACAGGCACAAGCAGAGCAGAAGGAGATCAACCGTCTACTGACCGCAGTCGGCGACGCGGACAACGCGACCGCAGAGTCGGTGCAGGCTGCTGCTCAGAATCTCGGTTTCACTCTGCCGGGGCCGAATGACTTTCCACTTCTGAATCCTGCAACGGGAGCTGCCCGACCCGCTGACGAAGTCCCGGATCCAATGACGCTCAACGGGCTTATCCAACAGGGAGTCGTTCGAGACAACGATATGGCGCAGACGATTCGTGAGAGCCGCGAGTGGGTGACAGAAGACGGCCAGGTGCGAAAGTCGCTAACGATGATGAACGGTAGCCGGCACGAGATATACGAGTGGAACGATTTCGCCCCCTGCGTCGAGGACACCTACTACGACAAGCACGGCAACGAAGTTTCCAGCACGTTCTCACAGGACAAGACGAACTACGACGGCACGAAGTACACATCCATTAGGTTCGCCGACGGCACCGAAGTCACGATGACGCAAACCGCGGATGGCAAGACCACGGGAGGCGTGACGGCGGCCGACGGTCGCCATGGCGTCTTACCCGACGAATTCTTCACCCACCCGACGCTCACGACTGTTGGAGGCGCACTCACCGGCCTAGAAGAACAAGCCAAGCGCGGAATCCCCATGCTTTCACCGCAGTCGGTCGAAAACCTCGGGAAGGCGGCCAAGTATGGCGGCCCGACGCTAGGTGTGGCAGTAGCCCTATATGACACGGTGACGGCCAAGACGTTTCACGACGGCTGTGTGGCTGCGATCTCCGGCGGGGCAGGGGTTGGTGGGGGCTATGCGGGTGGTACCTTGGCCGCGGCCGGAGCCTCGGCTTTCGGCGCTCCGCAACTGGCACCGGGGGTCGCCGCGATCGGAAGCGTCGCCGGCACCTGGACGTTCGGATATATCGGCGGAATCATCGGCAATATCGTGTGTCCGAAATGAAGGTTCTCCCTATCGCGCTGCTCTGCACGCTGTTCTTCGGCCCGCTGGGCATTCTGGCGCTGTTTTGGACGATTATCTGCATCGGGCGCGGCGACTTCCTGACGGCGGTGGTGTCGCTGGGGTTCGCGATGTTCTGCCTGGGTTTCATCGTCCCGTTCGCGAAGGTGGTTCCGGGAAAGCTCGTCCCGAGTGGCGATTTCGACGACGAGGGGACGACCATCCGGCCGGATCGAGGCGTGGACATACCTCTCCAGGTCGCGCTCCTCGGACAAACAGTGGCTTGTGGTTTATTCGCGGTTCTCGGACCGCTTGGGATGGTTGATATCCCGGTGCCCGAGCAAATGCGCTTCTACATTCCCTTCGCCAGCGCTGTCGCCGCAGTCATGGGGGCGCCAATTCTGTGGCGGACGCTCCGACGCGGCAGCCTGCATTATCTGCGCTTGACGCCCAACGGATTCACGTTCGTGCAGGGCTCGCGGCCGCAGGACGGTGACTGGGCGCAGGTCGTAGACGTCACCGATGCCTCACCGAAACAGTCCGCACCGACACCGAATTCAATAGTCGTCGTGATGTCCGATGAGGACGTGTTGACGTTGTCGGCGGCCTCGTTCACGCCAGAGGGCCGAGCTCTGCGCGCGCTGGTCCGGTTCTATTGGCAGAATCCGAATTGCCGCGATGAGCTGACCGATGGCCGGGCGCTGAAGCGCCTCGCCGAAAGCTCGCGGCGACACTGAGCTTGAGCAGTCTCACCGTCACACGGTCGGCGGTGTACGGATTCCCAGCCGACTGGGCGTGACTCAGCGATTTACTTCTCGATAGCGCTTGGGGCGGCGACATCAGGCCACGACGACGCAGCGACGGTGCTCACGCCCGCACGGTCGGCCAGAAGAGGTCGAACAGTCGCGCTTCCCAGTCTTTGGCGACGCGGCCGGTCCGTGCGCGCTCGGCGATGATCGTTCCGACCACGGCGTCGATGAGGGCGGCGTCGTTGATGTCGGCGCGAAACGATCCGTCGGCCTTGGCCGCGTCGATCACCGATTCCAGCTCCGAGCGTTGCTTGGCAAGGATGCGGCGGAAGATCTTGGTGAACTCGGGGTCGTCGTCGGTGAGCGTGGCGGCGAGGCCGCCGAAACCGATGCCGACATCGATCGCCTTGACCGCTTCCCCGACGAGCCAGCGGAGCCGGTCCGGCGCTGGGGCGTGCGCGCCGAGAGGTTCAGGAGAGGTCACCCGCGACAGCGCGGCGGAGAGCATGTCGCGACGGTCGCGGTGACGGCGGTAGATGGTGGTCTTCGCGATGCCCGAACGCGCCGCCACCGCCTCGACAGTCACTGACCTGGGCCCTCCAGTGCGCAGGAGCGCCAGGGTGGCGTCCGTGATGGCGTCATCGACGTCGCTTCGCTGTGCCATCGCACCTCCTATGGCCGGGAATATTCCCGGCCGAGAAAACGCTACACTAAGCGTAGCGCTACGCTACGCGTATCGTTGTATCCGAGCTTACGAGAGGTGATAGTTGTGTTGAAGGCATTAGGACGGATCCCGCCGACGTTAGTTGGGTACGTCTGTCTGCTGCTGAGTTTCGCGGCGCTGGGAACGTTCGTGTACGCGCTGGCCGCTCAGAGTGCGGTGGCCGGAATCATCGGGGCCAGCCTGGTCGTATTGATGGTGACGGCGGTGGTGGGCTTCCGCGTTGGTGCCCGAAAGCGCGCCGAGTCCAACGACAGTGGGATCGAGATCCCCAGCGAGAACATCTGGGCGCGACCGCTGCGGCGCGAGCAGATCGACCACTATCTGTCGACGTACCGCGGTGTGCGCGACAACCACGAGCAGTTGTTGGATGCCGCGACCGAGCTGCCCACCGAGCCGGCGAGGGAGCTGGAACGGCAAGCCGCCTGACACGCGGCTCGCGTGTCACTTCACGTCCGAATGACCGCTCGGCCCGGAGGACCGAATTTGGATGAATAACCTTGCCGCCGGGTCACACCAGCGGGCTGCCAGTCAGGCGCCGCCTCGGTCGATGGGAACAAAGGTAGCCTTTGAGTACCTCGCGATTTGATTGATGGCTACAACATTCACGCCCGCGCCGACGCCTCCCCCCACCAACGGAACAGCCTTCACCAAGTTGATTGACCCTCTGGTTCCGAACTTAGTGAGAAGGCGGTATCCAACTTTCCTGTTGATCTCAACTAACACCCGGCCCGGAAGGCGCTGTAATCCAGCGACGGCAGTCTTTGTTCCAACCTCGACGCCCACCTTGCCCAACGCACCGGCCGCACTTGCGCCAAGAAGCGAAATCAGCACCGCGCTCTG
Source organism: Mycolicibacterium flavescens (assembly GCA_900637135.1). Classification (NCBI taxonomy): domain Bacteria; kingdom Bacillati; phylum Actinomycetota; class Actinomycetes; order Mycobacteriales; family Mycobacteriaceae; genus Mycobacterium; species Mycolicibacterium flavescens. The sequence continues at coordinate 4,375,857 of LR134353.1, forward strand.
CACCTCCTCCGATGTGATGTCATAGCCTCGGAGAAAGGCGATGGCTGCAGACATACGGGCCGAGAGCATGTAGAAAGTGGTTACATCCGCGGGTAGCGACACCGGCAGAGTAATCATGCCGCCGACTCCACTCGCGAAGCCCGTTGAGCCAACCCAACGCCGATGAGTCGCGACAAGTCGATCGATCGCCTTCTCAGCGTCCCCGTGAGCCGTGAGCGCTTCATCAGCGACAGCGTAGGCCGACTTATAAGGTCCAACGCCACTTACTCCGACCGATAGGATTTTGTTCACAAGATCAAGTGCAGCCGAGCCGGAACCAACGGCACTGATCGTGGCTTTGTCCCTGGCTGCTCCTTGTCGTTCGGGCGTATCCCTGGCGTGTTCGGCATCCATAAGTTTTCCTTGTCAACTTCCGATCGATCGCTTCAGCCGAGAAGATGGGCGAAGACACACGGTTCGCATGTACCCCCAGCTGCGCCTCCCTAGACAACCCTTTGGGATCGACCTGAACTCGGCAGCAGATTGGCGCGCGCTATCAGCGCTATCACTTTGTCGAGGGTCCATGAGCCCATCGAGTGATCACCGCTGCTTCACCAAGCGGTGGCCCCGCAGGCTAACTCCACAGCGCTGCAACTCTGTCTTCCACCCATCCTCGAGGCCAATGATCGAGGGGTTCTGGTAAAGCCCTGCACGTACTTCCGCCTCCGTCAGACGGAGGTATTTGCCGTGGTGCGGATCGGCGTGGTCGAGGAACTCCTCTTTGCGGTGGAGCAGTGGCCGGTTTGATCGATCACCGAATCGTTGGAAGCTTGAGTCTAACGAAGTCATCTCAACCCCATACGTCCAGTCCAGGGTGGGATGTGGGTCCGAATCAAATGAGGGGTACGAAGACCACGAAACCCGTCTGCCTCGATGGTCGAGTTTGAGTATGTTCCACCCATCAGGTCTGCCTGCAGCGACAAACCCGCAATATTCGTACAGGCGTAGAACTACGGGCATTTTCGGCGTCGCTCGTCGATGGACGTAAAGCGCAGTAGCCGTTAGCTTACCCGGGGAGTTACGCATCGCCCCACGCACGTACGAATCGTCACGAATCTTTGCTAACAACCGATCTGCCCGAGCGCAGGCCTCACGATAACTTCTGAAGCAGTGCTTGATATCCGCTTGTACAGTCAGCGGCAAGTCCCGCAACGCTGCACGACCGCTAAAGATGGATGTACCAAGATATAGCAGCGTATCGAGGGTAGAACGCTTGAACCCTTCTGCGACTCGCTCCGGAGATGCGCCCTTCTGGATCACTTCGAGCATCGAGCGCCGCGAAAGTGTTCCCAAGATTGGCAAGAGACCCGCCGGTATTTCTTCGAAAAGTGGTGGCCTACCGCGCCTTTCCGTAAAAGCAATCAGTTCAGACACGGCTGATGCGTAATCCTCGCTGTCGGACCACTCGAAGTCGGCAATGGCCCCGCGAGCGAGGTAGGCAAACCTGTCTTCATCGCGACGGAAGGCATAAACGACACCGGGAGTCGGTGACACGCATCGCGTACCCGTCACTTCATCAACCAATTTTCGGAGCTCGCCTGGGCTGTAGAAATGCTGAAAAGTGTTGCGGCTTGTAACTAATCCATCACCGGAGGTGACGCCGTTGATCGAGCTAAGCTCCCACTTCAGGCGGCATGCAACGACTAACACACGCGACGTAAGCGCCCAAGCTGATGCGAGAGTTTGCTGCCGTTCGGCTGGGTTTTCGATGACATTAAGCACGTAGTTGAGGAGGACGATCTGGTTGACGTCGAGATCCGTTTCAGGAGAGAAATGAGGATCCCAGCCCTTCGACTGAAAACCCATCCTGCGCAGTCGCTCGACATCCTGGCCGCGACCACAACCGAAATCGAGAACCGACAGATCGGACTGCAATATGCCGTCGCGCAAACTTTGCCTCACCGGCATCGAGAGGTCGCCCCGGCCAATTGCGGTACGTTGCCTTGCGATAACCCTTTCCTGCATAATCAATGACCGCCAACTAGACTGCTAGCACTTGCTGCCATATCTCGAACGCCCCACCTCACTGCTCTTCGAAGGCTCGTCTACCGCCCAGCACGCTTTGGAGTTGGTCGTCTTGATGGTCAGCCGCACGCGCGACTGCGGCGAGGCTGGTCATTAACTCGTTCTCCTGCAGGTGATCACCAAGAAGGTCGTACTCAATGGTAATCGTGCGCGCATCTTTGTAGTAGACCCAACGTCCGAATTGCGTCTCCATGTTGAGGCGGTTAACTTGCTTGAGAACTAGCTTGGTCGGACCGTCAACGTCCGACAACGCATTCGAACTAATGCGTATTAGCGTTTGCTCGCCCCAGTTCGCAAGTTCGATCGCTACTCCGGCACTTGAAAACCGGAGAAAGACACCCCCGGTTGCCGTTTCGGTCCATGTCAGCGAGTTGGCATCGAGAATTGTGGTGATCTGCTTGTACACACGTTGCCGTGTCACTTACCAGTTCCTTCCGCGTTCCCGACCCGAGACATCACCTCAGAGCGTCTATACACGTCGCACGTGTAACGGTCTGGGAGGAATTCCAACATCCACCGCATAACTGTTTGCCATACTTCTTCAGCTCCGCCGCGGTCAAGTCCAGTGAGTCGACTAATCATTTCCCGCATCTCACCGAATCTTCTCGATTCATGGAGAAAGTCATCGATACTCCGAAACAGCGGTTGACTTTGGAGGCGGTATCCGACGAGCGTCCTGAACTGACTTTCGTCTAGCCCGAGAGGCAGGTCCAGTGCTGCAAGATCGGAGGCTGCAGAGGCCGCGGATCGCGAAGCAAGGGAGCTCGGTCCTCTGCTGTACGCGATGTAGAGGTCAGACGGTATACGCAATGAGGGAATCCAGCTCATCTCTGTAGCTGCTGAGGTCGGGATCTCAACTAGCTCAACGGGCGCTGGTAGCAGCTGCGCAATCCGTTCGATCTCCGAAGCAATCTCGTCAGTCGCGTAGGTGCATTCGAATTCAAGCAGCCTTTCGAGCTCTCTGACGTCTCCGTCTCGGGATTCCACCAGCAGTTCCAGGTTGGGGTTCGGCGCCCACCCAAGTGCCGCTCCCGTAAGATTGGCAGAACCAATGAGTAAGGACGTGTCATTTCGGAAGTACTTCGCGTGCAAGCGATCATGCAGATGGACAGTCCCACCGCGTGAGCGCATGACTTTTAGAACTTCCGTATCTGAGACGCCCGCCGCAACTTCTTCCGGACGCCATCGCGTGTATAACACCGGTTCAACGCCGACTGGTAAGACCGACAGTAGTTTCGCTACCACGCTCTGCTTAGCGAACGGCGCACACATTACAAACTCACTTCGCGATGACGCCGCTAAACCGAGCAGCCGGTCGCCGGGAGTCATTCATCATCTCGTTCCCTGAGCATCTCAATCGCTCTTCGACCCCACAGTAACCGCATGTCTTCGGTGGCCCGCTTCGTGGAACCTCCTGGGAGACTGTCCTCATATAGGGCCCAAGCGCTCAACAGGACTTCGCAGAGCTCCTTGTATCCAGCTTCACTCGCATCGTTCGCGAACGGCAGCGGCAAGGATGTAAAGATTTCATGCATCGAGTTCAATGCGAGGGTGATCGTGTTGCCCGCGGACCGAACAGTGAAGAAAGCGTCCGAATCTAGGGGGCGGCGAGTCACACTAATTGTCAAACCGCTCGAGAGCGTCAGCGCCCGCAACTCTCGAGGAGAGTTCGACGACAACAAATTTGAACGAGCGTCTGGCACGTTGTCTACATCACCGTGCTCGAGACGAGATTTCGGATTCGCGACTGTCCACTTGTGGCCGGGCTGCCATACAAATCGGTCCGGCGCCTGCCATAGAATCGCGTCGATATCCCGGTTGTCGCCGCCCGTTTGGGCGGCGATCTCGCTAACCGTCAGGGGTCTGCCAGAAACTTCGAGGATATGGACAACGTCCTCAGGTCGAACCATTTGGCCCTCCTACGGTCGGCTACCCAGGAACGCTTCCGCCATGCGACCCCAGTCGTGTCTGATGTTTTGAGTCACGCGCCGCTGATCATTCGGTTGTTCGTCTTCATACCGTGCCCAAGCGAACAGCATCATCTCGAGACCTGCCTGGGCTGCAGCAAGTTTCTCTTTGAGCTTGTCCGGATCCTCGGGTAAGTCCTTCGGATCCCGCGCTCCAAGCAGCAGTCCGTAGGCCGGATGATCCGTATTCAGCGTGACGAGCAAGACACCACCTCGAGGTTGAACCGAGAAGAACGCGCCCCCTTCGAGGGAGGCAACTTCCACGCGATACTTCAAGCCCTTGTCGATGGTCTCAGCCGCGAGCTCGCGCGCCGATTCAGGTGAGTGGCCTAAGTGTTCCAACTGCTCCGCGACATCGGCCTTTCGCTCGTCGACAGGCTTCTTCTCGTCATCGTCGCTTCGGCCGTGATGGCCTTCTTTTTGCCGCCTTCTCACCGCATCCGTGGCTTGGGCCTCGATGCTTTCCTCCGCATGACGAACTCTTCGACGTCTGCCTTCGGCTTGAGTCTGAATAAGACCCCGCATCTGCCTGATATTCGTTTGTACGCGATGGACGATTTCCAAGAGCGGCTCGATCGGATCCTCTTCCTCCTTCAGGGCTTCACGTGCAGCAACGATCGACCCTCCGTGCTCTTTGATGATTGCCGTGGTATCGATCTTTGCGGCTTCAGCGAGGTTTCGTGCTGACTGCTTATTGTTCGATACACCAAACAACTCGTCGAGTCCTGGCTCGAAGGAAATCTCGACACCCCACCATCGTTCGCGAGGCTCGTAAGTGGTTGCCCAGGCCGGATCCAACTCGAGTTCCCTGCCTGCCCGCACGACGGACACTCCAAGGTTACGAGCAGCATGCTGTCCGTGTGGAAGGCTTCCGGTTGCTTGGCCGCCGGAGCTGTCACGGGCCTCTTCTGTCGCCATGGAAAACTTGACCGTTACTAGGTGATCCTCCCCATGAAAGCGCACGGTCAAAGGGACCTCGTTCGTACCTTCCTCTGGAAAGGGTCTAAACATCGGCTTTGCGTCGAACGGCGCGGGGCAGCTCGTGTTTGCCATCAGGTACAGCGGATCGTTTGGCTTTGCGAAGCGCTCCTGAAGGATGCGGTCGGGCTCGTCGAAGAGAAAGCTCTTCAATGCAATCGAGACACGGCCATCGTTAATCCAATACCGATACATTCGGCCGATCAATTCCTCGGAATTGTCAATCAGCGCCTTCGATGTCCGCCACAGCACACGATCGACATTGCTCCACACAACCAGCGTTCCGGTGTCGCGGAACGCGTCCTTGCCGGCAGCAGTGCGCCACACCTTAGGCAGCGGCTTATGTTGGGGCGCAGGCAGGCGCCGCATCCGCCCGGCATTAATCTCCGGCAGGTCGATGTAACTATGTAGCGCGTTCTCCGGGCCGCCAATCCAACTCCACACATCGACTCGCTGGCATTGGGAAATGGACGCACTCGGTAGGCCCATCCCAAAGCGTCCCATACCCTGCTGCTGTTCCGGGTTGAGCCGAGTACCGTTGCCGAACTGCAAAGCTATTTGGAGTGTGCCGACGTCCATCCCTGAGCCATTGTCAAGTACAGCAACCTGATGCAGACGCTTACGTGCCCGTTGCTCCACCTGCGCCTCGCGATCCGCACACAACAGCTGGACAGTTGTCGCGCCCGCTTGGATAGAGTTGTCCATCAACTCAGCGATAGCGTACGCGGCATTCTTATAGCCGTTGTCCCGCATCGCCTTAACGGCAAGCGACGTCGGCACAATGTCGAAGTCCTTAACTGCCTCAGTCACCAGACATCCTCCCAATTGTCGAAGGCATCAGCCATGTTGCAAAAACCCGGCAATCGAGTGTCGACTACCGTTGCGACCTCAGCCCGTTCATTCCCCCCGGCCCTGCGGCCGCGCGTTGCACGACCGACCATTTGACTGAATAACACAAGACTCTTGGTCGGTCGAGCGATCACCGCGGCGCTCGTCTGTGGGGCGTCGAAGCCCGTCGTTAAGACCCCGTAGTTCACGATCACTCGAGGCTCGTCGCAAGCCGCCTTGTAAGACGAAATAATCCTTCCGCGCTCCGCGGACGGGGTCTGACCTGTCACGGCGTAGGCCCATGTCCCACGAGCACGCAACACCGTTGCCAGCACCAATGCGTGGTCCTTCGTGGCTGCGAAGACAATAATGCGATTGTGGCGTCGGCACATTGCTTCGGTTCGCCCAAGTATCAACATGTTTCGTTGCTCGTCGGCCGCCAATCGCCTGATGATGTTTGGCGGAACGTCCAACGAGTCTTCAAGTTCTCGCAGCTCAGCCTGTGAAAGCTCTGCGCCACCCGCGTATTCAAGCTGCACGAAGTCAGTCTCCGCGAGATACCCTTCGTCGATGAGGTAACGAACGGGGTTTGCATAACCCTCAACTTCGAGAGCGACTTTCCGGCGGAAGAAGAAGTCCGCAAGCAGCTGGTCTTCATCTATGTCGCTCCAGGTGCGCCCGGGCGTAGCAGTAAGGCCCAGTAATGGGGCGGGACTGCCCGCCTCGGCCAACAGGTCGAGAACGAGGCTGTAGGTTGGCGCGACAGCTTGATGAGCTTCGTCCATCACAATTAGATCGACCCTTCCGGCGAGCGCACCTATCTCTGCAACGGATTTTCGAGCCGATGAGTGGACTTTCTGTAGGCCGCCCACGACTAGTCCGTCACGTATCAGGGGCGCCTCCAATGTGTGTGACCCCCACCAACGCTGGACACCGACTGGTCGATTACCGAGCACTCGCCAGGATCGATCGAATTCCTCTACAGCTTGCTCGCAAAGTTCTTCTGAATGAGCCAGCCATATAATCAATTTCGGCTCACCTTGATTCAGAAGATTCGAAATCACGGACATTGCTGTGCGCGTCTTCCCCGAGCCGGTCGGCATATGCAACATCACCCTGCGGGGCTCCACGCAAAGCCCGTCCATGACCCGCCGTGCCGCTAATCGTTGATGCGGGAAAAGGGCGTAAAGGGGCTCCACACGCTCATGCGACGGGGGTACTTCTCTCTCCTGAGCCTCATCTTGGATCGAGAAGAAATCAAACAGAGTTGTCGCACGATTGCTGCCACGGCGTACGGTCATCGTGGTCAGTGCATCGAAAGGGTCCCCAGCTAAACCTAGTCTCTGCGAGAGTATTTCGGCGGTTGACGGCGGCAGAAGTAGTAATAATTCGGCCCGCGTCTTCGGATCAAGAAGCATATCGGAAGGGGATCGCAGTCCGGTCACCATCTCGCCCAGTCGTTCTGGACGAGCAAGAGAAGAGTCCAAGCTCGCCAGAAGGCGCACGACGTCGCGCCCGACTAGTTCTTGGAGTAACTGATCGGAAGCTCGACTGATTAATTCTTCGAATGTGATCACGAGAACGGCCCACAAGAGACCTGAAGGGTAGCGTGAGCGTCGTCGTACGACCTCGACCCAGGCAGCACCCCCGGATGCGAGCGGGCGCCCAGCGACAGCTTCGAGCTGTCGATCGCACTAGACATCATTATGGCCTCGATCTGCACAAGGTCTGCTGCGCCGTGGCCAGACCCCATAGTTAGGCTTTACAACGCACAGACTGAACACTGCATTGAATCGTCGTCGTCATCGAGTGCGTCACCGAGTACGTCCCATACGGAGCGGTTTTTTCTGCGCTTCTTCGCCTGTTGTTGTGCCTCTTCATGCCGAGCAAGGATCTCTTCGCGACGGGCGAGGAGCTCGGGTAGAGACTCTCCTCCAGACCAGGTGTACTGACGACCTTTCATCGCGTATTCCCCGAACGATGCGTCACCGTCGGCGCCGGCGTCCTGGCGGACTTTAGACTCGATCGCGATCGCACGCTGGAAGAGTTCAGGATGGCGCTCGGCGAGTCCCACCCACTCCGCCTTGCGCTGATAAAAGCAGAAATAGCATCCCGATCGCGTGCGCCAGTCGTAGTACTTCGGTAAGCCGATGCCCGCGTGCTCCAGGATGCGCAATACACCATCATGGTCGATGTTGTTCTCAACGAATGGCAGCACCGTCCTGATGTTCGGCTTAGTACTTACATAACCCTTCCGGCCGGACTCATCTGCTCGAATCGCCACGTAAGAAACAGCGGGATCGTCGCCGATCCACTCTTCGAGTGGCTCGATCTTCATCTTCTTCGTGCACCAGCGCATCTGCGGTGAAGGAAGCGTTCCACGATAAACCTCGAACCAATGATCGAAGCCCTTCCGAGCGTTGAGCCGAGCAATTGGTTTTCCCAACGCGGTCTCGAGGCGATCGAGATACTCGTATGTCTCGGGAAGCTCGGCACCCGTATCGCAGAAGAAGTACTCCATCTCCGCGACACGGTCCCGCATATACACAGCAAGCGCGCTGGAGTCCTTCCCGCCGCTGATCCCGCAGATGTGTCGGATAGCGTCAGCCATATCTTTCGTCCTCCCCTTGCACTCCCTGAGCAGCCATCGAGTCGGCCGTATCGTGCTCTATGGCCAACCTTGCCATGAGCATCCGACAAGCCGCCGATCGAGACACCCCACCTTCCATCAAGGTAGCGAGCAAACGCTCAAAATGGGGGTCAATCGCGACTTTCTCAGGCTCGGTGAGGGCTAGCAGCTCGATTGATTCGGAGCCGTCGGGACGCGTCAGCGTCATGCGGCTCGCCGAGTACCCATCAGTTTTATGCGCAGCAAGGCGGTCGTGCAAGAGCGCCGATGTACGACGCAGCGCACCCCCGAGCTCCGCGATACGGAGTGGAAAACGACCTACGGCGTCGTCCGTCCAGACGCGTGGCGCCTGACCTTCACACACCACCATCGCTATGTTCTCTAGCCATTCATCGTCATTGAGCGGTCGCATAAGCGCGCCGACGAAAGCCTTCAGTCTCGGCTCCAGGACATGGCCCTGAAGTCGCGTCGCATCGGCGGATAAGGCCTGGCGTAACTCCCGCAACTCGCTTGACGTCGACGTTGCTTGTGCGAGCTGTTGCCTGATTGACGTCATCAGCTTCGGGAAAGACTCGCGCAGCTCACGGATCGCGTTTGCGAGGCGGTCAGCGAACTCATCCGCGACCCGTTTATCGAGACGCCCTCGACCACCGAACGGCTCCATACCGAATATTCCCGGAAGCGTCTCGAAGAGGAGTACGTCGGGCTCGGCGGCCTGGTGAAAGGCATCTCGCACGGCGATGGCCTCTAGCGACAGCGCGGCTCTGGTCTTCTGCGTGTAGGGCGGCAGCAATCGCAACTCGCGGAATAGCGCAGTCGCGACGTTTAAGAAAGTAGGTGCGTCGGATGTATTGCGACTAGTGATCCCCATTCGCGTCACGAGACTCTCGATCACCATCGCCCGCTTGCCGCTGCCCGCCGCCGTGTTCTTAATCGAGAAGTGACCTAGATTTTTGGTTAATCGCTCCGCGACAGCATCGTCAATCGATAAGACGAGGCTCCCGTGCTCGTATAGAGCGATCTCATCACTCCGGACAACGAGGCCAGTCAAGAGAAGCAGAGGCACGATCCCGTCTTTAAGACCCACCGGAGGTGAAGTCAAACAAGACCGGATCTCGGCGAGGCTCACACGCCCGCCCACCGCCGAGTCGAACTGAGAGTTCATCAGAGACCAGATGCGCTTCCAGCGCAAGTCTTTAGGAGAACAGAGCTCCCAATGCCCCTTGTCCGTTGGCCGATGCAATCCAGTCTTGCGAAAGAGCGCCTCATAGATGGCCCGTTCTGGCCCGTAACCCTCTATCGCAAATGCCTCGACATCCCGATGAGCGAGCAGAGCATCCGTGAGGAACCTGCGCGCTTTAGCGCCTTGGCTCGTGAGCTCTCGGCGAGCAACCATTTCATTCGCGATGGGAGGTGTCTCGTAATAAACCGTGTCAGCCACATCCGACAACAGCGCCGACACACCTGCCGAAGCATTAAGCAACTCCCCGGTACCCGCAAGAAACCACCGCGCGCGCGCATTCCACGTCTCAGCGATAACCACTTGCAACCTTTGTACCGCTGCCGACGCCCTCTCAACCAACTCGGCCCGCGCCACCCAATCAGCGCCTTCGAGCTCCGCACTCTTCAACGCCGAACTTAGGGCGGCGGCGTCGATTGCAGCTTCTCGAACCGCTGAAACATCATCCGGTACTACGTAAACAGCGGGCCGTCCATCGGCTGGACGACCAGCCGATCGTGGATCCAATTTTGAACTTGTCGCGTAGTAGATCACGCCGTCCAGTGCAGGATCGAGCTCTCCGGCCCCAGCTCTGCCGTCACGAGCAAATGCACGTGCAAACACACGTAACACACCAGTCCGCTGGCTATGACGCCCCGCGACAAGCGGTTCGAGGCTCACCGCATTGCTCAACAGTTCATCAAGATCGGCTGCTGAATACGAGCTCCGTGCGTTCTCGACCACCTGGCGAAGGTTGTAATCGGAACCTTGCCAGATCCTGTACTCGTCGGAGAACGCTCGATAGGTGATCAACCCGGCGTCAACCAACGACTTGACGACCGAATCGGTCTCTGCGGAACATTCGGGATCAGAACCTAAAGCTAGGTGCAGTATTGCCTCTGACGCTCTTATCCGGCCCCCGCTGGCCACGAGGTTGAGCAGGCCAATTGTCTTGAGAACCTTCAACTGTGCCAGCGTGAGCCCTGGCGTATCCCGGATCCGGGTTTCAATCTCGATCCACCGACTAGCCCCGTCGGCCACACCGATCATGCTTCCCGATGACTCGAGAAAATAGTCATATAGGAGGTCCAGGCCGGCGAATGGAATCGGCGCGCTCGGCTCCCACCTGGCCGCTCGGAGATAATTCGGAAGGGCGAAAGGTTCAGCTCCCGTTAGGAAGGAGAAGAGTGTGCGCTCATTCTGTCCGTACCGGCTGCATAGCTCGGGAAGTACCGCGAGGGCTACCGGATGAAGAGGCATCGCCGCCAGCGCATCCTCGGCAACATCACGTAAACCGAGGCTTTCCAGGGTGATTCGATGTTCGGATATCCAGCGATCAGCATCACGTCGAAAGGCGTCATCCTGCTCGAGTGCAGATGCGATGAGACGTCGTGACTGCGAAGGCGTTTCCACGTACGGAATATCTTGGAAACGTCCTTGGACCTTCGACCATTCGCGCCGGCGAGCAGTGGAGCTGCCCTGAACGTAGTCATCAAAGGACAGATGTTGCATTGTGATGATGACGAGTGGCGCAGCTTGGTCCCCCTGCGTCATCTCGGCAAGCTCTTGGAGCAGGAACGGATCACCGTCGCTGCCCGAAGTCGCGAAGTACTCCAGGTTTTTGCCGAATTCGTCAATCACGAGGAGCACGGGATTGTCTCGCGTCATTTCCTGGATGACTGAGCGAATTGCTTCAGGAGTTACGCCGCTCTTGCTATCAGCGAAATGGGGTGGAACTAAGGCCTTGGTGGCGTTAGTATGTCGACGAGCCCCCGTGTATAGCGCGCGAGCGATAGTTGCGGCTACGGGCTCGCTACGCGCTGTGGCGAACGCACGAATGAAGCCTGGCTTGCGGACATTTACGTAGCGCATTCCAGCCCGGAGTGAATCATCCACATCAGGCGCGACACTCGCCAGAATCGCGTGCGCTCGCTTGAATTCCGCTGTCAAGGAGCCAGCGAGAAGTCCGTCGAGGAAGACGGCTAAAGACGACTTACCGCCACCGTGAGGCCCAGTGATGGTGAACGTCCGGCCTGACGCAGGATCGCGCAATCCACTGGCTACCCGGGAGATAACGTCAAGCGCACGACCGGTAGGCATGTAGCCATCAATCGCCGCGCTGCCATGGTCACGCTCAACATTGGCTGATCTGCTGAAGCGATCGCTCGTTTTTACATAGTTCGCGAGTGTCGTCCTCATGCCGCGTCTTCCCCCCTTCTCGCGCGAGCCTTTTTGACCCGTCGAAGCACACGCTCAAGTTCTGCGTCAGCGAGATACGGCTCTGTAGCGGTAAAGCCCGCGAGCACACAATCAGAAAGACGCGGTAGGTCTGAATGCTGAGCCCGCCTTGCCGCGAGCAGTTCAAATACGACATCACCCACGGGCGCACTGATCGCGAGCTGCCTCGAACCGGCTGGCCGGACGAGTCTGAGATGTCCAACAACCGCTTCAGATTCCTCGATCGCTTCCGCTATGTCCTGTTCGGTGACCTTCAGTATGCGACCGGGTGAGCCTGGGTCTGCAGCGAGTCGAGTCAGCGATACCGTTTGCGTTCCCTCTACTCCGCGACTCAAGTAATCGAGGCACGCGTAAGTGACTGCAGCAGCGGGGAGGGTTGGCTTGGGCCCGCGGATCATGCGGTATGAGTGCTTCTTCGCGCCCTGCGAAGGGCGGATCAATCCCAGGTCACGGAAAGGCGAATCCAAGAGATCGTCAACGGTTTGGCGGCCCTTCGTATCCCGACGCGAGTACATTCGTAGGAGGCAATCGATGTCCTTTTGCACGCTGCTTTTCATCGGTTGCGACCACGTCGTGGCGGCTATCTCATCAATGCAATACTGCAGTAATTCATCCTCGGTGAACTCAAGCGCACCGAAGTCATTAAACGCCAAGCGCCACACTGGAAGAACCGTCTTTTCGGATACAGCGTGCCAATGCAGCATCCACAACGTGACCCCATCTTCAATGAAGGGGTCTAGGCCTACACGGTCGTCCAAGAGGGCGCGACCAAGGCGTGTGGGCGTGTAGATGGATGTGCGTGGCCGGTCGGGATGGGGGCGCCGCGCGACCACTTTAGTAGCTAAAGCCCAGAAGCGGATCGCCTCAACCATGTTCTTACCGACGCCAAGCTCGACTGGGGCCGTCTTCTCATTGAAGATGTTCGGGTTACGGGCTGCGGCGTCGTACCCCTTCTTGATCCAGCCAAAGCGGGGGTGAAAAGTCTGATGATTGGCGAACATTGGGATCGCTGATTGTTCGAGCGTCACTCAACTACCTTTCCAGTGAGACGTCAGTTCGCGGACGCGCGTCACTGCGGCACTTATCGCGCGCGCTGCGGCCATCACGTCTTCTTCCGTAGTTGGCCGCCCGAGTGAGATGCGTAGCGATTCAGACGCCGCAACGCCGCTCAGCCCCATCGCCAGAAGAACATGTGACGGTATAGGCACGGCGGATTGGCAGGCGGAACCCGCTGACACCTGCACATCTGGCATAGACGCCATTACCGCTTCGGCGTCTGCGTCAATAAATCGCACGTTCAAAGTGTTTGAAAGCCGCTGGGCGCCAGCGGCGTTGAGATGAACATCTCTGAGCCCGAGCCTCAGCTCAGCCATCAACATTGCAGCAAGAGCGCCTATGCGTGTTGTGTCGGTCACCTGCTCCTTCATCGCAAGCTCTGCGGCCAATCCGAACCCGACGATCGCGGGAGTATTCTGCGTCCCTCCGCGCAGACCTCGTTCCTGCCCTCCGCCCGCAGCGATAGGAACGAGCAATTTCTGAATGTGCCGATCCGCAATTAGTGCACCGGCGCCCTTCGGTCCATAGATCTTATGGCTGCTGAAGACCATAAGGTCTGCTGCTTTGGACACTTCATCGAGCGGACCCTTGCCGACCACCTGCGTCGCATCGATGAAACTGAGTACGCCGTGACGCTTTGCGATCGCCGCAGCTTCAGCCACGGGCGCGAGCACACCGGTCTCGTTGTTGGCGGCCATGGTTGCCATTACCGCGACTGACTCATCAAGGAGGTGTTCGAGCGCGTCGAGATCGATCACTCCGGATTCGTCGACTTTTATGTGCCGAACTTCGCCGCCACTAAGTCGAGCACCGAGCTCTGCCGCAGCCAAAATCGCTTTATGCTCTGTGGGAGATACGACTATGTCAGGGCGGCCCCGAACACCCAACATCAGGCCCAGCAATGCGATGACCGCGGCTTCGCTCGCCCCGCTTGTGAAGATGACATCGCGCGATGGACGGTTCGCAAGGAGAGCCACGCGACCGCGTGCCTCCTCCACGAGTTCGGCCGCGGCCTGCCCAGCACTGTGGTGCAAACTAGCCGGGTTGCCGAATGCTCCGACCGCCTCGGTCAAGGCGGGAAGAATGCGCTGGTCAACCGGAGTAGACGCGTTGTAGTCGAGGTAGACCATCGGGTTGATCCTATCCGTCTGACAGTAAGATTTAGGGAGCCACGCGGCGTCAGCACTGTCGCACACACGTCCGACAATCCAAGCGCACATCTCGGGGTGCTACCCCCTTCGGGACGAGGGGCCGGCGGTCGACCGAGAGACCAATGAGCAACCTGCGAAAGGCCGTTGAAAGCTCTGGTGGCAGCCCGATCACCACTCAACCAATCCGCGACCTCTGCCGTGCCCGTAGCGAGTTGGCTGGGAACTATCACCGATGCAGCTCGGCGGTGCTCGCGTGCATACCCACCCTCAGCGGATAACTACGCCGAATTGTTAGCCGGGTTCCAACCAGCTGTCGAGTACGCCCCAAGCCCGACTAAGGAGATGTTCCGAGCGGGTACGTAAGAAATCACGATAACGTGACACCCAACCAACCGGTGAGGCGATCGCGGGCTTACGGCTAGAGTAATCAGGCCGGCAGTCGACCTTGGCGCTCAGTCTTCAGCAAGACGCAGCGGGATTTGGCACTTACACCCGCTGCCGGGCGCGTGTCGGTTCTCTGCCGGTCAAGTAGCCCAGCGGTGCCAACCCCGTCCGCACCAACCCCACACTCTCCGACACGATCTCCCCAAGATCGCCAACACACCCGCCCCGCCCCCAGTTCTCCACGGCCACAACCAATGCCGCTGCTAGCACCGCCCCCGCCACCTCAGCCTTCAACTCAATGCCCGGCACATCGGCGTAGCGCTTCCGCACGAAGTCGGTGATTACCGCCGCGAACGACGCCTGCACCACCCGCAGATGACCGGCCGCCCGCTCGCCGATCAAACTCGCCCGCAGCAGCGCCGCCTGGCGCACGACCTCCAAGTCGTGCGGAAAGCTTCCGACACTCGCCATCACCGCGTCGAACAACGACTCCGTGGCGGGCCGGCGCGCCAAGGCCTCCGCCAACCACCCCAGGTGCGTCTCGTAGTCCGCGAACAACACCGCTTCCTTCGTCGGGAAGTGCCGGAAAAACGTCCGCTCCGTGACACCGGCCTCCTCGGCCAGCTGCGACACCGTCACGTTCCCGAAGCCGTCCTTCGCGAACCGCGCCAGCGCCACCCGCCGCAGCGCCCCCTTCGTCGCCTGACTGCGCTGCTGATGCAGGTTCACGGGCATCGCCATAGTCCAGCGATCGTATCGCACAAATTTGTCAGTACCGCCGCAATTACGTCAGTACTGACATACCCTGCCGGCATGAATGACTATGACTCCCTCGTCGTCGGCGCTGGCCACAACGGGCTGACCGCCGCCGCCGTCCTCCAACGCGCCGGCCTGCGCACCCTGTGCCTCGAGGCCAACACCTACGCCGGCGGCATGGCCGCCACCGTCGAACTCATCGACGGCTTCCGCTACGAGATCGCCGGGTCCGTCCAGTTCCCCACCCCCAGCGAGATCACCAAAGACCTCGGACTCGACACCCTGCCCACTATCGATTCCGACGTCATGTCGGTCAACATCGGCGAGGCCGGCGAAGAAGCCATGGTCTTCTACCGCGACCCCATGCAACTGATGACCCACCTCGCCGACAAACACGGCACCGACGCCGTCACCGGCATGGCAGAACTCATCGCCTGGAGCCAAGGCCCCGCCCGCGCGCTCGGCCGCTTCGACGTCCGCAAACTACCCAAGACCATCGACGAGATGTACGCCTGCGCCACAAACGAATCCGAGCGACGCGCCATCCACGAGACCCTGTTCGGCTCCGCGATGGACGTCATCGACCGCTACCTACCCGACCGCAAGCGCCACGCCGTCATGCGCGGCATGCTCGCCTTCCTCGCCATCAACTCCACCTACCGCGGGCCCTACACACCCGGCAGCGCAACCTGTCTGGCCTTCGCCCTCGCCGTCCCCGACGAGAGCACCGCGATGATGACCAAACTCGAAGGCGGCATCGGCGCGCTGACCGAGCACCTGCGCGAGATGTTCGAAAGCCGCGGCGGCGAGATCCGCTACCGCACCAAGGTCGAGCAAATCCTCGTCGACAACGGCAAGGTCACCGGTGTCCGCTGCAAGGACGGCCACACCATCACCGCCCCGGTCGTCGTCTCCAACCTCTCCCCCGACACCACCCTCGCCGAACTCGTTGGCCCCGAGCATCTCTCGGCTCAGCTCCTCGAGAGGCTCCAAGGCCGCGACCACCGCGCCTCCTTCGTCCAGATGCACTTCGCCCTCGACGGACTGCCCGAGTTCGCCCCGCCGTACGACCTGCTCAACGAACCCGGCATGCAACCGTCGGTCGGCATCTTCGGCTCACCAGAAGAGCAACAGCGCCAATGGGAGAACGCCTGCCGCGGCGTCGTTCCCGACAACCCGTCGCTCGGCATCCAGATCCCGTCTGTGCACGACCCCAACATGGCGCCGCCCGCCAAGCACGCCGCCAGCGCCTACGCCTACGCGTTCCCCGTCGAGACACCCCGCGCTCAACATGGCCAGCTGAAAAACAAGATGGCCCAACGCGTCATCGACAAGATCACCCGCTACGCGCCGAACTTCAAAGACATCCAGATTCGGCACATCACCTTCGCGCCGTACCACATGAACACCATGTTCGGCGCTCCCGCCGGCGACTTCTGCCACGGCCTGCTGCATCCCGACCTCATGGGCCCGAACCGGCCCGGGCCGAAGGGTTTTCGCGATCTGCCAATCGGCATCGACGGCCTATACCTCGGCGGCGCCGGCTGCCACGGCGGGCCCGGCATCACCTTCATCCCCGGATACAACGCCGGCTACCAGGTGCTCGACGACCTCAGCGGTCAGGATCAGCGGAGGTAGACCTGACCCTCTTGCGGAAATCCGCCGCCCGCCGTGGCGATGTGCACGTGGTCGTAATGGTTGGCGGTGTCCGAGCCGCGGTCCGACATGACATTCTTCGAGCCGTTGGGACGGTAGATGGTCTGCCGCCAGATGGCGTGCTCGAGTCCGAAGCGTTCCGCATTCGCCAGGACGTAGGCGAGGACCTTGTCCCCGAGTTCCCTCCCCGCCGCCGAACGGGCGTCCGGGATCATCACATCGATCGCCAACCCATGCGGATGCCATTTCAAGGAATCGGAGCGGACGCCGCCGATGGTGAGGATCTCGGGAAACGTCGCACTGACGGCACGGGCCACCAAAATGGTGTCCACCTGCAGCCCGTTTTCCGGCGCCTTGCCGTGCGGCAACGTGGGCGGGGGTATCGGAGCGGGTGGTTGCGCGGCCATCAGGTTCACCGGCGGAGACGGTGGTTCTGGCACGGCGGCGGCACCGCAACACGATGAGTCAACGACATGCGGATAGCTATCTGCGCCGACACCAAACAAAGCGACCGCCGAAATTACGCCCGCCACTACCGCCAAGCGCGAAGACCGCCGCATCTTGGCAAGTGAGTGTCTTCCCATCGCCGGCGGACGATACCCACCACCCCTATGCGTTGACCAATCGCCCGCAGGTCAACCAGCATCAAGATCTTCGCGCACGCCTGACCGGAAAGGACCAGTTCACAGGGGTTAAATGGGAAACTATGAGGAGCTGTCAGCAAACTATGTCCCAGTTAGCTCGTGCCCTACGTCATGAACCATAGGCAAATGTGACGCAGGCCGGGATGGCCCTCCGGCGCGCGATCGCGCCCACGTGGTCCACCATTCCCCGTCGTGTTCCTTACGGCCCGTCGCGCCAATGCCACACTGATCCCCGTGGTCCGCACAGGTGCTCGGGCACAAGCGCTGCAGAATCTCATGATCCGGGCCGGTTTCGTTGTCGCACCCAGCGCTCCACCCGCCCCTCGGGTCGAGGCCCTCGGCTCCGAAGATCGCGAGCGGGTGGTGGAGTTGTGTCAGTCGCTCGGCGGGCAGACGCCGATGCCGCGCTTACGGCCCGGGGCGTGGGACCTCGCGTTCTCGGATGGGCTGGTGATCGAACTCGACGAGGAGCTGCACTTCAACCGGTACCGCGCCCACACGCTGCAACCCAAGTGGGCGGCAACCCTTCCCTGGCGCGACACCTATCTCCAGCTCTGCGCAGACTTCGAGGATGAATGCCTCGCCGCCGGCAGGTGGGGCAAGCGGTGGACCACTCCATCCTGCGAGTCGATGTTCGGGCCGCCGAGCCCACCCGGTGTCCTGGACGGGCCCGGCTCACCTCGATGGAAACAACGCGCGCTCTACGATGCGGTGAAAGACATCGCGACGCTGCAGTCTCGAACGCCCCAACTCTGTCGGCTGTCGGTCTGGGACCGAATCGGTGAAACGACGATCGGTGACGCACTCGCCGGAGCATTCATCGATCTTGACCAATTCGCCGATTTCGTCGCACGACGGACGATCTAAGCGGCGCTGGCGTCGCCGCAGCACGCCACCCGGGCCGGAAGAACCCGCAGCCCGCCGCTGATCACCGCGTTAAGCTCCGGCGGTGGCCAACTACGTCACCGAGATCGGCCTGTTGATCATCGGGATCTTCCTGCTGTTCCGCGGGCTGCCCGGAGTGCTGCAACTGATCGGCGCCCTTGGCTGGCAACAGGTCCCTGGCGTCATGCTCGGCTCCGGCGTCGCCGGCTACCAGACCCAGGCCGGTGCCGGGCGCATGGGCGCCAACGTGCAGCGCTCCGTCGTCGCCTACCAATACCAGCTGAACGGCCACACCTTCGTCGGCCAGCGCGCCGCATTCGGCACACCCCTCGGCTTCGGCATGGGCCTCGGCGGCATCGCCTCCGCACAAGCCTCTCGATATGCGCCGGGCCAACCCGTCGACGTCTGGGTCGATCCCAAGGACCCGGTGGACTCGGTGCTATGTCGCAGCGCCCCTTCGTCTTTGGTGATGACGGCGCTCGGCGTCGCCGTCCTGATCGCCGCTGCAATCTCGCTGATGAGCTGACCGTGCGCACCGACGATCTCAGCCGCCGACGGGTTCTTCAACTGGCCGGTCTCGCAGCCGCAACCTCGATCGCTCCGCAGGCGTTCGCAAGGGCGGCTCCACCCACGCCGTCCGTCCTGTGCCGCGACGCGTGGGGTGCCAAACCACCCCGCCCCGGCGGCACGCCACACACGCCCGTCCGCATGACGATCCACCACACGGCGGTGCCCCTCGGCGACAACGCCAACGCGCCGGCGCGCCTACGCCAGCATCAGCACTACCACCAAGACACCCAGGGCTGGATCGACATCGCCTACCACCTCAGCGTCGACCGCAACGGCAACATCTACGAACTGCGCCGACCTGAACTCGTCGGCGACACCGCGACCGACTATGACCCCACCGGCCACTTCCTCGTCGTCTGCGAGGGCGACTTCGACAAGGACCCAATCACCGAGGAACAGCTCAACGGCGCAGCGCTCGCATTCGCTTGGGCTGCACAGCGTTTCGACATCCCGACCGACACCCTCGCCGGGCACCGCGATGCCAGCCACGACACCTCGTGTCCGGGTGCGAACCTCTACGCCCACGTCGTCGACGATGACCTCAAGAACCGCGTCGACGGGCTCCTGGCCGCCGGAACCGTCGACCTTCGCACCATCTGTGGGCCTGAGGCATCGAAAGCCGTCGCCGACATCGAATCCGGCCTGCGCTGACACCCTCAGGCGTCGTGCACCGCCAATACCGGCCACCTGTCGGGCACACCCTTGAGTTCGTGGCTGCCCCGCTCGTCGAACACGATCCTCGACCCGAGCACCAGCGGCGGGATCGCACCCGACACCAGCACCTCCCCGGGCCCCGCCAGCCCCATGATTCGCGCGGCGATGTGGACCGCGATGCCGTGCACGTCGCCGTCGGCCATCTCCACCTCACCCGTGTGCAGGCCGGCGCGGATCGTCAGCCCGAGATCGTCCAGCGCATCACGGATCGCGCACGAACAGTGGATCGCCCGGGCCGGGCCGTCGAACGTCGCCAACGCGCCGTCGCCGGTGAACTTCACGACCGAACCTCGCGCACCGGACACGTGCCGTTCGACGACCCGGTCGTGCGCGGCGAGCGCCGTTGACCACGCCTCGTCGCCCAGCTGAGCCGCGCGTTCGGTCGACCCTACGATGTCGGTGAACAACACCGTCGACAGCACGCGGTTGCTCGGCACCGTGCCGCGACCGCCGGTCAGAAACGACTCGATCTCGTCGACGACCACGTCCGCGTTTCCCGCGAACCACACGTGATCGTCACCGTCGAACTCCACCAACCGGGCGTGCGGTATTCGCTCGGCGACGTATTGCCCATGCCCATCCCGCACGTGACGGTCGCCGCGGCGGTGCATCACGAGCGTGGGCGCCTGAATGCTTTCCAACACCGGCCGAACGTCGGTGCGCACGAACAGATCGAAGATGTCCGCGAAGTAACCCGGACCGCCCACCAGACGCTCACCACGCGCCATCCACCGCCGTTTCGCCGGATCCGACGCCCAGCTCGGAGTCAGGTGGACCGACGACCCGCGTCCCACGCTCTCCTCGCACCACCGGACGTAGTCGGTCAGGGTCGGCTCGGGCATCCCGAACGGCTGGTCGGGCGTGCGGGCGTAATACGCGAACGGACTCCACAGCACCAGCGAGCGCACGCGGTGCGGATGGCTCGCCGCGAGCAGCATGACCGGCAGCGCCGACTCTGCCATCGCAAAGATGGAAACCTGCTCGGAGCCAACGGTATCCAGCACCGCGAGCAGACCATCGACCCATGACTGCATCGCGGGCCTATCGCAGATCGGCACGGAATCCGAGCTGCCGACTCCGAGTAGGTCGGTCAAGATCAGCCGGCTGAAAGACGACAGCCTGCGGAAGTGACCGGCGACGGTCGGCTCGTCCCACAGCAGATCTATCGGGAACGTGGCGGTGGGCACCCACAGAAGATCCGGCCCACCGTCACCGACCACCTGATAGGCCAGGTGAACGTCGCGGTCCCGGGCGTAGACGGTTTCGGGGCTCGCCGCCATTCTCCGAGCATGCCACCGCCGCGCGGACGACGGACATTTTCACGCGACAGTCGCCCCATCTCGCGCTGAGGCACGGTCCACTGCGGTGACCGTATGCAGTCCCAGCACCCAAATATTCGATCTTCGCGTTACGCGTGTGACGAACGAGGTCCGGCCGTCGTTCCAGCAAACTATTCATAGGGAAATCCCTGATTCCCCCGGCGGGGTATCTCCGTACCGTTTTCATCAGAGAAACCCCGAAAAAGCTGTTCGTCGGCCTTTTCGCAGTCAAGTACCAACGAACAGCCAGATGAAGCACCCACAAGAGGCACCAGCGCTGCCGGGCGCAGCAACCTTTGGGGTCGCCGCATCGCCGCACACATCCGCATGACCAAGAAGTACGCCATGAAGAAACTACTTACCGGCCTCACGCTGGCACTGACCCTGAGCGTCGGCACCACCATCGGATCCGCCGCGCCTGCGTCCGCCGACGAGTTGAGCTACCTGACCGCCATGTCTCGGCTCGGCATCACACCCACCGATGGCAACTACGTCACGCTGCTGCGCGTGGGTTACGCCATATGCGCGGACAAGTCGATGTGGGTCCCGCTCAACACCACCGTCGACAACGTCGCCTGGCACAACAACGTCACCTACACGCAAGCCCAGGCAGTGGTCATCGCAGCCAACACGTACCTCTGCTAGCCGAGCATTCACCGAAGGAATCACCATGGTCTACTCGCACTCGTACTACGACCACCAGCAGCCGACCGTCCCGTGGCCCGATGGTTACGACGATTCAGATCCGAAGCGCAACAGGCGAAATCCCGCCGTCACCGCCTCACTCTCCGGGGGCGTCGCGGTGCTCGTCCTGGCGGTCGGCGTCCTGCTCGGCCTCCAGCTGACAGAATCCGGTCCCGACGACACGGCCCCACCAAGCCCGGCGCCAACCGTCATCGCCAGCGCTCCGAACGTCCCGGCGCCCACGGTGCCGCGGGAACCAGTCGGCCGTTCCAGCCGACCGCCGGCAGACTCCACGCGTCTGGACCGCTCGACCTACGACGCGCTGACCGCGCGGGAGTTCGCCCTCATGGCCAAGGATCCCGACGCGTGGGCGGGCCGAAAGGTTGTGCTGTACGGCGTGATAACGCAGTTCGACTCCGCGACGGGTGCGACGTCGTTCCGCGCGGACACCGGACCCGCCCCGGTGACGGATGTCTACGACTACGACCAGAACACCATGATCACCGCTCGCGACGCGGATATGGTCGCCAACTTCGTCGAGAAGGACAGGGTGACGATGTACGTCGAGGTGCAGGGCTCGATGACCTATGAGACACAGATTGGCGGATCGACGACTGTGCCGTCGATGACGGCCAACATCATCGACAGCACCAGCCGACCCGCGTCCCGACCGGCCCCGACGTACCCCACCGCACAACCTAATGTCGAGACCGCGAGCGGCAACCAACTACGCGCGATCGCTGCGAGCGACAAGCCGATGGTCCTGGCCACCCTCGCCGACACGTGGGTTCCGCAGTTGAGTTCCAAGCGGCTCGGATTGGTCGCCGAAGGACGCACGTGGACGCATGCGGCGATACTGGCCGAGCACCAGCAACTCCGACAGGCCTACCCGGGCGCTCGTCTCTTGTGGGCAGGGGACTGGTCGACCTTTTCGGATTCGAACTTCTGGGTGACGGTCGCCGGGCCTACGTTCCCGACCGCCGAGGGCGCCTTGGCTTGGTGCAGGAGCGGAGGCTTCGACCGCGATCACTGCTTCGCGAAGCTGATCAGCACGACCCGCCCGGTCGAGGGCAGCACGGACTACAACGAGTAGCCCGAGGCGTGTCGGCGCGGCACACAGTCGATTCACAGCGAACCTCCACCGCTTATGCGAGTACGGGACGCCTCTATCGGGTACGCGACCTGACGGACGGTCGCCCACCGCGCGTCGCTACCGGTGTTCGACCGGGCCTTCAACGAGGAAGGAACCGATGGCACACCCGTCGGTTGGCGGAAGAGGTAGCCCATGCCCGAAGTCGCACAGCACCACGACGGATACCCGAAGTACCGCAGGATGGTTCGCTTCGACTGGTCGGAGACGCCGATCCACTGGGTCCCCGGCGATCCGTTCTCCACGCACATGATGAACGTCCTGCATCTGCTCCTGCCCGAGGGTGAACGGCACTTCATCAAAGCCGTGCTGGAGGCGTCATCTCTGGTCGAGGATCCCGAACTCGAGGCGTCGATCAAACCGTTCATCCAGCAGGAGTCCTGGCACGCCTGGGCACACCAGGTGGTGTTGGACCACCTGGCCGAGCAGGGCATCGATACCAAGCCCTACACCGACCGGCTCGGCAGGTCCTTGTCGATGACATTGGGTGACCCGCCGAAGTTCTTTCCGCAGCCGCTGAAACGGTGGTGGCTCTACCGTCGGCTGGCCGATGTGGCCGCGCTGGAGCACTTCACCGCGGTGCTCGGCCAGTGGGTGCTGCAGAACCGCGGGCTCGACTACGCCCGCACCGATCCCGTCATGCTCGATCTGCTCCGCTGGCACGGCGCCGAGGAGGTCGAGCACCGCTCGCTGGTCTTCGACGTGTACCAGCACGTCTGCGGCAACTACTTCATCCGCGCGTTCTCGATGCTGATGACCGCGCCGCTGTTCGTCGGCTGGTGGATCGCCGGGGCGCGCTACCTCATGGCCAACGACCCGACCATCGACCAGAAGTGGCGATTCCGGGACTGGCTGCGAGCCGCGCGTGAGTACAAGCTGCCGGGTCCGTGGAACTTCCTTGTGACGGTGCCGCTGCGTTACATGCGTCCCAGCCACCACCCGAGCCACGAGGCCAACACCCAGATGGCCATCGACTACCTGGAGCACTCGCCGGCAGCGCGGGCCGCCCGCGAACGTGCGGGGTCACCGAGTCGGCAGAACACCACGGCGACAGAGATGGAAGGGGCCGGAGTGCGATGAAGGTCATCGTCGATTTCGACACCTGTGACGGCAACGGCGTCTGCATGAGCATCTGCCATGAAGTGTTCGACCTGCGCGAGGACGGCTTACACGTGCTTCAGGAAGCGCCCGGCGAGGAGCTCCGCCAACAGTTGAAGGGCGCCGAGGTCTCCTGCCCCACCCGGGCGATCCTGGTGAAGGACTGACCATGGCGACGGGACTGCGAGACGTTGTTGTCATCGGCGCCGGGGTCGCAGGCGTGCGAGCAGCGGAGACGCTGCGGCAGAAGGGCTTTGACGGTGCGCTGACGATCGTCGGCGACGAGCGTCAACCCCCCTACCACCGGCCACCGCTGTCGAAGAAACTGTTGTCCGGAGAGATCCATCGGGCAGGCATCGACATGGCGCCGCAGTTCGACCTCGACGCCCGGGTGCTACGCGGCGCCTCGGCGGTGGGGCTGGACGACAGATCGTGCACCGTCCGCGTTCGAGACGAGGATCGAGAGCTGTCGCTGCGGTACGACGGACTGGTGATCGCCAGCGGCGCCGTTCCCCGCCAATGGCCGGGTGGTCCGGTGCCCGACGGCGTCATGATGCTGCGCACGGTCGACGACTGCCTCGCCATCCGGGAACGGCTCGTCTCACGCCCCCGTGTCGCGGTGATCGGCGGCGGCTTCATCGGGGTCGAGGTGGCCGCTACCTGCCGGGCGCTCGGGTTGAATGTGACACTGATCCAACGGGGTTCGAACCCGTTGCTGTCAGCACTGGGCGCAGAGCTGGCGCCGCACTGGGCCGAGCTGCACCGGGGGCACGGTGTCGACCTGCGGCTCGGAGTCGGTGTCGAGAAATTCGTGGGCAAGCGCAAGGTGAAGGCACTCCGGTTGACCGACGGTTCCCGGGTCAAGGCCGACCTCGTCGTCATCGGCCTGGGAGTCACGCCCGCAACCGACTGGCTCGAGGGTTCGGGAGTGCGCATCGACGACGGCGTGCTCTGCGATGCCACGGGCACCGCCGAGGGCGTTCGCGGCGTCGTGGCCGCCGGCGATGTCGCGCGTTGGTGGCATCCGCGCTACGAACGCCATCTGCGGATCGAACACTGGGACGTCGCCAACCGCCAGGGCGAGGCGGCGGCGCAAACGCTGTTGACCGGTCCGCAGCACGCCGAGCGCTTCGACGAGCTCCCCTACTTCTGGTCGGATCAGTACGACGTGAAACTCCAGATGCTGGGTCTGCCAACTGATCACGATTCGGTCGACATCGTCGAGGGCGACGTCAACCAGTGGGAGTTTGTCGCGGCGTACGGGCGTGGCGGGCGCACCGTCGCGGTGCTCAGCACGATCCCCGGACGCGTTCACGCCTACCGCGGCGCCCTCGAGGAGAATGCGGCGTTTCCGCCCAAGCCGGCGGCATAGCACCGGCGCTTCTCGGATCGCGGCCTGAACCAGCGTCGCGATCTGCGAAGTGCCACTGCGGGGACACAGTACGATCCGACCGTGGGCACATTCGGTCGGGCGGTCGCCAAGCCGGTGGCCATCTCCGCGGCCGCAGCGCTGCTCGTGCAGTGCACCTCCCCGCCGCCGCCTGCCGCACCTACTCCACCGCCCAGCACGACCACCACGACGCAGACCACCACCGCCGCGGCGCCTCCCCCGCCGACGACCACGCCGTCGCCACCTCCGAAGGTTCTGCCGGTCACCGCGGCCGACCTCGGTGAAAGTTGGCGCCCCGGTTGCCCTCTCGGCCCGGAGCAACTGCGGCGCATCGAAATCGACCATCTCGGAATGGACCTGCAGACGCATCGCGGAGAGTTGGTCGTGCACGAAGACCTCGTACCCGAGGTCATCGAGATCTTCGAAGAGCTCCGTGAAGCGCGCTATCCGATCGAAAAGATGCGCACGCCCGACCATTACCCGGGCGCCGAAGACGAGCTGTCCATGCGCGACAACAACACCTCAGCATTCAACTGCCGCAACATCCCCGGGTCCGGCAACTGGTCCCACCACGCCTACGGCCGGGCCATCGACATCAATCCCCTCATCAACCCCTACATCGACAACGCTGGTGACCTCCAGCCCGCCAACGCCGCACCGTATCTCGATCGCACCCGCATCGACCCGGGCCTACTGCACGCCGGCGATCCTGCGGTGCAGATCTTCACCGACCGCGGCTGGACGTGGGGCGGCGATTGGCAGAACCCGAAGGACTACCAGCACTTCGAAAAGCCCGAATAAGTTCCCCCCGAAAAGAATTCAAGTTCCTCATTCGCAATACATCCCGTACCGGATAGTTACCCGGCTCCGGCCGATGTTGCGTAGCGTCTTGCGCTATTGCCCACGCCGATGGAGAACGTATGCCGTTTCCCTGGGAACTGAATTCCGAACGTCCCTACCGTCACGAGATCTATCCCGACCCACGAAGCTCACCGCCTGACGATCCAGAGCACCTCATCGAAGACGCCGACTCTGCGCAAAGGATTTTCGGGAACAGGCGGCAGCAGTAACGACACTGCGAATGTCTTCCCACTCTCACTTTACGACAGGGGGTGGGGCTTGCGGCAAGGCCCCTGACGTGCTGCACAATCGTCCGGCCATCGCCGCAACGGATGAAGGAGCAGTGTGTCGAAACCGCCAAAGCCATTCGAAGTCCACGAGTCTGGCGCCTACCTCCACGGGACCAAGGCGGACCTCGCCGTGGGCGACCTCCTGGTGCCGGGACGTCCGTCGAATTTCGAAGAAGAGCGCATCTCCAACCACGTCTACATAACGCAGACGTTGGACGCCGCCACCTGGGGAGCCGAAATGGCGGCCGGTGAGGGACGCGGTCGCATCTACATCGTCGAACCCCTTGGCGCTGTCGAGGACGACCCGAACGTCACGGACAAGAAGCTGCCCGGCAATCCGACGCGCTCCTACCGGACCCGCGAGCCGGTGAGAATCGTCGGCGAGATCACCGACTGGGTCGGGCATCCACCCGAGCAACTTCAAGCGATGCTCGACGGCTTGGAGGACCTCCGGCGCCGGGGCCTGGCCGTCATCTACGACTGAGCCAAAGAGCTATTTCTTGAAGGCGTCCTTGATCTTCTCGCCGGCATCCTTGAAGTTGGATTTCGCTTGATCGCTGCGGCCCTCGTCGCGGGTACGCGCGTCGCCGGTCATGTTGCCGACCGCTTCCTTCGCCTTACCGGCGAGGTTGTCCACCTTGTTCCGTGCTTTGTCCGCTGCGCTCACGCTTCCTCCTCGAAGTCAACTGCCGCTCGGTTACCTCAGCAGCCGCAAATGGAAACCTCACATGCGCGAGTAGCGGGCCAGCGCGAAGCTGTAGAGCCCGTAGGCCGCGAAACCGGTTGCCGCAGCGATCAAGATCGCCTCACCGTAGTGTGCGCGTCCGAGTGCCTTGACCGCACCGTCGAGGCCAGTCGATTTGGCCGGATCGCTCACGTAGGTCGCCACCACGACCGACAGGCCGGCCGCGAACAGCACCAGACCCTCGGCGACATGGCCGCAGATGCCCAGCACCGTGACCAGCCGACCACCCGGGACGGTGAGGTCTTTGAGGAACTTGCGCGTCGCGCCCTTGTGGACGAAGTAGGCGCCGATCACGGCGATCGCGAGCCCCGCGAGCACCAGAACCGCCTTGCCGCCGTCGGACTGCATCAACCTCGCGCTCAACCCGGCGGTCTGCTCACTGCCCTTCGTCCTTGCGCCCAATGCGAACTGGACCGCGGTGAAGGCAACCGCGCAGTACACCAGCGCCAGACCAAAGGCCCTGAGCCGGTTCATCAGTGGCGAATCGCGTTTGTGCGCCTCGGTACTTTCACCGGGATGCAGCCCCAACACCGTTTCGGCGAACCGCCACATCGCCAGCGCGATCAGCCCGGCGGCGACGATCCACAGCGAGAAGGTTCCGCCGCCCTCGGTGGCCAGCGTCCTCAGGGCACCGGACTGGTCGGCTTCACCGCCGAGACCCAGCGCGATCCGCAGAATCGTGTAGGCCACCAGCAGGTGCAGTGTTCCGCTGACCGGATATCCCGCACGGGCGCAGAACTGGACCACGCGGCTTCCGGTGGCATCGTTGACCGCGCCCTTGAAGCTCACGTTGTCACCGGACCACCTGACATCCGGCTCTATTACCCCAGCCATTTTCCGGCGAAACGGCCGATGACCGCCCCCGGCGATGCCCCGCCGGGGTAACCTCCCCACGCCAGAGGGAGGTGTCTCATGCGGTTGCGGTCCAGTGGTGTACCGGTGTTGGCGGCCGTAGCCGTCGTGTCGGGTTGTGGTCTGGTCGGGGAGACGCCGTCTGAAGAGCCCGCCCGGTCCGGCCGGATCGTCATCGACGGCAACGGCGTGGACACCCAGACCGTCGAGTGCACCCAGCACCAGTGGTCGATGCAGATCGACGCGAAGGCGAAGACCGGCAGCGCGCAGGTGTACCTGGAGCTCGGTGGCGAACAGCCGGTCGTGCGGACCGTCAACATCGAGAACGTCAACGAGATCAACGGCTCCGCAGGCGGTGACGCCGGTAAAGCCGAGGCCACCACGCAGGGCAACGTCTACACCATCACCGGTACCGTCGTCGGCGCCGACGGGCGCAATCCCGGCCAATCCCGCACGATGCCGTTCGAGATCAAAGCGCCCTGCTGAGTCGTCGGCAGTAAATCCCCGCGGAACGACGGACTGCTCCTACGTTGGGGTCATGTCCCTCATCGACCTGGCGCTGCTGCCACTGCGGATCGGACGCCGTGCGGCAGACACTGTGCTCAAAGCCGTCACCCCCCAATCGCGTGGCCCGCAATCGGAACTCGTCGTCATCGGCGGCATGCCCGAAGGCGTGCCCGCCGCGGCATTGCTCCCCGAACCCGAGCTGCCTGCGCCACAGAGCTGGCCGTTCGGCGAAGACTTCCCCCGCACGTGCGGAACGGGCCGCTACGCCGACGGCGCGTTCTTCTGGACCGATTTTCTCTACGACGACCACGGCGCCACCGGCTTGCTCGTCGGCATCCCGACCGGCGGCCTGGTGCCCCCGCGTGGCACCTACGTCTACCCCGACGGGCCCGCCGCCCGCAACGGCGCCGACATCTTCCGCGTCGCGATCGGCCTCACCGACACCCACACGTGGTGGCGCGTCGACTGGAACACCCTGATCGACGCGTCAATCCCGATCGCGCTGTTCACTTTTGACACCGGAGCCGCTCCGGCGGCGACATCAGACACCGACCGCACCGCGGCGCCCATGAACGAGTGGCCCGCCGGGGCCGGTGTCACCTCAGCCGGTATCGACACCGCCCTGCTCATCTCCGCCACAGGCGCGCGGCTGATCGACCTCACCACGCAATCCTCGACACCGGTCGAGCACGAGGTCGACATGCAGGCCCGGTCCTTCCTCGCCAAAGTCCCGCGCACGCTCGCCAAACCGGAAGGCACCTGGACGGTCCGACTGGCCGCCGGGTTGGCCAACGATGCGGGCGACGGTTTCGCCGACGTACCCGTCGGCCGCGGCGCGCGGCCTGGCCAGCCGAACGTCTACAACGTCGCCTTCCGCACCCACCAGCAGGAGAAGGCGCACCTGAACTTCTGGTCGGACCAGACCCAAGCCGCAGCGTTGAGCGACGGCGACGTGACCGGGTTCTCGGTTCCGCTCGCCTGGGACCAGCTCGCCGAGCGCGCCACCACCGAGGAGCCGATCGTGCGCGGCACCTCCACCCGCTGGTACGTCTCCTCGATCGAGCTGGGCCAGGGCGTCACCAAGACGAACATTTTGAGCACCGACCCGCAGTTCCTCGGCCGCGTGCAGCCCTACTCGGTGTGCCTGCCCTCGACGTACACGCCCGGCCGACAGCTGCCGTTGACGCTGCTGCTGCACTCACTTGCGTTGGGGCAGAACCAGTTCGCCGCGATCGACCCGCGGCTGCTGCACCAGGTCTGCGAGGACCGCGAATCGGTGGTGGTGACGCCGTTGGCCCGCGGTCCGTCGTGCTGGTACTTCGACGAAGGCGAACTCGACGTGTGGGAGGTGTGGGCGCGGGTGGCCGAACAGCTCGGCACCGATCCCCACCGCACCGTCGTCTCCGGTTACTCCATGGGCGGCTACGCGGCCTACAAACTGGGGCTGACATACCCGGAGGTGTTCGCGCAGGCCGTCGTGCTGGCCGGGCCGCCCGTCTGCGGGGTGCGGCTGCTGCCCGACGTCGACGTCCCCGGCGACCTCGACTTCGACTCGCACTGCGCCCGCGAAGGCGATACCTGGGAACTGCTGCCCAACGGGCGGTGGCTGCCGTTCGTCATCGCCCACGGCGTGCTGGACCAGTTCGTGCCGATCACGTCGGTGCTGTCCCAGGTTCTCGAACTCGACCGGCTGGGCTACCGCTACCGGTTCACCGTCTACCCGTTCGAAGACCACGTGACGTGGGTGCTCGACGACGAGTTCGACGATCCGATCGCCCACATGGGCACCGGGCTCCGCCAGCCCGACCCCGGGCACATCACCTACTCGTGGTATCCGGAGCTGGTGCGGCCCGATCTCGGCCTTGGGCCCCAGCACGTTTGGTGGTTGTCGAACCTGTCGGCCGATGCCGACCTGGCCGGCAAGCGGGGCGCCGTCGCGACCGTGGACGCGCGGTCGTATGCGCGCCCTGACCCGACGCGCACGATCCGCCGTCGGCGCGGCGTCGAACCCGACCTCGACCTGTCCCCCGGCCTGTACACCGAACTGCTCTGGCGCACAGGTCCGGGCGTCGAGCCCATGCCGTTCCTGACGCTGAAGCTGACCGGCGTCGCGGGCATCACCGTCGACGTCGCCCGGGCCGGGCTCGCGTCGCTGGACACGTCGAGCATCGATATCTCCACCGACACCGAGACGCGTGTCGAACTCGCCGCTCTGCCGCCCGACGTGGCGGTTCTGCTCGACGGCGAGCCAGTCGGTACGGACGTTCGGGTGCCCGTCGGGCGGCACACCATCGCCCTGACCGCGGCGACCGTGCCCTCGAAAGAGGTGATGGCAGCGTTGCTGCGCCGGTAACATCCCGCGCGTGCCGGACGGTACTCGCGTCGACGCCGAGCAGCGTCAGGTGTCGGGGCTCGCCGCTGTGATGACGGTGCTCGCGATGGGCCTCGGGTATGCGATCGCGATCGGCGACCCGACCACCTTCTCGGCCAATCTGCAATTGGTCTCGGCCGGTGTGGGCATCACCGGGTCCACCGCGACGTTTGTCGCCAGCCTGGCCACCCTGACCCTGGCCGCCGCCGTGCTGAGCGCCGGTGCGCTGGGCGACCTGTACGGCATGCGGCGGATGTACCTGTTCGGGCTGGCCGGGGCGATCGTGTTCAGCGTGCTCGCCGCCGCCGCACCCGCACCGGCGGTGCTGATCGTCGCGCGTGCAGGTGCCGGTGTGACGCTGGCGTTTCTGATCGGCCTGTCGCTGGCGATCACGAACGCGGTGTTTCCGCCGGGCCGGCGGGCCGCGGCGATCGCCGCGTACTTCGGTGTCGGCTACGCGGTAGCGACCCCGATGCCGGCGATCAGCGGCATGCTCGGCCACGCGATCGGTTGGCGGGCCTGCTTTTTCGTGGCACCGGTCATCGGGCTCCTCGGCTTGCTCGTCACGTGGCGGTTCGTGCCCGAGACGGTGCGCGCGAACCGTCGGCTCGACGTGCTCGGAATGGCGTTGTTCGCGGTCGCGCTGCTAGGACTGATCTTCGGCGTCTCACGTATCGAGACCGGGATCAACGCGGTCGGACTGGTCGCGATCGGCGTCGGCCTGGTCACCGGCTGCGCATTCGTCATGCAGGAGTTGCGGGTTGAGGATCCGGCGCTCGACATGCGGGTGTTCCGGTCGGGCCGGTTCAACGCCGCCGTGACCGCGGGCGTGCTGTTCAACATCGTGCTCGGCGGGTCGATGGTGTTGCTCTCGTTCTATCTGGTGACGGTCCGCAAGGAGTCGCACGAGCTGTTCGGCCTGCTGTTGATTCCGGCCACCGCGCTGGCCGCCGTCGCCGCCACCTCGGCCGGGCCCGCCGCGAACCGGTTCAGCCCGCGCACCGTAATGATCACCGGGCTCCTGGTCATGCTCGGCGGGCTGTTGTCGATGAGGCTCTTCGACCTCGACACGACGCGCACGACGGTGTTCGTCACCACCGCGCTGATCGTGGTGGGCGGCGCGCTCGTCACGACACCGCAGGCCACGATCATGATGAGCAGTGCGCCAACCGATCTCGGCGGCGCGGTCTCCGCCGTCAAGAGCGCGGTCAACGAAGGCGGATACTCGCTCGGCCCTGCGCTTTTCGCGCTCGTCGGCATCAACCTGTTCCTCACCGACAGCGCGCACGACCTGTCCCGCTCCGGCATCACACGCGCCGAGACCCGCGAGGCGCTGCTGACCGTGCACGGCGGTCACGGGGCGCAGATGGTCAACCCCGAGCAGGCGCGGCTGGTGGTGGAGCAGGCGCCGCATAACGCCGTCGACGCCATCCACACGCTGAGCGTGATCATGGCCATCGGCCCGATCGCGGCGATCATCCTGGCACTCTGGTTGATCAAGCCGGCGAACCGCTCAGCAGGCGGCCAGTAGTTCGTCCAGCGCGGTTTCGAACCGGTCGGCGAGGTCCCACAGATCGTTGACCAGCTTGCGGCACGCGATGATCCCGACGTTCAGCTTGCCCGTCAACGACATCACGGTGATGTTGAGCCCGGAGCCGTGGAAGATCGGGCCGAGCGGGTAGAGCGCTTTCATCTCGGCGCCCATCGCGTACAGCTTGTCTTGCGGCCCAGCCACATTCGAGATGATCACGTTGTGGATCGGCGTGTGCTTCAGCGGCGTGTGGGACAGCACCTCCATCGCCATGCCGAACAGTGCGGGCGGCAGTGCCTGCGTCACGTCGGCCAGCAGGGTGGGAGCGATGTCGGCGCTGTGAGCCTTTGCGCGCGAACTGGATTCGGCGATGGTGCGCAGCCGTTCGCCGGGATCGTCGATATGGGTCTGCAGGTTGTTGAAGAAGCCCGAGAGCTTGTTGCGGCCGGGCCGGTCCGACTTGTCGTGCACCGACGCCGGGACCACCGCGATCAGCGGATCGTCCGGCAGCTCGCCTCGCTTGAGCAGGTACTCGCGCAGCGCTCCGGCACACAGCGCCATCACCACGTCGTTGAGTTTGACGTCGAAGGCGTTCTTGACCCGCTTGACGTCGTCGAGGTCGAGCTGAGCCAACGCGATGGTGCGGTCGGAGGTGATCTCGGCGTTGAACACCGTCGCCGGAGCCGAGAACGGGGCGGCCATGGCGGTGCCGGAGCGGGCGCGGGTGATCGTGCTGAAGACGGTCGACAACGTGGCGGGCACCGCTCTGGTCAGTTGCCACGGACGGGTGAACGCGCGCACCAGGCCGCCGGCGGTGATCTCGAACGGCCTGGCGCCGCCGACGCCCTCGACGGGCTCTGGTGGGGGGCCGTCGGGTTCGACGTCGCACAGCTTGCTGATCAGGTTGGCCGCCGACACCCCGTCCACGGCGGCGTGATGCACCTTGATCATCAACGCGACGTCGCCGGCGTCGAACGGGTCGGTTTCGTGGATGCCCTCGATCACCCACATCTCCCACAACGGCTTGCTGCGGTCCAGGGGTGCCGCGGCGATCCGTGAACAGACATTGACCAGTTCGTTGCGCCCGCCGGGCGCGGGCAGCGCGATGCGGTGCAGGTGGTACTCGAGGTCCAACTCGTCGTCGTCCACCCACACCGGATGATCGAGGTTCAGCTGACTGTTGGCGAGTTTTGCCCGCAGCTCCGGCAAAGCCTCCAAGCGCGTGGCCAGATGCTCGCGGACTCGGTCGAAGTCGTAGCCACCGGGGATCGTCGACGTATCAAGGCAGGCGATTGAACACACATTCAGTGGGACACTGGATGATTCGCTGTAGAGCATCGTCGCGTCGAATGCACTCAGCCGTTCCATTCACAAGGCGTACCCGAGTTGACAGGTGCGTCAAACCATGAACGAAGTTACTGCCGATTCAGCCCTGCTTGGTGGCCTGCGGGGCGTGGCGGGCAACGGTCGCGTCCATCGCCTCGCGCAGCGCAGGCATCTCATCGACCAACCGGGCGAGGTCGTCGCGGTTGATGTGGAGCACGTCTGCTCGCCCCGTCGTCGTCACGGTCGCGTTGCGCAGTGCACCGCGGCGCAGCACCGATTCGCCGATCACCTCGCCGGGGCCGACGACGGCGATGCGGTCGTGGCCGACGTAGACGCCGACCTCACCGCTGAGCAGGATGTAGCAGGCGTCCGACGGGGTCTGCTCCTGGATCAGCGGCCACGGCCCTGACGTCGACGTGCGGTGCGCCGCTTCGACCAGGCGTCTGAGGTCGCTGTCGGAGAACTTGGAGAAGGTCTCGAACTCGCGGAGGCGACGGGCGTCCTGTTCGATCTCCTGTTTACGAGCCTGTTCGCTTTCGCGGGCGTACTTGCGGTTGTCCATGAGGTCCCCGATCTGCGGTGTCTCCTGGCCGAACGGTAGTCCTCCTGCTGCGATTTGTGCACAGAAACGAGCGCTGAGCGCTCCTAGATGTGCACAAATCGCCGGTCAGCGGGCCGCCGAGCCGTACTCCAGCGCCGGTTCGGCCGAGTCGACCTTGCCGTTGCTCGAAATCGTCAGCAGGCCGGGTTGCACGTCGTAGCGTGCGCCGTCGGCCGGATTGGTGGCGACGAACCCGCCGCCCATCGGCTGCGCATTGAGCTGCACGTTTGCCCCGTCGCGCAGCCGCTCCCCGCGGTACTGATAGGTGCCCGCACCCGACTCGCAGATCACCGCCAGCGACTGTGCCGTCCGGATCGCCGCGACCGGCGTGCTCCCCGCGTCGCAGCGCGTGGTGTGCCCGATGAAGCCCTGCGAGTCCGTACCCGACACCCCGGCGATCGGAGGTCCGGTGGTCGTCGGCGTCGTCGTGGTGGTCGTCGACGGTGCGGTGGTCGTGGGCGGGGTCGTCGTCTCGGTCGTCGTCGACGGCGGCACGGCCAGCGGCGTCTGCGGCGCGGACCCGCCGTTGTCGCCGAACGCCAGCACCATGGCCAGCACCACCGCGGCGGTGAACAGCACGACCGTCGTCACCACCAGCCCGACCTGCGCCGGACCGAACCGCTTGCGGTTCGTCGGCGGCGGCGGCTGCGGCGCGTACATCGGTTGATAGCGGGTGCTCGCCGGATTCGGGTCGACGGCCGAGAATTGGCGCGTCGACGGGGCCGGCGGTGGCGCTACCGGCATCACGACCGGTGGCTGCTCGGCCGCAGCGGCGGCCGCCTTGGCCAACTCACCGGCCGTCGTGTAGCGATCGGTGGGCTTCTTCGCCATGCCGCACTCGATGACCTCGTCGAACGCCCGGCTGATGCCGCGCCGCATGATGCTCGGGCGCGGCGGCGGCGAGAACAGGTGCGCGCCCATGATCTCGCGCAGGTCGCCGGAGTCGTACGGCGCGCGGCCGGTCAGGCATTCGTAGAGCAGGCAGGTCAGCGAGTAGATGTCGGAGGCCGGGCCGCCGCGTTCGCCGCTGATGCGTTCCGGCGCCATGTACGCGCACGACCCGATGACCAGGCCGGTCTTGGTGACGTTGGCTTCGCCGCCGCCGTGCGCGATGCCGAAGTCGACGATGTAGGCGAAATCGTCGTGGGTCAGCAGCACGTTCTCTGGCTTGATGTCGCGGTGTACCAGCCCATTCGAATGCGCGGCGTCCAGCGCGGCCGCGACCTGGGTGATGATCGACACCGCCCGCGTCGCGGGCAACGGGCCGGCGGTCCGAATCAACTCCTTGAGGCTGGCTCCTTCGACGAGGCGCATGTCGATGTAGAGCACACCGTCGATGTCGCCGAAGTCGTGAACGGGGATGACGTGCGGTTCCTGCAGGCGCGCGGCGACGCGCGACTCACGCCGGAAGCGTTCCTGGAAGTTGGGATCGGCCGCCATATCCGGACGGAGCAGCTTGATGGCCACGGTCCGTTCCTTCGCGGTGTCCCACGCCCGGTACACCTCGCCCATGCCGCCGACGCCGATCAGAGACTTCAGCTCATACGGCCCGAATCGCGTGCCCAGACGGGAACCGCCCTTCGGGGAGCTCACATGCCATCCTTTCTCTTTCCGACACCAGCGCAGCAACCAGTGGTGTTCCCGCAACGCCGTCTTACGTAACCCGCTCCCCGCAGCGGGTGGCCCGGCGACTCCGATATCGCAGCAGCACAGGCGATTTCCTCAGTGCGCCAGGCTACCGATTATTTCGTCGCGGTGAATGCGACGGTCACGGCGTCGGCGACCTTCATCGAGCCCATCAGCATCGAGTACGGCTTGAGGCCGAAGTCAGAGTGCCGCACGGTGGTTTCGCATGACATACGCCACATATCGTCGGCTTCCTGCACGGCCACGTCGACGACCTGGTCGCGCGTCTTGCCGTTGATCTGCAGCGTTCCGGTGAGACGAAATCGGTCGCCGGTCTTCTCGATGTCGCTGGTTTCGAACTCGATACGCGGAAAGCGCTTCGCATTCAGCACTTTCAGCGCGTTGGACCGCGCGAGTGACTTCTCCGGTCCGGTCAGCGGCGTCACACCACCCTCCCCGCTGAGCACCTCGAGCGAGTCGACCTCGACCTTGAGCGTCACCCTGGATGGTTCGCCGTCGGACCATCCGACCGTGGCATGCCAGGTGTTCACGGCGATGGTCAGGCGGTGACCCATCTTTGCCGCCCGGCCCTCGACGCCGGTGCGGATCCTCAGCTCGCCGTCCGACTGGTCCAGGTTCCAGGTTTGCGCGGTCATAGTGTCCATTGTCGCGGTGGCGCCGTTTCGCCAGCGCGGGCACGGGTACCTGCCGACAATGGAGTCAGCCCACTTCACCGATATCACCGTGTCCGTCGATCGCACCGAGCACTCCGTGCACGTCGACAACCGCGTCACCCTGCTCGACCTGCTCCGCGAACACCTCGGCGTCACCGCGCCCAAGAAGGGTTGCGACCACGGCCAGTGCGGGTCGTGCACGGTCCTGCTTGACGGCCGCCGTGCCACCACCTGCCTCGCCTTCGCCGTCGCTCACGACGGCGCCGAGATCGTCACCGCCTCAGGCCTCGGTGACGGCGACGCTCTGCATCCCGTCGCCCAGGCGTTCCTCGACCACGACGGCTTCCAGTGCGGCTACTGCACCCCAGGGCAGATCTGCTCAGCCGTCGGCATGCTCGACGAGGTCAAGTCCGGCGCGCCCAGCCACGTCACCGACGATCTCGAAAAGCCACCCGAACTCTCCGATGATGAGATCCGCGAACGCATGAGCGGCAACCTCTGCCGGTGCGCCGCCTATCCGAACATCGTCGCCGCCATCAGCGAGGCCGCCCGATGATCCCGTTCGACTACCACCGCGCCACCAGCGTCGCCGACGCGGTCACCGCGGTCGCCGAGCGTCCCGACGCCGTGTTCCTCGCCGGCGGCACCAACCTCGTCGACCACATGAAACTCGGCATCCTCGAACCGTCCCTCGTCGTCGACGTCGGCCACCTGCCGCTCACCGATATCGAGCAGCTGCCCGACAGCGCCCTGCGCGTCGGCGCCGACGTCCGCAACAGCGACCTCGCCGCCCACCCCGTGGTCCGCAGCCGCTACCCCGTCCTCGCGCGGGCGTTGCTGTCGGCGGCCTCCGGCCAGTTGCGCAACCTCGCGACCACCGCGGGAAACCTGTTGCAGCGCACCCGGTGTGTGTACTTTCAGGACGTCACCACACCGTGCAACAAGCGCACGCCGGGCGAGGGATGCTCCGCCATCGGTGGCTACGTGCGCTATCACGCGATCCTCGGCGCCTCCGAACACTGTGTGGCCGTGCACCCTTCGGACATGGCCGTCGCGTTGGCCGCGCTCGACGCGCAGGTCGTGTTCGTGGACGCCGACGGCGAACACCGCCTACCGATGACGGAATTTCACCGCCTGCCCGGCGACCGCCCCGACCGCGACACCGAGTTGCCGCCCGGCGCGCTGATCACCGCGGTCGAGATCCCTGCGCCGCCAAACGGAGCCCGGTCGACGTACCGCAAAGTGCGCGACCGCGCCTCCTACGCGTTCGCGTTGACGTCGGTGGCCGCAGAACTCGTCGTCGACGACGGCAGGATCACGAGCGCCCGCATCGCACTCGGCGGCGTCGCCCACAAACCGTGGCGTGCGCGCCGCGCCGAAGAGGTCCTCACAGGTGCGCCAGCCACCGAAGACACGTTCCGACGGGCCGCAGACGCCGAACTCGAAGACGCGCAACCGTTGCCGGGCAACGAGTTCAAGGTCGAACTCACCCGCCGCACCATCATCGCCACCCTGACGGAACTGAGCGAGCAACGATGACCACCCTCGAACCCCGCGCCATCGGTAAGCGTGTCACCCGTCTCGACGGGCCCGCCAAGGTCACCGGGACCGCGGAGTATGCCTACGAGTACGCGGTCGAGAACGCCGCCTACCTCCATCCGGTCCAAGCCACCATCGCCAACGGCCGCATCACGACCATGGACACCTCAGCCGCCGAAGCGGTCGACGGAGTTCTGGCCGTGCTCACCGTGTTCGACAAGTCTCAGTCGGCTGACACCTCCAACGGTGACCTCACGATCCTTCAGGGCCCGCAGGTGAACTACCGTGGTCAGTTGATCGGTGCCGTGCTGGCCGAGAGCGCCGAGACCGCCCGTCATGCAGCGGGTCTGGTGCAGGTGGAGTACGACTCTTCTCGGTACGACGTCGAACTCCGCGCCGACGATCCGAAGCTGTATGCGCCCGAGCAGGTCAACGCGGGCTATCCGACCGACACTGCCGAGGGCGACGCCGAAGCCGCGCTGCGCGACGCGCCGGTCGTCGTCGACCAGACCTACTCGACACCACACGAGCACAACAATCCGATGGAACCGCACGCGTGTATCGCGCTGTGGGACAACGACACGCTGACTCTGTGGGATTCGACGCAGGGCGTCCACGCGGTGCGCAAGGAGATGGCGGCGACGTTCGGCCTCGACCCCGAACAGGTGCGCGTCATCGCGAAGTACGTGGGCGGCGGGTTCGGTTCCAAGGGTGCGCCGCACTCACACAATGTGCTGGCGGTGATGGCGGCGCAACGGGTTCCGGGACGGCCGGTGAAGTTCGCGGTCACCCGGCAGCAGATGTTCGACTTCGTCGGATATCGCCCGCCGACCATTCATCACCTGCGTCTCGGCGCCGACCGTGACGGGATGCTCACGTCGGTGAGCCACGACGTGATCACCCAGACCGCTACGGTCAAGGAGTTCGCCGAGCAGGCCGCGGTGCCCACCCGCATGATGTACGCGGGTACGAATCGCAAGACGTCACACCGGCTGGCGGCGCTCGACGTGCCCGTCCCGTTTTGGATGCGCGCGCCCGGCGAGTGTCCCGGCATGTTCGCTCTCGAGGTCGCGATGGACGAACTGGGCGTCGCGTGCGGCCTCGACCCGATCGAGCTGCGCATCCGCAACGAACCCGACGTCGATCCTGAGACCGGTAACCCATGGTCGGACCGTCGCCTGGTCGAGTGCCTGCAGACCGGCGCGGAGCGGTTCGGTTGGGCATCGCGTGACCCGGAGCCTGGAACCCGTTGCGAGGGTGAGTGGTTGGTCGGCATGGGTGTGGCGTCCGCGGTGTATCCCGCGATGATCCAGCCGGGCAACAGCGCTCGCGTCGAATGTGTCGTCCCGGGCCGCTACACGGTCGCGATCGGTGCCGTCGACATCGGCACCGGCACGTGGACGGCGTTGAGCCAGATCGCCGCCGATGCGCTGGGCTGCGAGCTCTCGGCGATCGACCTGCAGATCGGCGACACCGATCTGCCCGCCGCATCGGTGGAGGGCGGTTCATCGGGCATCAGCTCGTGGGGTCGCGCCATCGTCGCTGCGGCACAACAGTTCCGGCACGACCACGGCGACCATCCGGAGGTCGGCGTCACCACCACCGCGGAGGCGCCGGAGAACGAGGAGGCGCCGAACTTCGGAATGTATTCGTTCGGTGCGCATTTCGTAGAGGCGCGGGTCAGCCGGCATACGGGCGAGATCCGGGTGTCGCGGATGCTGGGCGTGTTCTCGATCGGCCGGGCGATCAACCCGGCGACACTGCGCTCGCAGTTGATCGGCGGCATGACGATGGGACTGTCGATGGCGCTGCATGAGGAGAGCGTGCGCGATCCCCGCTTCGGCCACATCGTCACCCGGGATCTGGCGACGTACCACATCAGCTCGCACGCCGACGTCCCCGCGATCGAGGCGATGTGGCTCGACGACGTCGACAAGCACGCCAACCCGATGGGCTCGCGCGGCGCGGGTGAGATCGGCATCGTCGGCTCTGCCGCGGCGGTGGTCAACGCCGTCTATCACGCCACGGGTATCCGGGTGCGGGATCTGCCCGTGATGTGCGACGCGCTGCTGGGCTAAGGCCGTAACACGAGGCTGCCGACGGTTTGTCGGTCGACGAGTGCGCGGTGCGCTTCGACGACGTCATCGAGGCGGTACTCGGTGACTTTCGGGCGGAGTCGGCCGTCGGCGGTGAATGCGAGGAGGTGTTCGAGGGCCTGGCTGAACGCGTCCGGGCGACTGCGCCAACCCATCAGGGAGTAACCGGTCACCGTGAGGTT
Source organism: Mycolicibacterium flavescens (assembly GCA_900637135.1). Taxonomy (NCBI): domain Bacteria; kingdom Bacillati; phylum Actinomycetota; class Actinomycetes; order Mycobacteriales; family Mycobacteriaceae; genus Mycobacterium; species Mycolicibacterium flavescens. The sequence continues at coordinate 4,416,417 of LR134353.1, forward strand.
CTGTGTCATCAAGGCCATCCCCGAGTACGTCGGCGGGGTTCCACTTGCGGCTCCGAACGTGACGATCCGGCCGAACGGCGCGATGCAGTTCAGGGTGTCTTGCGAGGTTTGACCGCCGACGGAGTCGAGCACGAGGTCGACCCCACGCCCGTCGGTCGACTCGAGCACGGTCTTGGCCCATCCGGCTTCGGAGTAGTCCACGGCGAAGTCGGCGCCGTACGACCGAATGTGGTTGAGTTTCTGCGGAGTTCCCGCCGTGCCGATGACGACGCCAGCGCCGAGCAGTCGGGCGAGTTGGATCGCGAGGGTTCCGACACCTCCCGCGGCGGCGTGCACCAGCACGGTATCGCCGAACATGATTCTCCCGGCGTCGCGCAATGTCTGGTAGGCGGTCGCTCCGTGGACCCAGAGGATGGCCGCATCATGACTGTCCACCGAATCAGGCAGCGGCACAACCGAACCAGTCTGCGCGGTGGCGAACTCGGCGTAGCCATGCTCAACCATCGCCGCCACCCGTGACCCGACGGCAGGTCCACCCGAGCCGGAGCTGCGAACCGTCCCCGCGACTTCCTGCCCCATTCCCGCGGGCAAGTCGAAGGTGCCGAACGCACCCCGGCGCTTCATCACGTCGCCGTAGGTGATGCCGGCTGCCTCCACCTCGATCAGCACCTCATTCGGTCCGGGCACCGGCACCGCGCTGTCGCCGACATGCAGCACTTCTGGTCCACCGAACTCGGCCATCCAGACGGCCTTCATCGTCACTCCTAAACAGGTTGGGCGAGAACGCGGTCGACGCTCTCGATCACCGACGACGGGTCGCGCTGATCACTGCGGTAAGCGATGTAACCGTCAGGCCGGATGAGCACGTAGCCACCGCCGGGCAGATCGTAGGTGGCAGCGACCGCGAGGTCGTCGACTCGTACTGCGCGTATCCGATCGGGTAATTCGGAAGCGGGCGGCGTGGCGTCACCGACAGTCAGCAGGGTGTGCCGCGTCGGGTCCAGCAGGTCGAAAAGCCGGGTGGTAGTGCCATCCTGCGGGGCGAGCGTCACGTCGGGTGCACGGTCGCCGATGGCGGCCCGGCCCTGCGGCGCGCTACCCGAGTCATCGTGATAGGACACATCGATCTGTGAGATCGCGCGCAACAGAGTGCGCTGGACCGGCCGACTTGCCAGGATGTGCGGAGCGATGGTGCGGCGCATCTTCGTGCTCACGGGGTTGCGCAGCAGGGTCATCCTTGTGATGCGCCGGGTTCCTTTGACGAGTCGTCTGGCGACCGGTGAGCGCTCTCTGGCGTAAGTGTCCAGCAGCGCTCGGTCCGCCTCACCTCGCACGACTGCGGCGAGTTTCCAGCCGAGGTTGAAGGCGTCTTGGATGCCGGTGTTCATGCCCTGTGCGCCGACCACCGAGTGGATATGGGCGGCGTCGCCGATGAGGAAAGCCCGCCCGGCCGAGTGTGATTCGACTCTGCGCTGGTTGATCCGGAATCTGCCGGCCTGCCTGACTTCGGCAATCTTGGCGCCTGGGGGCGCGCAGACATCGACGGCGCGTTGCAATTCGACCTGTGTCACGTCGCCGGTGGGCGCGGGTTGCTCGTATTGTGCGACCGCTATGCGATGCCAGCCGTGCAGCATCGGAAAGTAGGCCACGAATCTGCCCCGGTTGAGGAAGGCGAAGAACTCGTCGCCGGGAAGGTCCCAGTCCATTCGGAGATCGGCGACCGCGAAATTCTCCTCCAACGACGAGCCCAGGAACCGCAGCCCGAGTTGTCGGCGGACGCTGCTGTGCGCCCCGTCCGCGCCGACGATCCAGCTCGCCCGCACCGTTTCGCTGCTGCCGTCGGGCCGTCGCGCTTCGACACTCACGTGGTCGGCGTGCTGAGTGAGCGCCACCATCTCGACCTGATGCTCGACGTGGGTGCCGAGCGCGGCGAGGTTCGCGGTGAGGACCTCTTGCACTTCGTTCTGCGGGATCATCAGCAGGAATGGGTAGGGCGATGCCAGACCGGCGAAGTCGGCTCGCAGGATCTGACGGTTCTCGCTGAACACGTTGAAGACTCGCGCTTTGAGCCCGCGCGCGAGCAGCTGTTCGGTGATCCCCTGTCGATCGAAGAGTTCGAGGCTGCGAGCCTGCACGCCCAGTGCGCGCGTCTCGGTGTTCGGCCCGGCGGCGGCGTCGATGATGCGGGTGCGGATACCGCGGCGGACCAGTTCATTCGCCACCGTCAAACCGGTGGGTCCCGCGCCGACGATCAGCACATCGATGTGGCCCGCGTTCATGAATCCTCCTCTGCAGGAATCTTGGCGGCCAGGAGCCGCTCGAACACCTCGACGAGCTTGCGTCGGTGCGCGGCCTGATCCAGATCGGTCAGCGGGGCGTAGGCCTCATGCAGTCCCTGCAGGGCGCCGAGCAGGACGACGGCGGTGAAATGCGGATCACTAACGCTGAATTCGCCCTGCTGCACGCCTTCTTCGATCAGCGCTGTCACGGCGGGCAGCACGTCGGTGGCGACCTGCGCGGTCACGCGGTGGTGCATATCGGTAAACGCCCGCGAGTACAGATCAGCGATCAAACCCGAGGTGGCGGCATCAGTCAGTTCCCGGTAGCTGAAGTGAAAGTCCATCAGGCGCGCAGTCGGGGACCTCGAGTGGTCCGTCAGCGCCGCTATCCACGTGTCTGCGATCTGCTGCGAGGCCGCAAGCACGCAGGCTTCGAACACCTCGTCCTTGGATCGAAAGTGATGGTAGAAGCAGCCTTTCGCGACGCTGAGCTCGCCGATGATCGCAGCGACGGTGGTCTTTTCGTACCCGTTCTCCGTAAACAGCTTGAGCGCGGCGCTGACGATCTCACTCTTCCGAACTTCAGGTTGCTTTATCTCCCGCACCTGCCTTACGCTACAGACCGACGGTCGGTCTGTCTAGGAGGTGCCATGCGAAATGTTCTCCAGGCCCAGCATCGGGTCGACCTGAGCGCCGGAGTCATCGAATACTCGGATACAGGCGGCAACGGCCCCGTCGTCGTGCTGTTGCACGGGGTGAACATGGATAACTCCGTGTGGGACAACGTGGTTGCGCGGCTGGCGCCCGAGCATCGATGCATCTGTCCGATCCTGCCGCTGGGCAGCCACCGCCAGCCGATGAGGCGTGGGGAGCTGGTGACCCATGAGGGTGTCGCGGCGCTGGTCGGCGAGTTCATCGACCGGTTGGATCTCCGGGACGTCACCCTGGTGCTCAACGACTGGGGAGGTGCGCAGTTCCTGGTCGCCGAGGGCGCCGAGCGGATCGCCGCACTGGTTCTGGTTGCCTGCGAGGCTTTCGAAAACTATCCGCCAGGACTACCGGGCAAGGCTGTCGCCTCCTGCGCGAAAATCCCCGGCGCCCTGTGGCTGACGATGCAGCTACAGCGGTTCGACTGGTTCCGTCGCGCCCCTGGCGGCTGGGGCTGGATGGCCAAGCACCCGATACCCAAAGACGTGATGGACCAATGGTTCCGCCCAGCGTTGGTCGACAGCGGAGTACGACGCGACCTACGTACCTTCGCTGGCTCGACGCCCAGCCGGGCGCGCCTGGCCGAGCTGACTGAACAGCTTCGGACCTTCGACAGGCCGGTACTCGTGGCGTGGGCAACCGAAGACAAGGTGATGCCCGCTGAGCACGGCCGACGTCTGGCGTCACTGTTCCCGCATGGCCGCCTGGTCGGGATCCGGGACAGCTACACGCTGATACCGCTGGATCAGCCCGCGCGTCTTGCCGACGAGCTGCGGGAGTTCGTCGCCGCGAGCGTGCTCAGATCGGGGGGTACGGCAGGCTGAACTCGTCGGCCAGCAGGCTCTGGACGATGATCATCGCCGCCTTCGATCCCGCGGCGATCGCACCTGCCACATAGGGCTGTTCGCTGCACAGGTCGCCCGCGGCGAACACTCCGCTGGCCTCGGTGCGATGGATCGGGTCGATGCTGATGGTGTCGGCGGCCAGCGGGCCCGGTGTGCATGCGGCGCCCAGCTGGTCGGCGAGCGGTGAGCGTTGCTTGAGGGGCGCCTCGACGAGCAGACCGTCGCGCGCCAGCCGGTCCCCGTCGGCGAATGCGATCGCGCTCAGTTGTCCGTCGTCGCTGAGCAATTCGACGACACGACGGTCCTCGATGGTCACGTCGGCGGCCTTCAGCACCCGCTTGTCCTCGGGTGACAGGTCGGTGCGCCCGTCGGTCAGCAGTACGACGTCGTCGCTCCAGCCGCGCAGCATCAGCGCCGAGTGCATCGCCTCCTCCCCGGCGGCCATGGTGGCCAGCCGCTTGTCGCGCATCTCCCAGCCGTGGCAGAACGGACACTGGAATACCGAGGTGCCCCACAGCTCGGCGAGCCCGGGCAGGTCCGGCGGGTTGTACTGCATGCCGGTCGCCAGCAGGACCCGCTTCGTGAGAATCGGATCGCCATCGTCGGGTTCGAGGATGAAGCCGTTGTCGACCGGGCGGCCGCTGATGATCTGGCCGTGCCGATACTCGACGCTGGGGTAGGCCGACAGCTCGCGGCGGCCTTGCGCGTACAACTCGGCGGGTGGACGCTGGTCGTAGCCGAGAAGACCACCAATTACCCTCGAGACGCGGTTGCTCTGTTCGTCGGCGTCGATGACGACCGTGCGGCGTCTCGCGCGCCCCAACACGAGGGCGGCGCTCAACCCCGCCGCCCCTCCCCCGACGACAGCACATTCCCAATCCATGGCCACATCGTTCCCGAGGTGGCCGTCGCGAAACCTCCACGCCGATGTGCCGAGGTCAGCGGGGTGCTCGAGCGCGGAGTTATCCAGCAAACTCGTTCATAGGGAAACCCCTGATTCCCCGGGTCCCGATTTTTCGTAGCGTTCGTGGTGCGGTCAGTGGTCGTGGGGGTTGAGCGCCGTCGGGGGACCTTTCACCACCGCGGGGGCCGATCGATGCCCACATGTTGAAGACCGTGGACGACCTGAGGGGAGGCACTGTGTGCCGGACAGAAATACTGGCCTCGCGGCGCTGGGCCGGGCGCATTAAGAACTCTGCTGCGCAGGGGTTTTCGCGATGAGCGCGGGCTGGTTCCCTGATCCCAGCGGCCAGCCGGGGCGACGCTATCACGACGGCCAGCGGTGGACGCAGCACTTCGTGCCGACACCACCGCCGAGCGTCGCGGCACCGACAGCGGTGGCTGTGGCGGTGTCGTCGGGCGGAGGAACGAACCACGCGCTGCACCTCGTTCTGACGTTTCTCTCCTGCGGGCTCTGGCTGCCGTTTTGGATTCTGTTCGCCATCTTCGGCGGATCGTCTGGATCAGCGATCGCGGTGGGCGGTGGTCCCGGTGGTGTGAACGTCAATACGCGGTCCCGGACGCCGCTGATCGTTGCGGGCGTGGTTCTCGGACTCGTCGTGCTCGGCATCCTTGCCGAGAACCCATGGTTGCTTGTCATCGTGGTCCCCATGGTCGGTGTCGGCGGATTCCTGTTCTGGCGGCACAAGTCTGCCGAGGCTCGAAAAGCCCAAGAGCTACGCGAGCAGTATCGCCGTGACGTTCTGGCGGCTCGCGCCGACTACGAGAGCAGGCTCTATGCCGAGGGCGATCCGGCTGGGATCTACGGGCAGTATCCGCCACCGCCTGTGACGCGGTTCAACGGTGAGCGGCCTACGGTCGTGAGTCAGCGGGGTATCGACGGATAGGGCTGCTCGTCGCGGTCGGGTGCGAGCGCAACGGTCGCTAGCCCGACGAGGAACGCGGTCAGGTGGCCGACTTCGGTGAACGTGGGCCGGGCGGCGGCGTTACCGGCCAGCGCCAGCGCGGCGGCGGCCTGGGCACCGGAGCGCCACGGCTTGCGGGTGTAGCCCGACAGGGCGCCGGCCACCCCGAGGACGAAGTAGCTCACGCCGACGTCGCGGGCGTTCTCCGCTCGCTGCGGCGCTCGGCCCTTCCGGATGAGGAACCGCAGGTAGCTCTGGCCGACGTAGGTAGCGACGACGTGCGCGCCGATCCCGACGAGAAGCCAACGCCACCAACCCAACCGGCGCTCCGCGGGGGCGACGACGCCGACGAACACCGGGACGTAGGGCCACCACCTCTGGTCGTCGAGCCAGAACAGGCTGGTGGTGAGGACGCGATGGGGTTCGCTGCGCAGCTGGCGCAGATTCGTGGAATTCCTCCGCTGGATCCGTCGCGACCCCCGATGTCCGGCCGAGCGCTGCACGCGGGTCGTGATGAGCAAGACGAGCAGCCACGCGAAGCTGAACGGGGCGCCGGCGACGGCGCGGAGAAGCCGCACCCGCTGAGATTAGCGCGATTAGCCCGGCAGCCTTCCGGGTAGGTGAGCGTCGTTAGGAGCCGGTGATGACGACTGCAGACTCGGAAATCGACCTCGACGCACTGTCGACTGACGACCATGGATACACCGTCAACGACGAGGACGAAGACGACCCGGTACTGCTCGATCGCGACGGTAAGCCGATCGAGACGTGGCGCGAGCGGTATCCGTACGACGAGCGGATGAGTCGCGACGAATACGAGCGGATAAAGCGGCAGCTGCAGATCGAACTGTTGAAGCTGCAGAAGTGGAGCAAACGCACCGGCGCGCGGCACGTCATCGTGTTCGAGGGCCGGGATGCGGCGGGTAAGGGCGGCTCGATCCAGCGGTTCATGGAGCACCTCAACCCGCGCGGCGCCCGGGTTGTGGCGTTGGAGAAGCCGACGGAAGAAGAGAAGTCGCAGTGGTACTTCCAGCGATACGTCAGGCATCTGCCGACCGCCGGGGAGATGGTGCTGTTCGACCGCTCCTGGTACAACCGCGCAGGCGTGGAGAGGGTGATGGGCTTCTGTACGCCGAAACAGCATGCCGAGTTCATGCGGCAGGCACCGGCGTTCGAGGAGATGCTGGTGAACTCGGGGCTGCACCTCACCAAGTTCTGGTTCTCCGTCTCGCCGGCCGAACAGCGGACGCGGTTCGCGATCCGGCTGGTCGATCCGCTGCGGCAGTGGAAGTTCTCGTCGATGGACATGGAAGCAGTCAACCGGTGGGAGCAGTACACCAGGGCCAAGGAGGAGATGTTCGTCGCGACCGACACCGACTACGCACCGTGGATCGTCGTGAAGAGCAATGACAAGAAGCGCGGACGGATCAACGCGATGCGATACCTGTTGTCGCGCTTCGACTACGACGATAAAGATGACGAGGTGGTCGGCGAGCCGGACCCGTTGATCGTCGGTCGGGCACTGGAGGACTGAGGGTCAATCGGGCTCGACGGCAGCGGTTTTCGCTGTTCACGGCCATCTCAGCACGGTGAGCGGCGGACGGCGAATTTTTGTCGGTGGTGGGTGTGATGATGCGGTTATGACGTTGACCGCCGCGCCTTGTGGGGCTGAGGAGCTCTCGCCCGATGAGCGCCTGGGGGCGCAGTTCGCTGCGCTCGAGGAGTTGGCAGGTCAACGCAACGCCATCGATGGGCGCATCGTGGACATCGTTGCTCAGATTGAACGTGAGCGGTCGTGGGGTATCACCGGGGCGCGCTCGGTCAAAGCGCTGGTGGCCTGGAAGCTGGGCCTGTCTGATACCACCGCCAAAACGATCACCGCGATCGCCCAGCGCATCGAGGAGTTCCCCCGCTGCACCGAACAACTACGCCAGGGACAGTTGTCGGCCGATCAGGTCGGGGTGATCGCCCAACACGCCGGCCCAGGCTCTGATGAGCACTACGCGCAGCTGGCCTCGGTGGCCACCGTCAGCCAACTGCGCTTTGCAGCCAGACTCGAACCGCGCCCCGCACCCGAACGCCCCGCACCCGCCCCCGAACCGTCGCTGAGCAAAACCGTCGGCGAGCAGTCCACCACCTACCGCATCACCTTGCCCGCCCTGGAGGCCGCCAAGTTCGACGCCGCCCTGCAGTCACACCGCGACGCGCTGATCAACGAACACTGCGCGACCATGGCCCCGACACCGACGGCGACACCCACGAACGCCGCGAGCGGCTCGGTGATCTGCGGCGCCAACCGCCGTTTCCCAGCCTGGGTGATGCGTTCCTGCGCCTGGTGGACACCGGCTGGGACACCGAAGCCACCCGGCGCCCCCACGGCCAGCACACCACGGTGATCGTGCACCTCGACCTCGACAAGGCCGCCGCCTGGCCCCATCTTGGCCCGGTCTTATCGGAGGCCGAACGGCAGTTGTTGTTGTGTGACACCGGCTGTGAAGTCTGGCTCGAACGACACGGCCAACCCATCGGGGCCGGGCGCACCACACGGGTGATCAGCCGACGCCTACGCCGCGCCCTCGAGCACCGCGACCGCACCTGCCGAGTGCCCGGCTGCGGGGCCACCCGCGGACTGCACGCTCATCACCTCGTGCACTGGGAAGACGGCGGGCCCACCGAACTGGACAACCTGATCCTGGTCTGCCCGTATCATCACCGCCTGCACCACAGCGGCGAAATCACCATCACCGGACCCGCCCACCAACTACGCGTCACCACCCGCGAAGGCGAACCACTGCACCCCGGATCGCTGGTCCGCACACCCACCGGACCCCCACCCGACGTCGCGCCCTGCCCCGGACCCCTCGGCGAACACGCCCAATGGCGCTGGTACGAACCCTTCCAACCCCAACCACCACCCCAGGTGAACTGAACCAGCCAAACAGCCTGGTGCGCAGGCGAATCCAACGGGCTATGAAAAGCAGTGGTCAGCGGACGAACGCCGCCCCGCGTTCGCGGTCCAGGAATGTCTCGGACTTGTTCTTCAGGAAGAACAGGTAGACGACGAGCGAGATCGCGATGCATACGGTGACGTATCCGATGAACAGCGGCACCTGATCGCGTTCCTTGAGCGCCTGGTAGATCAACGGCGCCGTGCCGCCGAACATCGAGTTCGCCAACGCGTATCCCACACCGACGCCGAGCGCCCGAACGTGCACCGGGAACAGCTCCGACTTCACCAGCGCATTGATCGAGGTGTAGCCGGTGAGGATGACGTACCCAACCGCCACCAGCAAGAATGAGGTAAGCGGAGAACGGGTTTCGGGCAGGTAGGTGATCAGGATGTAGGTGTAGACCAACCCGCCGAAGCCGAACCACAGCAGCAACGGTTTGCGTCCGACCTTGTCGCTGATCATCCCGCCGACCGGCTGCAACAGCATCAGGAAGATCAGGCCGATTAGGTTGATCCATGTGCCCGTCATACCCTCGCCCTTGTAGGCGGTCTTCACGATCGCCGGGGCGTTGACGCTGTAGGTGTAGAACGCGACGGTGCCGCCCATGGTGATCAGGAAGCACAGCAGCAGCGGCCTCCAATAGCGGGTGAACAGCTCGCGCATCGAGCCGGCGCCCTTGTCCTCGCCGGCTTTCGTCGCCTCGATGACGTCCTCGCTGAGAGACTCGTCCATGGTGCGGCGCAGCCAGAACACCACGACGGCAGCAACCCCACCGATCGCGAAACCGATGCGCCAGCCGAAGTCGCGCAGCTGGTCTTCACTGAGGAACGCGTCGAGCACCAGCAGCGTGAACTGCGCCAGCACGTGCCCGCCCACCAGCGTGACGTACTGGAAGCTCGAGAAGAAGCCGCGACGTTCGCGGGTCGCGGCCTCGGACATGTACGTCGCCGATGTCCCGTACTCGCCCCCGGTCGCGAATCCCTGCACAAGACGCGCGAGCACCAGGACGATCGGCGCGGCGATCCCGATCGTCGCCTGCGATGGCACCAGCGCGATCACCATGGAACAGAACGCCATCAGCGACACACTGACCGTCAGCGCGGCGCGCCGGCCGCGCCGATCGGCGAACCGCCCGAAGAACCATGACCCGACCGGCCGCATCACGAAGGTCACCGCGAAGATCGCGTAGACGTACACCGTCGAGTTCTTCTCGGACTCGTCGAAGAACTGCGCTTCGAAGTACGAGGCGAACACCGTGTAGATGTAGACGTCGTACCACTCGACGAGGTTTCCCGACGAGCCGCGGATCGTGTTCCAGATCGCCCGCCGGGTCTGCGCAGGAGTCGACCGCGGCGGCTGCGCTTCGGTGGTCGGTACGGTCATGGACGGACACGGTATCCGACGGAGCAACCGGCCGGATGGATGTTGTTCATGGTCCTAGGGGCGAGATTGCACTCAGGGTCGTGGTCGGTCGTGAAAAGCCCTCAGGGCATTCTCGTGCGTAGGCGATCGCGGGCATCCACCCGCTCCCGCTGCGGAACCACGACGTACTTCGGGTCGCGTGTCGATGCCACGCCGGCCTCGAACACCCCGAACCGCTGCAGCGCACTGCCCACCAGCAGCGCCGCTCCCGACGCGACCATCGTCGCCCGGTTACGCCCGAGCAGAGCACCGACGGCTCCTCCCACGGTCAGCACCTCCGATGCCTGACGCAACCGGTGCGGTCGTCCCGTGGTGTACGCCTCGCCCTCGACGCCCATCCGCCGTTCCATCAGCCGCGACGCCGCCACCTCCATACCCGCGCCCAGTACAGCCATGCGCCGCGCCGGACCGGTCTCGTCGTAGGGCGCCAACAACATCCCCAGCCCGGCGCCACTGGCCGCCGCCGAACCCGTGAACACGAACGGCAGATACGGGTGCGCCTCCCGCCACGCCGGAACCGCCGTCTGCGACAACAGAACTGCCGTGTACGACGCCACTCCCGACGCTGTTCCCGCCGCCCACAGCCCGGCCGGTCGCGCCGCCCGCTCCACCAGCCGGCCCAACGCGGTCTTGCGCAGCCGACGCGGCATCAGCTCGGCCACGGCGATCACGCCCGACCCCGGACCGTACGCCGACAGGATCCAGGTGCCCATGCTCATCGGCGAGCTCGGCTTGGCCACCCGCAGCATGTGGTGGAACCGCTCCGGCCGCCCGAGGTCGGCGATCAGGAAGTACAGGCTCGCCAAAATGCTGACCAGCGAACCGATTCGGGTGACCTTGCGCAGCTCGGTCCGCCCCGTCAGGTCCGCGCCCGCTGCGAGCATCGCCGAGCCGCCGGACAGCCCGCCGCAGAATAGGTAGGCCGCGATCCTCCAGTCCCACACCGGGGTCTTGAGGATCTGCTTGCCGTAGTAGGAGCGGAATTCGGCCTTCGGCACGGCGAGTTGTTCGCGGGGCATCAGTTGCGACTTCCGAAGAACGAGGACACGGCGATGCCGATCATCGCCGACGCCGCCATCCCCGCGTAACGCCACATCGCGCCCATGTCGCGTGTCGGCACCACGGGATCCGGCGGCAGCCCGTACACCTCGGGCTCGTCGAGCAGCAGGAAGAACGCGCCGTCACCGCCGACACCGTCGTTGGGATCCTCGCCGTACAGCCGAGCCTCGGTAACGCCCCGCTCGTGTAACTCGTTGACACGCAGGGCGGCTCGCTCCCGCAGCTCATCGAGCACCCCGAACTGAATGGAGTCCGTCGGACACGCCTTCGCGCAGGCGGGCTCCAGCCCGTCACGCAGACGGTCGTAGCACAGCGTGCACTTCCATGCCCTGCCGTCACCCTCGCGCCGCTCGATAACCCCGTACGGGCAGCCGGACACACAGTAACCGCACCCGTTGCAGATGTCCTGCTGCACAACGACAGTCGCGAACTCAGTGCGGAACAGCGCGCCTGTCGGGCACACATCGAGACACCCGGCGTGGGTGCAGTGCTTACAGACGTCGCTGCTCATCAACCATCGGAAGTCCTGGCGGGTCTCGGGGCTCATCGTGTCGCCGGGGCGCTCGAAACCGGGGATCCCGAGGTCCACGCGTTCCTGTGACGGTTGCTCGATGAACGCGACATGCCGCCACGAATTGGCGCCCAGCTCACCGGTGTTGTCGAACGACATGCCAAGAAGGTTGTAACCGCTGTCGGGTACCTCGTTCCACTCCTTGCACGCGACCTCGCACGCCTTGCAGCCGATGCACACCGAAGTGTCGGTGAAAAAGCCCATCCGCGGCGGATGTTCGTCGTAGCCCGCGTCGGCGGCGACGTCGTCGAGAGGTCCGTAGAAGCTGTTGTGGCTCATGACTGCTCCTCGGTGTGGTCTTCCGACGGCCCGGTGGTGTCCAGGTTGGTACCGGTCTCGGGGGTGATCCGGGCACGCTCGCGGTACATCGCGATGTACTGCAGCAGCGCAGGACCCCGCGGCCGCCGCCCGGGCTGGATGTCACACGTCGCGACCTTGCTCTCCTGGATGAACACGTTCGGATCGGCCACCACGCCGAGCAGGTCGTTGACCACGTCGCCGTCGATCAAACCGACACTGCCCCAGTGATAAGGCATCCAGACCTGGTGCACAACCCGGTCCTCAACGCGCAACGGCCGCATCCGGTCGGTCACGAACACCCGCGCGTCCACCGCCGAGCGGCTGGTCACCACGTGCGCCCATTCCATATGCGTCAGACCGCGTTCGGCCGCCAGCTCGGGTGACACCTCGACGAACAGACCGGGCTGCAGCTCGCTGAGATACGGCAACTGGCGGCTCATCCCGCCCGCCGTGTGGTGTTCGGTCAACCGTGCGGCGGTGAAGACGAACGGGAACACCTCGCCGTGCAACTCCGGCGGTGACGGGTTCGACGGGTTGTCCGCTCGCCCGTACACCTTGCGCGCCGGGTTTCCCTGCTGCATGTAGAGGGCATTGGCCATCGGCGACTCGTGCGGTTCGTAGTGCGTCGGCAGCGGTCCGTCGAGCACCCCGTTGGGCGCGAACAGCCATCCCTTGCCGTCGGCCTGCATGACGAACGCGTCGTCGCCGCGCAGCGCCTCGACACCGACTGCGTCCGAAGGTGGTTCGTAGTCGGGCGGTTTAGTCGTCTCGAAGTCCGGGACGTCGAAACCCGTCCACTCCCCCTTATCGGCGTCCCACCAGATGAGCTTCTTGCGCTCGCTCCACGGCCTGCCCTGCGGGTCGGCCGACGCGCGGTTGTAGAGCACGCGGCGGTTCATCGGCCACGCCCAACCCCATTGGGAGTCGTCGTGGGGCTCGCGCCGCGCTGCCTGGTTGACCTCGTCGGCGTACACGCCGCTGTAGATCCAACAGCCACACATCGTGGAACCGTCGGACTTCAGCGAGGTATAGCCGTCGACGGCGCGATCGGTCGTCAGATCCACGCCGCTGATGCGCCGGAGCACGTCGTCGGCTGACGGCTCGTCACCGTCCAGCTTGTAGTCCCACGACAGGTCCAGCACCGGCCGGTCCCGCTCATCGGTTGAGCCGGCGAGCTTTTCGCGCAGAATCCGGCCCAGGTGGTAGAAGAACCACAGCTCGGAGCGGGCGTCGCCGGACGGTTCGACCGCTTGTTCGCGCCACTGCAGCTTGCGCTGCGTCTGGGTGAACGTGCCGGACTTCTCGACGTGCGAAGCCGCGGGGAACAGGAACACCTCGGTGCGGCAGGTCTGCGGGTCGATCTCGCCGGTCTCGATCTCCGGCGCGTTCTGCCAGAATGTCGCGCTTTCGATTTCGACGAGGTCGCGCACCACCAGCCAGTCCAGGTTGGCCATGCCGAGGCGCTGCAATCGGCCGTGCGCAGACCCGACCGCGGGGTTCTGTCCCAGCAGGAAGTACCCGAACACGTTGCCGTCGACCATGTCCATCACCGTGCGGTAGGTGCCGTGGTCGCCGTTGATGCGGGGCAGATAGTCGAAGCAGAAGTCGTTGTCGGCGGTGGCGTTTTCTCCCCAGTACTCCTTGAGCAGCGACACCATGTAGGTATCGGCGTTGTGCCAGAAGCCTTTCTGGTGGTCGCCGCGGATGTCGTCGACGTACTGCGAGAGCGTCTCTTGGCCGGCGTGCGGCATCGCGAGGTAGCCGGGCAGCAGGTTGAACAGCGTCGGCACGTCGGTCGAGCCCTGGATACTGGCGTGCCCGCGGAGTGCGAACACTCCGCCGCCGGGCCGGCCGATGTTGCCCAACAGCAGTTGGATGATCGACCCGGCGCGGATGAACTGCGCTCCCAGGGTGTGCTGGGTCCACCCGACGCTGTACACCAGCGCGGCAGTGCGCTCGCGGCCGGAGTTCTCGGCCCACGCCCGCGCAACGTCGAGGAAATCCTCTGCGGGCACACCGCAGACGCGTTCCACCATCTCCGGGGTGTAGCGGGCGTAGTGCCGTTTGAGGATCTGGAAGACGCAGCGGGGGTGCTGCAGCGTCGGATCGCTGGGGATCCGGTGCGCGGTGTCGTCGATGGGTGCGCCACCGGACCCCTGCTGGTCCGGCGCGGCCTGCTCCTTGGCTCCGGACCCGCCGCCTTCGCGATCGGTCCGCTGGTACTGCCACGTCGACGGGTCGTAGGAGGCGGATTCGTCGTCGTAGCCGGAGAACAACCCGTTGAGGTCCTCGGCGTCCTGGAACCGCTCGTCGACGAGGAACGAGGCGTTGGTGTAGGCGGTGACGTACTCGCGGAAGTCGAGGTCGTTGCTCAGGATGTAGTTGATGACCCCGCCGAGGAAGGCAATGTCACTGCCCGCCCGCAGCGTGAGGTGCCGGTCGGCCAGCGCGCTGGTGCGGGTGAACCGCGGGTCGATGTGCACGACCTTGGCGCCGCGCAACTTGGCCTCGACCACCCACTGGAACCCGACCGGATGGGCTTCGGCCATGTTCGAACCCATGATCACGATGAAGTCCGAGTTGGCGAGGTCCTGCTGGTAGTCCGTCGCCCCGCCGCGACCGAAGGAGGCTCCCAGACCGGGAACCGTGGCGCTGTGTCAAATACGCGCCTGGTTCTCGATCTGTAACGCGCCCAAGGCGGTGAACAGCTTCTTGATCAGGTAGTTCTCTTCGTTGTCCAGCGTCGCGCCGCCGAGGCTCGCGATGCCCATGGTCCGGCGCAGCGTGTTGCGGTCGGCGTCGAACTGCTGCCACCCCTTGTCCCGCGCGTCGAGCACCCGGTCCGCGACCATCTCCATGGCCGTGTCGAGGTCGATCTCCTGCCACTCGGTGGCGTACGGCGGGCGGTAGCGCACCTTAGTCAGCCGCTGCGGGCCGGTGACGAGCTGCTTGCTCGCAGATCCCTTGGGGCACAGGCGGCCTCGTGAAACGGGACTGTCGGGGTTGCCCTCGATCTGGATGACCTTCTCGTCCTTGACGTAGACCTTCTGTGCGCACCCCACCGCGCAGTACGGACAAACGGAGTGCGCGACCCGGTCGGCTTCGACGGTGCGCGGGGTCAACTCGCTCGAGCGCTTCGACTGGGCGGCGTGGCCGCGCCCCAACGGGTCCTGGCCCGTGAGCTGCCGGTACACCGGCCACGACTGGAACAACCCCTTGATGTCCACTGCGCCTCCTTCAGGCCTCGAAGGCTCCTTACCCGACGTTGCTCCCATCAAACCGCGCGCGGACTGCGGTTGCTACGTACCGGGCGTATCTCGGCGTTGTGCCTAGTCACACGGGGTGCGGCGCGAACGGCCATCGTCGTCGGATGGCTGCTGTGGGAGCCACGGTGGTCGGAACCCGACCCGATCATGGTTTGCACCCTCTATGGTGCTGCTGTGGCCGAAATCGACCGTCGCACCCTGATGATGATGACCGGAGCCGCCGCCTTTGGCGCGGCCGCAATCCAATCGCCGCTGGCCAACGCCTCGCCGGTTCGGCCTTCTCCGCCGTCACAGCCACCACCGGACGCGGTGGCCGGCGCGTACCTCTTCCACGACGAATTCGACGGTCCGGCCGGATCGGCGCCCGACCGCTCGAAGTGGATCATCCAGAGCTGGGACGATCCGGTGAACCCGCCGATCGCGGGCCACTACCGCGACGACCGCCGCAACGTGTTCATCGACGGCAACTCCAACCTCGTGCTGTGCGCCACCCAGGAAGGCGACCAGTACTTCAGCGGCAAGGTGCTCAGCCACTTCCGCGGCCAGATCGGCACCACCTGGGAAGCGCGGATCAAGTTCGACTGCATGCACCCCGGTCTGTGGCCCGCCTACTGGTTGCTGAACCAGGACCCGCTGCCCGACGGCGAGGTCGACATCGTCGAGTACTACGGCAACGAGTCCTGGCCGCCCGGGACCACCGTGCACGCCGCCTCCAACGGCAAGACGTGGGAAGGCATGTCTATCCCCCAGCTGGTGGATCCCGCGTGGCACACCTGGCGAACCGAGTGGAGTGAGGACGGTTTCCGCTTCTGGCGTGACTACGTCGACGGCGCCGAGCCGTACTTCACCGTTCCGGCCAAACCAATCCCCGTCCACGGCCGACCAGGCGACCTGCGGTGGCCATTCGGTATCCCCGGCTACTGGCTGCAGGCCATCTTCAACCTGGCGGTCGGTGGTTCGGGCGGCGGGGATCCGCGCCGGGCGCCATACCCGTCGGCCATGCTCATCGACTGGATCCGCGTCTGGTAGACGTCGCCGCCCGCGGTCGGCTCACGTGGCTGGAACCGCTGCTCGTCGGCATTCTCGGTGCCGCGGTGAGCCTCGCGGGCGCCGGACGACCGTCGTTCTGGTACGACGAGGCCGCAACGATCTCTGCGTCCTACAGTCGGCCGCTGTCTGCGCTGTGGCAGATGCTCGGCGACGTCGACGCCGTACACGGCTTGTACTACGTGCTGATGCACGGCTGGTTCACCATCGTGCCGCCGACCGAGTTCTGGTCCCGGGTGCCCAGCGGCCTGGCCGTCGGGGCCGCCGCGGCTGGGGTGGTGGTGCTGGGTCGGCAGCTGTCGTCGCGGGCGGTCGGGCTCACGGCCGGCGTCATGTGCGCGATCCTGCCCCGGGCGACGTGGGCGGGTATAGAAGCGCGCCCGTATGCGCTGACGATGATGCTGGCGGTCTGGCTGGCCGTGGCGCTGGTGTGGGCCGCCGGACGCGAATCCCGTTGGGTCTGGGGGGTTTACGGCGGCCTGCTGGCGGTGTCGATCCTGTTCGACGTCTATTTGGCGTTGCTGGTCCCCGCGCACGCGGTGTTCGTGCTGGCGTTTCGGCGGCGCCGGGCGGCGGTGCTGCCGTTTGCGATCACATCGGGTCTGAGCGTCGCGGTGATGACGCCGTTTGTCGCCGTGGTCGCCGGACAGGCCCAGCAGATCAGCTGGATCACGCCGATCGGCTCGCGCACGTTCGAAGACATTGCCGTACAACAGTATTTCGACCGCAACCCGTACTTCGCGACGCTGTCGTTGGTCGTGGTACTCGCGGCGATCGGGGTGTGGGTCTTCGCGAGGCGCCCGAGTGCCGAAGAGCGGGAAGCCGTCGTGTTGGCCGTCGCGTGGTTGGTGATCCCGACGGCGTTGATCGTCGCGTACTCGGCGGTGCGCGAACCGCTCTACACCCCCCGATATCTGTGCTTCACTGCACCGGCCATGGCGCTGCTGCTGGGCGTCTGCATCATGGCGGTGGCGCGCTCCGCGTGGGTGGCAGCGGCGGTCGTGGTGGTTTTCGCCTTGGTCGCGGCGCCCACTTTCATTGCCGTGCAACGTGGTCCGTACGCGAAATACCACATGGACTACAGCCCGGTAGCCGACCTGATCTCCGCGGAGGCCGCTGCGGGTGATTGCTTGCTGGTCAACGACACCGTCACCTTCCATCCCGCGCCGATGCGACCGTTGATGGCCGCGCGCCCCGACGCCTACGCCGGCCTGGTCGACGTCAGCCTGTGGCAGCGCGCCGCCGACCGCCGCCACGTGTTCGACACCAACCTGATCCCCGAGGCCTCGGTCGGACCGCTCGAGCACTGCGGCGTCGTCTGGATCATCACGCAGGCCGATCCCGACGCCCCCGAACATGAAGAGGGGGTGGCGATTCCACCCGGTCCTCTTTTCGGCGGGACGTGGGCGTTCGCGGTCAGCCACGATATGGGTTTCCGGTTGATCGAGCGGTGGCAGTTCAGTTTGGCGCAGGTGATCAAGGCGGAACGCTAGCCGCGCGTCGGATTGTGCACGCCGAGCGTACGGTTTGTACGTGAACCCGTTTCAATACACGGAGAAGGACACCGGATGAGCACACCGCCGTTGGTACCACCGTTCACCCACGACACCGCCGTCGCAAAAATCCGTGCTGCAGAGGATAATTGGAACACTCGCGACCCCGTGCGCGTCGCGCAGGGTTATACGCTGGACAGCCGGTGGCGCAACCGGTCGACCTTTCTTCAGGGCCGCGAAGAGATCATCGAGTTCCTGACCGGCAAGTGGGAGCAAGAACTCGAGTATCGACTGATCAAGGAACTGTGGGCGTACGGCGACGAGCGCATCGCCGTCCGGTTCGCCTACGAATATCACGATGCCGGGGGCCGGTGGTTCCGGGCGTACGGCAACGAGAACTGGGAGTTCGCCGCCGACGGGCTGATGAAGACGCGCCACGCGAGCATCAACGATGTCGCGATCACCGACCAGCAACGGTTGTTCCACTGGGACCGCTCCGGCCCGCGGCCGGCCGACCACCCGGGACTGAGCGACCTGGGATTGTGACGGGACGAGCGCTCAGTCAGGTACGAAACGGGCGGACGGCCGCGTAAGCCAGTCCTCGCGTAAGCCAGTCATAGTCGCCCTCGGCAGGTCCCAGCAGACAGCCCCTCGACGCCGCCCGGCTCCAGCAGACAGCGCTTCGACACTGCCCAGCTATCAGCGAATTATTCGCTCGGAGCGAATAATTCGCTCTGAGGCGGGCACTTGCGATGCGGAACCCACCAGAAACCAGTGGGACTGGTAGAGCCAGTGAGGCTGGTGGAGCTAATGAGGCTGGGAGCTAATGAGGCTGGGAGCTAACGAGGCTGTGGAGCTAATGAAGCTTGGGCGTTGAGCCGCTCCTGCGGAAGAAGCGTTCGGGTGCCGTCGCCGCCACGGCGGGTCACCTTTCGCGCGTCGAGGAGTTCGAGCAACGGCACCGCGACCCGCCGGGTGGTGTTCAGCGCGCGCTTGGCCTCGGCGACGGTGAACGGTTGCGGCAGCGCCGCGAGGATCTTTGCGGCGCGGTCGACGGCCTCGGGACCGAGGACGACGCCGTCGGCGATCCGGGTGAGCCGTCCGGCGCGGATCGCCGCCGCGAGTTCGCGCGGTCCCAGGTTCAGGTCGGCGAGTTCGTCGGCCTCCGGTGCGTGAAACGGCTCGACCGCCAACCACTCCTCGACCGTTCGCACGGCCTTGTCGACGCGTGCGGGCAGCTCCGCATCAGGGCGTCGCACCACCCCGTCGGCCACCTGAAGTCCGGTGCCCTCCAACAGCGCGAGCAGGAGTTCGGCGGCGGGCACACCGGCCTGCTGGCGTAAGGCTTCCAGCGGCATTCCCGCCGCGATGTCGTGACCGGCTGTCCAGTCGTTGAGCGCAGCCGTCATCTGGTGGCGACGCTGCGCCCACCAGTCGTCGTCGACCATCCACTCCCCGATGCGGGTGCCGTCAGCGTCAAAACCCATGGCGTGCAACTCGGTTACGCGGATACACGGTGGCGGACGCACCTGCCCGGTTGCCAGTTCCTCACCGCGCTCGCGTGCCGCACCGCGACGCCGCAGCGCGGGCGGCCGCACGTCGAGCACCTCGACGCCCGCGGCGATGCGGTGTTCGCCGGGGTCACGCAACAAGCCGATGTCACCGACCCGCAGCGGAAGCGGATGCGTCAGCCGAAGCCGTGCCCCGGCCGCGCCGAGCGATCGTACGCGCACCGGCACCGCGGCCGAACCGATGTGGAGCACGAGTTGCCGATGCAGTTCGCCGGGTTCCCTTAACAGAACGTCGATTTCGGCGGTGTCCAGCCATGCACCTGGCGTGCGGATGGTGTCGCCGCGACCGATGTGCCTGCGGTCGACACCGCGCACATTCACCGCGACCCGCGCGATGGCGCCGACCTCCCGCTGGTCTTCGCCGAGCGACTGCAGACCGCGGATCGTCAGCCGTCGTCCCGCGTGCTCGAGCTCGTCGCCGACACGCAAGGTGCCCCCCGCCAGCGTCCCCGTCACCACCGTGCCCGCGCCTCGGACGGTGAACGACCGGTCGACCCACAGCCGCACGTCGGCGTCGCAATCGGGCGCAGGCAGCGCGTCGACAAGCGAAATCACCGCGCTGCGAATGGCTTCCAGATCCGTGCCGAGCACCACCGGAACGTCGGGCAGTCGCTCGCGGACCTGTCCGATCGCGTGCGCGGGGTCGGCGAGGTCGCCCTTGCTGATCACGACGAGCAGGTGCCGAACCTCAAGCGCCTTCAGCGCGTCGAGGTGTTCGTCGGACTGCGGCATCCAGCCTTCCGTCGCGGCGACGACGAACATGACGGCGGGGACGGGGCCCACGCCGGCGAGCATGTTCGCGACGAACCGTTCGTGGCCCGGCACGTCGACGAACGCGACCTCACGCCCGTCGAGCGTGGTCCACGCGAAGCCGAGATCGATGGTCAGGCCGCGTCGCTGCTCCTCGGCGAGCCGGTCCGGCCACATGCCGGTGAGGCGTTCGACGAGCGTGGACTTGCCGTGGTCGACGTGGCCCGCGGTCGCTACGACGTACACGCCAGCACCGCCTGGACGAGCAGGCCGTCGTCACCGGGGGCCACCGTGCGCAGGTCCAGCAGGCACCGGCCGCCCTCCAGCCGTCCGACGACCGCGGGTGTGCCGGTGCGCAGCGGCGCGGCATAGTCCTCCGGCAGGCTGACCGCAGCGCTCGGCAGCGCGACGTCGGGCGCGCCACCACCGCCGACCGCGGCGGTGCAGTCGACGGCTTCGGCTCCCGGGAGCTGGGCGGCCAGGGCCTGCGCGCGGGCCCGCAAGTCGGCGACCTCGGCGTCGAGCGCCTGCATGACCGGCGGCGGCGGGCCGACCAGCGTGGCCTCCAGCGCGGCCAGGGTCAGCTTGTCGACGCGCAGCGCCCGCGCGGCGGGATGGCGGCGCAGCCGCTCGATGAGCTCCGCCGAGCCGAACAGCAGACCGGCTTGGGGCCCGCCGAGCAGCTTGTCCCCGCTGGCGGTGACGACGTCGGCGCCGTCGCGCAGCATCGTGGTCGCGTCGGGCTCATCGGGCAGCAGCGGATGCGGAGTGAGGAGACCGGAGCCGATGTCGGCAACGAGGGGAACGCCGAGGGAGGCGAGCTCCGGCACGCCGACCGTCGAGGTGAATCCCGTGACCGAGTAGTTCGACGGGTGCACCTTGAGGATGAAACCGGTGTCTGGGCCGAGCGCGTCGGCGTAATCGCGCAGGTGGGTGCGGTTGGTGGTGCCGACCTCGCGGATGCGCGAGCCCGTGGACTCCATCAGCTCGGGCAGGCGGAAGCCGTCGCCGATCTCGATCAGTTCGCCGCGGCTGACGACGATCTCCTTACCGGGTGCCAGCGTCATCGCGGTGAGCAGCAGCGCGGCGGCGTTGTTGTTGACGACGTGTACGCCGCTGGCCGTCGGAACCGCACTTGCCATTGCGGCGAGCGCGCCGCGTCCGCGGCGGGCCCGGCGTCCGGTTTCGAGGTCGAACTCCACGTCGGTGGCGCCGCTCGCGGTGACGACCGCGTCGACCGCTGCTTTCGACAGGGGGGCCCGACCCAGGTTGGTGTGCACGACGACCCCGGTGGCGTTGATGACCGGGCGCAGGGTGGCCGCGCTTTTCGGCAGCGATGCGACCGCGTCATCGGCGACCCGTTCCGGCTCGATCTCACCGGACCGCGCACGTTGTTGCGATTGTCCCACAACGGTTTTCACCAGTGTCCGGCCCAGCACCCGCGATGCCTCGACCAGGCGTGGATCGGCGAGCAGCGCGTCGGTGCGCGGCACCCGTCGTCGCGGATCGGTCACCGGGTCACCCCCTGCGATTTGTGCACCTTCAGGCGCGCCCAGCGCAACAAAACGTGCACAAATCGCATGAAGCCATCATGGCGCAACCGCGTCGATCGGGTACACCGATGGCATGTTGACCTCGGTGGGGCACGGTGCGCTCGATAAGTCAGAGCTCGCGCGGCTGCTGCGCGAAGCCGAGGTCGAGGCGCTCATCGACATCCGCCGCTATCCGAACAGCCGGCATAACCCCGACGTCGCGATGGCCGCGATCACCGAGTGGGCCGAAGAAGCCGGGTTGGCATACCGCTGGGAGCAGCGACTGGGCGGACGCAGAAGCCTGCCGGCGGGTTCGGAACCCGAGGATCCGTGGTGGCGGGTCAAGCAGTTCGCCGCCTACGCCGCGTACACGCGCACCGAGGAGTTCGACGACGCCATCGGCGAGCTCGTGGAGCAGTCGCAGCGACAACACACCGCGATGATGTGCAGCGAGTCGGTGTGGTGGCGGTGCCACCGCCGGATCGTCGCCGACGTCGCGGTGTTGCGGTTCTCGGTGCCGGTCATGCACCTGATGCACGACGGCCGGCTGGTGCCGCACGAGCCGTCGGATGGGGCCCGGATTCGCGACGACGGCCTGGTCGTGTGGGACGGCTGATCACCGGAAGGGGTGGCGGAGGCGGACGGGAATCGAACCCGCCAGCGACAGGATCTGCCGCTCAGCGATTTTGAAGACCGCGCCGGTCACCAGACCGGATACGCCTCCCTGACCCACCGCCCGATCATGCCAGGCAGCATGGAGGCTGTGACCGAGCAGATGACCTACCGACTGACCCAGTACGCCCACGGCGGCGGATGCGCGTGCAAGATCCCACCCGGCGAGCTCGAAGACGTCGTTCGGGGCCTGACCGGCGCGGCGCCGCGCAATCCGGTCGGCGAGCTGCTGGTGGGCCTCGACGACGGTGACGACGCGGCGGCGGTGCGCATCGACGGCGGCTCAGGCGGGGGGGTTGCGTTGATCGCGACGACGGACTTCTTCACCCCGGTGGTCGACGACCCGTACGACTGGGGCCGTATCGCCGCCACCAATGCGTTGTCGGATGTGTACGCGATGGGCGGACGGCCCGTCGTCGCGGTGAATCTGCTGGGCTGGCCGCGTGAGGTGCTGCCGTTCGAGTTGGTCAGCGAGGTGTTGCGCGGCGGACTGGACGTGTGCGGCGCTGCGGGCTGCCACTTGGCCGGCGGGCACAGCGTCGACGACCCGGAACCGAAGTACGGGTTGGCCGTCACCGGTGTTGCCGATCCGAATCGGTTGCTGCGCAACGACGCAGGCAAACCAGGTGTGCCACTGTCGTTGACCAAGCCGCTCGGTGTCGGGGTGCTCAACAGCCGGCACAAGAACACCGGCGAGACGTTCCCGGAGGCGATCGCGGTGATGACCACGTTGAACGCCGATGCCGCGCAGGCCGCCGTCGACGCCGGTGTCGAATGCGCCACCGACATAACGGGTTTCGGGCTACTCGGACACCTGCACAAGCTCGCGCGCGCCAGCGGTGTCACCGCGGTGATCGACAGCGCGGCGGTGCCTTATATCGACGGTGCGCGAGAGGCGTTGGCGCAGGGCTACGTCAGCGGCGGAACTCGGCGCAACCTGGGCTGGGTGGCGCCGCACGTCGACCTGACCGTCGTTGACGAAGACGAGGCGCTGTTGCTGGCCGACGCGCAGACCTCAGGTGGTCTGCTGATCGCCGGAGAGATTCCGGGCGCACCCGTGATCGGCGAACTGGTGCCGCGTGGCGAGCACACGATCGTCGTGCGCTGAAAGTTATGCCCGGGCCGTCCAGGCCACGCTGTCGGACTGAGCATCCCGGATGACCGTGTCGGCGGCGTCGCTCCACTGCGCGCATTCCGGTGTGCAGTCGTTCGATTTACCGACCGCGCACCGCATGACCATCGCACCGAGCGCGGGCGTCGTCATATGCGGTATCACAAGCAGTTTCACCGACGCAGAACGTCCGGCGACCACCATCAGCCGATGCGGTCGGCGCGGGGCGGGATTCTTGGTGCGGGTGCTCGACAGGATCGAGTTGTAGTCCAGCGTGCCTTCGGTGGCCGCCCAGTTGACCCGGATGTCGATGATCTCACCCAGCGTCTTGTGCAGGGTTTCGATCAGCTCGGGCAGTTCACCGGCTACCGAGCCGGTGTGGGGCCACCAGGCACCGTCGATGTCGGAGCCGAGTTGTGGTGCGAGCACGAGGCGGACGGGTCGGGCCAGCCGCCGCGTCCCCGTGAGGCCGTTCATGCCGAGGGTGTGGACGGACCGCGTTCGGGGCGGTCGGAGAACACCGGATTGGTCACGGGTTCGTTGGAGTGGTCTTCGCTCGAGACGTACTCGGGCTGCTGAGGGTGTGAAAACAGGTCGTTCGACTGCATGTAGCAAGTCCTTCGTTACGTTCCGCTGCGGCCGATGCCGAAAGTGGCGCGCGGTGTCAAAGCGCAGTTCCATCGCGTGGAAAAGATGGCTGCTAACCGGAGACGGCTGCCTTCAGGTTACACCCGTACCCAGAAGCGTGTGATCAACGGGTCGCGCCGTTGATCTGCGGCGTGGAGATCATGCCCTTCTCCACGCCCCACATCAGGGCGATGGTGCGGTACTCGCCGGTGGAGATCAGATGCGCCAACGCCTGGCGCAGCGACTCGGCCAGCCCGGACTCCTTGGCCACCGGCCAGCCGTAGGGCGCGGAGTTGAAGACGTCCCCTGCGGCCTCCAGCGCACCGCCCGAGGTCTTGATCGCGAACCCCGCGACCGGTGAATCCGTGGCCATGACGTCGACCTCACCGTTGATCAGCGCCTTGGTCAGGTCGTCCTGCGTCACGTAGACGACTTCGTCGATGGGCGCCGATCCGGCGGCCACACACTCCTTGCTCTTCGCCGGAATCTCCTCGGTCTCCTGAAGCGTCGCGTATGCCACGCCGATACGCAGCCCGCATGCGTCGGCCGGGGTGAACCCGGACCCGGTCCGCTGCGCCCACAGCGTGCCCGCCTGGAAGTAGGTGACGAAGTCGACCGACTCCTCGCGCTCCTTCGTATCGGTGACCGATGACATGCCGACATTGAAGTCACCGGCCCGCACCGACGGCAGGATGGCCTCGAACGCGGTCTCGCGGTATTCGGGAACCAGACCCAGCGTTCGCGCGATCGCGTTCATCAGATCGACGTCGAAGCCGACGATCTGACCGTCGGCATCTTTGAATTCGTTTGGCGCATAAGGGGTGTTGACACCGATGACGAGCTTGCCCGTCGACCGGATGTCCGCGGGCACCGTCGCCGCGATCGATGCCACCGCGCCTTCAGCGGCGGGCGGCGGCGTCGTGGTCTCTTCGACGCTGGCCGGTCTGGCGCTGCCGTCGCCGCGCCACTGCAATACGCCGAAGGTGCCAAGCGCCGCGACCAGCATGACCGACGCCGCCATGGCCAGCGCCCGGCGTGGCACCCGTCGGGCACGTGCCGTTGCCGGTGCCCGTCGCGCCTGGTGCCTGCCGCTGCCTGCGGTGCGTACCGGTGCGGTGAGCGCACGGCGTGCGGCGTCGGCCAGGTCGCCGGCCTTCTGGTAGCGCTTGGCAGGCGTCTTGGCCATCCCCTTGGCGATGACTTCGTCGAAGGCCGCCAATCGCGGATCGACCGCCGACGGCTTCGGCACGTCCTTGCTCATGTGGCCGGCGATCTGCTGCTCGAGGCTGTCGGCGGGATACGGGCGCACGCCGGTCAGGCACTCGTAGAGCACGCAGGCCAGTGCATAGATGTCGGCGGTCTGGTCGACCGGTTTGCCCTCGAAGCGTTCGGGGGCCATGTACGCCATCGTCCCGAGTGTGCTGCCCGCGGTGGTCAGGCCCTTCTCGCCTGCGCTGCGCGCCAAGCCGAAGTCGATGAGGTACACGAATTGGCGTTCGGTGACCAGAATGTTCGACGGCTTGATGTCGCGGTGGATCAGGCCGCGGGCATGGGCGGCGTCGAGAGCCGTCGCCACCTGTTCGGCGATCTTGACCGCGAGCGTGGTGTCGAGCGGGCGTTTACCGGCGTCGCTGAGGATGGCGCCCAGGTTGCGGCCCTCGATGAGGCGCATGTCGAGGTAGAGGCGGCCGTCGATCTCGCCGAACCCGTGAATGGGCACGACGTGCGGGTCGTTGAGCCCGGCGGCGGCCTGGGACTCGCGCCGGAAGCGCTGTTGGAAGATCTCGTCGGCGGCCATGCTCGGCGGCAACACCTTCAGCGCGACGATGCGGTCGGTCTTGGTGTCGTAGGCGCGGTAGACCTCGCCCATACCGCCGCGGCCGATCAGTTCCTGCAGCTGGTAGTGCCCGAATGGTGTCGCGTCCACCGTCTTTATTAACCCCTCGACAGCGGCCAACCCCGCATCGTGTGTCGATTGAAGTTACATCATGTTTGCCAGAATCTCTGAATATTCTTCGCCGTTCTCGGCGGGCGGCCGCGGGCCTGCCCTGGTTGTGCTTGTGCTGCTGTTTTCGGGGTGGGTGGGACAGGTTGCTGTCGGTGACGGATGTTGCCTGTCGTTCGTGCGGCGCGAGCGTGCGCAAAGTGCTGATTTTTCGCGGCGTGTCGGGTGCCGACGCGCACGCTCGCGAAGGGGGTGGAAGGAGGTTTGGATGGGCGGTCTCGGTCAATTCCTCGGACGACCGAGGGAGGCGCCATGCAGACGGTCCAGCGCGGGTGGTGGCACTGGCGGATGATCCACGCGCTCGGTCGAAATCCGCTCGTGCGCATGAGCGATCGCGTCGAGACCTTCGTGATGATGATGGCGGTGACGGCCTCGCTGATCGCCATACCGGTCGCCGGGGCGATGGCGACGGCCATCCACGAGGAACGTGGCCGCGCGTATGTCGCAGAAGCCCAGCACCGGTACCCGGTGACTGCCACCGTCACCGCGACGAGCGCGACGCTTCGAGGCACCGATGTCTCCGTGGTACAGGCGAATTGGCGGTTTGCGGGTGTTCAGCACACCGAGCGTTTCCGGTGGGACCGGCCCGTCAAAGCTGGGCAGACCATTGCCGTCTCGGTCCATCCGGACGGTCGTCGCGCGCAGCCGCTGGATCCGTGGTGGCGAGCCGGGGTCGACGCGGCGGTCGCGGCGATGTCGTTCTGGCTCGCGGTGACGGCGGTGGCCGCGATGTTCGTCGTCGGCGTCCGGCCGTGCCTGCGGCGGATTCGGTATGCGGCGTGGGACCGCGAGATCGCCAGCCTCGCCGACGACGGCGGCACGGCGAACCGTCGCTCCTGACGGGTGGGTACTCGAGCCGTCGCGGGACTCGAGCCGTCGCGCGGCCACTCAACCCCCGCGAGCGACCTCTCTTGTACGGCCAAACGCGGCGTGTCGGCGCACAAACACGGTCACTCGCGGGGGTTTGAGGTGGGCTCACGCGGGGGTTTGAGGTGGGCTCACGCGGGGGTTTGAGGTGGACTCACGCGGGGGTTTGAGGTTTGAGCTTTGGTGACAGTGGTAAAAGCACCGGCATGTTGACCAACTCGAAGAAGTTTTCACCGCTCCTGGTGGCCGGCGCGGCAGCTGCCGCGATCGCTGCCGCGCCTGCAGGCTTTGCTTCGCCGTCGTTCCTCCCGACCGGTGGCCCCTCGGGCTGCGTCGACCCCGCCGGCACAGGCTGCGCGGTCGCTCCGGCCCCGGCTCCGGCGCCAGCACCCGCGCCGGGTGTGTGGACACCGCCGCCGCCTCCTGGCGCTCCGGCCGCGGCCGGCGCCGTTCCGGGTGGACCGGCCGGCGTAGCCGGACCCGAGGGCGCAGCGGGCGCGATCCCCGGGGGCCCGGCCGGCGTGGCCGGACCCGAGGGTGCCGCGGGCGCGATCCCCGGCGGTCCCGCGGGAGCAGCCGGACCGCAAGGCGCGACGGGTGCCATCCCCGGCGGCCCGGGCGGAACAGCCGGACCGCAGGGCGCCGCGGGCGCCATTCCGGGCGGACCGTCCGGCGTGGCCGGACCGCAAGGCGCCGCCGGGTGCATTCCCGGAGTCGCTTGCGGCGCCGTGCCCGCTACCGACATCCCCTGATCAGTTCTGCGTCGCGGATGACGTGTCGGCGGTGGCGGATCTTGATGCAGCTTGATCCGCTGCTGTCGACACGGCAGTCTTCTTCGCCGACACCGTGATTCGCGCACCGCGGTGCGGTGTCATGATCACGTGCTTGAGCTTCGGCCGTTCGCCTGCGGCCCTCGTCGGCGCCAGCTCGACGCGGCGCAACACCTCACGCAACACCACGCGCATCTCCACCATCGCGAATCCCGCACCGAGACAGCGGCGATTGCCCCCGCCGAATGGCAGCCATGTCGTCGGGCTCAGAGTCGCGCCGACCATGCGATCCGGGTCGAAGCGGTCGGGGTCGGGATAGATGCCGGCATCGTCGTGCACCAGCGTGATGCTCGGCACCACCATCACCCCCGCAGGCAGCCGGTAACCGGCGATCTCCACCGGCTCGGTGAGGATCCGGCCGACATCGGGAACGACGGGGCGATTTCGCAGCGTCTCCTTGGCGATCGCGTCCAGATACTCGTCGTCGCCGGATTCGGCCGCCCGCATGGCCTTTGACAACACATCCGGATTGCGGGTCAACCGCTCCAGCGCCCAGGACAACCCGGTTGCGGTCGTGTCGTGCCCGGCAACCAACAGCGTGATCAGTTGGTCGCGCAGCTCCCGGTCGGTCATCCCCGCGCCGTCGTCGACCCCGGCGCGCACCAGCATCGCCAGCGCATCGGTGCGCTCAGCGAGGTTGGGATCGGCGCGGCGGTCCGCGATCTCGGCATACAGGAGCCGGTCGGCGTGATCCATGTTGCGGCGCAACCGTTGCCACAGGCGGTGTCTCAACAGCTTGGGTTTGGCGATCGCCACCGATGCCCACGGCCCGACGTTCAGCAGTTGCGGCATCACCTCGCGCAGCGCGGCCAACCGATCGGGGTCGCTGGCGCCGATCACCGTCCGCAGGATCACCTCGAGGGTGATCTCCGACATTTTCGGCGCCACCGCGAACGGCTCCCCCACCGGCCACCCGGCGATGTTGTCCGCCGCGATCTCGGCCATCACGTCGGCCTGCCGCGCCACCGCGTCACGGTGGAACGGCGCCATCATCAGCCGGCGGCGCTCTCGGTGCACCTCGTCATCGACGACCAACACCGAGCTGTCCCCCAACAGTCCCGCCAACATCGAATTCGCCTCGCCGGCATGGTAAATCCGCGGGTCGCCGGCGAACACCGTCTTGATGTCAGCCGGATCGGAGAGGTAGACCATCGAGCCGACCATCGAATTGGTCAGCGTGAACACGTTGCCGTAACGGCGTTGGCAGATCGACACGATCCGCGGCCACCACCGCATCATCAGCAACAGCAGTACGAACGACGGGAGCCGAGGTCCCGGCGGCAGCGCCGACGCCGTTGTTGGACTCATGCCTAATAGAGTAATGCCGTCGGCAGCGGGTAGGCAATGAAAATGACCCGCTATCCCGATTTCGACACCATGCCGATCGGCAAGCAGTGGCGAGCAGGCTCGTCAGGCAAGACCCGGCAGGACACCGACCCCTACACCGGCGACGTGCTGACCGAGATTCCCCAGGCCGACGCAGACGACCTCGACGAGGCCTACACGACGGCCCTTGAGGCACAACGAAATTGGGCGGCCCAACCGCCCATGGTCCGCGCGCAGGTGATGCGCGACGCCGCCGACGTGATGGGGGCGCGCAAGGACGAGATCATCGACTGGTTGGTCCGCGAATCCGGCGGCACCCTCGCCAAGGCCGAACTCGAGTGGAGCCTGGTGCGCTCGGTGCTGTGGGAAGCCGCGTCGATGCCCCACCACGTCGAGGGCAAGATCATGCCGTCGGACATCCCCGGCAAGGAGAGCCGCATCTACCGCGAGCCCGTCGGCGTCGTCGCGGTGATCTCGCCGTGGAACTTCCCGATGCAGCTGTCGAACCGGTCCGTGGCGCCCGCGCTCGCCGTCGGCAACGCGGTGGTGCTCAAACCGGCGGGCGACACCCCGGTCACCGGCGGACTGCTGCTCGCGCGAATCTTCGAGGAGGCCGGCCTGCCGCCGGGGCTGTTGTCGGTGGTGATCGGCTCGGGCTCGGACATCGGCGACGCGATCGTGGCGCATCCGGTGCCGCGCGTCGTCTCGTTCACCGGCTCCACGCCCGTCGGCGAGGGCATCGCGGCCAAGGCCGGGATCAAGCGCACCGCGCTCGAACTCGGTGGCAACGGCCCTATCGTCGTGCTCGAGGACGCCGACCTCGACCTGGCTGCCCGAGCCGCGGTGTTCGGGTCGTTCTTCCACCAGGGCCAGATCTGCATGATCGGCAACCGCACGATCGTCGACACGCGCGTCTTCGACGAGTTCCTCGACCGCTTCGTCGAGCGGACCAAGCAGCTCAAAGTCGGCGACCCGCGCGATCCGGAAACCCAGCTGGGGCCGATCATCAACACCTCGCAGGTGGAGTCGATTCAGGACAAACTCGACCGCGCCCGCAGCGACGGCGCCTCCCTGCTGATCGGCGGCGATCCCTTCGGGCCGACCGGTCAGTGCCTGCCACCGCACATCCTCACCGGCTCCAACGACGTGGCAACCGCCCGCGAGGAGGTGTTTGGGCCGGTGATGACGGTGATCCGGGCCGACGGCGACGAGGACGCGCTGCAACTTGCCAACGCCACCGAGTACGGGTTGTCGTCGGCGGTGTTCAGCCGCGACGTCGAGCGCGCGGTGCGGTTCGCCCAGCGCATCGACACCGGCATGACCCACGTCAACGACGCGCCCGTCAACGACGACGCCAACACGGCCTTCGGCGGGGAGAAGGCGTCCGGGATCGGCCGCTTCGGCGGCCAATGGGCGATTGACGAATTCACCACCGAGCACTGGATCTCCGTGCAGCACGAGCCGAGGCAGTACGCGATCTGACTTCTCCGGTCCCCGGTCGGCCAATGAGCCGCTTTCCACGGGTCAGCGGCTAAGTTGACGGCGGGTCGCTACCGACGTGACCCCCGACCGGAGAAGATCGTTGATACATGCGCGTTGACGGACGGGACATCGCCGTCTCGGGCAGCCTGCTGCAGCCTTTGACGAGGCGGACCAACGACATCGTCCGCGTCGTGCTGGCCGCGCTGTTCCTCGCGATCGTCATCACCGGCTCGGTCATCACCCGCAACGAGTGGGTGGCGCTGGAACGCTCGATCTCCGAGATCGTCGCGGTTCTGACGCCCACCCAGGCCAACCTGGTCTACCTCATCTATGGCATCGCGATCGTCGCGCTGCCGTTCGTGATCCTGGTCAGCCTGATCCTGTCGCGACAATGGAAGCTGCTCGCCGCCTACGCCGCAGCGGCCGTCATCGCCGGATCCGCGTTGTCGATCAGCGGCCTGGGGCTGACCGCACCGCGCTGGCACTTCGACCTGTCCGGGCGCCTCGACACGTTCGCGTCCCAATTCGTCGACGACCCGCGCTGGATCGCGATGCTCGCCGCGGTGCTCACCGTCTCCGGCCCCTGGTTGCCTGCCCGATGGCGGCGCTGGTGGTGGACGCTGCTGCTGGCGTTCGTGCCAATCCACCTGGTCGTCAGCGCGGTGGTGCCGGCCCGCTCGCTCGTCGGGCTGGCGGCCGGCTGGTTCGTCGGCGCCCTGGTGGTGCTCGTCGTCGGAACCCCCGGGCTGGAGGTCCCCCTCGACGGCGCGGTGCGGGCGATGGCCCGGCGCGGATGCGTCGTCACCGGCCTGCGGGTGGTGCGCCCGGCAGGCGCCGGACCGCTGGTGCTGACCGCCACCTGCGAAGACCAGCAGACCGCGGCCGTGATGGAACTTTACGGACCCCACCAGCGGGGCGGCGGCGTGCTGCTGCAGCTGTGGCGAAAAGTGCGGTTGCGCGACCGCGAGACCGCGCCGCTGCACGCGTCGATGCGCCGCCTCGTCGAGCATCGCGCCCTGATGGCCATCGCGATCGGCGAGCTCAAGGTCGCCAACGCGTCGACGATCGCCGTCGCCGCGCTGGACCGCGGCTGGACGCTGTACGCCCACACCCCGCCCCGCGGAATTCCGATCAGCGAGTGCGCCGACTCGATACCCGTCGGCCGGGTGTGGGAGTCGCTGCGCGACCTGCACGACTGTCAGATCTCCCACGGCGACCTGCGCAGCAGCGAGATCACCGTGGACGGAGACACGGTGCTGTTCGGCGGATTCGACAACGCCGAGTACGGCGCCACCGACGCCCAGTTGCGCAGCGACATCGCTCAGCTGCTGGTGACGACGACGCATCTCTACGACGCGGGTTCGGCGGTGCGGGCGGCGATCGACGCGTTCGGCAACGACGCGGTGCTGACCGCGTCGCGGCGGCTGACCATGGCCGCGATGCCGATGCGCATCCGCAACTCCGTGACCGACCCCAAGGCCGTCATCTCCGCCGCCCGTGACGAGGTGAAGCGTCAGACCCGCGTGGACGAGATCCGCACCGAGACCGTCACGCGGTTCACCCGCGGCCAGGTGATCCAGCTGGTACTGCTGGCCGCGCTGGTCTATGTCGCCTACCCGTTCCTCTCCTCGGTGCCGACGTTCGTCACCGAACTGCGCACCGCGAACTGGTGGTGGGCGCTCCTCGGCCTGGCCGCCACGAGCCTGACGTACCTCGGTGCGGCGGCGGCGCTTTGGGCGTGTGCCGACGGGCTGGTCAGCCTGTGGGGGCTGATCGTGATGCAGGTGGCCAACAAGTTCGCCGCCACCACGACGCCCGCTGGAGTGGGCGGGCTGGCGCTGTCCGCGCGGTACCTGCAGAAGGGCGGTGTCAGCCCGATGCGCGCCACCACCGCCGTCGCGCTGCAGCAGTCCGTCCAGGTCATCACTCACCTGGGGCTGCTCATCTTCTTCTCCACCGCGGCCGGCGTATCGGCCGACCTGTCGCGCTTCGTCCCCAACGTGACGCTGCTGTACCTGATCGGCGGTGTGCTGCTCGGGCTGGTGGGCACGTTCTTGTTGGTGCCGAAGCTGCGGCGGTGGCTGTCGACGGCGGTGCGGCCGCGGCTGGAGGAGGTGGTCGGGCACCTCATCGCACTGGCCCGGGAACCGCGACGGCTGGCGATCATCATGGCGGGCTGCGCCGCGACGACGCTGGGCAACGCGTTCGCGCTGTGGGCGGCGATCGAGGCCTTCGGCGGTGACACGTCGTTCATCACGGTCACCGTGGTGACAATGGTGGGCGGCACGCTGGCCTCGGCCGCACCCACACCGGGCGGGATCGGCGCGGTTGAGGCGGCGCTGATCGGCGGTCTGGCGGCGTTCGGGATGCCCGCCGCCGTCGCCGTACCGTCGGTTCTGCTCTATCGGGTGCTGACCATCTGGCTGCCGGTCTTAGTCGGTTGGCAGGTGATGCGCTGGATGACCAGGAATTCGAAAATCTAGGCCTGATGTCGTGGTGCCGCCCCTCACCACCGCAGCACTCGGAGGTACTGTTTCACCATCGTGTCGAGAAAAACTGCGCGATAGTCGAATATTCGTCCCTCGATCAGTTTCTAAGGGTGGGCCGTGGTGGGAACCTCAGATACACAGCAGAGCTCGACAGACCAGGCGCAGTCGAAGTGGCTGTCCAAATCCGCATCGCAGACGCGCGGATCGGACAAGGACGAAGTCCAGTTCCACTACGACATCTCCAACGAGTTCTTCAAGCTCTGGCAGGACCCGTCGCAGACCTACAGCTGCGCGTACTTCGAGAAGGACGACTACACGCTGGAGCAGGCGCAGCTCGCGAAGGTCGACCTCTCACTGGGCAAGCTGGGCCTGAAGCCCGGAATGACGCTGCTCGACATCGGCTGCGGCTGGGGTTCGACGATTCAGCGGGCCGTCGAGAAGTACGACGTCAACGTCATCGGCCTCACGCTGAGCGAGAACCAGAAGCGCCACATCGAGGAGAACCGGTTCGCCAACATCAAGAGCGACCGGAAGATGGAAGTCCGGCTGCAGCCGTGGGAGGAATTCGAGGGCCGGGTCGACCGGATCGTCTCCATCGGCGCGTTCGAGCACTTCGGCTTCAACAAGTACGACGACTACTTCAAGAAGACCTTCAACTGGATGCCCGACGACGGCGTGATGATGCTACACACGATCATCATTCCCGAGGACGAGGAGATCAAGGCAAAAGGACTGCCGCTGACCATGTCCCGGGTGAGATTCATCAAGTTCATTATGGACGAGATCTACCCCGGCGGACGTTTGCCGCTGGCCTCGATGGTGCGCGAGCACGCAAACAAGGCCGGCTATACGGTCACGCGTGAACAGCACCTGCAGTCGCACTACGTCAAGACGCTCGATACCTGGGCAGCGAACCTCGAGGCCAAGAAGGACGAGGCGATCGAAATCACCTCCGAGCAGATTTACGAGCGCTTCCGCAAATACCTGACCGGTTGTGCCGATCTTTTCCGCGACGGCTACACCGATGTCGCTCAGTTCACGTGCGAGAAGGCGGCTGCTTAGCCGGTTTAGGAAAAATGCGATATAAAGCTTGGTCGTTACGGGGTCGTCGGGGTCGCGTAACCGCATAGGAGGCCAAAGGAAATGTCGGATAATTCGGGGACGACGATGAAGGTCGCGTACGAGGACGTTCAAGCCCACTACGACCTTTCGAACGACTTCTTCGGCCTCTTTCAGGATCCGACGCGGACCTACAGCTGTGCGTACTACGCGCGTGACGACATGTCCCTCGAGGAAGCCCAGTACGCCAAGATCGACCGCGCGCTCGCCAAGCTCGACCTGAAACCCGGGATGACGCTGCTCGACGTCGGCTGCGGCTGGGCTTCGGTGATGAAGCGGGCGATCGAGACCTACGACGTCAACGTCGTCGGGCTGACGCTGAGCCGTAATCAGCACGCACTGGGCCAGCAGATCCTCGACGCGGTCGAAACGGACCGGTCCCGGCGGGTGCTGCTCAAGGGCTGGGAGGAGTTCGACGAGCCCGTCGATCGCATCGTGTCGATCGAGGCGTTCGAGGCGTGGCCCAAGACGAAGTACAAGGCGTTCTTCGACACCTGCCACCGCGTCATGCCCGCCGACGGCCGGATGGTGCTGCAGACGATCATGGGGCACCCGCTCAAGCGCTGGCCCGAGCTGGGCATCCCGATCGTGATGTCGGACCTGAAGTTCATGCGGTTCATCGCCAAGGAGATCTTCCCCGGCGGCGCCGTGCCGTGCGACGAGGACGTCTACGAGTTCGCGGGGAACGCCGGCTTCACCGTCGCCGACTTCGACGATATGACCCCGCACTACGTCCGCACCCTGGACACGTGGGCCGACAAGCTCGAGGCCGCCAAGGATCAGGCGATCGCGGTGACGTCGCAGGAGGTCTACGACCGCTACATGAAGTACCTGCGCGGTTGCTCGGACTTCTTCAGCCGTAACGTCAGCTACGTAGGACAGTTCACGCTGACCAAGTAGCCGCTAGTAGGCGCCGAACACCAACGACACGTTGTATCCGCCGAGCCCGAACGAGTTGGTGACCGCGTACCGGTAGTCGGCGCGGCGCGGGCTCTCGGCGACCACATCGAGATCGATCTGCGGATCGAGGTCCTTGAGGTTGAGCGTGGGCGGTACGAGCCCGTCGCGCAGCGCCTGCACCGTCAACACGGCCTCGATCGCACCGGCCGATCCCAGTGAATGCCCCAGCGCCGCCTTGGGCGCGTACACCGCAGGCGAGTGGTCACCGAGCGCCCTGCGGATGGCCTTGGCCTCGGCCAGGTCGCCGTGGACGGTGCCGGTGGCGTGGGCGTTGATGTGGTCGATGTCGGTCGGGCTGAGGCCGGCCAGTTCGATCGCCCGGGCGATCGCTTCGCCGGCGCGCTCGCCGTCGGGATCGGGCTCGGTGATGTCGTAGGCGTCGGAGGTCATGCTCGCGCCCATCAGCCGGGCCAGCGGTTGCGCACCGCGCGCCTTGGCGTGCTCCTCGGTTTCGATGAGCATCAGCGCGCCGCCCTCGCCGAAAACCATGCCGTCGCGGTCCTTATCGAAGGGTCGGCAGGCGCCCGCCGGATCGTCGTTGTTGGTCGACAACAGCTCCTGCAGGCTGAAGGCCGCAACCGGGACCGCCTCGATGTGGGTCTCGACGCCGCCGCAGATCACCATGTCGGCCTCGCCGAGGACGAGGTGTCGCCAGCCCTGGGCGATGGCCGCGGCGCCCGACGCGTCGGCCATCACCGGCGAGATGATGCCCGCCTTCGCCTTGCGATCCAGGCCGACCGCGGCGGCCGCCCCGTTGGGCATGTACATCTGGATGGTCAGCGGCGACACGGCGCGCAGGCCCTTTTGCCGCCAGAGGTCGTGCTGGAGCGGGATTTCTTCGGTGCTGCCGAGCGCGAGGCCGACCGACACCGCCAGCCGGCGGGTGTCGACGTCGGGGTTGCCCGCGATCTCCCAGAGCCTGCGGCTCAGGACGGTCGACATCTTCTGCATGTACGACGTCCGGCGCCGTTCGACGCGGTCCAAATGCTCGTCGAGATTCTCGAGGATCGCGCCCCCGATGCGGACCGGCGAGTCGAACTCGTCGATGAACCACTTGTCGAGCGCCCGGATGCCGCTTCTGCCCTGCTGGAGCAGCCTCCAGGTCTCTTCGGCGCCGGTGGCCAATGCTGTCGTCGAGGCGACAGCGGTCACGACGATGTCGGGGAATCCGTCGCCAGTCCTGAGCGCGGCCATGCCGGATGCTCCTCGTTCACTCGAATATGTTCGGGTAGTACTGAATATTAGGACCCTCCGAAACGATGGACGACTGGTGGCTGAACTCAATGTGCTCGGCGAGCCGCTTCAGCCGTGCAGTTCCGACCCGCTGACCGGCTTCTACAGGGACGGGTGCTGTTCAACCGGGCCCGAGGATCTCGGAAGCCACACGATCTGCGCGGTCGTGACGGCGGAGTTCCTCCGGCACCAGCGGTCGATCGGCAACGACCTGTCCACCTCGCGACCGGAGTACCGCTTTCCCGGTCTTCGGCCCGGCGACCGCTGGTGCGTGACCGCGGTGAACTGGTTGAAGGCCTACCAGGACGGCTTCGCCGCGCCGGTGGTGCTGGCGTCTACGCACGAGCGGACGCTCCAGGTGGTTCCGCTGGAGGCGCTGCGCGAACACGCCGTCGACGTGCCTGACGACCTCGGAAGCCTTTGACGCATTCGGTCGGCGAGCGATTGATTGCGCATGCCGCGTCGCCATGTCAGACCGGACGTCGGCGGCGGTCTGCAACCCGGTGTCCGTTGGTCCGCTCACAGCGCAATCAATGCACGGCGTTGAACTTCACCGAGAGGATCGCCCGGCCCGGTCAGCTGACTTGACGTCGGCTCGCGACCACGACGGTTGGGCCGAACGGGCGGGTGCGAAATTTGACGGTGATCTCCGGACCGGCGTGGCGCGCGAGCGCACTCAATGCCGACGGACTGTAGGCACGTAGTGAGCTGATTACCCCGTCGTGCAGCAGCGGCATCAGCGGGCAGAACGGCAGCGTCGCTGCCAGCACAACCGCATGCACGGGCGCCGGCGGTCGGCGCAGGTCGATAATCATCAGCTTCTTCGCTGCCCGCGTTCCCTCGGCGAACACAAGTGCGGCCTGTGCGGGTGGCAGGTGATGCAACGACAACGCGAACACGGCGAGGTCGTAAAACCCGTCGGGGGCGTCGATTTCGGTGGCATCCATTTCCCGCACCGTGGCACGGGGATCACTGCCGAGCCCACCCGCGGCAACAATCCCGACGAAGGAGGGATCGATGTCGGTTACCGTGACCCGAGCAGTGGGGTGGCTCTCGAGCACTTTCTCCGACAGCCCGCCAAGGCCCGCTCCCAACTCCAGAATCTTCGGCGAGGAGAACTCGGCCACCTCGTCGAGCACGACCTTGGCGATCTTGCCGTAGACGCCCAACCGTCGTCGCCGCCCACCGCGGTCGAGGGCCACCACGACCTTTCGTTTCAACTCGTCGACGTCGTCGCGGTCGAGGTACTCGAGCCGATTCGTCTGCAACCGCCGGTCCAACCACGACGCCTCAGGACCGCCGCGGGGCATGTCGACTATGTCGAGTGTGCTATCGGTCATCGCGCTTCCAGTGCCTGCTCGAGTTGTCCGACATACCTGCCGAGCGACTCGCTCGTCAGCATCTCAAGGTGTGAGCAGTCGACAGCGTATGTCGTGACGTCACCCGTGACGTAGGGCTGCCAGGTCCGGACTGGGCATGTCACGTCGTCGTGGCTCGCAGAGAAGACGACCATGTCGCCGTCGAATACCTCGGGAACGTGATCCTGTAAGTACCGCTGATTTTCGCTGAGACACTGGACCATGAACTGCAGCAACTCTTTCGACGGGAGTACGAGCTCGGCCCCCTCGAAATGCCGATAAACCGATTGCACCGCCTCGGCGGAGGTCAGCGGTTCCTCTCGGTACGGGACGTCGATACCGTTCAGTTGCAGGATCTTTCGCAGGATGTCACCCGGTTCGGAGGCTTGCTCCGTCACCATCACTCGGTTCGCGCTGAACGCGTCGTCCAACAGGACCAGGCTCTGAACGACACATCCGCGGCGCTGCAGTTCGACGGCCACGGCCTGGGCCACCACACCGCCGAGTGACCAGCCAAGGAGCTTGTAGCGACCGTTGGATTGGAGGGCCTGAATTCTGTCGGCATAACGTGCCGCCATTTCGGAAATGGTTCGGGGCACCGTTTCGCCTTCAGGCGCGGCCTGGTTGATACCCATTATCGGGCAGTCCAGATGATCGGCGAGGATCCGATATACCCAGCTGAGTCCGAATCCTCCGTGAATGCAGCACAGCGGCACGCCCACACCATCTTTGAGTACCTCGACGGGCACGACCTCCGCAACGCTGTCCAGAGTCCCCAGTTGCCGGCTCAGGCCACGGACCGACGGTGCGTGGAACATCGTGCGCACCGCCAGGTCAGTGTCTAGCTCGGAATTGATCGCTGCGACAACGCGGATCGCGCCCAGCGAGTCGCCGCCGAGGTCGAAGAACGAGTCGTCAACGCCAACCCGCTCGAGGCCCAGGATCCGGGCGTAGATGTCACCGATGACCATCTCGGTGGCCGTTTCCGGCGCCCGGTAGGCCTTGGCCCCCTGGTATTCGGGCGGAGGTAGGGCGCGGACGTCAAGTTTGCCGTTAACGGTTAGCGGCAACGCGTCGACGACCACGATGGCAGCCGGCACCATGTAGCTTGGCAAGCGCTCGGCGAGTACGCGTCGGACGTGTGCGGGATCGATTGTAGCCGAGGAACATTCGGTCACATAGCCGACGAGGCGGTCGTCGCGTGCAACCACCGCAACCTGCTCCACGCCGACGACCTCGGCGAGCGCCGCCTCGATCTCACCTGGTTCGATGCGGTGGCCGCGGATCTTGACCTGTTCGTCGGCGCGCCCGAGGTAGCGCAGTTGCCCGTCGGCGCCCCACCGGACGACATCACCGGTGCGGTACATCCGTCGTCCCGATGCTTCCGCGTCGGCGAACGGACAGGCCACGAATCGTGAGGCGGTCAATCCGGCACGGTTCACATATCCGTAGGCCAGCCCATCACCGGCCACATACAGCTCGCCGACCACGCCCGGAAGCACCGGCCGCAGCCAGCTGTCGAGGACGAAGAATGCCGCTCCCGAAATCGGTGCACCGATGGGTACCTCGTGCGATCCCGCCCTTAGCGGCGCGCTGAATGACGTGTACCACGTCTCCGTGGGGCCGTAGCCGTTCACCATCAGCCGACCATCCGCCCACCGATCGACGAGGTTGGCTGGACAGGCCTCCCCTGCCACCACCAACGCCACTCCGTCGAGGCCGTCGGGGGAGAGCAAGCCTGCGGCCGACGGTGTCTGGTTCAACACGCTGACCTTTTCGTCGATCAGCAGCGCGTGGAAGTCCCGTGGCGACGATGCCACCTCCTCGGGGACGACCACCAGTCGACCGCCACGCAGGAGAGCACCGAATATCTCCCACACCGACACGTCGAAGGCGAGCGAATGCCACTGTGTCCACACCCCCGCCGGTGGCAGGCCGTCGTCGGTTGCCTGCACCAACTGGGTCACCGTGCGGTGGGCGACGGCCACCCCTTTGGGAAGTCCGGTGGTTCCGGAGGTGTAGATGACGTAGGCAAGGTCGTCGGCGGCGGGCAGCGGCAGCGCGGAACAGGGATGGACGTCGATGCAGGGCCCGGCGACATCGACGACCGGCATGTTGCGGCCGCCCAGCCGTGCGGCCAGCCCGGCCCGGGTGATCGAGGCGACCGGTGCGGCGTCTGCGAGCATGAACTCGAGGCGCGCGTCGGGATGCGCGGGATCGATCGGCAGGTAGGCCGCACCCGTCTTGAGTACCGCGAGAATGGCCACGACCGCCTCGGCGGAACGCTCCAATAGCAGCGCTACCGACTCGCCGGTCCGCGCACCCATGCTGATCAGCTTGTGTGCCAGCCGATTCGAGTCGTCGTCCAGTCGTCGGTACGTCATCGACCGACCGCCGCAGCTCAGCGCCTGCGCCTCGGGGGTGCGCGCCACCTGCGCGGCGAACAACGCCGGGATCGACACCTCGGGATAGGCTCCTCGCGCCAACACCGCGCGATTGCCGACCTCGTCCAGCAACGCTTGCTCGCCGGTGTCGAGCAAGCCGATGGACGACATCCGCTGCTGCGGGTCGGCCGTCATGGCCACCAGGACCCGCTCCAGCCGCCGGATCAGGGTTTCGATGGTCGCCACGTCGAATATGTCGGTGCGGAACTCGACCTCGCCGCGTATCCCCCCGGGCTCGCCGGTGTCGGTCCAGTTCTCGGCCAGGTGG
This sequence comes from Mycolicibacterium flavescens, assembly GCA_900637135.1. Taxonomy (NCBI): domain Bacteria; kingdom Bacillati; phylum Actinomycetota; class Actinomycetes; order Mycobacteriales; family Mycobacteriaceae; genus Mycobacterium; species Mycolicibacterium flavescens. The sequence goes on from LR134353.1 coordinate 4,456,867, forward strand.
AACACCAGATCCATTCGGGCGGTGCGGATGTCCACCGGCCTCTGGGTGACTTGCACATCACCGAGGCTGAGCCCGGCGGCGTTGCCGTGTTCACCCAGCACGTTCTGCCAGGCAAGCATCACCTGCACCAGCGGATGATGGGTCAGGCTGCGGGACGAATTGAGCCGGTCCACGAGTAATTCGAATGGCACGTCCTGGTTTTCGTAGGCGGACAGGCTACGCCTACGCACCTGGTCCAGCACTTCGGCCAGCGTCGGATCACCGCCGAGGTCGACCCGCAGAACCAGCGTGTTGACGAAGAATCCGACCAGATCGTCGAGCGCACGGTCGACCCTACCGACGATCGGGAATCCCACGGCGACATCGTTGTTGGCGGTGATCTTGGCCAATAGCACCGCGAGAGCGGACTGAAGCACCATGAAGCTGGTCCCGTTGTGTTCGCGCGCCACCTCGCGGACCAGATTCTGCAAATCGGCCGGCCAGTTCACGGCCACGCTGGCTCCGCCCTGATCGGCCACCGGTGGATAGGGCCGGTCGGTGGGGAGTTGCAGCCGTTCCGGCAATCCCGCCAGGGCATCCCTCCAGTACGCAAGTTGCCCGGCGATCGGGCTGTCGGCGGCATCGACATCACCGAATTCGCTGCGCTGCCAGAGCGTGTAGTCGGCGTACTGGACCGGCAAGGACGGCCAGTCGAGCGGCTGTTCGCTGCACCGTCTGGCGTACGCCACACCGAGGTCGCGCATCAGCGGGCTCACCGACGAGGCGTCGGCGGCGATGTGGTGCACCGCCGCAGCAAAAATGTGTTCCTGGTCTGAGACACGGAACAGCGTTGCCCTGAACGGCATTTCGCTGGCCAGATCGAAGGAGTGACGCACTGTGCGCTCGACGGCCTCTTGCAGCGTGGTCGCCGACCAGTTGCGGGCGTCGACGACGTGCCAGCCGTAGTCGGCGCGCTCGGGTGGTACCACCAGCTGGTAGGGCACCCCGTCGGTCGCCAGGAACAATGTGCGCAGCGTCTCGTGGCGAGCGACAACGTCGTGCAGTGCCAGGCCCAACGCATCGGCATCCAGGCGCCCGGACAGCTCCAGCACCACCGCCATGTTGTAAACCGGTGAGGGACCGTGCAATTGGTCGAGGATCCACAGCCTGCTCTGCGCGAAGGAGAGCGGGACCTCCGCGGGCCGTTCGGCGGACACCAACGGTGCGCGCCGGCCGACCGCCTCGCTCACCCGAGGCGCCAGTTGCGCGACCGTGGGTACGTCGAACAGGGCACGCACGGAGAGCCCGGAATCGAATGCGGTGTTGATCGCCGCCACGGCCCGCATCGCTGACAACGAATCGCCGCCGAGGTCGAAGAAGGAGTCGTCGACGCCGACCCGCCCGACATTGAGCACCTCGGCGTAGATGTCGGCCACGATCTCCTCGACCGCATTGCCCGGGGCCCGATAACGCTCACCGCCGTACTCAGGGGCCGGCAGGGCGCGGGTGTCGAGCTTGCCGTTGACCGTCAGCGGCAGAACGTCCAACACGACCACGGCCGCCGGAATCGTGTACGCCGGCAGCCTTGTGACCAGCTGGTCGCGAATGTCGGACGAGTCTGCTGTCCCGACCACGTAGCCCACGAGGCGTTTGTCGCCGCAGTGGTCCTCGCGAGCGATCACCGCCGCCTGCTCGACGCCGTCCAATTCGACCAGGGCGGTGCGTACCTCACCGAGTTCGATGCGGTAGCCGCGGATCTTGACCTGCTCGTCGGCGCGGCCCAGGTACTGAAGTTGCCCGTCGTCGCCCCACCGCACCAGGTCTCCGGTGCGGTACATCCGGGCGCCCGGCCCACCGAACGGACAGGCGACGAACCGCGCGGCCGTGAGCCCGGACCGCCGCCAGTACCCCTCTCCCACGCCGCGGCCGGCTACGTACAGTTCGCCGACCACGCCGGCGGCCGTCGGCCGCAGCCACCCGTCGAGCACGAACAACGCTGCGCCTGCGACCGGGGCGCCGATCGGCACCGGACCCGGCCCCGCCGTCAACGGCGCGCTGATCGTCGCGTACACCGTCGTTTCGGTGGGCCCGTATGCGTTGATTAGCACCGCGTTCTGCGCCCAGCGCTCGACCAGCTCCACTGGGCAGGCCTCCCCGGCGACCACCAACGCGGTCGACTCCAGTCCCTCGGGCGAGAGCATTGCGGCCGCCGAGGGGGTTTGGCTGAGCACGCCCACGTCTTCGGCCAGCAGCAACTCGCGCAGGTCTTCCGATGACGCCGCCACCAGGTCGGGGACCACGACCAGCCGGCCGCCGCGCAGCAGGGCGCCCCAGATCTCCCACACCGAGACGTCGAAGGCCAGCGAATGCCATTGCGTCCAGACCGCCGTCAGCGGCAGGCCGAGGTCCAGTGAATCAAGGTGCTGCGTGACGTTACGGTGTGAGATAGCAACACCTTTGGGCACGCCAGTGGTGCCGGAGGTATAGATGATGTAGGCCAGATCGTCGGGTGCCGGCGGTGTTAGCGCCTCGCTCGGTTGCGCGTCGATCGCGGGGTCGTGCACATCGATGGTGGGCGACCCCGACCCGCCGAGCCGATCGACCAGTCCGGCAGACGTCACCGTGGCGATCGGCGTGGCGTCTTCAATCATGAACCTGATTCGGTTCGGCGGTAGCGCGGGGTCGATCGGCAGGTAGGCCGCACCGGCCTTGAGCGTCGCGAGTATCGACACGATCGCTTCGGCCGACCTCTCCAGCAGGAGTGCCACACACTGCCCCGGTCCGGCACCATGCTCAATCAGCAAGCGCGCGAACCGGTTCGACGCATCGTCGAGCTCGTCGTAGGTCCACGAGCGCGTTTCGTCACTCAGGGCGACCGCATCAGGTGTGCGCGCGACCTGCGCGACCCACAGAGCCGGAATCGACGCGAGCGTCGCAGGCTGATGCAACACCTCGCGGTTACCGAACCGGTCGAGCTGGGCGTGTTCGGCGGCATCGAGTGCATCCATCGACGACAGCCTTTGGGTGGGATCGGCGGTCATCTCCTCGAGCACCCACTGCAGGCGTCGCATGAGCGCGTCGACTCGGGTCCTGTCGAACAAATCGGCGTCGAACTCGATGCGCAACCGCAACTCCTCGGCCGACCGTGCCTGCAGCATCAGAGGATAATGCGTGGACTCGGTGCCGACGATCTCGGTGATCGCCAACTCGGTCACGTCTGCCAGGGCGCTGGTGTCGACGGGGTAGTTCTCGTATACGAACAGGGTGTCGAACAACTGGTCGCAGCCGGTGACTTTGTGAATCTCGTTGAGCGCTAGATGGTGGTGCTCGAGGGTGTCGACGTGGGCCCGTTGTAGTTGGGTGAGCAGGTCGCCGACGGTGGTCGCTGCGTTGGCGTCCGCGCGCACCGGCACCGTGTTGATCAACAGCCCGACCATCGTTTCGGCCCCGACCACTTCGGTGGGTCGCCCGGAAACCGCGGCGCCGAACACGACGTCGTGGTGGCCGGTCGCCGACATCAGCACCTGCGCCCAGGCGGCCTGCAGTACGATGTTGACCGTGGTGCGTTGCGCGCGCGCGAAATTGTTGAGGGCGTGGGTGTTTCGTGCCGGCAGTGAGATCGAGGCGGTGCCCCGCGGCCCCGGCGTCAGTCGGCCCGGTGAACCGACCAGGGTGGGTGTGTCGAAACCGGCCAGCACTTCGCGCCAGGCGGCACGAGCCGCGTCGATGTCCTGTTCGGCCAGCCACGCGACGAAGTTCCGGTACGGCGTCGCCGCGGGCAACCGCTGCCCGTAGTAGGCGGCGAAGAGCTCCTGCATGAGGACCGGCAACGACCAGCCGTCGAGCACGATGTGGTGATTGGTGAGCACGAACCGGTGCCTGTCCGGCGCGACGCGGATCAACGCCGCTCGGAAGGCCGGCGGCCGGGTGAGGTCGCAGACCGCGGCGCGTTCCTCGGTGCGGACCTCCTCGACGTGATCACCGGGGTTTCGGCCGTTGTGGGTGAGGTCGATGTACCGCCAGGCCGGTGCCGGGTCGGCCGGGATGATCTGCACCGGTTCGTCGAATTGCCCGCAGAATCGCGCGGCGAGGTTGGGGTGGCGGATGGCGACGTTATGCACCGCGTCGCGGAGCCGGTCGCGGTCGAGTGGGCCGGATATCGCGATGTCGAGCTGCATCGCGTAGACGTCGTCGGCCGCGTTTGTCGTGGTGCTGGCGTGGAAGAGCAGCCCCTGTTGCAGTGGCGTCAGCGGCAGGATGTCGGCGATGCGTTCGTGCGCCTCCAGCTCGTCGATCTGGTTTTGGCTGAGCCGGGCGGGGGCGATGTCGGAAGGCGTGAGCCCACCGCCGCCACTCGCGGCATGAGCGCAGATGCCGCGCAACGCCTGGAAGAACAGCATGCCGAACCTGCCGGCTTCGGTGTGGTCCAGCGCTGAGCGCGCGAACGTCCAGTTGGCCCGCAGAGTAGGACCATCGGCGGTTTCGACGGCTGCGGCGTTGAGTTCGAGGGTGTGGGCCAACGGCATGGGTACGGCTGCGGCAGCTTCAGCCAGTGTCAAGCCGCCGTGGCTGACACTCCACATCTCCTCGGACAGCTGCGCAGCGCCAGCACCGAGGCGACCGAGGTAGTTGAACCCGAGCGACGGGTCGGGGCCGGCCAGGTCCACCTCGGGGTTGAGGTAACGCAGTAACCCGTAAGTGAGCGGATCTGGGTGGGTGCGCAGTTGCTCCTTGAGGTCTTTGACCACCGCTCCCAGTGTTGCGTCTCCGGCGGTCACGTCCTGCCAGTTCAGCTTCCGCACTGTCAGCGCGACGGGATGTTTCGTGGTGAACCATCCCACCGTGCGGGACAGGTCGACATCCTGGGCGAGGTATTCGTGGCGGCCGTGGCCCTCGACGTCGATGCCGACCGACGCTGCGCTGCCGACGAATTCGGCGCACGCCAGCGCGTACGCGATCAACAGGATGTCGGAGATGCCCGCGTGGAACGCGGCAGGCGCCTTAGCGAGCAACGCGCGAGTGCTGGCGACGTCCAGCGACAGAGACAGATGCCCGGCGTCAGCGTAGGTGTCGACCTCGGGTGCGGGAGCGGGCAGCGTGGGATCGGTCGCGGTGATCTGCCGCCAGGCCTCCACGTGGGCCAGCGTCGCTGCATCCTGGGCATGGTCGGCCAGCCGGGCGGCCCACTGCCGGAACGAGGTGCCGGTCGGCGCCAGCGCGATGGCTTGGCCGTTGTGGTGTTGAGCCCACGCGATGTTGATGTCTTCGATGAGAATCGGCCACGAAACCGCGTCGACTCCGAGGTGGTGAATGCTCACTGCCAGTTGTCCGGTGGACGGCACCCACAGCGCCGCCAGCATCCTGCCCGCGGCTGGGTTCAGTTGCGCACGAAGGTTGTTCATCGCAGATTCGGTCAGTTCGTCGGTCATGTGCAGACAGTCCATGGACTTCACCGACCCCGGCGCGGGAACGATCATCTGGCCGTCTTCGGCGACGTGCAACCGCAGCATGGCGTGCCGGTCCAACAGCGCCTGCAACAGCATGACGACGTCGGCGTCGGTGACTCCCGCGGGCGCCTGCAACACCATCGTCTGGTTGAACTGATCGACCGGGCCGTCGACCTCGCGGAGCCAGGCCATGATCGGGGTGGGCTGCACGGGTCCGGTGCCGTCATCGACCGTGGCGGCCGCGCCGCCCGCGGCATCGGCGGCCCGGGCGAGCCGCGCCACCGTCTGCTCGACGAAGACATCACGCGGCCGACATCGAAGCCCCGCGGCCCGGGCGCGGGCCACCACTTGCATCGACAGAATGCTGTCGCCGCCCAGATCGAAGAACGAGTCGTCGACACCTACCCGCTCCAACCCGAGCACCTGCGCGTAGATGCCGGCCAGCACCTCCTCGACCGCATCGGCCGGGGCGCGGTACTGCGGCGCGCTCTGGTAGTCGGGCGCGGGCAGGGCGCGAGTGTCGAGTTTTCCGTTGACAGTCAACGGGATCGAATCGACCGCAACCACCGCGGCAGGCACCATGTAGGCAGGCAACCGCTCGGCTAGCGCGGTGCGCGCCGCGGCGGGGATGGCGGTGCCGGTGGTGTAGCCGACCAGACGCTTGTCGCCGGGGCGGTCCTCGCGGACGACGACCGCTGCCTGTTCGACGCCGTCGACTTCGGCCAGCGCGCTTTGGATTTCACCGAGTTCGACGCGGAATCCGCGGATCTTCACCTGCTCGTCGGCGCGACCGAGATATTGCAGTTGACCGTCGGCGCGCCAGCACACCAGATCCCCGGTGCGGTACATGCGTATGCCGGGCCGGCCGAACGGGCAGGCCAGGAACCGTCCCGCAGTGAGCCCGGCCCGGCCGAGGTAACCCATTGCCACGCCTCGGCCTGCCACGTACAACTCGCCGACGACGCCCGCCGGCACCGGCCGCAGCCACTCGTCGAGCACGAACAACGCCGCGGTCGGGACCGGCGCACCGATCGGCGCGGCCCCCGACCCGGCACCCAGCGCACGGCTCATCGTCACATAGACCGTGGCCTCGGTCGGCCCGTAGGCGTTGATCACCACCCGGCCCGGTGCCCACCGATCGACCACCTCGGCGGGACACACCTCACCGCCGAGCAGCACTGCCACCTCTTCGAGCCCCAACGGATTCAATGCGGCAACAGCGGAGGGGGTTTGGGTCAGCACGTTGACCCGTTCACGCACCAACAGCTCGTGGAAGTCGTCGGGCGAAGCGGTGACCGCTTCGGGGACGATCACCAGTCGTCCGCCGCCGAGCAGCGCCGCCCAGACTTCCCACACCGAGAAGTCGAAGCCGTACGAGTGACACTGTGTCCAGACCTGCTGGGTGGGTAGGGCCGTGGGCATCGACTCGGCCAGATGAGCCAGGTTCTGGTGGGTGATCGCCACACCTTTGGGGGCGCCGGTCGTGCCCGACGTGTAGATCAGGTAGGCGATGTCATCGACCGCAGGCGACGGCAGCGGTGCGCACGGGTATTCGGTGACGGCGGGGTCGTCGACGTCGACCACCGCGACGTCGCTTCCCGTCAACAGTTCGGCAAGCGTGGCCGTGGTCAGGAGCGCGATCGGCTCGGCGTCGGCCAGTAGGAACTCCCGGCGCGCGGACGGCAGCGCCGGATCGATCGGCAGGTACGCCGCCCCGGCTTTGAGCACCGCCACCATGGCGACGATCGCTTCGCAGCATCGCTCGAACAGCAGCGCGACACGCGAGCCGGGTTCGACTCCGCGCTCGCTGAGCAGGTACGCCAACCGATTCGACGCGTCGTCGAGGTCGCGGTAGGTCAGCGTGCGGTCCGCGCCACGGACCGCCACCGCGTTTGGGTGACGCCTCACATGTTCGGAGAACAACTCCGGGACCGACCGCGACGGCGGTGCGGCTGCGTTCAGCACCGGTCGATTACCCAGCTCTGCCAGTCGGTAGTGCTCGGAGGGCTCGAGGAGGTCCACCGCGGAGACGCGGCGGTGGGGATCGGCGGTCATCGTCGTCAACACCCGCTCGAAGCGGCCGACGAGCGCCTGGATGCTGGTCGCATCGAAGATGTCGGTGCGGAACTCGACCGCTCCCCGAATGCCGTCCGGCAGACCGGAATCAGTGAAGTGCTCCGACAGCGAGAACGTCAGATCCATTCTGGCAGTGTGGGTTTCGACGGGTAGCTGCATGACGTCCAGGTCGCCCAGCGTCAAGGCGGCCGCGTGATCACCGCCGAGGCCGGGCAGGTTCTGCCAGGCCAACAACACCTGAACCAGCGGGTGGTGCGCTAGTGACCGCATCGGGTTGAGCCGCTCTACCAGCAACTCGAACGGCACCTCCTGGTGGTCGAACGCCGCCAGACTGCGCCGCCGCACCTGGTCGAGCAGTTCGGCGAAGCTGGGGTCGCCGGTCAAATCGACCCGCAACACCAACGTGTTGACGAAGAAGCCGATCAGCTCGTCTAAAGCGGGATCACTGCGTCCCGCAATCGGGAAGCCCACCGCCACATCGGGGCTCGCGCTCAGCCGCGACAACAGCACCGCCAATCCGGCCTGCATCACCATGAAAGTGGTCGCGTTGTACTCCGCGGCCGTTTCGCGCACCCGTTGCTGCAACTCCGCGGGCCAATGCACCGTCATGACGGCGCCGCGCTGATCGGCGAGCGCTGGATAGGGTCGGTCCGTTGGCAACTGCAGGCGCTCGGGCAGGCCCGCCAACGCCTGCTGCCAGTGCTCCAGTTGCGCGGCGATCGGACTGTCGCTGTCGTCAAGGTCACCGAATCGCGCACGCTGCCACATCGTGTAGTCGACGTATTGCACGGGCAGCGGCGCCCACCCGGGAGCATCTCCGTGTCGGCGTGCCTCGTAGGCAACGCCCAGGTCGCGTACCAGCGGGCCCAACGACCAGCCGTCGGCGGCGATGTGGTGCACCACGCCGACCAACACATGGTCGTTGTCGCCGATACGAAAGACGCCGGCACGCAGTGGGATATGCGTAGACAGGTCGAACGGCTGAGCCGCCGCGGCGCCGATGGCCGCCATCAGCCTGTCTTCCGACCATCCGCGGGCCTCGACGACCTGCCAGCCCACATCGGCGCACCCGGCGGCAAGGACCAGCTGTTGCGCGGTGCCGTCGGGCGCCACGAACAGCGTGCGCAGGCTTTCGTGGCGGTCCACCACGTCACCCAGTGCCGCGCGTAGTGCGTCGCCATCGAGGTGACCGCGCAGCCGCAAAGCCACCACCATGTGATAAACCGGCGAGGGGCCGTGCAATTGGTCGATCACCCACAGCCGGCTCTGGGCGAACGACAGCGGAACGACAGCGGGTCGCTCACCAGCGACCAACGGCGGACGACCACCCGCGCAGCGGCTCAGGCGTGGCGCCAGCCCACCGATCGTCGGCGCATCGAACAACGCGCGTACCGGGAGGTCGGCGTCCAAGCCCGCATTGATCGCGGCGACGACCCGCATCGCCGACACCGAGTCGCCGCCGAGGTCGAAGAAGGAGTCGTCGACACCCACGCGTGGCAGCCCGAGCACACGGGCATAGATACCGGCCAGCATCTCCTCGATGTGGCTGGCTGGAGCGCGATACCGATCGGCGTCGACATATTCGGGGGCCGGCAACGCGGCGGTGTCGAGCTTGCCGTTGACCGTGACCGGCAACCCGTTGAGCACCACCACCGCCGCCGGCACCATGTAGGGCGGTAGCCGGTCGGCCAACGCCGCACGCACCGCCGCCGCATCCACCGCGCCCGTCACATAGCCCACCAGCCGCTTGTCTCCGGGGCGGTCCTCGCGCGCGATCACCACCGATTGCTGCACCCCGGCCAGCCCGGCCAACGCCGCCTGCACCTCGCCCAGTTCGATGCGATAGCCGCGGATCTTGACCTGCTCATCGGCGCGCCCGAAATACTGCAACTGGCCGTCTGGACGCCAACACACCAGATCCCCGGTGCGATACATCCGCTGCCCCCCGCCGGCGAACGGACACGCCACGAACCGCGACGCGGTCAACCCCGCTCGACGCCAATACCCCACGCCCACACCGCTGCCCGCGACGTACAACTCCCCGACCACACCGGGAAGCACCGGCCGCAACCACCCGTCGAGGACAAACAACGCCGCTCCTGTGACAGGTGAGCCGATCGGCGGCGCACCCGAACCCGGCGTCAGAGGCGCGCTCTTGGAGAGCCACATCGTGGTTTCGGTGGGGCCATAGACGTTGAGCATCACCCGACCCGGCGCCCACCGGTCCACCAACTCGGCGGGGCAAGCCTCAGCGCCGATGACCAACGCGGTGGAGCCCAGGCCTTCGGGCGTGATTCCCCTCACGGCAGAGGGTGTCTGGGTAAGCACGCTGACATGTTCGTACCGCAACAGTGCGTGGAAGTCTTCCGGCGCATGGGCCACGGTCTCGGGCACGATGACGAGTCGCCCACCATGCAGCAGTGCGCCCCAAATCTCCCACACCGAGAAGTCGAACGCATAGGAGTGGAACTGCGTCCACACCTGTGCCGGTGTCAACTCCAGGCCGGTGTCGAGTCGGTCGAACAGTTGCACGACGTTGTACTGAGTGACTGCAACACCTTTCGGCACACCGGTGGTCCCGGAGGTGTAGATGACGTGCGCGATGTCGTCCGGACGGGGTGCGGGCGGCGCGGTGCTGGGCTGGGTGTCGACGCGCGGGTCGGCGGCGTCGATGACCTCGATGTCGCACTCATCGAATCGGTGCGCCAGAGCGGCGGTGGTGACTGCTGCGACCGGCGTGGCGTCCGCGATCATGAACTTGATCCGGGTGGAGGGGTGGGCGGGGTCGATCGGCAGATACGCCGCACCGGACTTCAGCACCGCGAGGATCGCAAGGATGGCCTCGGGGCAGCGCGAAAACAGCAGCGCCACAGACTGACCCGGGCGAGCACCGTGTTCGGCAAGCAGGTGGGCCAGCCGATTGGACGCCTCGTCGAGTTCCCGGTACGACCACGCAGACTCGCCACAGTTCACCGCGATCGCATCGGGGGTGCGAGTCACCTGGGCAGCAAACACGGCCGGAATCGACGACGGCGTCGCCGCCGGTTGCGTCAGCACCGCGCGGTTGCCCATCTGGTCCAAGCGGGCATGCTCGTCGGCGTCGAGCAGGTCGATCGACACGAGCTGCCGCGCCGGGTCGGCGGTCATCGCGACCAGCACCTCCTGCAGACGCCCGATCAGCGTGCGTACTCCGGCCGGGTCGAACACCTCGGTGTCATACTCGAACCGAAGCGCGAGTTCGCGCCCCGGCATGGCCTGCAGCGTCAGCGGATAGTCGTTGCGCTCGCGGGTGCTGAACTCGGTGACGGCCAGCCCGTCGAAGTCGAGCAAATTCGCCGTGTCGACCGGGTAGTTCTCGTAGACGAAGAGCGTGTCGAACAACTGGTCCAGCCCGGTGATCCGGTGGATCTCGGCAAGCGAAAGATGCTGGTGCTCAAGGGTGTGGGCATGGGCTGTCCGAAGTTGTTTCAGCACATCGGACGTCGTGGTGTCCGGCGTGAAGGTCGCCCGGACGGGCACCGTGTTGATCAGCAGCCCGACCATCGACTCCGCGTCCGCGAGGTCGGCCGGACGGCCGGACACCGCAGTGCCGAACGCGACGTCCCGCCGGCCGGTCAACCACGTCAACAGATGCCCCCAAGCGGCCTGAAGCACGGTGTTGACGGTGGTGTGCTCTGAGCGCGCCAACACCTCGACGGCGCGACTGACGTGCTCGTACAACCGATGCGACTCAACCCCCCGGCGCCCGGGCCGGCCGGGCGGGGCGACCATGGTCGGCGTGTCGAATCCGGCGAGGACTTCGCCCCAGGCCGCCCGCGCCGAGTCGACGTCACGCTCTGACATCCAGGTGACGTACCGGCGGAACGATCCGGCGGCCGACAACCGCTGCCCGAAGTAGCTCGCGAACAACTCTTGCGCGAGGATAGGCAGCGACCAGCCGTCGATCACGATGTGGTGGAAGGTCAGTACGCAGCGATGCCGATCCTCGGCGATGCGAATCAGCGCCGCACGAAACGCCGGTGCGTCGCTGAGACGGCAGACCGCGGCGCGTTCGTCGCCGCAAACCCGCGCGACCCGCTCGTCGGCGTCCTTGCCTGCCAGGTCGAGATACTGCCAGGCCGGTCGCGCATCGGCGGGGATGATCTGCACCGGTGGGTCGTACTCTCCGCAGAATCTAGCGACCAGGTGCGGATGGCGTGCGGCCACGGCGTGGACCGCCGCTTCCAGGCGATCGCGGCCCAGCGGACCGGTGATCGTGATGTCGAGTTGCATTGCGTACAGGTCGTCACCGCTGCCCTGTGCGGTGCTGGCGTGGAAGAGGAGGCCCTGCTGCATCGGGGTCAGCGGGAGGATGTCCGCGGGGCGGAATTGCGTCTCGAGCCGGTCGATTTGGTGTTGGTTGAGCCTGGCGGGCGTGATGTCCGAAGGGCTCAGCCCGCCGCCGCCCTTCCGGACGTAGGCGCAGATGCCGCTGAGTGCGCCGAAGAACAGGTCGCTGAGGCGGGTGACGTCGGCCTGGTTGACGGATGACGGAGCCCATGCCCATTTCGCCTGCAGCTGCGGTCCGGTGTCGGTGTCGACGGCCGCGGCGTTCAGCTCGACGGAGTGGGCCAGCGGCATGGGGATGGCCGCGGCGATGTCGACGAGCGACAAGTCATCTCTGCTGACCGTCCACAGTTCGCCCAGCCCTTTGGGCTCTGCGCCGCCGAGGCGGCCCAGATAGTTGAACCCGATCGACGGGTCGGTCGCCGGCAGCTCGATCTCGTCGTTGAGGTAACGCAGCAGTCCGTATGACAACCCCTCGGGCAGGCTGCGAAGTTGTTCCTTGGCGTCTTTCACCACGGCGCCCAGCATCGCGTCGCCGGCGACGGTCTTGGTCCAGTCCAACTCTGGAATAGCCAGGGCGACGGGGTGTTTGAGCGTGAACCACCCCACTGTGCGCGACAAGTCGAGATCCGGCGCGAGATCGTCGTACCGGCCGTGGCCCTCGACGTCGATGCCCACGGGTTCGCCGCCGGTGTCGAGGAACCGCGACCAAGCGATCGCATATGCGATCAGCAGGATGTCCCCAATACCGGCGTGGAAGGCGGCGGGTACGTCGCCGAGCAGAACGCGGGTGGTGTCGGTGTCCAGCGCCGCGGACAGCTGGCCGGCACCGGCGTAGGTGTCGATGTCGGGCTGCGGCGCGGGGAGTGCGGGCGGCGCTACGGCGACATGCCGCCACGCGTCCGCCTGGCGCAGTACCGCGGGGTCGTTGGCACGCTCCGCCAACAACGAAGCCCACCGCCGGAACGACGTTCCTGCCATCGGCAGGTTGACCGGCTGCCCCTTGCGGTGTTGCGCCCAAGCGATGTTCAGGTCCTCGAGAAGGATGCGCCATGACACCGCGTCGACGGCCAGATGGTGGATGATCACCGCCAGCCGGCCGGTGGCGGGCACCCAAAGCGCGCTGAGCATCCGACCTGTGGCGGGGTCCAGCCGCGACCGCGCCGCTCTCACCGCTTCCTCAGACAGTTCGTCGACCGCGTCGACGCACGCGTCGGCGTCGACCGACCCCGGAACCGGTACGTGCAGTGACCAACCGCCGGCCCCGCCCTCTACCGCGTGCAGGCGCAACATGGCATGTCGGTCCACCAGCGCCTGCAGCACGGTGCCGACGTCGGCACGCGTCACCCCGCCGGGGGCATCGACGATGATTGTCTGGTTGAATTCCCGTACTGGGCCCTCGATTTCGCGCAGCCAGCGCATGATCGGTGTGGCTGCCACTTCTCCGAGGCCTTCGTCGATGGGGCCGGTGTCCGCGGTCAGCACCCGTGCGGCACGGGCGAGCCGGGCCACCGTCTGCTCGACGAAGATGTCCCGCGGCCGGCACGTCACGCCCGCTGCCCGAGCCCGCGCCACCACCTGCATCGACAAGATGCTGTCACCGCCGAGATCGAAGAAGGAGTCGTCGACGCCGACTCTCTCGAGTCCCAGCACTTCGGCGTAGATGCCGGTCAGAATCTCCTCGACCGCGTCGGCCGGCGCGCGGTACCGGTCACTGTCCTGGTAGTCGGGCGCGGGCAACGCGCGGACGTCAAGCTTGTTGTTCGGTGTCAGCGGCAGACTCTCCAACCGCATCACCGCGACCGGCACCATGTAACCCGGGAGCCGCCGGGCCAGGACCGCGCGCGTTTCGGCGGGGTCTGCCGCCCCGGTGAGATAGCCGACCAGCCGTTTGTCGCCGGGGCGGTCTTCGCGAGCGACGACGACTGCCTGCTCCACGCCGGCCAGTTCGGCGAGCGCGGCCTGGATTTCCCCGAGTTCGATGCGATAGCCGCGGATCTTGACCTGCTCGTCGGACCGTCCCAGGTACTGCAGTTGGCCGTCAGCACACCAGCGCACCACATCACCGGTGCGATACATCCGCAGTCCCGCGCCGCCCCTGGACGGACAGGCCACGAACCGCGACGCGGTCAGTCCGGGCTGGCCGAGGTAGCCGACTGCGACTCCCGCCCCGGCCACGTACAGTTCACCGACCGATCCGGGCGGCACCGGCCGTAGCACGTCGTCGAGAACCAACAGCGCCGCCCTGGATACTGGCGAGCCGATCGGCACGCTCGAGCCCGGCGCCAGTGGGGCGCTGATGGCCACACACATCGTGGTCTCGGTCGGGCCGTAGGCGTTGAGCATCACCCGCCCAGGCGCCCACTGCTCGACGACCTGGGCCGGGCACGCCTCACCGACCACCACCAACGCGGTCGACTCCAACCCCTCGCGGCGCAGCATCCCTGCGGCAGAGGGCGTTTGGGTCAGTACGCTCACTTTCTCGGTGGTCAGCACCGCGTGAAAGTCGTCGGACGAGGCGGCGACGCTTTCGGGTACGACGACGACCCGTCCACCGCGCAGCAGTGCGCCGAAGATCTCCCAGACCGAGACGTCGAACGCCAACGAATGGCACTGCGCCCATACCCCGGGCCGCGGCAGTCCGGCGTCCAGCGACGACAACAGCTGGGTCACGTTGTGGTGGGTGATCGCAACGCCTTTGGGCACGCCGGTGGTGCCCGAGGTGTAGATGACGTACGCGAGGTGTTCGGCGGGGGGCGGCGGTAGCGCGGTGTCCGGCTGAGTCGCGATGCCGGGATCGTCAACGTCGACAACGAGCACGTCGCAGCCATCGAGGCTGTCGCGCAGGGCCGCCGTGGTGACCGCGGCGATCGGTGCGGTGTCGGCGATCATGAACTCGATACGCGCCGACGGCAAGCCCGGATCGATCGGCAGGTACGCCGCTCCGGTCTTGAGTACCGCAATTATCGCTGCGATTGCCTCGGCCGACCGGCTCATCGCCAGCGCCACGCATCGTCCCGGTTGCGCCCCGCAGCCGATCAACAAGTGCGCCAGCCGGTTCGAAGCCTCGTCCAGTTGCCGGTAGGTCCAGGAAGTGTCCAGACAGCTGACCGCGACCGCATCCGGTGCGCGCGCCACGTGTTCGGCGAACAACGCCGGAATCGAGTCCGGCGCAGGCCTCGGGGCGGTCAATCCGACGAGGTTGCCGAACCGCTCGAGTTGCGCGTGCTCTTCGTCGGCGAGCACGTCCACCGCCGACAACCGCCGCGAGGGATCGATCGTGATCGCAGTCAAGACCCGTTGTAACCGTGCGACCAGGGTCTCGACGGTGGCGGCGTCGAACACGTCGGTGCGGAATTCGACCGTCCCGCCGATCCCGTCGCACTCACCAGTGTCGGTCCAGTACTCGGACAGGGAGAACACCAAGTCCATACGAGCGGTGTGGGTTTTCACGGGCATCCGGGTGACCTGCAGATCGCCGAGCGTCAGCCCGCCGGTATCGTCGGCGCCTCCGATGGCCGTCTGCCAGGCCAACGCAACCTGTACGAGCGGGTGATGGGTCAGGCTGCGGGCCGGGTTGAGCCGATCGACCAGCACTTCGAACGGCACATCCTGGTTCTCGTAGGCGTCCAGGCTGCTCCGTCGCACTTGCGCAAGCAACTCCGCGACCGTCGGGTCGCCCGCCAGATCCACCCGCAGCACCAAGAGGTTGACGAAGAAACCGACGAGGTCATCGAGCGCGGGATCGCGGCGTCCGGCGATCGGGAACCCAACGGCGACATCGTAGCTGGTACTCAGCCGGGACAGCAACGCAGCCAAGCCGGCTTGGACGACCATGAAACTCGTCGCATTGTGCTGCGCGGCCACATCCCCCACCCGACGTTGCAACTCGGCCGGCCACTGGACGGTCACCGTGGCGCCGCGCTGCTCAGCCACCGGGGGGTAGGGACGGTCGGTCGGTAGCTGCAGCCGTTGGGGCATCCCCGCCAGCGCGTCCTGCCAGTACGCCAGTTGGGCTCCGATGGGACTGCTGCCGTCGTCGAGATTGCCGAACTGCTCACGCTGCCACAGCGTGTAATCGGCGTACTGCACCGGCAATTGCGACCACGCCGGTGGCCGCCCCGCGCACCGGCTCGTGTATGCCGCGTTGAGATCGCGTATCAGCGGGGCGATCGACCAGCCGTCGGCGGCGATGTGGTGCACTACGCCCGCCAACACGTGTTCGTCTTCACCGACGTGGAACAGCCGGGCTCGCAACGGGATCTGCGAAGAGAGGTCGAAGGCCAGGCGTACCGTCTCCTCGATGGCGTCGCTGCGCCGCTCCGCCGACCAGGCAGTGGCGTCGACGACCTGCCATCCGAAGTCGGCGTTGTCGGCGGCCACGACGTGCTGCTGTGGGACCCCCTTGGGCGCTGGGAACAACGTGCGCAGGCTCTCATGGCGGGCGACGAGGTCGTGTAGAGCCGCTTGCAGCGCGTCGACGTCAAGCTGCCCTTGCAGATTCAGCGCGACAGTCATGTTGAAAACGGCTGAAGGACCCTGTAACTGGTCGATGAACCACAGCCGCCTCTGGGCGAACGACAATGGGATCACCGGGGGACGCGCGACCGGGACCAATGGTGCGCGCCGGCCCCCGTCACCGCCGAGACAGCGCGCCAGCCCGGCGACTGTGGGCGCGTCGAACAAGGCACGCACGGAGAGATCGCCGTCGAGGCTGGTGTTGATGTCGGCGACCACGCGCATCGCCAAGATACTGTCCCCGCCGAGGTCGAAGAAGGAGTCGTCGACACCGACGCGTTCGAGTCCGAGCGCCCGCGCGTAGAGGCTGACCAGGATCGCCTCGATGGGAGTGGCCGGGGCGCGGTAGTGATCGACGCCCTGGTACTCCGGTGCCGGCAAGGCACGGACGTCGAGCTTGCCGTTCGCCGTCAGTGGCATTACGTCGAGCACCACCACGGCTGCGGGCACCATGTAGGACGGCAACCGCTCGAAAAGGGCGGCCCGCGTCTCCGCCGGATCAATTGTCCCAGGGATGGTTTCGGTGAGGTAACCCACCAGGCGTTTGTCACCGGGGCGGTCCTCGCGGGCGATCACCGCGGCCTGCTCGACGCCGATCAGCTCAGCAAGCGCGGTGCGCACCTCACCGAGTTCGATCCGGTAGCCGCGTACCTTGACCTGCTCGTCGGCGCGACCCAGGTACTGCAATTGCCCATCTGCGCGCCACCGCACTAGATCACCGGTACGGTACATCCGTGCGCCGAGCTCACCGCCGGGACATGCGACGAACCGCGATCCGGTCAGGCCAGGCCGACGCCAGTATCCGACGCCGACCCCTCGGCCCGCCACGTACAGCTCGCCCACCACCCCGGGCGGTACCGGGCGCAGCCACCCGTCGAGGACGAACAGCGCGGCGCCCGGCACGGGTGCACCGATCGGCACCGTGTCCGATCCTGCCGTCAGTGGCGCGCTGATTGTCGCGTACACGGTGCTCTCGGTCGGCCCGTAGCCGTTGAGCATCACCCGGTCCGGCGCCCAGCGGTCCACCACCTCGGCCGGGCAGGCCTCACCGGCCGCCATCAACGTGACGGCTGCCAAGCCCTCGGTTGAAAGCGCCTGCACCGCCGTCGGTGTCTGACTCAGCACGGTGACGTGCTCACTGCGCAACAAAGCGTTCAGGTCCTTCGGCGAGCGGGCCACCGACTTGGGCACCACCACAAGCCGTGCGCCGAACAACAGCGCGCCCCAGATCTCCCAGACCGAGAAGTCGAAGGCCAATGACGAACACTGGGTCCACACCTGATACGGCCCCAGCTCGAGGCCGACGTCGAGGGAGTCGAAGAGGCGAGTGACGTTGTGATGTGTGACCGCAACGCCTTTCGGTACGCCCGTGGTCCCCGATGTGTAGATTATATGCGCGATGTCGTCGGCGGCCGGTTCGGGCAGCGCGCAGGTCGGCTCTGCGGATATCGTGGCATCGTCGAGTTCGACGACAGGGACGTCGATGTCGTGCATCCGGTCCGCCAGGTCGCCGGTGGTGAGCGCGGCGGCCGGTGCGGCGTCGGCGACGATGAACTCGATACGAGCCCTGGGCGTCGACGGGTCGATCGGCAGGTAAGCTGCCCCGCTCTTGAGCACGGCCAGTATCGCCACGACGGCCCGTGCCGAGCGCTCGGACACAATCACTACACACCGGCCCGGGCCGACTCCATGTCGAACTAGCAAGTGGGCGAGTCGATTCGACGCCTCGTCGAGCTCGCCGTACGACATCGACTCACGCTCGAAGGTCAGCGCGACCGCCTGCGGGTCGCGCGCCTTCTGCGCGGCGAAAAGCGCCGGAATCGTTGTCGGCGCCGAGGTCTGGGTCAACACCGCTATGTTGCTGTGCCGGTCGAGAACCGCGTGCTCGTCGCGGTCGAGCAGATCGATCGACGACAACCGGCGCGTCGGGTCGGCGGTCATCGCCTGCAGCACCCGCTGAAAGCGCCGGCTGAGCTCGTCGACCTCAGTCGCCTCGAACACGTCGGTGTCGAACTCGATGCGCATTCCCAACTCCGTGCCCGGCTGCGCGACGACCGCGAGCGGGTAGTGGGTGGACTCGCGTCCGTTGACCTCGGTGATGGTCAGCCCGTTGCTGAGCAACGTGCGGGCGTCGACGGGATAGTTCTCGTACACGAGGACGGTGTCGAACAGCAGATCCTGGCCGGTGGCGTGGTGAATCTCGCTCAGCGCGAGGTGCTGGTGTTCCAGTGTGTGGTTGTAGCTGCGCTGCAGTTGGTCCAGCAACTCGCCGACAGTCGTCGCCGGAGTGGTGTAGGCGCGCACCGGCACGGTGTTGATCAGCAGGCCGACCATCGATTCAGCGCCGATGATGTCGGTGGATCGCCCGGACACCGCAGTGCCGAATGCGACATCGTGGTGGCCGGTCAGTGACACCAGCAACTGCGCCCAGGCGGCCTGCAGCACCGTGTTGACGGTCGTGTGGCATGAGCGTGCCAGCTCGCCGAGCGCCCGCGTCGAGTCCTCGCCGACCCGGAACGCGATGGTCCCTCGCGGCCCGAGCCTCAGCCGGTTCGGAGGGCCGACCAGAGTGGGCGTGTCGAAGCCGGCCAGCACCTCACGCCAGGCCGCACGCGCCGCGGTGTTGTCCCGTTCGGCAAGCCACATGACGTATCGGCGGTAGGAACCGGCGGCGGGCAGTCGGTGTCCGTAGTAGCTGGCGAAGATCTCTCGGGCGACGATCGGCAGCGACCAGCCGTCGAGCACGATGTGGTGGTTGGTCAGCACCAGTCGGTGTCGGTTCGGCGCCGTCCGCACGACGGCCGTCCGGAAGGCGGGTGGACGGGTGAGGTCGCAGACCGCGGCACGTTCGTCCGCGCACAGCTTCGTGATCGCCTCAGCCACATCGGTTTCGAGGGGCCGGTAGACCGCGTCCGTGGTCGCTGTATCGGTCGGCGGCGCACCGGGGGTCAGGCCGGCAGCCACCGCGGCGGCGGCCGCATCCATGCCGACATCCATGCCGACATCGATGCCGGTGGCACCAAGGTCGAAGAACGTCCAAGGGATGACGGGGTCGGCCGGAATGACCTGGATCGGTTGCCCGTAGTGGCCGTCGAACCGGGCCGCGAGGTTGGGGTGGCGCTTGGCCACCGTCTCGATGGCGTGTCGGAGTCGCTGCGGATCGAGTGGGCCGTCGATGGAGATGTCGAGTTGCATGGCGTAGACCGCGTCGTCTGCGCTGGCCGTGGTGTTGGCGTGGAAGAGCAACCCCTTCTGAAGCGGGGTCAGCGGAAGGATGTCGGCGACGCGGTCCTGCTTCTCGAGCTGGTCGATCTGGTCCTGGTCGAGGACGACGGGTGTGATGTCGGAGGGTGTCAACCCACCGCCGCCGCGTACGACGTGGCGGCAGATGCCCTTCAGCGCGTCGAACCATAGACGGTTGAGCCCGTCGACTTGGCTTTCGTCCAAAATCGATGCCGCCCATGTCCAATTGGCCTGTAGCAGCGCCCCATTGGCGCCCTCGACGGCGGCGGTGTTGAGTTCGACGGTGTGTGACAGCGGCATGGCTACCGCCGTGACGGCATCTGCCAACGCCAACCCGTCATCGCAGAGCCGCCACATGTCCTCGGACATCTGCACGCCGCCTGCGTCCAGCCGTCCGAGGTAGTTGAACCCGACGGCCGGATCAGTCTCGGGCAGCTCGACACCGGTGTTGAGGTAACGCAATAATCCGTATGTCATGCCGTCCGGTAGGGCACGCAGTTGTTCTTTGGCGTTCTTGAGCACAGCGCCTACCGCGGCGTGACCGGCGACCACCTGACCCCAGCGCAGCGGATCGAGGGTCAGCGCCACCGGGTACTTCGACGTGAACCAGCCCACCGTACGGGACAGGTTGAGCTCGGGAGCCAGGTCTTCGTTGCGCCCATGGGTTTCGACATCGATGACGACGGAGTCGTTCCCTGCGAGGAACGTTCGCCATGCCAACGCGAACCCGATCAGCAGGATGTCCTGCACGCCGGCGTGTAACGCGGAAGGCACCTGCCCCAACAGCAGTCGCGTCGTCTCCGGATCCAGCGACGCTGACAACCGGCCCGCGGTGGCATAGGTATCTTTCTCAGGTCGTACGCAGGGCAAAGCCGTTGGCATGGTGGACGCTTTGCGCCAGGTGTCGGCGGAGGCGATGACCGCCGGACTGTGAGCATGCTTGTCGAGCAGCGCCGCCCAGCGCTGAAACGAGGTGCCTAACGGTGGCAACTCGATCGGCTGTCCGCTGTGGTACTGCGTCCAGGCGATGTTGAGGTCTTCGAGGAGAATCCGCCACGAGACCGCGTCTACGGCGAGGTGGTGGACGATCAAACCCAACTCGCCGGTGCTCGGCGCCCACAGACCGCTGAGCATCACGCCCGCGGAGGGGTCGAGTCGAGAACGCCCGGCCACCAACGCATCTGTCGTCAACTCTTCTACGGTGTGCAGGCTTGCCGCGGCGTCGACCGACCCAGGCTCGGGCACGTACAGCGACCAGCCCGTCTCGCGGTGTTCGGCACGCAGCCGCAAGGCGGCGTGGCGGTCCAACAGCGTCTGCAGCATGGCGACGACATCGGGGTGGGTGACCCCTGCCGGCGCCTGCACCACCACGGTCTGGTTGAATTCGTCTATATCGCCCGATATTTGATTCAGCCAGCACATGATGGGCGTCGCATTGACGGCGCCGACGCCCTCGTCGGCAGGGCCGATCTCACCGCCGGCTATCCCGGCGACCCGGGCCAGCCGGGCAACGGTCTGCTCGACGAAGATGTCGCGGGGCCGACACCGCAGACCGGCGGCGCGGGCCCGGGCCACCACCTGCATCGACAAGATACTGTCGCCGCCGAGATCGAAGAACGAGTCATCGACGCTCACCCGCTGAACACCCAGCACCTGCGCATAGATGCCGGCCAACACCTCTTCGACTGCGTCGGCAGGTGCCGAGTAATGCTGCGAGCTCTGGTAGTCGGGGATCGGCAGTGCGCGGGTATCGAGTTTTCCATTGACGGTCAAAGGCAGTGCGTCGAGAAGCACCACCGCCGTCGGCACCATGTACGCGGGCAACCGGTCGGCGAGCACGGGCCGCACGGAGGCCGGATCGACTGTCCCGGGCACACTTTCGGTGAGGTAGCCGACCAGCCGTTTGACCCCGGCCTGGTCCTCGTGGGCTATGACGGCGGCCTGCTCGACGCCGTCGAGGGCGGCGAGGGCGGCTTGGATCTCGCCGAGCTCGATGCGGTAGCCGCGGATCTTCACCTGTTCGTCGGCGCGACCCAGGTACTGCAGTTGACCGTCGGCGCGCCAGCACACCAGGTCGCCGGTGCGGTACATGCGTGTGCCGGGCCGGCCGAACGGGCAGGCCAGGAACCGGCTTGCGGTCAGCCCGGACCGCCCCAGGTAGCCGAGGCCCACGCCTCGACCGGCGACGTACAACTCACCGACCACTCCGGCCGGAACCGGGCGCAGCCACTCGTCGAGAACGAAGAGCGCCGCGGTCGCCACCGGCGCACCGATCGGCGCCGCCCCGGTGCCTGCCTGCAGGGGTGTGCTCATCGAGGCGTACACCGTTGTCTCGGTAGGGCCATAGGCGTTGATCACCACGCGGCCGGGGGCCCAATGGTCTACGACATCGGCTGGGCACGCTTCGCCGCCCAGCAGTACGGCCACGGACTCCAACCCGTCCGAATTCAGAGCCGCCACTGCGGATGGAGTCTGGGTGAGCACGTTGACATGTTCGCGCACCAGCAGGGCGTGGAAGTCCTCCGGTGAAGCGGCCACCTCTTCGGGCACCACCACGAGCCTGCCGCCGCCGAGCAGGGCAGCCCAGATCTCCCAGACCGAGAAGTCGAAACCGTAGGAGTGACATTGCGTCCACACCTGCGCTGCAGGCAGACCCGGTGGTGTCGAGGCGGCGAGATGAGCCAGGTTGTGGTGGGTGATGGCCACGGCTTTGGGAGTTCCGGTGGTCCCCGAGGTGTAGACGACGTAAGCGATGTCCTCGGGTGCCGGTGTCGAGAGCGTGGAACCGCGCTGCGCGTCCTCGCCGGGGTCGGCGGCGTCGAAAACGGTAAGCGTGTAACCGTTGAGGCGCTGTCGCAGATCGGGGGTGGTGAGCGCGGCCACCGGTGTGGCGTCGGTGAGCATGAACTCGACGCGGGCGTCCGGGTGGGCCGGGTCGATCGCCAGATAAGCGGCGCCGGTCTTGAGTACCGCCAGCATCGCCACGATCGCCTCGGCAGAGCGTTCCAGCAGGAACGCGACAGTCTCACCGGGACCAGCACCATGGGCAGACAGCAGGTGTGCCAACCGATCTGAGACTTGGTCGAGTTCGAGGTACGTCCACGAACCCCGTCCGCAGCTGATCGCAACCATCTCCGGACGGCGCATGACGTGCTCGGCGAACAGCTGCGGTATCGACGCGGCCGCAGGAGCCGGGTCGGCGAGCACCGCGCGGTTGCCGATCTGATCCAGCCAAGCGAACTCGGTGGCGTCGAGCAGCTCGATCGACGACAAGCGCGCTGCCGGATCGGCTGTCATGGCCGTCAGGATCCGCTCGAAGCGTTGCAGCAGAGTCGTGATCGTGTGCGGGTCGAAAACGTCGCTGCGGAATTCTACTTCCCCCGAAATGCCAGCTGGCTCAGCGGTTTCCGTCCACCGCTCGGCCAGCGAGAATGACAGGTCCATGCGCGCGGTGTGAGTGTCGACCGGAATCTGGGTGACTTGGAGCCCGTCCAACGTCAACGGGGTGGGGGCGCCCGCATTGCCGGGCAGGTTCTGCCAGGCCAATAACACCTGGACCAGCGGGTGATGGGTCAGGCTGCGGGTCGGGTTCAGGCGTTCGACGAGCGCCTCGAAGGGTACGTCCTCGTTTTCGTAGGCGCCTATGCTGCGTTGGCGTACTTGCGCGAGTACCTCATCGACCGTGGGGTCCTCCGCCAGGTCAACCCGCAGAACCAACGTGTTGACGAAGAAACCCACTAACTCGTCGAGTGCAGGATCGGTGCGGCCGGCGATCGGAAACCCCATCGCTACATCCGGACTGCCGCTCAACCGCGACAGCAGTACCGCGAGCGCGGCCTGCACCACCATGAAACTGGTCGCGTTGCAATTCGCGGCCAACTGACGTACCCGCTGCTGCAGTGACGCCGGCCAGTCCACTGGCAAGGTGGCGCCCTGCTGGTCGGCCACTGGGGGATAGGGCCGATCAGTTGGAAGCTGGAGCCGTTCGGGCATGCCCGCCAAGGCCTCGTGCCAATAGTCCAGCTGTGCGGCGATCGGGCTGCGGCTGTCCGCCAGATCGCCGAACTGTGCACGCTGCCATAACGCGTAGTCGACGTACTGCACCGGTAACGCAGACCACTCGGGCTCTCGGCCCTGTCGGCGGGCTTCATACGCCTGACCCAGATCGCGCGCCAGCGGTGCCACTGACCATCCGTCGAACGCGATGTGGTGCACCACGATCCCCAACAGATACTCCTGGGGGCCAATCGCATACAGTTGAGCGCGAAGCGGAATCTCCACCGACAGGTCGAACGGATAGACCGCCAGTGCCGTCAACTCGCCGAACGCCTCGCGCTCGGACATCGATTCCACCGGCATGCCGTAGCGCCGCCACATCGCAGCATCGGCGGACAGCACCTGTTGACGTGGCACACCATCGGTTTGGAAATACACGGTGCGCAACACTTCGTGTCGCGCAACGACATCGTCGAGGGCGGTAACGAGCGCCTTGACGTCCAGTGGGCCATTGATCCGCAGGACGGTCGGCATGTTGTAGGCACCCGCCTGCAGCTGGTCCAGGAACCACAGCCGACTCTGGGCGAACGACAACGGAATCACCGCAGGCCGCCGGCCGGCTACCAACTGCGGGCGCCGACTTCCGTCAGCTCTGACGCGGGATGCCAACAGGGCGACCGAGGGCGCATCGAACAACGCGCGCACGGTCAGGTGGGCGTCGACGGACTTGGCGATCATGCCGACCGCGCGCATCGCCGACAAGGAGTCGCCGCCGAGGTCGAAGAAGGAGTCGTCGACACCCACGCGTGGCAGTCCGAGCACACGGGCATAGATACCGGCCAGCATCTCCTCGATGTGGTTGGCTGGAGCGCGATACCGATCGGCGTCGACATATTCGGGGGCCGGCAACGCGGCGGTGTCGAGCTTGCCGTTGACCGTGACCGGCAACCCGTTGAGCACCACCACCGCCGCCGGCACCATGTAGGGCGGTAGCCGGTCGGCCAACGCCGCACGCGCCGCTGCCGGATCCACCGCGCCGGTCACATAGCCCACCAGCCGCTTGTCTCCGGGGCGGTCCTCGCGCGCGATCACCACCGATTGCTGCACCCCGGCCAGCCCGGCCAACGCCGCCTGTACCTCGCCCAGTTCGATGCGATAGCCGCGGATCTTGACCTGTTCATCGGCGCGCCCGAAATACTGCAACTGACCGTCTGGACGCCAACACACCAGATCCCCGGTGCGATACATCCGCTGCCCCCCGCCGGCGAACGGACACGCCACGAACCGCGACGCGGTCAACCCCGCTCGACGCCAATACCCCACGCCCACACCGCTGCCCGCGACGTACAACTCCCCGACCACACCGGGAAGCACCGGCCGCAACCACCCGTCGAGGACAAACAACGCCGCTCCTCTGACAGGTGAGCCGATAGGCGGCGCACCCGAACCGGGCACCAGCGGAGCACTTCTCGATGCGCAGATGGTCGTCTCGGTCGGCCCATAGCCGTTGAGCATCACCCGACCCGGCGCCCACCGGTCCACCAACTCGGCGGGGCAAGCTTCGCCGGCCACCAGCAGCGCCATCGATTCCAGGCCCTCCGGCGCAAGTGTTCCCAGCGCCGAGGGTGTCTGGCTCAGGACGCTGACGTTCTCGGCGACGAGCAAGGCGTGCAGGTCTTGCGGGGAGGCCGCGACCTCCTCGGGCACGATCACCAACCGCCCACCGTGTAGCAAAGCGCGCCAGATCTCTTCGACTGAGGCGTCGAAGCCATACGAATGCCACTGCCCCCACGCGCGGGCGGACAGATGCTCATCGGGTGGACCGAGTAATCGGGTGAGGCTACGGTGCGTGATCGCAACACCTTTGGGAGCCCCCGTGGTGCCGGAGGTGTAGATGACGTGGGCGATGTCATCGGGATCGGGTGGCGGCAACGAGTCGTCGGACTCTAACCGCGTCGCCACGTCGTCGACGCCGATGACCGGCAGCCCGTATCCGGAGAGCGACGAGGCCAACTCAGCGGTCGTCATCGCGGCGACGGGCGCAGCGTCCTCGATGATGTATCCGATCCGGGCCGCGGGCGTCGCCGGGTCAATCGGCAGGTACGCCGCGCGGGTCTTCAAGCACGCCAGGATTGACAGAATCGCCTCGGCACTGCGCGAAAACAGCAGCGCCACTATCTGTCCTGGCCGCACTTTGCGTGAGACCAGCAGGCGAGCCAGTCGGTTGGACGCCTCGTCCAACTCCCGATAAGTCCACGTGCGGTCGCCGCATACCAGCGCGATCGCATCGGGCGTGCGTGTCACCTGCGCAGAGAACAGCGCAGGGATCGACGACGTGGGTGGGGCCGTGGTCAGCACCGCACGATTACCACATTCGTCGAGGCGTGCCTGATCGTTCGATCCGAGGACAGTCAACGACAACAACCGACACTCGGGAGCGGCTGCCATGGCCGTCAACATCCGTTGCAGACGTTCGGCCATATCCGATGGCGTGAAGTCCGCAAACGGTTGCCCTGCCCCCGCCGAAAAGAATGACTGCTGATCACCGACTCCGACGAAGAACAAGCCGAAGTGCCCGACCGGGCCGAATGTCGTGTACGTTGCCGTCGCCGGCACACCGGCGAGGTTCAGCGACAGGCGGGAGGGAACGAAGTTGAGCACGACCCGGTCCGGCACTTGTCGCAAGCGGCGATGGTCACCGCCGAGCTCGAGGGATCGCACCGGAAAACGTTGATGAAGCAAATTTTCTCGAGTTCGCTTGTCGACCTGCCGGCAGAGGTCGGCGACTGTGGAGTGCGGCGACATTTTCAAGACCAGCGGGACGACTCCGGCGAGCATTGCGGGAAGCGTTTTCGTCTTTGCATCCACCCGCCTGCTGACCGGGAAGTCGAGCACCACCTCCGAGTCGCCGTGGCTGCAGCCGCGCACCAGCAGCGCGCACGCCGCAGTGAGGACGGACGACCGCCGGATGCCCAGTGCCTTGGCCAACTCTTTGACGCAACCGGCGACCGCCGGATCGAGGTGGATCGAAGGGGATGGCCGGTGCGAATCGGTCGTGCTCTCGGTTCGCGGTAGCCGGAAGTCTGGTGCGGATTCCGACGGGAGGTTCTCCCGCCAGTACGCTTCGTCATCTTGGTAGTCGGTCGACGACTCGTACTCCAGCTCGCTGCGCACGAAGTCCCGAAGAGAGCCGAAGAAAGCGGGCGAGGCGGGCTCGCCTGCGACAAGTGCTGAGTAGATCGCGGCGATACGCCTGCCCACCAGTCCCATGCTGATGCCGTCGATGACGATGTGATGACAGCATGCGAACCAGTAATACTCGTTGGGCCGCGTTGCAAACAGCGCAAACTTCATCAGCTTGCCGTCGAACGGCATCGGGGTGCGTTCGATCGCTGTCGCAATCTGCCGGGCTTCCTGCTCAGCGTCGTACGAGCCGATCAGGTCGTAGCGAGCCAACTCGACGTCGGAGTAGTCGATCGCTCGCTGGACTACTTGACCGTCCTTCTCGAAGAAGGCGGCGCGAATCGGTTCGGCTTCCTGCAGCCCCAGCCTGATCGCCTGTTCGAAGACGTCCGGCTGGATGGCGCCCTCGATTTTGACGAACATGCCGAGCTGCCACTCGGTGCCGGAGTGGCCTGACTGTTGGGCAAGCCAAATGTCAAGTTGCCGGCGCGTCAACGGCAATGCCTGGTTGTCAAGCTCCATTCGAGCCCCGCTCCAGAAGATATTGAAGGGAAGCAGATCAGGCTTGGTGTGCCCTGAGCCGCGTGCGCAGGCTCTTCAGCCGTGTTTCAGACCAGTTCTGTTCGAGGTAGTCCAGACACGTAACGCGGTCCGCTCCCCCGTGAACCACCCTCCAGCCAGCTGAGACCGCCGCGAAGGCCGGCCACACGCCGTGCTGCGCCTCGTCGTTGACCACGACGAGCAAATTGCCGTTTTCGTCGTCGAACGGGCGCTCGCTCATCGGTTCTCTCCAAACCCCCGCTTGAGTAAAACCAGTTCGACGCTAACTCGTCCTCGACGCGCTTATGCAGTTTCGGCAAAAAATTGTCGCCTCCGTAAGCAGCGGCTGATCCGCGATTTGTGGTTACATCAGCTAGCAAACGCCAGGACATGCGGGAGCGCTTCGCTGGGGCTCTAGAACCTGTATTGGAAGAGTCGATCGTAATTTCGGGTCGTGCGGATCAGGCTCTGTATCCGGTACAGAAGTCGCGGGGTCGTGAGCGGTATTTTTTCGAATCCAGCGATGACCGAGCTGTCGTCGATCAGGCGTAGTCGGGCATCCCACCGGGTGATCTCCCGACCGTCGCGCGTGCCCCATTTGATGATGCCCGATCTGGACAGTCGAGGTCCCCAGGGCGACAGGAGGTCGGCGAGGAGCTCTCCGCTATCGAAGCGATCGAGTAGCTGGGGCAGCAGCCGCTTCAGGTCATCCGGCGTGAGATACATCAGAACACCCTCTGCGACGATCAGAGCGGGACCGCCTTTCGGGATCTGGTCAAGCCACAACGGGTCGGTGACCGACGAACCGATCATGTGATAGCGACCGGACTCGGCGTACAGCTGCCGACGCAACGCGATCACTTGCGGCAAGTCGACGTCGAACCATCTCACGCCAGGGGGTATTGTCAAACGTGTTGCGCGGCTATGCAATCCACAACCTAGATGCAGTACGGTGGCATTCTGATGGGCGGCCAGGTAGTTGGTGACCAGTGCGTCGAACTGCGCGCCACGCAATGCCACGCCGAACTGATTGATCGCCGGGCGTACGGCACGGTGGACACGCTCCCAGTCGTAATCGATGCGTGCGACGTGCTGTGCGGCGAGCTGGTCGTCCAGTATCGGTTGGGCCGATCGGCTCTCGCAGGCCCGCAGGTAAAGCATGCACAGTAGCGTCCACTCGACCGATCCCCAACGCACGCCGGTGAAGTCGACCCTGCCGCGATGAGCGTCGACCGGCTTTGGCGTTCCGGGATTCGTCGCGTCCTCCCTCGGCTCGCTCTACGCTTCTTGTCCCTCGGCGTTCGATGTGCTTGCCGCGTGGTCAGCGTAACGGCTTACGGTCGACGGCAGGTGGCACTTGCGACGAACCGTCTTCGGTGGCTGGGGGTGCCATAACCTGGCTGCGGCGTCGCTCCCAATCTCTTCTCGGTGATTCTCGCCGTCGTCGAACAGAATCTTCCGGCGTTCCTTTCGGAGACGTACGGGCGTTTGCGGCGGGTCGGGCGAATATTCATCGACCACCGAATTCCACGATCCAGCGGGTGACGGCGGAATTCCTCCGGCACCAGCGGTCGATCGGCAACGATCTGTCCACCCCGCGGCCCGAGTACCGCTTCCTCGGCCTGCGGCCCGGCGACCTCGGATCGCTCTAGCCTCTTCCGTCGCGCGTCACGCCCTTCGGTACGGCGCGCGGTGGGTCGGGAAGTCGATGTCGCGCTCTGGCGGCGGCTTCGGGAGCGGGAGGACCACCGCATCGTTGTCGACGGTCACCGCCTGACCGTGGTGGGTGAGGTGTACCGGATCACCCGACTGAAGGCGATACGTCGCCTCATGCGCGGTGACTTCCACCGCTAGGCAACTGTTGCGCCAGGTGAGCCTGAACGTCAGCCGGTTCAGCGCCGGCGGAAGTGCGGGGGCGAACGTCAGCTCGTCTCCGCGACAACGCATTCCGCCGAAGCCCGCCACGCAGACCAGCCACGTGCCGGCGAGCGCGGCGATGTGCAGCCCGCTGGACACGTTGTCGTGGAGGTTATGCAGGTCGATGAACGCCGTCTCGACCAAGTAGTCGTAGGCGAGCCGCAGCTGGCCGACCTCGGCAGCCAGCACCCCTTGTCCGCAGGCCGACAACGATGAGTCCCGGACGGTCTGCGCTTCGTAGTACTCGAAATTGCGCAGCTTTTCCTGCGGAGTGAAGGCGTCGCCCCGCAAGTACATCGCCAGCGTGAGGTCCGCCTGCTTGACGACCTGGGTGCGATACAGCTCGAAGTACGGGTAGTTCAGCAGAAGCGGGTACGCGCTCGGCGGCGTCTCGGCGTAGTTCCACAGGGCCATCCGGGTGAAGCTCTCCGACTGCTCGTGCACTTCGAGGTCGTCGTTGAACGGCACCACCATGTGCGAGGCCGCGACGCGCCATACCGCGGTCTCTTCCGCGCTCACGCCGAGGCGGCGGGCCACCACCGGATTGCGCTCACAGGCGGCGGCGGCTTCGGTGAGATTGTGTTGGGCCATCAAGTTGGTGAACAGGTTGTTGTCCACCAGCGCGGTGTACTCATCAGGTCCGGTGACGCCGTCGATCCGGAACTGCCCCGTTGAATCGTGGTGACCGAGGCTGACCCACAGGCGTGCGGTCTCCACCAGCAGCTCGACGCCGTAGTCGTTCTCGAATTGCCGGTCTCCGGTCGCAGCGACGTATTGCGCTGTTGCATAGGCGATGTCGGCTGTCACGTGCACGGCCGCCGTCCCAGCCGGCCAGTAGCCGGAGCACTCGTCACCGTTGATCGTCCGCCACGCGAACATCGCTCCGTCATGGGCGAGTTCGCGAGCCCGTCGCTTGGCGCTCGGCAACGTGGAGTGCCGCCAGCGCAGTGCAGCGGCCGCCGCTTCCGGCATGGTGTGGATCAGCATGGGCAGCACGTAGATTTCGGTATCCCAGAAGGCGTGTCCGCCGTATCCGGTTCCGGTGAGGCCCTTCGCCGAGATGGGTCGGCTTTCACCGCGGGCCCCCGCCTGCAGCACTTGGAACAACGCGTACCGGATCGCCTGTTGGAGTTCTGGATCGCCGTCGATCTCGATATCGGCGTGGGACCAGAACGCATCGAGGTATTCGCGTTGCGCTGACAGAAGATTGTCCCACCCGGTCTGTTTCGCCTGCGCGAGCGCGGCCTCCACCTGCGCCCGCAACGCCTCCGTCGAGCGTCTGCTCGACCATCCGTACGCGATGAACTTCGTCATCCGCAGTACCTGGCCCTTGGCGACGTCGACCGCGACGGTCATGCGCGCCAGGTCGTCTTCGGCGCGAATATCGCACGCGCTGCCGGACGGAAGGTCGAGCTGATGATCCATGCCGGCGGCGACACGCAATCCGGAATGTCTTGTGTGATGGACGAGCACTGCGGAACTTCGCTCTGCGAACGCGAATTCAGCGACCAGGGGATGATCCAGTGCGGCCGCCAGCCGCGGATCGTCACTCGCGGTGACCACCGCCTCGTTGGCCAGCAAGTCGGACTGCACTACCAGTTCCAAGGACGAGTCCAGCGGCTCCACCTCGTAGCGGATCGCGGCCACCGCGCGCTGGGTGAACGAGACCAAGCGCTCGGAGCTGATTCGGACGCACCGTCCGGTCTGTGACGCCCAGACGGTGTTGCGGCGCAGCGTTCCGGTCCGGAAGTCGAGGATGTGTTCGTGTTCGACCACCCTGCCGTAGCGCATATCCATCGGCGAGTCCTGGACGAACAGCTGGATGATCTTTCCATCGGTTACGTTCACGATGGTCTGGCCATCCTCGGGATAGCCGTATCCACCTTCTGCATAAGGCAATTCGTGGTTCTCGTAGAACCCGTTCAGAAACGTGCCCGGTGTGCCAACCGGCTCTCCCTCGTCGAGGGATCCACGCAGACCGATGTGGCCGTTCGAGAGGGCGAAGATCGATTCGACGTCCGGCAGCAAATCGAGATCGAAGCCGGACCACCGCAGTTCCCAGGGGGCAATCTCGAACTCAGGATGGGCTGCCATGACGCCATTATCGCCACACCTCGGCGATCGCATGCCGTGATCGGCGAACGATACGGCGTTCTGGAGCGGTCGCCTTTCGACGCGCGGCGTCGTGAAATCACCGCGGAGTCGTGGTCATCCCCGCGATAATCGACCACAGCGTGCGTCAGACCACCTCGGAACGCCGTACAACAAGCGCAGGTGAAACGATCGAAAGTCCACAGAATGTCTGAAGCAACACTGAGCTTGGTGATCGTCGGGGTCGCCGTCGTGTTGTTCATCTGGAACCGGCTCCCCGTCGAGGTCGTCGCGATCGGTGTGGCGTTGCTGCTGTACTTCACCGGGCTGGTCGACACGAGGACGCTGTTCAGCGGATTCGGCGATGCGGTGATCGTGTTCATCGCGTCGCTCTTCGTGGTCAGCGAGGGCCTCGAGGCATCCGGGGTCACCGCCTGGGTGAGCCGGACGCTGACTCGGTTGGCAGGGCGGGCATACGCCCGCTTGACGGCCACCGTAATGTCTCTCGGCGCAATGGTCAGCGCGGTGATAACCGTCAACGGTGCGGCCGCGGCACTAGTCCCGGTGACGGTGTCGGTGGCGCGACGGGCGCGGATCGCGCCATCGAAAGTATTGATTCCGTTGGCGTTTGGCGCCAGTGCGGGGGCGCTGCTCACGCTGGGCGGCAGCCCGGTGAACGTCCTCATCTACGACGCATCGCGCGACCACGGCGGTTCCGGGTTCGGCTACTTCGAATTCGCGCTGGTCGGTGTCCCGCTGGTGCTCGTGACGGTGCTGGTTGCGGTGGTGTTCGGCCGTCGGTTGTTGCCGGAGCGGGAGTCGACCACCCTGCCCAGCGACTTCAGCGGGTACCTGCCGCGCCTCATGGAGCACTGGGGGCTGAATCGCCGCCTCTTCCGGCTCACGATCGATGAGGGGTCGGCTGCAGTGGGTGTGCCGGTGCGCGACGTTGTCAGTCCGCACGGTGCAGACTCGGAGGCGACCGGCGGCGGGGATCTGACTTTGGTGGCGGCGCAATCGCGCGGCGGTCGGATCGTTGACGACCATCACCGGCTCGAGCCAGGAGATGCGCTCACCGTGGACGGGAACGACGAGGTAGTCGCCGCATTTGGGAAACGCACGGGGGGCTCGGTTGAGCGTCTGCCGAGTGGACAATCCGACGACCTGTTGGGCCCCGACACCGGGCTCGCCGAGCTGGTGGTTCCACCCCGGTCGGACTGGTTGGGGCAGCAGGCTTTCCCCGGGCTCGACTGGAGCGGACTCACCGTCCTGTCCGTGCACCGGATGAACTCCGATGTGGGCGCCCGTGTTGTCGAACTGGCACAGGGCGACACCATCCTGGTCCACGGCCAATGGGCGGCGATCGACCGCTTGACATCGTCGGGCTTGCTTGTCGTGGATTCGACCGAGGAGGTGAGGCGTCAGACGGTTGCGCTGAACCGCACGGCACCCCGAGCGCTTGCTGTGCTCGCGGCGATGATCGTTTTACTCGTGACGGGAATCGTGCCGCCGGCGGTGGCGGCATTGCTGGCCGCACTGGCGATGGTGGCGTCGCGCGTGGTGCGCACGGACCAGGTGTATCGCGCAATCCCATGGCAGACGATCATTCTCATCGGTGCGCTGATCCCGTTGTCCACAGCGATCCAGGCCAGCGGGGCGGCAGAGCAGATCGCCCGTCCGATCGTCGATCTGGTCGGCGACCGCAGCCCCTACCTGTTGCTCGCCGTGCTCTTCGTGCTCACGGCTGTCCTCGGACAGTTCATCTCCAACGTTGCCACGGTGTTGGTCGTGATACCGATCGCGGTGGCTGCGGCCACCGACAGCGGTATCTCAGTGCACGCGACGCTGATGCTCGTGGCGCTCGCGGGTGCGGCATCGCTGCTGACTCCGATCGCCACACCGGCCAACATGATCGTGCTGAACCCGGGTGGTTACCGCTTCGGCGACTACTGGCGGCTGGGCATCGTCACGATGGTGGCGTGGTTCGCGGTCGCGATGGTGGTGATTCCGGTCTGGTGGCCGCTGTATTGACTCCGGGCCGGCGAACGGAAAGCCCCGCGGCAGGCTGATTTCCGTCCTATTTCCGTCTGGATCCATCCGGAACAGGCCCGCATCGTCGACTATGGAGCCATGAGGAAGACATCGCAAGGGCTGTCGAACAAGGTCAGCATCGTCGGGATGGGCAGCGTCGGCACCGCGATCGCCTACGCCTGCCTGATCCGGGGCTCCGCGGGTGCCCTGGCGCTCTATGACATCAACGCCAAGAAGGTCCGCGCCGAACTGCTCGACCTCAACCACGGCAGCCAGTTCGTACCTCACTGCCCCACCATCGGCTCTGATGACATCGGCATCACCGCCGGTTCGAGGATCATCATCGTCACGGCAGGCGCCAAACAAGACGAGGGGCAGACCCGACTGGACTTGGCGACCACCAATGTGGCGATGGCGCAATCGTTGACGCCACAGCTGCTCGAACAGTCACCCGACGCGGTCATCGTGTTCGTCACCAACCCGGTCGACGTCGTCACCTACGCCGCGGTCGAGGCGGTGGGCACTGACGATGGCCGGATATTCGGGTCCGGGACGGTGTTGGATTCCAGCAGGTTCCGCTATCTGATCGCTCAGCGGGCTGACCTCGCCGTCGCCAATGTGCACGGCTTCATCGTGGGCGAACACGGCGATTCGCAGATCCCGCTGTGGTCGAGCGTGTCGATCGGCGGGGTGCCTGCCGAGAAGTTCCGCATCGACGGCACTGTGGTGTTCGACGAACCGACCCGTAACGAGATATCGGCGGCCGTCGTCAATGCGGCGTACGAGGTCATCGCCGGTAAAGGCGCGACGAGCCTGGCCATCGGACTGTCGACCGCCCGGATCATCGAGGCGATCCTCTACGACCAACACCGGGTGTTGCCGGTGTCGACCGTGCAGCGCGGCGTCTATGAGATCACCGATGTCTGCCTGTCATTGCCGACGGTCGTGACGGCCGCGGGTGCGGGCCGGGTGCTCGAAGTGCCGCTGTCGGTCTCCGAACTGCTCAGCTTGCAGGGTTCTGCGGCGACCCTCAAGCAGGCGCAGACGTCGCTGGGTCTGTAGTCGACTCGTCGGTGGAGCCGCGGTCGCGGGGCGTGAGGGCGACCAACACCGCACCGGCACCGAACAGCAGCGTGGCGAGCAGCGGAAAACGCCCATCGGGCGCAAAGCCGTTGACCGTGAACAACAGCGTGGCGGCCGACGCGATCAACGCCCCGGCGAACAAGGCCGCGGAACCCCAGCGTCCACCGAGCGGTATCACAACGGAGGGCAACGGCGCGGCGAACAATGCTCGCTGCCACCACAGCAACGTCATCAGCACCACCGCCACAATGGAAATCGCCACAACCCAGACCAGGCGAACCAGCCACCATTCGGAGGTGCCGAGAGGCGGTTGAGGCAGGAGCCCCGTCGGATACCCGGCCAGTGCCACGATGACGACGGGCACCATATGCCACAAGTACAGCCCCATCACCGCGCTGTTGGCAGCCGCCAGCGGACGCTGCGCGCGGATCCTCTTGAGCCCACGATCGATGAACGGTGCGGCGGCCAGGAGAAGCCCGGCTTGAGCCGCGGCGAACGCCACCAAAGCCAGGGAGGGCGGAGCGGTGTTCTGCAGGTCCTCGCCCGGAATGCCGATCATGCTGACCGGATACGGGCCCCACGCGAGCAGCACCGTCAGCACAACGGCCGAGACCCCTCCCAGCGCTAGCGGTCGGTATCCCGCCAACCTACCGCTGCGCCAAGCGATTCCGAGTTGATAACTCACCGCCCAACCCAGCACATAGTTGAGATAGCCGACGTAGGGTACGTCGGCGCCGATGTAGGCGACGTCGATGGCGCCGACCGCGATGGCCAACGCGGCCGGCACGGCAAGCCCCCATCGGTTGTCGGCGGCCATCGCCGCAGGCGTCGCCAAGATCACGAGCACGAAGGTGACCAGGAACCACAGGTGGTAGGCGACCGCCCACCCGCCGAACGCCAACTTCGAACTGCCCACACCGATTCCGAGCAGTACCAGCACCACGATCAACACCGCTGCCACGTACGCCGCAGTCGGACCCAGCGTCCTCGACAGCCGGTACCGCAACCACGTTTGCGGCGGCTCCACCCCGGCATTCTGCCGACGCGACCATGAGACCGCGCTCGCGTAACCAGCCATCAGGAAGAAGGCGGGGATCACCTGGAACAGCAACGTCAGCCACTGCGTCCACGGCAACTCCTCCAGCAGGTTCTGCAGACCGAATTCACCGTCGTGATAGGTCGCAGACGCAGCAAGCCAATGCCCAACCACGACAAGTCCTATGGCCGAGACGCGATAGAAATCCACGGACAAGTCACGTTCGGTCATATCCACCTCCGTGCGCCCTACCACGACATCGCCCACGGCATATATCTGCGGCCCACCCATTTGGCTGCCTCGATGGTCAGAAAGACCGTGATGGACAACGCGATTGCGACCGCCCATCCCCGGAATGTGATCGGTGCCGAATGGAACCAGGTGTTCATGAACGGTGCGTAGGTGAACACGATCTGCAGTACGATCATGGCGCCGGCCATCCGCCATACCCATGGGTTGCCCCGAAACACCTGGGGTCGAAGGCTTGACGAGGTGACGAACCGGCAGTTGAGCAGGTATGCCAGCTGGCCGAGGGCCAACATGTTCACCGCGGCGGTCTGGGCGACGGCCAGTGGGTACCCGCCCGCCCGCGCGACGAAGAACTCCGCGAGCGTCGCGCCTGCGACCAGTACCGACACCAACGAGATCATCGCGAGGTCAGCCCGGTTCACCAGCGCCTGGCCGGCTGTGCGGGGCGGGCGCTCCATGAGGCCCTCTTCGGCTTTCTCGAAAACCAGCGCGAGCGACAAGGTCACGGACGTGACCATGTTGATCCACAGGATCTGCACCGGCTCCAGCGGGAGCGAGAATCCCAGCAGAATCGCGACCAGGATGATCAGCGATTGCGCGCCGTTGGTTGGCAGCATGAACAACACGGATTTGCGGATGTTGTCGTAGATCCGCCTGCCTTCTTCGACGGCCCGCGCGATGGTTGCGAAGTTGTCGTCGGCCAGGACGATTCCCGCGGCCTCCTTGGTGGCTTCGGTGCCCTTGATGCCCATCGCCACGCCGATGTCGGCGCGGGTGAGCGCCGGTGCGTCGTTGACGCCGTCCCCGGTCATCGCGACCACCTTGCCCTGCGCCTGCAGGGCGCTCACGATGCGCAGTTTGTGCTCCGGGCTGGTGCGTGCGTAGACATCGACGTCGTCGGCCACCTGCCGCAGCCGGGTCTGGCTCATGGCCTCCAACTCAGCTCCGGTGACCACGCGCGGCTCTTCACCGGTTGCGACGATGCCCATTTCGCGAGCGATGGCGCGAGCGGTACCGGCGTGGTCGCCGGTGATCATCGTGACCTGGATACCCGCGGTATGGCAGGTCGCGATGGCCGAGATCGCTTCTGGCCGAGGCGGATCGACGATGCCGACGACGCCCAGGAATTCCAGTCCGGCGCTGACGTCGTCGAGGTCCGGAATGTCCGCATCCGCAGGTCGACGAGCGGCGGCCAGTACCCGTAGCCCTTGGTCACTGAGCTCGTCGATGCGCGCCTCCCAGAGTGGGCGGTCGAGGGGCTCAGCGGACATCGGGCCCGCCTGGGTGGCGGACCGGTCGAGAAGCCGATCCGGTGCACCCTTGACGTAGAGGTAGCGCTCACCGCCCGGAGTCGCGTTGAGGGTGATCATCAACTTGTTGACCGACTCGAACGGCACCACACCGAGCCGGGGCCAGTGCGCGTCGTCGAGCCCGGCCTTTTGCGTCAACGTGCGCAGCGCACCCTCGGTCGGGTCACCCACCACCCGCCACTGCCCGTCGACCTCGTGCAGCCGCGCGTCGTTACAGACGGCCATCGTCGTCAACACCGCCGCCAGGTCCGGATAGTCGTCGGGCGCGACCGGCGCGCCGTCGAGTTCGATGCCGCCCTCGGGGCGGTAGCCGGTGCCGGTGACGTCGAACCGGTGGCGCGCGGTCACCACGGTGCGCGCGGTCATCTCGTTCTGGGTGAGTGTTCCCGTCTTGTCCGAGCAGATGACGTTGACCGCGCCGAGCGCCTCGACGGCCGGCAGCTTTCGGGTGATCGCTTTTCGGCGCGCCATCTGCTGCACACCAAGGGCCAGCGTGATCGTGACGACGGCGGGCAGCCCCTCCGGAATGGCGGCGACGGCGAAACCTATTGCCGCCGTGATCAAGTCGCTCACCGAGAACTGGTGCAGCAGCTTGCCGATGATCAGCATCACCGCGGCCATGCTTAAGATGGCGACCGACAGTTGACGGCCGAACCGAGACAGCTTGCGGGTCAGCGGTGTGTCGATGGTCGCGACGTCGGCGATCAGCGACTGGATGCGGCCGATCTCAGTGCTGGTGCCGGTGGCGGTGACGACGCCGGTACCGGCCCCCGCCGCGACGATCGTGCCCGAGTACACCATCGACATGCGATCACCGAGACCGGCGTCCGCGCCGACTTGTCCGACATCCTTCTTGGCAGGCAGGGATTCACCGGTGAGCGCCGATTCCTCCACCCGCAGATTCGCCACCTCGAGCAGACGCATATCGGCCGGGATCCTGTCGCCCGACCCGATGCGCACGACATCGCCGGGAACCAACATCTGTGCGTCCACCTTCTCCCAGTCCCCGTCGCGGCGCACTTGTGCGGAGACGGACAACATCCCCCGGATACTGTCGAGCGCCCGTTGAGCCCTGCCTTCCTGGATGAAACCGACCGATGCGTTGATCACCGCGACGGAGATGATCACCACGCAGTCCACCCACTCGTTGAGGATGGCTTTGAGCACGCCTGCCGCGATCAGGATGTAGATCAGGACGTTGTTGAAGTGTGCGAAGTACCGAAGAACAGCAGGCCGCGGCTTCTTCTCCGGAAGTTTGTTCGCGCCGTAGACGGCCAGGCGCTCGCGCGCGATGTCCCCGTCGAGCCCGTCGGGGGAACTGCCCAACAGCGCAAGGACTTCGGCGGCGCTACGGGAATGCGCCAGCGCGCTGTCCAAGTCGTCTTCTGTGGGGGCGGTTGTTTCCGCCATATTCGGATACTGCCCGGCCACACCATGTTGCGCAATCACGAGTTTCGCATCGTGGCCGCCCTTTTAGTCGCGCATGACGTCAGCCAGGTGACGATGGTCCCACCACTGCTGTTCGACCGGTCGCTGAGCGTTGTTTTCGATGAGCGTCGGGTAATGCGCGAGATCGGTGAATCGCAGTTCGCCGGACTGAAATCCGAGCATTGCGCCGGCGCGGCCACCGGACGAGAGCTGTTCTGAGAGGAATCCGATACAGCGGGCGGTCATGATCGTCGCCTGCACCCGGTCGAACGGCGACGGGTTTCCGCCCTCCTGGACGTAGCCAAGAACCTCCTCCCGCGCATCGAACAACTCCGCGCCTTCTTTCTCGAACAGTGCAGTAATGAATCTGGTGGTGTAGACGCGGTCGGAGCCTTCGCTGCGCACGATCAGGCCCACCCGCTTGCCGGTTCGGAAACGGTCCGCGAGCGCGTGGACGTCGGTGGTCAGGGCGTTCAGTGTGATGCCCTCCTCCGGTAGGTAGACGCGATCTGCACCGGTGGCCAGCCCGCTGACCAGGGCAAGATAACCGCAGTCGTGGCCCATCACTTCGACAATGAACACTCGTCGCGTGGCGACCGCGGACTGCCGTATCTTGTCGACGTCGGAGACGATGCTGTTCAGCGCGGTATCACTGCCGATACTCAATTCACTTGCCGGGACATCGTTGTTGATGGTCATCGGCATGCACACGAGTGGGACGTCAAGGGCGTCATACTCCTGCCGATGCCGATAGAGCTCGTGAGCGGCCCGGTAGCCCGCCCATCCACCGGCGACGATGAGCCCGTCGATGCGATGAGCGGCTATCTGTTCGGCGATCCGGGCGATACCGGCCTGGTCGGGCACGTAGCGATTGGTGCCGATCTCGGCGCCCCCCTCGGACACCCAGCCGCTGACATCCATCCAACCCATCTCGTGTATGTCACCGTTGGCTAGTCCCCGAAACCCGTTCTTGACCGCCAATACGGTGTGGCCGCGATCCAGGCCGAGTCGGACGGCGGCGCGCACCGCGGTGTTCATCCCGGGCGCCGGTCCGCCGGCGTGTACAACGGCGATCCGGAAGGGCTTCGTCTCGGCGGGCCGCGGCGCAGCCTGTTGGATGGTGTCCAGGACCCTGCACGATTCCGCGAAATGTCCCCCGCGCGCCTGAATCGCTCCCGCATAGTCCCGTGACTTCATTCGTGTGGCGACTTCTTGGGTCCGCTCCACGCACTCCATCAGCGGCGAGGCGACCACGCGGTTACCCCGCAATCCGATCAGTTGCGCGGGCGCGTCGGGCGTGTCGGCAAGCAGTCGTTCCACAGCCAGAAAGCCGAAGTGCGTTGCCAGGTAGCGGTCGAAAGCGCTTGGCGCACCGCCACGTTGAACGTGACCCAAGACGGTGATGCGGACATCCTCACCGAGTTCGTCCTCCAGCAGTTGTCTGACCTGTTCGGCGGTGACCCGGTTGCCGTCGCGGTCGTGGGCACCCTCGGCGACGACGACCACGCTGTGTCGACGGCCGATCGATCGGCCCGCCTTGATGTCGCGACACATCTGCTCTCGCCAGCCCTCGCCTGGCGGTTGTTCGGGTATGAGGACCCAACTCGCGGCGGTCGCCAGCGACGACATGAGGGCGAGGTAGCCGCAGTTCCTGCCCATCACTTCCACCACGAAGGTGCGCTGGTGGCTGGCAGCGGTGCTGTGCAAGGCGTCCAAGGCCTCGATGATCCGGTGCAACGCCGTATCGGCGCCTACCGTCATGTCGGTGCCTGCCATGTCGTTGTCGATGGACCCGACCAAACCAGCAAGTCGCAGAAAAGGATGTTCGTCCGCCAGGTCCTGCGAGATGTCCCCGGCCTCAACCAATTCAGCGAGCAATCCCGACCACTCCTGACGGAACAGGTTTGCCCCCGCAAGACTGCCGTCACCGCCGATCACCACGAGGGCGTCGATACCGTGCTCGACCAGGTTGCGCGCGGCCGATCGGCGGCCTTCACGAGTTCTGAACTGCTTCGATCGGGCGGTGCCGATGACAGTACCGCCCTGGTGCAGGATTGCCTCGACATCAATCGGTTCCATGCGCCGGATGAGGTCACCACCTGTGACGAGCCCGTGGTATCCCTCGTGGACCGCGTACACGTCGATGCCGTGGTGCGCGGCGGTAAGCACGACGGCGCGCACCGCTGCGTTCATGCCGGCGGCGTCACCGCCGCTGGTCAGGACACCAATACTGGATGGTGCGGACTGGACTTCAGGCATGTACCCGCCTCCGTGCCGTTCGGGGATGCTCTACGACCATCTTGCACGGCTGGAGCCGACATGAGGAACGGACCAACCGACGTAGGCGTAATCTCCCGCTCGAACCACAGGCGTCACATCAGCGTCACCAGCGTTGGGGCCGCTCATCGACGGTGCTGGGCACATGCGCTTCGACTTTGGCGAGAACCGCTTCTGCGGGACCGCCCCGTCATACCGTGACATCCATGGCAGAACAAACCCCCGCTGTCACGGCGGCGCACCCGTCCGACAGGGTGCTGCGGATCGTGAACCCCTTGATCGGCAGGTTGCTGCGCACTCCCCTGGCCGGACCACTGCGCAGCCGCATGATGGTGGTCAACGTCGTCGGCCGCAAGAGCGGGCGCCGATACTCAATCCCGGTGAGCGCCCATCGAATTGACGGCGAACTGTATGCGTTGACCTCAGCGGGATGGAAGAACAACTTCCGCGACGGGGCGACCGCGGACATACTGCTCGACGGGGGGACGACGACGATGCGCGGTGAACTGCTGACCGACACCGCGCTCGTCGCCGAGTTGTCGCACCGCTGCGCGAAAGCCTGGGGCGCCAAGCGTGCCCCGACGATGATGGGGCTGAAGTTCCGCGACGACGGCATACCGTCGGCCGAGGATTTCGCGGATGTGGTTCGCCGGGAACGTATCGCGGCGGTGCGGTTCAGACCGGCTTGAAGCGTTATCAGCCGCCGTCGGCCGAAAGGCTCTGCTCGAAGGCGAACACATTCTGAGGGTCGTATTTCGCCTTGATCGCGCGCAACCTTTCGACGTTGTCCCCCCAATACGCCGATTCCCATTCCGGCATACCGGCATTCGGGACATTGACGTAGGCACCACTCACATACGGCTGCAGGGCTTCTCCGAATTCGGCGCACCACCTCAGACACTCGTCCGTCAGCGGATCGTCGGCGGCCGGTATTCCGCCGCGAACACCCCACCCCGCGCCGGGCTCGGCGTAGAACAGCGCATCGCGATGCGCGAAAGCAGAACCGCCGGGCGGCTCACTTGCTCGCACAGTGCCACCGAAGGCGTTGGTGAAGTAGTTGCAATCCGGCGTCGGCGCCTTCGCCATGAACGATGCGACGAGGTCGATGGCTTGCGGCGGATACGGTGCATATACGAACTGCGACAGGAATTTCCAGTTCGCGGCTTCATCGGCTGGTGGTATCTGGAAGCCCGCGTAGACATCGGCCCACCGTGCGTCGTCGGTCAAGACTTGTGGCTTGCCGACTGCCAGGATCGGCGCCAGTATCTGCTGGGCCTCGGCCGAGGACCCGTCGACCAGCACCGCGACCAGCACCACCTTGTCGGGGCGGATCTCCAACTGGCTGGTCAGCCGATCGTCGGCATGTGGGGCGCTGCGCTGCCAGGCGTCAAAGGCGGGCGAAAGCTGCTCGAGCCCCGGCCACGTCGCCACGACATGGATGGCGTGCGTCACGGGATGGATGCGGTACGTCAGCGATGTGACGATCCCGAAATTGCCGTTGCCGGCTCCCCGTAACGCCCACAACAGGTCCGGGTTGTTCTGCTCGTCGGCGATGACCGTCGTCGCGCCACCGTCTGTCGAGGCCACGACGACCTCCGCCGCGAGCAGATTGTCAGACGCCATGCCGTACCGGCGGGTGAGCAGCCCGAAGCCACCGCCCAACGTCGCACCGACCAGCCCCACGGTGCCCTCGGTTCCCGTCGGCGCGGCGAATCCGGCCGCGCCGAGCGCGGTGACCATTTCCAGCTGAGTGAGCCCGGCACCGACGGTGGCAGTCTGGGAGGCCGCGTCGATCATGGCCGACTTCATCCGGCTCACATCGATCACCAGGCCCTCGTCGGCAGCCGACCAGCCCTCGAGGCAGTGGCGGCCGCTACGCACCCGCAGAGGCACGCCGCTGCGCCGCGCCCATGACACGGCGTCGACCACCTCCTGTGTGTCGGCACAGAACACGACCGCGTCGGGTTGCGGGGCAAACAGGTGGTTGTAGCCCATTCGGGCCGCGTCGTAGCCCGAGTCTCCGGGCCGCACAACGTCTCCCGTCAACCCCGAGGGAGCGTTTGAGTTCCGGCTCGTAGCCACGATCCTCACCGTTTCGTCTGCGTCTGTTTCGTCCGGTGCAACCTCTGTCATGGCCGTTGACCTTCCGACGACTGAGGACAGTTCTCCGAACGTACAGATCAGCGGCGAAGATAATCACCGAATTGACGACCGCGGAATATCCGGTGCCATACTGTTCACCGAACTTCAGAAGGGATGGGTGGATGACCACAGAGGGCGTCGTGCAGGGTCAATCCGCCGATGACGGGTCTCGAGAATGCGGTTATACGCCCGAACTGAAGCGGAGTCTCGGCTCGTTCCAGGTGTTCGCGATCTCGTTCGCGTTCATCTCGGTTGCGGTCGGCGTCTTCGCCAGTTATGGTGCGGTGCTTCAGAGTTCAGGACCCGTCGGCATCTGGCTGTGGTTGGTCGCGGCGGCCGGGCAGACCCTGGTGGCACTTGTCGTCGCCCAGTTTGCCGCTCGGATCGCGCTGAGCGGCTCCTCCTATCAGTGGGCATCGAGGCTGGCGAACCCAAAGGTCGGCTGGTTCTTCGGGTGGTTGACGTTCTGGTTTCTGGCCATCGGCGTGGTGGCCATGGACAACGCGCTCGCCAGCCAGGCGCTCATGCCCCTGCTGGGTATGGCGCCCGACGAGGATGTGGCGCGGGTGATCACGCTGGCGGTGTTGGCGACGCAAACGGTGCTCGTCATCGCTTCGACCCGGCTGCTCGGAATGGTCACCTCAACGGCGGTGGCGCTGGAGCTGACGATCGTCGTGGTGCTGGTGATCGCGCTCGGTGCGGTGATGATGTTCAGCGGCAGCGGAACCGTCGACAACGTGGTCTCGCAGGGCATCGCCGCCGGCTCACCCGACTACTTCGCGATCGGCGGCGGCTTGATGGCCGGGATGGTCATGGGACTGGTGACGCTGGTCGGCTTCGACTCGGCGGCCAACCTGGCCGAGGAGGCCAAGGACCCCTACCGCAGCGTCCCGCGGGCGATCGTCACCTCGGTGCTGGCATCGGCCGTCCTGGGGTTCATCTTCATCTTCACCCTCACCGTCGGGATCAAGAGCATTCCGGAGGTCAGCAACAGCGAATCGCCGGTGGCGACGATCATCCGCGATCAGCTGGGATCCCTCACTGAGCGAATCCTGTTGTCGGGAATCGCGTTTGCGATGTTCGGTGCGGGGATGGTGATGTTGGCCTCCTGCTCTCGCATCGTGTTCGCCATGGCTCGTGATTCCCGCTTCCCGGGCTACACCTTGTTCCGCCGAGTCAACCCGCGCACCCGTACGCCGATTCCCGCGACCGTGCTGATGTTCGTCGTGGGCGTCGCTCTCATGGTGGCGCTGCCGGGTCAGGCCTTGCTGCAGCTGATTGTCGGGTCGACGATCCTTCCGGCGCTGATCTACGGAGCCATCTCCGTGTTGTACCTGTCGGTGCGAAAGCGGCTGGGCCGCAGGGAGGGTGCGTTCGGGTTGGGACGCTTCGAGGTGCCCGTGGCGATCGCCGCCATCATCTGGGCGGTGTTCTCGTTGGTGGCGCTGATGTCGCCCTCGGACTCACTGGTCCCCGACCTGATCGTCCTGGGCGTCGTGGCGGCGGGCGGGCTGTACTTCGCCAAGATGTTGATCTTCAACCGTGAGGTGCTCGAAACCGAACCCGGTGATCCCGACGCGTTCTGAGTCAGCGTAGGGAACTCGCCGCCGGTTGATCGGCGTGGAGGTGCGGAGGAAAGGCCGCCCGTTGCGCGATCGGGCGGCGGTAGTCGTTCACCCGGCCGGGAATGGTGCTGAGCACCGCGGTCGTCCGCCCGGCCCTGTTGTACGCGGCAACGAACCCTCCGCTCGAAGTGCTTCCCTCGATGACCTCAACTCTGTCGTAATCTGTTGGCACTCCGAGTAATTGGAGTTTGGTGTCGTATTGGTCAGACCAGAAGTACGGCACCGCATCGTATTCTTGGGCCTTGCCGGGTCCGACCAACAGATTGCGCGCCGCTGTGATGCCTTGACGGGAGGC
The DNA here is from genome assembly GCA_900637135.1 of Mycolicibacterium flavescens. Taxonomy (NCBI): domain Bacteria; kingdom Bacillati; phylum Actinomycetota; class Actinomycetes; order Mycobacteriales; family Mycobacteriaceae; genus Mycobacterium; species Mycolicibacterium flavescens. Next base: position 4,501,659 of record LR134353.1, read on the forward strand.
TTGATCCCAGTGCTCGATACGCAAGTGCTGCTCGTACAGCGGATGCCACCACCGCGCGACATCGCCGGCGGCGACGACATCCGTTGCGCCTTCTGCGGCACCGGTCGCGTCGCATACCACACCCCGATCCACCTTGATCCCAGAGCCCTGCAGCCAATCGGTGGCCGGCTCGACTCCCAGCCCGATGAGAACGAGATCGGCCTTCACCTTCGAACCGTCGCTCAGGCGAACCGCTTTGACGTGGCCGCGGCGGGTACCGACGAAGCCATCCACTTCGAGACCGCATCGCACATCTACCCCATGGCGGCGATGCAGGTCGGTCCAGTAGCGGCCCATCTCCTCTCCCAAAGCGGACTGCAACAGGGCATCCGTCCGGGACAGCAGGGTGACCTTCAGTCCCATCGAACGCAGGCTCGCGGCGACTTCGACACCGATGAAGCCGCCACCGATCACGACGACGCGCGTGCGCCTGCCGAGCTTCGAACGGATGGCAAGGCAGTCGTCGACCGTCCGAAGCGTCATCACGCCATCGGGAACTGGACCGCCGGGCCACTGGCGTACCACCGCGCCGCTGGCGATGACGAGTCCGTCGAACGGCAGCGATCGTTTTTGGCCGACGTCACGCACGCGAACAATGCGTGACGCCATGTCGAGACCAACGGCGGTTGCCCCTCGCAGCGCGCGCGCCTCGAGTGCGTTCTGCGGCGCCATGTCGATGCCGGCCCGGTGTACCTCACCGGTGAGCAGCTTCTTGGACAGGGCCGGCCGGTGGTAGGGCGCATGGCGTTCGCCGCCGACGATCGTCAGCTCACCGTCATAGCCCTCTGTCCGCAGTGTCTGCGCCGCCATCGTGCCCGCCACTCCGGTCCCGACGACGACGACCTTGCTGAGCTGACGACTCGGCGACATCCGTCAGTCCTCCACCGTGATAGCGCTGGTTGGACACGACACTTCCGCGCCGACCAGTTGTTTTCGCAACTCTTCACCCGGTTCCTCCTGCAGGAGGTGAAGACCGTCGTCTCGGACGTCGAACACCTCCCGGCAGATGCTCATGCACACGCCGTTGCCGTCACAGGTGTCGAAGTCGACCCAGACCTTCATCATCGACGCTCCTCTCGGTTGGTCGCGGTCGCGGTTCAGTCGTGCGCAGCCTGCGCGGCCATGGCCCGCTCGTGCGCCTGGGCCCGTTCGCGCGCCTCGCGGGCCGTCGGCGAGAACTCGAGGTACTCCAATGCCAGCTGCGTATCGGCCTCGGGCCCAGGATGATGACCACGGCGCATGTACCGCAGGGGCACGACGAATATGAAGTTCCACGGCCCGGGTAGCAGGTCCTTGCGGGCGGCCCGCCGCCAGTCCCGCCATCGCCATTTCTGGTCGATCGTGTCGTCGTTGCTCATGAGATAGCGCGCTCCGGCGATCCACCAGCCGACGAACAGCGGTGCGGTCATCAACATCGAAAAGGCTCTGATCCAATAGCTTCCGCACACGTGCTGGTAAACGTCGAACACCAACGAGCGGTGTTCCACTTCTTCAGCTCCATGCCAGCGGAGCAGATCGAGCATGACGGGGTCGGCACCCGCGTTCTCCAGCCCCTCATTCCGCAGCACCCACTGCCCCAACACCGCGGTGAAGTGCTCCAGCGATGCCACGTCGGCCAGCCGCCGGTACAGCCACCATCGCTTGAGTGGCGCCGGAAAGAACTTCGGCGCATCACCGAGGATGATCGACAAGGATCGGCCGAGCCGTTCGGTGTAAGGAGCGGTGTCGATGCCCTGCTCGGCCAACCGGTCCAACACCACCTGATGCGCCCAGGCGTGCCAGGACTCCTGCTGGATGAAGGGCTTGATGGCAGCCTCGAGTTCCGGATCGTCGACCAGTGACGACGCCTCGAGGACGGCTTTGATGAAGTGCCGTTCGCCCTCGGGCAGCAGCAGATGCAACACGTTGATCATGTGGGTCGTAAACGGATCACCGGGCACCCAATGCCGCGGCAGGTTCGACCAGTCGAAGCGAACCTGACGACGGTATGCCGGGTGTCCGTCCTGATGTAGTTGCACCTCGGGCATCGGTTCCTCCTCTTCCACGTCTGTAGACAACCGCGTCGGTCTTCAAACCGCCGCGCCATTCATTTGCGGCCGGAGACGCGCAGCGCCGCGGGCACCTCGACGCACACCCGCTGTCTGATCCGGGACAACGTGTCGTTCAGCAGCCGGGAGACCTGCACTTGGGAGACGTTGAGCTTGTTTGCCACCTCGCACTGTGTGAGGCAGTCGAAGAAGATCATGCCCACGATTGCCCGTCGGCGAGGTTCCAGCGCTGCGAGCGCCTCCTTGATTATCAACATGTCCTCGACTTGCTCGTAGCGCGGATCGTCGGCGCCCCGGAGGGAGCCGACCGCTTCGGTTGTCTCGGACTGTCTGTACGCGATCGGCGCATCGAGCGACACGGGCTGGTAGGCCGAGGCCACCGCTTCCGATTCGCAAACGGCTTCGGTGTCCACGCCCAGTTCCTCTGCCAGTTCGATCGTCGTGGGCGAGCGGTTCAGCCGCTGAGACAACGTGCTCACGGCTTCGCGTATCCGCAGCTGAGTTTCCTGCACTCTGCGCGGCACCCGGACCGTCCACGTCTTGTCCCGGAAGTGCCGCCTCAACTCGCCACGGATCGTTGGTACGGCGAATGCGAGGAAATGACCTCTGTCTGCCTGATACCGGTCCACGCTGTGGATCAAGCCCATCCGGGCGACCTGCAACAGGTCGTCCGACGGTTCGCCACGGCCCGCGAACCGTGAAGCGATGCGGTCGGCGATCGGCACGCATGCCGTGACGATGCGTTGCCGCCAGCGCTGCCGTTCGACACAGTCCGTGCTGCGCGCGAGTCGTCCGAAGAGCTCATCGATTCCGAGGTCCTCGAAGGAGTCCCGCTCGCTGCCGCAGCGCTCTTGCCCGCAACGCACGTGCCGGTGTTCCTCGGACCGGTGGCGGCGATCCGTGTCTGTTCGTAGTGGTGCCTGCGGGTCGCTGGCAACGACGGTCATGATTCGCTTCCTCGTCGAGCATGTGCGGTGGATCTCCCGAGCGCCTACCCGGCGACAACCAGCTACACACGACTGAACGCAATCGTTGCCAAACCGCAATAAATGTGTTGCAGCAATGACATGGACCGGCCGGGCACCATGGGTAAGGAGGGGCAGATGGGCGGTCGCCCATGACACGCGAACTTCAGCGCGACGGCGGCCACAGTGCGGCGACAAGGGCGCCGTCGGTCCCCTCGCCGGCGGCCTCAGCGAAGGTCTTCAAGGCGGCGGCCAGCCGGTCTCGGTCGGCGATCGACATGCTGGCCAGCACCTTTTGAATTGCGGCGCGGCGTTGCCGAGTCACCTTCTGCACCAACCGTTGGCCGGCGGACGTCAAAGTCAACGTGACGTGGCGGCGGTCGACTTCGGATTCCCGCCGATTCAGCAGCCCCGCCTTGGTCAGCCGGTCGCAGGTCCTGCTCGCGTTGGACGGGTTGACGTTCAACTCCGCGGCGACCGACGCCAGGTTCATGGGTCCGCGAGTATGAACCAGGACCAGCACACGCCACTGCGGGACGGTCACCACATCGTCAACGGCAGCCAGGGACGTCGCGGCGATCCCAACCAGCGCACGAGACGCACGAAGTACGGAATCGACCTGTTCGGCCATCCGCCCGTTTTCTTCCGTGCGGTCCCTCTCCGGCGCTTTCATGTCGGATATCTTCATCACCGTTGCCGTCCAATGCAACTCGCTGTTCGGCGCGTCGCTCGGCGCCAGTAAGACGCGTCAGCAGTCGGTCCGTATGACGAAGTCTGCTGTGGCGTCTTCCGAAGGGTCGTGATGGTAGTAGCCCTCAGCTGATCCGGTTATCCGGAATGTGCCATCGGAGATATCGGCGTCAGCCTGTCCGACCGTGCCCGCCCAGTAGCTTCCCGTGAAACCGCCGAGCTCCTCGATCTGAACTCCACGCGCAATGATCGAGTCGCCGGTCTGGATCTGTGCGACGAAGCCGGGCGCGCTTTCGAGCGTCTCGATGCGCCAGGTCCACTCGACCTGTTCACACCGGACAGGTAGTCGCTCACCGATTTCGACGCCGTTGATGAGCACCGTGGCCGTATGGGTACCGAGCGCGGCGTAGCCCGTCGAACATCCCGATGTCACAAGAACTGCAGCGCTTAGGACTGCGACCGTGGATGTGAGATGTATTCGGTCCATGAAGGGAAGTACCCATCGGGGGCTGCGCCGATACCGAGCAGAGGGCTGCATCTGTGTGGCCGTTGGCGTATGAGATCGGCGCTGTGGGGTACGGAGCAGCATGCGATTAATCCTTGTGCTCGCCGGAGCCGTCACGCTGATCGTGGGTGTGGTCGGGCTCCTCACGCCCGTGTCCGTCTCGCCGGAACTGCAAACAGTCGGCTGCGGAAGTGCGGTTTCGCCTGACTTCTCCGCCGCTCGGACTGCAAACGACTACGTCAGCGATTTGCCGCAGAGCGACGAGGTGGTCGTCGGCATCGATTACACCGAGTTGTGTCGAATGGAGCTGGAGGACCGACGGATTCTGTCGATAACACTGGCGGCGGGTGGTGTCCTGATCCTCGCTGCCGGGATGACGATGTTGGTGCGGTCACGACAGAAGACTGGCTGACGAGACAAGGGTCTACCGATGTGGCCTGTGCCCGACGGCGCTGATGCCTTACCCCACGGATAGCTGATACTTCCCCTGGACGCGGCAAAGTCTGACGCGAGCGCTATTACGGCAGCAGCCATTCGGCGGCCACCATTGATCGAGCCGCCCGCAGCGGTTTGACACCACCGGAAGGTTCGATCATGTCCCAAGCCGATATTCACACCACGGAGAATGACGCCATCGATTGGTTGGCGTTGGCGGAACAGGTTTTTCCCGCCGACCGCCTGTGAAGGCCGACTACGGTTGCTCCAACAGCCGCAGCGGGTGCAGGCCGTCGACGGCGCCGACGAACGGCGGGTGAATGCTGTAGCCGATCATGCGCCGGATGTCGTCGGAGACCTCTCGCGCCGTGTCGCGGGAGATCGACAGCGTGAACGCCTCCATCGGCCGCAGCCACGGCTGGCAGTACTGGGCGGTGACGGCCAGTCGCGCGCTGTCCGTGGTGTTGGCGCCACCGCCGTGCCAGAGGGTGCCGACGAAGAAGACGCACGAGCCGGCAGGCATGACGACGGGGATCGCGGGATCGTCCGGCTCGGGCCGTCGCCTGCCCCAGCGGTGACTGCCCGGGTAGAGCACGGTGGCGCCGTTGTCGGCGGTGAAGTCGTCGATCGCCCAGATCGTGGCGGCGGCGAGCGGAGCGCGGGGCCGCGGAATCGGATAGAACCCGTCGTCGTGATGAGGCAGTTGCGCGGTCTCGCCGGGCTGGATGTTGATGGCTTGTAGGGCCGACAGTAGGTAGTTGTCCATCAGCAGCCGGTCGAGGACCGCGAGCACCCGAGGGTGATCGACGAGTCGGTCGCACACGCGGGTCCTGCTCAGCAGGCTGTAGATGCGCTGGGTGCGGTGTCCTTCGAAGGAGTTGCGTCCGGCGTGCGAGAGCCAGGGTGCGACCGTCGCCTTTATCTGCCGGCATTCGTCGGCGTCAAGCAGGTTCTCCCAGATGAGGTAGCCGTCGCGGTCGAGGGCGGCCATATCGGCGTCGACGACCGCAGGGTCCACCGAGGCGCCGCCGCTGGGTGTCCACTTGTGCCGGCGCGCCAGATCGCTGCGCAGGTCGTCGAGCGTGGTGACCGGATCGTCGTCGATGCTCATCAGCAGTCCTCACTGGCCGGGGCGCGGTTGGCGGCCTCTCCAAAGACACTGGACCTGGCTGGACCGCCGGTCAAGTGTCTCGCGCGGCCGCGCCGAACTCAGCGTTGAGCCAGCTTCTCGGTCTGTTTTGCGATGAACGAGTTCCAGTCCGTCGCGCGCTCGACGAGGACATCACGCACCTGATCGTCGGTGTAGACCATGAAGGTGTCGTTGAGAATCGCCTCTGCGACCTGCTCGCCGACTTCCTCGGGTTGCAGGATGCCGAATTGTTCTCCGGGCAGGCCGGTCTGGACCTCTGGCCCGAAGGTAGGGGGCATCGTCGCGAGGATGTTCGTCGCCACCGGACCCGGACACACTACGGTGACGCCGATGCCCTGCGGGTGCAGGTAGAGCCGGAGGCCTTCGGAGATCTGGATAATTGCGGCCTTCGTCGCCGCGTACGGAATCCGGTCATATGAATACGTGTAGAGCCCGGCGAACGAGGCGGTGTTGACGATATGGCCGTGCCCCTGCGAAATGAGTTGAGGCAGGAAGACGGCGTTACTCCGAACGACGGACATCAGGTTGATCTTGATGATCCGTTCCCATTCGCCGACTGGGAGATGGTCGGGTCGGCCGCTGGTCAACACGCCGACGTTGTTCATGACGATGTCGACCGATCCGTAGCGCTGCCGCGTGAATTCGCCGAGATCTGCGAATGCCTGATCCTTGGCGACATCACACACGAAGGCTTCTGCCGTGTGGCCGTCGGCCCTGATGTCCGCCACTGCCCGATCCGCGTTGTCGGCGTGGATGTCGGCAATCACGAGCCGCGCTCCCCGATTGGCCAGGGAGTGCGCGGTCGCCAATCCGATGCCGCTGGCTCCGCCGGTGATGACGGCCGTCGCACCGTTCAGTGATCTCACGGTTGCCTCACCGAACCGTGAAGCCTGCGTCGAGCGGCCACTGAATGCCGGTGATGAATTTGGCCTCCTCCGAAACCAGGAAAGCTACAGCGTGGGCGACATCCTCGGGTTGGAGGATGGGCAGCGGTAGCGCGTTCTCCATGCCCGAGATCGCATTCTGGCCGCCTTCAGCCGCCTGCGCCATCAGCGCGTTCATCGCGTCGTTCTGCGTCATTCCGCTGAGCACTCCGGTGGGGTGGATGGTGTTCACCCGGATCCATTCGGGGGCAAGGTAGTTGGCGAGGTTCTGCATCAGCGCGACCACGCCGCGTTTGGCTGCGGCGTAGGCGTTTCCGCTGGCGTTGAGCGAGGCGGTGCCCTTCAGACCCGCTGTGGAGCTTGTGATGACAATCGATCCACCTTGTTTGCCCCCACGCATGACGGGCAACGCGGCTCGGATGGTGTGGTAGACGCCGGTCAGGTTGGTGTCGATCACATCCTGCCAATCCTGCATGAAATCGTCTGATTCGCCTGCTAGACGGACGATTCCGGCATTGGCGATGATGATGTCGATACGGCCGAACTGCTCGACACCGGCATCCACCGCGGTCAGCATGTCGCGATAGCTCCGAACATCGCCTTTGCGCGCCACCATGCGTTGACCTTCTTTCTCGACGAGCCTCTCGGTTTCGTCGAGGTCGGCCATCGAGGCATTCGGATACGTCATCGACGCGATGTTCTCGCAGATATCGACTCCGATGATGTCGGCTCCTTCACGAGCCAACCGCACGGCGTGCGCACGGCCCTGCCCTCTCGCCGCGCCGGTGATGAAGGCGACCTTTCCTGCCAGTGACTTCGACATCAGACTCCTTTCGCATTGGCGGTTGGCATGGCGGCCGCGATGCGCTGCCACGACTCGTCTGCGGCTGTCTGGAGGACCCGGCCCTTGGGAAATCCGCTGTAGGCAGAGAACTGCAAAATGACTTCGTTCATCTCCGAACGGCTGATGTCGCCGGACTCCAGGGCCGATCCGACATGGGAATAGATCGGCCCGAGCGCACCGGACACCCCGACCGCAGCGACCGTGATCAATCGGCGCTCGCGACGGCCGAGGTTCGGTCGTTGCCAGAGGTGGCCGAAGACGAATGCCAGGATGCCGGCCTGGAAGTACGGCGAGTCCCGCGGCGGAGCCGGCAGCAGGTTCACGTCGACGAAGCACTTCTCACCCTCGTCGAGGCGAACGTCGTGATCCGTCGGCCCAAGCGATTCCGTCGGGAGTTCTGGCCTCGGCGGTACTTCCTCACCCCGCTCTTCAGCTAATCGAACCCACTCATTACGTGCCGCGCCTTCGGCTTCCGACGCCCGCGGCCAGCCGCAGTACACCGCGAAGTGCAGGACGAATTCGAGCAGTTCCTCGTAGGTGATGTCGCCGCTGGCCAGTGCGGCGTACATGTGCTGGTTCATGAGGTCGACGCTTTCGAGTGCACACACGCAGGTCAGCGTGACGAACCGGCGGTCTCGCCGACTCAACCCCGGCCGTTCCCACACCGGCCCGACGACCGGGTCGGCGACCATCACGTCCTGATAAGGCGGGTTCGTGCTCACAGGCACCTCTCTCGGTGAAGACGAATGACTGCACTTTAAGTCCCTAGACTTAATCCGTCCAGTATGAGATTGTCTTGCCATGTCCGTGTCAGTGGAACTGTCGCCGAAGCAACAGTTGGTGCTCACCGCGGAGCGGCTGTTCGCCCAACGCGGTCTCGACGGTGTGCCGCTTCGTCAAATCGGCACCGAGGCGGGCATGGCCAACAAGTCGGCGGTGCAGTACCACTTCGGGTCCAAAGAGGCTCTGGTGCAAGCGATCCTGCTGAACCGGCTGGAACACCTGACGCAGCGACGCCGGCTGCTGGCGGCGCGCGCCGGCTCCGATGACATACGGGGCATTGTCGAGGCGCACCAGTTGCCGCTCATCGAGATGGCCGAGGACGAGAATTGCTTCTACGTATCGTTCCTCGAACAGCTACTGCGCTATGACTCGTCAGTCAGCCCGCTGGCCTCGCTACCGGAGGAGCACGCGCAGTCCCATCGCGAGTACGTCCGAAGGGTCGGCGATCTCACCAAGCACATTCCGCGAGCCATCCGCGACGAGCGGATCCACAAGGTCTCCGCAATGTGTGTGCACGCGTGCGCCGACCGGCACCGATATCGCTCTTTCGGACAACCGGTCGCGTCGTACGCGTTGCACGTGAGCGCACTGCTCGACGACTTCGTCACCATGCTCACCGCTGCGCCGTCCGAGGAGACGCTCGCTGCGCTAAAGGGCTCTCGGCAGCGAGGCGTGGTGCTTCGGGCATTGCCGTAGGAGGTGGAAGCGAGCGGTCATAACACATCAGGCCCGCTCAAACGACCTGAATAGCGTGGCAGGTGCAGGATTCGAACCTGCGTAGGCGTAAGCCGACGGATTTACAGTCCGCTCCCATTGGCCGCTCGGGCAACCTGCCTGGGTGCTGCACCGCCGGGTGACCCGGTTTGGTGCGACTTGCAGGGTACAACGAGGATGGTCCGAAGACGAAAACGGGACCAGACCCTCAGTCGAGCATCTAGGAGGACCGATCCATGGCGGATTCATCATTCGATGTCGTGAGCAAGGTCGACCGCCAGGAGGTGGACAACGCGCTGAACCAGGCCGCCAAAGAGCTGGCCACCCGCTACGACTTCCGCGGCACCGACACGTCCATCGAGTGGCAGGGCGAGGAGACCGTCGTCATCACCAGCTCGACCGAGGAGCGCGCCAAGGCGGCCGTCGACGTGTTCAAGGAGAAGCTCGTCCGCCGCGACATCTCGATGAAGGCGTTCGACGCCGGCGATCCGCAGGCGTCTGGCAAGACCTACAAGGTCAGCGGCCAGATCAAGCAGGGCATCACGAGCGAGCAGGCCAAGAAAATCACCAAGCTGATCCGCGACGACGGCCCCAAGGGCGTCAAGGCGCAGATCCAGGGCGAGGAGATCCGCGTCAGCTCGAAGAAACGCGACGACCTGCAGGCGGTGATCGCGCTGCTCAAAGGCGCCGACCTCGACGTGGCGCTGCAGTTCGTCAATTACCGCTGAGCGCTCGGAGCCACCTAGCGTGAGTGCGCCCACTTCTGCCTGAGGGTCGGGCCCCCCGGTCAATCACCGCCCTGCCGCAGAAATCGGCGCGCACACTGGGCCGTCGTTTCCGAATACGCCCTGGTTTCGAGCCGTCCGACCTACCCTGATCGGCATGGCACCTGCGCAACGTGTTCCCCAAGTCGTCGTTCTCGGTGGAGGCTCCTGGGGCACCACCGTGGCGTCCATCTGCGCCCGCCGAGGGCCGACGCTGCAGTGGGTGCGCTCCCAGGAGACCGCCGACGACATCAACGACAACCACCGCAACTCGAAGTACCTGGGCAACGAGGTCGAGCTTCCGGACGGTCTGAAGGCGACAACGGACTTTTCCGAGGCGGCAACGTGCGCCGACGTCATCGTCATGGGTGTGCCGTCACACGGCTTCCGCGCCGTGCTCACCGAACTGGCCAGGGAGCTGAGGCCGTGGGTCCCGGTGGTGTCGCTGGTCAAGGGTCTCGAGCAGGGCACCAACTTCCGGATGAGCCAGGTCGTCTCGGAGGTGCTGCCGGGCCATCCGGCCGGGATCCTGGCCGGGCCGAACATCGCGCGCGAGGTGGCCGAGGGGTACGCCGCCGCCGCGGTGCTCGCCATGCCCGACCCGCAACTCGCGGCGGACCTGGCACGACTGTTCCGCACCAAGCGGTTTCGCACCTACACCACCGATGACGTGGTCGGCGTGGAGATGGCCGGGGCACTGAAGAACGTCTACGCGATCGCGGTCGGCATGGGTTACTCGCTTGGCATCGGCGAGAACACGCGGGCGATGGTGATGGCCCGCGCGATCCGCGAGATGTCCAAACTCGGCGAGGCGACCGGCGGGCACCGCGACACGTTCGCCGGCCTGGCCGGCATCGGTGACCTGATCGTCACGTGCACCAGCCAGCGCAGCCGCAACCGTCACGTCGGCGAGCAGTTGGGCGCGGGCAAGCCGATCGACGAGATCATCGCGTCGATGAACCAGGTCGCCGAAGGCGTCAAGGCCGCGAGCGTCATCATGGAATTCGCTGACCAGTACGGGATTTCGATGCCGATCGCTCGCGAGGTCGACGCCGTGGTCAACCACGGCTCCAGTGTCGAAGAGGCCTACCGCGGCCTCATGGTCGAAAAGCCGGGGCACGAGGTGCACGGCGCGGGGTTCTAGCGCTCAGTTGAAGAAGGGGTTCGTGCCCTCGGGCCGCTCGAGCAGCGGATCCCTGCCGCCGTTGATGATGTAGCTGCCCGCCGGGGACAACACGAAGCCGGACTGGTTTCGGCTGTCCGAGCATGTCGTCACACCGCCGTCACTGCCGCAGCTGACGGTCTGGAAGCTGATCCGCGAACCGGCCGGAAGTGGCTTGGCGTCGCCGACGACCGCGAACACATCGGCCGTCGTCGCGGAGAACTGTGGAACACCGGGGCCGCCGCTGACGAAGTTTGCGCCGTCCGGTGCCGCGGGGATGGCGCCGCTGCAGCCGTAGCCGCCGTTGCGCTGCAGGACGCACGTCAACCCGTCCGGGGTCTTGAACGCGTACCAGTGGCCGTCCATCTTCGCGAACTCCGACAGCTTCACCGGTGCGAGCGCATTGACGTTCGGCGGCGGTGGCGGGGGTGGTTCGGACGGTTGAGCTACGGCGATACCTTGTGCACCGATCAGGGCCGCCCCCGCGGACCCGACGACGCCGATCAACACCCGGTTCAGCACGGTCCACACCCTAAGGGGTGCGGCTGATACTCGCAGCATACGAATCACATCGCCCCAGGTCGGCGCGCTGTTACCTGCGTCGACCTGCGGGTGTGAACCCCCCACCTGCGGGGTGGTGCCGAGAGCGGCTTCGACCGACGCTGTAGTCAGGCAAAGTCACGGAGGAACCGAATGAGAACCGCGCACACCGTGCTGGTGATCGGCAGCGGTCCGGCCGGACTGTCCTGCGCCGCTGAACTGCACGCGCGCGGGATCGATGTGACCGTCGTCGAGCGCGGCGGGCAGATCGGCGCCGCCTGGTCCGGCCGCTACGACGCCCTACGGTTCAACACCTGCCGGCGCAACTCGGCCCTGCCCGGCGCTCCGTTCCCGCGCCACTTCGGGCAGTTTCCGACCCGCGACCAGTACGTCGACTATCTGCAGACCTACGCCGGACGCCATCATGTTGCCGTCGAGCTCGGCGTCGACGTTCAGCGGCTCGACCCGGTCCCCGAGGGAGGGTGGGGCGTAACGACGAACGCCGGTCTGCGGAAAGCGCGCCATGTCGTCGTTGCCACAGGCATCTTCAATCAGCCCGCTCTCCCCGACTGGGCAGCCGGCGACCGCTTCGCCAAAAGGGTCGTGCACGCCGCCCAATACCGCAACGCCGACCCGTTCTACGGCGAGCGTGTGTTGGTCGCCGGCGCGGGTTCCAGCGGACTCGAGATCGCCTACGAGTTGAGCCGATCGGGTTGCCGGGAGGTGCTGCTGGCGGTGCGCACTCCGCCGAACATCCTTCTGCGCGAAGTGGGCGGGCTGCCCTTCGACCTGCCGATGCCGCTCTTCCTCCGGCTGCCCGCCCGCCTCGTCGACAAGATGTTGCTCGTCGTGCAGCGCGGAATCATCAGCGATCTCAGCGATTTCGGGTTCTCCAAGCCGCCGGAGGGGCCGATCGCCGGTCTCAAACGCCGCGGCGCCGGAACGGCGATCGTCGACCGTCAAGTGATCGACGCGATCCGCGACCGCTCGCTTCGTGTGGTAGCAGCCGTCGACCGACTGCAACCCGATGGGGCGGTCCTGGCAGACGGCACCACCGTCCAGGTCGACACCATTGTCGCGGCGACGGGGTACCGAACGGGGCTGGACGCCATGGTCTCTCACCTCGGTGTCCTCGAGCAGCGGGGCATGCCGCGTGACGGGCGTGGTGGCGAGGTGCTGCCGGGTCTTCGCTTCGTCGGCTACGTGTACCGGCCGGGGCTGACGAGATTCGTGGGAACGCTGGCCAGACGGGTAGCCGACGACATCGCCGCACAGCTGGCTGCTCCTTCGAGAATCATCGCCGAAGGACGAGATCTTGCGAGAGTAGTGCCGCAAGCTCCGGACGGCTGTTCACACCGAGCTTGGCGAAGATCGCCTTGATGTGACCACGCAACGTCTCGGCGGTGATCCACAGCCGGCCGGCGATCTCCCGGGTGGACATGCCGGTCAACAGCAGCTGGGTGACCTCCTTCTCACGACGGGTCAGCTGCCTCAGGTGAACCAGCAGCGGCGCAATGTCCGAACGCCGTGCCTGCTCCAAAACCACTGCAGTGCAATCTGTTTGCGAGCCTTCCCGCTCCATACGGACGCCCCGCACCACGAGCCAGTCACCCGAGCGTGCCCTGGTGCGCGCCATCGCCGGCTCACCGACACCGGTTTCGGCGAGAACACGTGCCTGGTGAGCGACCTCGTGCAGCACGATGGCGCTCTCCAGACGTTCGTCTTCCACGGGACCCAGCCACTCGGTGACCTGCGGTGTCATCGACTCGATGCTGCCGTCGTCGGCGAGCATCAGCAATGCGGGCGCTGCGGCAACACTGGGCAGGGGCTTCTCGCCGAGCTGAAGGGATGCCCGGATGCCGTTGGCCACGTGCGGGCAGAGCCTCGCCATCGTCGCGACCTCGCCCTCGGTGAAGAACGCGTCCTCGGCCCGCCGGGTCAGGCAGAAGTGCCCCCAGGTGGCCGACCCGGAACTGAAGACGCCGCGCATCTCGTCGCCGTACCCGTTGGGCTGGTAGATCTTCGACCACCGCGTGCTGCGGTTCAGGTCGCCGGCGGTCTCGATGCCGAGTGACGCCGCCGGGACATCCCGCCGCGCGAGGTCGACGAACTTGTTCACGTCGTCGGTGGTCAACTCGCATTCAATGAGGGCGAGGTTCTGCTGACGTGTGACGTTCTCGGCGTGCACCCCGGTGATGAGCAGCGTGTCGGGGTCAGTCAGCAGCCAGCCCGCAGCGGCGTAGGAGATCTCCCCCCTCACGGCGGCAGCCACCGCAGCCAATAGTTCGAGCGGATCGTGAGCCCGGGCACAGATGCGTGCGACCCGCTGTTCCAACCGGGCAGGCCCGCTCAACGACATAGCCGATGACATACCGACCCACCGCCCTTTCGTTGGGGTTTCGCCGTCCGTCGGGGTGGTCCGTACTGTCGGTTCTACTCCCCTTTGTCGCACGCAGACAAGGACTCCGCGGACCGCTCACACAGCGCACTCCCAAGGGGGTGGCGCGTACGAACAGCGAAGGAGGATTTTCGATGCGGCGAAGCTGACGCCGCGCTACGTCGTTACGTCGACCGGCACCGCCGGGCGTGGGAGGCGATGAAGCAGGTCCTCGAATCGACCTTGGGCGCACCGATCACGACCCTGAACACCGCCCTGCCGATGGTCGAGCTGCGGCTGACAGATCCTGACCGGTGAGGCGTCAGTAGTAACCCGGGCCGCGGCCGGCCATCGACTCGAGGCGGGCGATGCGGTCCCCGATCGGCGGGTGCGTCGAGAACAGCTTGCCGATCTTCTCGCCCGCACGGAACGGGTTGGCGATCATCAGGTGCGCCTGATCGGCCAGTTTGGGGTCGGGCGGCAGCGGCGCCTGCTCGACGCCGGCGCTGATCTTGCGCAGCGCGCTGGCCAACGCCAGCGGATCGCCCGTCAGCTCCGCGCCGGACTGGTCGGCCTGGTACTCCCGCGACCGCGAAACGGCCAGCTTGATCACCATCGCGGCGATGGGTCCGAGCATCGAAACCAACAGGATCGCAAAGGGATTCGCGCCCTCGCGGTTACCGCCGAATATCGTCGCGAAGTAGGCGAGGTTGGCGAGCGCGGTGATGACCGCGGCCATCGCGCCGGCGACGCTGGAGATCAGGATGTCGCGGTTGTAGACGTGCGACAGTTCATGACCGAGCACCGCCCGCAGTTCGCGTTCGTTGAGGATCTGCAGGATGCCGGTCGTACAGCACACCGCGGCGTTGCGCGGATTTCGCCCGGTGGCGAACGCGTTCGGCGCGTCGGTGTCGCTGATGTACAGCCGCGGCATCGGCTGGCGGGCGGTGGTGGCCAGCTCGCGCACGATCCGGTACATCACCGGCGCCTGCATCTCGGTGACCGGCTGGGCGTGCATCGCCCGCAACGCGATCTTGTCGCTGTTGAAATACATGTAGGCGTTCATGCCGACGGCGAACAGCACCGCCAGGCCGATGAGCGCCGTATTGCGGAACAGCGCCGCGATGAACACGATCAGCGCCGAGAACCCCACCAGCAGAGCGAACGTCTTGGCGGTGTTCGCGTGCGGATGCCAGGTCATCGCTTCCTCCTCCAGAAAGAAAGACTTCGCTGAGTCAACGCTTAGTCGGGCTCCGCAAGTTCCAGGCGCTCAGCCGTGCCGGTTGACCGTGTAATCCACCAGGGTCGCCAGGGCCTGACGGCCCGGCCCCTCGGGCAGCTGCGCGAGCTCCTCGCGGGCCCGCACCGCGTACTGCGTGACGGTCTGCTTGGCCTTCGCCATGCCCGGCGAGCCCCGCAGCAGCCGCAGCGCCTCGGCCACGTCGTCGTCGTTCTCCACCGGCCCGGCCAGCAGCTCGCGCAACCGGTCGGCGGCGGGACCGTCGTCACGCAGCGCGTACAGCACCGGCAGCGTGTGCACTCCCTCGCGCAGGTCGGTGCCCGGCACCTTGCCGGACTCGTCAGGATCGCTGTCGATGTCGATGATGTCGTCGGAGATCTGGAACGCCGTGCCGACGATGCCGCCCAGCCGGCTCAACCGCTCGATCTGCTCTTCGTCGGCGCCGGAGAACGTCGCCCCGAACCGGCCGGACGCCGCGATCAGGCATGCGGTCTTCTCGTAGACGACCTTCAAGTAGTGCTCGACGGAGTCGACGTGTTCGGCCGCGCCGCGGGTTTCCCGCATCTGTCCGGTGACCAGCTGGGCGAAGGTGTCGGCGATGATGCGCACGGCGTCCGGCCCGAGCCTGCTGACCAGACGCGAGGCGGTGGCGAACAGGTAGTCGCCGGCCAGGATCGCGATGTTGTTGCCCCAGCGCGCGTTGGCGCTGTCGGCACCGCGGCGGACCTGCGCTTCGTCCATCACGTCGTCGTGGTACAGCGTCGCGAGGTGGACCAGTTCGATGACCGCGCCCGCGACGGTGACCTGCCACGCGTCCGGGTCCGGACCCAGCCGGGCTGAGAGCACCGTGAACAGCGGACGGAACCGCTTCCCGCCGGCCTGAAACAGGTGTTGTACCGCTTCGGCCATCAGCTCGTCGGCTTTGCCGAGCTCAGTGGCCATCAGGTCTTCGATGCGGGCGACCCCGTCGCGCACTTCCTGCGCGAATTCGGGATCTCCGAAGTCCACCCCGGCTACCACCGTCGCTGGCGTCCTCACCCTGCCAACATACTGGGAACCATGGATGGTTCGGCGGGCAGGAGCGCAGGGCCCACGCCCAAGGGGCAGGGGACGACCGGGGGATCGATGAAGGGGGACGTGGTCGTCGTCGGGGCCGGGCCGGCTGGTTCGGCCGCCGCAGCGTGGGCGGCACGCAACGGCCGCGATGTCCTCGTCATCGACAAAGCGCAGTTCCCGCGCGACAAGGCCTGCGGCGACGGCCTGACTCCGCGCGCGGTGCTCGAGATGCGCCGCCTCGGACTCGGGCCGTGGCTGGATGACCGGGTGCAGCACCGCGGGCTGCGGATGTCCGGATTCGGGGCCGATGTCGAAATCGAATGGCCGGGGCCGTCGTTCCCGTCAACGTCGAGCGCGGTCCCCCGCACCGAACTCGACGACCGGATCCGCATGGTCGCCGTCGACGACGGCGCGAAGATGATGCTCGGCGTGAAAGCCGTCGACGTGCGTCGTGACGCCTCCGGGCGCGTGGAGGCGGTGATCCTCGACTCGGGCGCCGAGATCGGGTGCGGCGAGCTGATTGTCGCCGACGGAGCCCGCTCGACGCTGGGCCGCGTCCTGGGCCGCGAATGGCATCAGGAGACGGTGTACGGCGTGGCGATCCGCGGCTACATCGCGACGCCGCGCGCGAGCGAACCGTGGATCACCTCGCACCTGGAGTTGCGCTCGCCGCAGGGGGCGGTGCTGCCCGGATACGGTTGGATCTTTCCGCTGGGCAATGGGGAGGTGAACATCGGCGTCGGCGCGCTCGCGACGGCCAAGCGCCCGGCCGACGCCGCGCTGCGGCCCCTCATGTCCTATTACACCGGGTTACGTCGTGAGGAGTGGGGCTTCGTCGGGGAGCCGCGCGCCGGCCTGTCTGCACTGCTGCCGATGGGCGGCGCCGTGTCGGGGGTGGCCGGACCGAACTGGATGCTGATCGGCGACGCGGCCGCCTGCGTGAACCCGCTCAACGGCGAGGGCATCGACTACGGGCTCGAAACCGGCAGGCTGGCCGCCGAACTGCTGGGCACCGGCGATCTCACGCAGGCGTGGCCCGCCGTGCTGACGGCGCACTATGCGCGCGGGTTCTCGGTGGCCAGGCGGCTCGCGCTGCTGCTGACGTTCCCGCGGTTCCTGCCGTCGACCGGGCCGCTCGCCATGCGGTCGGAGACGCTGATGAATGTCGCGGTGCGGGTCATGGGCAACTTCGTCACCGACGAGGACGAGGACTGGACGGCCCGGGTCTGGCGCGGAGCCGGCCGCCTGTCGCGGCGCATCGACGCCCGCACACCGTTCAGCTAGTCAGTCGCGCCGACGCCGCTCGCCGAGCTTCAGGGCGACGCGGGTGGGCGCCGGGTCCCGGTTCGTCTGCGCAGAAGCGGTGAGCCCCAAGGCAATCAGTATGTCGGCCGCGGTGACGAACAACCCGATCCAGTACGCCCACCGCATGGTGGGGTCCGGTTGGGACGCGAAGTACAAGACGAGGAAGATCGGGCCGATGATGCCGAAGACGAACATCATGCCCTGAAACATCAAATAGCGCTTGAACGTCTCCATGGCGCAGGCAGAATATCGCGGATGACCGCCGTGTACCGGGCTCCGATGCGATCCCGTCGCGACGACATCGACCCACAGGGATCGCTCGACCGGGCGTTGGCGCTGGGCGTCGTCGGTTTCGGCGACGCGGGTTTTGGCGAGCGGCTGGCTCGTCGCGTGGACCGGTTCGCCGATGTCGAGGATGGGTCCTTCGTGTGGACCCGCGACGCGGATGGTCTTTTCTGGTTAGGCCGTATCGATGGTCCGTACCGCCGTGACGACACCGACGAGGCCTCCGCTGTCGACCTGGTTCATGTGCGGCCGTGCCGCTGGCTCAGCGAGCCTGTCCTCGAACCCGACGTTCCCGCAGCGGTTCTCGCGACCTACGCACGCGGCGGGCGCAACTTTCAGCAAACGCACGACCCCGATGTCGGCCCGCAGTCGGAACGCATCT
This sequence comes from Mycolicibacterium flavescens, assembly GCA_900637135.1. Taxonomy (NCBI): domain Bacteria; kingdom Bacillati; phylum Actinomycetota; class Actinomycetes; order Mycobacteriales; family Mycobacteriaceae; genus Mycobacterium; species Mycolicibacterium flavescens. The sequence goes on from LR134353.1 coordinate 4,519,827, forward strand.
GGGATACCCGCAGGGATCAGGATTCGTAACCAGGCTAACTGTAAGCGCAGCTAGATGACCTGTTTTCGGCAGCGTGCGGGGATTATCCTGGAGCACAGCGGCGTTCATGTATGCATCGGCGGAAGGAAACCACGATGCTCGGTGTGACGGTTCGATCGGCAGTTGCCGCGATCGCGGTCGCCGCTGCCGCGCTTCTCTCTGCCCCCGTCGCGCCCGCGCTGCCGCAGGGGCCGTGTCAGGACGTGCCTTACGTCGGTGTGTGCACACCGTATCGAGGGGCCACCGGAAAGCCGTCCTCGAACGCCAAGTCCGAACCGCCCCTGCCGGTCGTCAACACCGCCCCTCCGGCGGGCGGCAGCCAGCAAGCGGCAATCGACATCGACGACTAGCCTAGCGATTTCGCGAACCCGCTGACGTCGCGGATTGATGCGTCGAACACCTCGGGCATGTAAGCCCCGCACAGTAGGTCACCGCCATGGCAGGTGCCCGCCACCACCCGGCCAACCGCGGGAACGCCCGCGCGGAGCAGGCGGCGGTAGTAGGCGAGGCCCTCGTCGCGCAGCGGGTCCAGTTCGTTGACCGAAATGACATGTGGCGGAAGCCCGCTGAGTTCCTCATCACTCGCGACCGCAGCCCAACAGGTGGCGTCGCCGGCGTGGGAGCCGTCGGGGTTGTAGATCGAACCGAGCAGCGCGAGTTGGTGGCGGCTGACGAAGTAATCGTCGTTCTCCGCCAGTGACGGCAGGTCCTCGCACTCGTCGAGCCAGCGGTTGGAGATGTACGGGCACTGCGCGTAGCACCCGGCGATCTCGTGCAGCCAACCCTCTCGTTTGGCTTTGTGCGCCACGGTCAGTGTGAGGTTGCCGCCGCCCGACTCCCCCGAGACGATCAGGTGGCTGACACCGAGCTCTGTGCGGTTGGCGGCCACCCAGCGCACCGCGGCCGCGCAGTCGTTGAGACCGGCGGGGAATGGGTGCGGTCCGAGTTTGCCGCCGGAGTTGCGGAACTCTACACCGACCACGACGAGCCCTGTGGCGGCTAGGCATTCGCGGATTCGGACGTACCCGATGTCGGCCGCGCTGCCGATGGCCATGCCGCCGCCGTGCAGATGGACGACGGCGGGCAGCGGGCCGTCGGCGTCGTCCTGTGGGCGGCTGATGTAGAGCGTGATGTCATTGCCGTCGGGTCCGGTGATCGTCGTCGTCGATGTGGCCACCCCGGACACGGCGGGCAGGTCCTTGCCCAGCGCCTCGAGGATCACACCCATCCCCTCCTCGCTCATCGTCGCGAAGGCGATGCGGTCCTCGAGCGGGGAGTCGACGCTCAGCGGTGCGGCGGGCAGTCGGCCGTCGAGACCGAACTGCGCGAACGCCTTGACCATTCGGGGGTCGGAGCGGGGATCGGTTCCGAGAGTGCGGTCCGGGTCGGTCAGGCGTCCGTACATGCCCAGACCGTAGCGCGCGATCGCGGTTCCCGACCGACAATCAGCGCTGGGGTTTGGTGGCGGCGTGCAGCGCGACGATGCCCCCGCTGAGGTTGCGCCAGCGCACTGAGGACCATCCGGCGTCGGCGATCTGACGGGCCAGCTGCGTCTGATCGGGCCATGCGCGGATCGACTCGGCGAGGTACACGTAGGCCTCCGGGTTGGACGACACCGCCCGGGCGATTCTCGGCAGCGCCTGCATCAGGTACTCCTTGTACACCGTCGCGAACAACCGGTTCGTCGGTGTGGAGAACTCGCACACCACCAGCCGTCCGCCGGGACGGGTGACGCGCGCCATCTCGCGCAGCCCCGCTACATGGTCGACGACGTTGCGTAGACCGAAGCTGATCGTCACCGCGTCGAACACACCGTCGTCGAACGGCAGTCTCGTCGCGTCACCGGCGACCTTGGGCACATCCCGCGAGGCACCTGCGGCCAGCATGCCGACCGAGAAGTCCGCGGCCACGCACCACGCACCCGACGTGGCCAACTCGACCGTCGACACGGCCGTGCCCGCCGCGAGGTCGAGCACCTTGTCCTGCGGGCCGATGCGCAGTGCTGCTCGCGTCGCCCGCCGCCAGAACCGGTCCTGGCCCAGAGACATCACGGTGTTCGTCAGGTCGTAGCGCCGGGCCACCGCGTCGAACATCGATGCCACATCGCGGGGGTCCTTCTCCAGCGTCGCCCGGCTCATGAGGCAACCGTAGCTGTGAAGATGCTTGAAGCGGGAATGCGGAGTCCGTCTAGAGGAGATATAGGGAGCATGAGCGAAAAGGTTTGGTTCATCACCGGAACGTCGCGGGGCTTTGGGCGCGAGTGGGCGATCGCGGCGCTGGAGCGCGGCGACAAGGTCGCGGCGACGGCGCGCAACGTCTCGTCACTGGACGATCTGTCGAGAGGTACGGGGACGCGTTGCTGCCCCTGGCGTTGGATGTCACCGATCGCGAGGCGGACTTCGCCGCGGTCAAGCAGGCCCACGACCACTTCGGCCGGCTGGACATCGTCGTCAACAACGCCGGCTATGGGCACTTCGGTTTCATCGAGGAGGTGACCGAACAGGAGGCGCGCGACCAGATCGAGACGAACGTCTTCGGTGCGCTGTGGGTCACCCAGGCCGCACTGCCATACCTGCGGGCGCAGCGCAGCGGACACATCATCCAGGTGTCGTCGATCGGCGGGATCGTCGCGTTCCAGAACGTCGGCATCTATCACGCGTCGAAGTGGGCCCTTGAGGGCTTCTCGCAAGCGCTGACGCAGGAAGTGGCCCCGTTTGGGGTGCACGTCACGCTGATCGAACCGGGCGGCTACTCGACCGACTGGGCGGGCTCGTCGTCTCGCCGCTCGACGCCGTTGGCGGATTACCAAGAGGTACACGAGGAAGCCGACCGGATTCGCAGTCAGCGCGTGGCCAAGCCCGGCGATCCGCAGGCGTCGGCGCGGGCTCTGCTCAAGGTTGTCGATGCCGAAAACCCACCGCTACGAGTATTTTTCGGTGAACTTCCGCTGCAGTTGGCCAAGGCCGACTACGAGAACCGGCTCAAGACATGGGAGGAATGGCAACCGGTTGCGGTCGAGGCGCAGGGCTGAGTCGGAATACGGTGCTCGAGATTCGGGCCGTCAGGCCGCCCAATCTCCTGGCGGCGCGGGCCCACCGGGCTCGCCGGCACCGTCGACGGGTGAGGCGGTGCTCGTTTGCGTGTCGCCGGGCTGACCGACCTCAGCCGGTTCGGGCGGTGCCGTGCTCGTTTGCGTGTCGCCGGGCTGGCTGGCCTCAACGGGTTCGGGCGGTGTGACGCTCGATGGCGTGTCACCAGGCTCACTGACCTCAGCCGGTTCGGTCGAAGCTGCGTTGTCGTTGTGGCTGCGAGCTTCCTGCTCGTCCGGTGGGCGCAGGAGCCGTTCGGGGCGGTGGTAGTAGTTGAGCCGCGCCTGGCCGGTGTCCAGTTCGGGCGGCGGAAGCCATTCGACCTCGCAGCGCTCGTTCATTCGGGTGGTCCAGCCGCCGTCCTCGTTGACGCTGCGGTTGTCTGCCCCGCAGGCGAGGCCCAGTTCGTCGACGTTGGTGTTGCCGCCCTTCGACCAGTCGGCTTCCACGTGATGCACTTGGCAGCCATAGGCGCCAACGGTGCAGCACGGCTTGGTGCATCCGCCATCGCGCGCGATGAGCATGATCCGTTGCGCCGGAGTGGCGATTCGCTTGGCGCGGAACAGATCCAGGGCCGACCCGGTCGCGCCGTCGAACACCGCCAGGTAGTGGTTGGCGTGGCCGGCCAACCGGATGACATCAGCGATCGGCATGACCGTGCCGCCGCCGGTGGTGCCGACCCCGGCCCGTGATTCCAGCTCCCGCAGGGTGGTGCGAATGATGATCGAGACGGGCAGCCCGTTGAGCTGGCCGAGTTCGCCGCTCATCAGGGCGATGCGCCCGACGGCGATCATCGCGTCGTGTTGACGCTGGGCCAGACTGCGGTGGTCGTTGTCGATCTGAACCTGTGTCGGGGTCCCCGATGTGCAGGGTTCGGGATCGTCGGGATTGCACATACCCGGTGCCGCGTACTTCGCGAAGATTACTTCCCACACGGCCCACGCTTCGGGCGTCAGAGTTCCGACGATGTCAATCATCCCGTCGGCGCGCTGTTTTCCCTTGGTGACCCCGCGCTTGCGGGCGCGCTCGGTGTCATCGGGCTCGGGCCCGTCCTGATCGAGCAAAAACAGCGTCAGATCGGCGCTGTCCTTGAGTTCCTTGGGACCGACGCCGACCGCCGTGCGGACCAGGTCGACCTCGAACTGCTCGCGGGTGGCCGCATCGACGAATCCGGGCAACCTGTCAACGGCCTTGCGGATGACGTCCACATGCTCGCCGTTGATCAGCCCATGAGCTTGCGCGACAGCCGTCGCGGGCAACGCCGGCGGCAGCGACGGCCCGGTCAACCCCTGACGCGGCGCCAGCAGGGCAGCTTCGGTCAGGCGCCGGTTGGCCTCGGTGGTCGAGATCCGCCAGCGGACCCTCAACACCTCTTTCCACGATTTCGCACCCATCTGTTGCGGCGTCGCCTCGACCTGCAGGCGGGCCAGCAAGCGGTGGCGCATCGCGGGCAGTTGGCACCCGAGAGCTTCGAGCTCATCAAGGGCCATGACGAGATCCTGGCGGGTCAGCAAGTCGACGTCACAGGCCGCCGCCTCCTCAAAGGCCGCACGCAACGCAGTCACCGCGGCCTGCAGGTCATCACCCGACACACTTCGAACATACATTCGACCCCCGACAAAAACGGGTCAGCCCGTCGGGCGCGCGCTCGGACACAACCCCAGGTCCGACGGTTACGCACTCTCGCTGGGGCGCGACCGTGCGCGAACTGCCGAATTTCCGCGGCGTGTCGGGTGCAGACGCGCACCGTCGCGGGAATGGGAAGGCCTGGATTCGGCGATCACGTCTCGGTAGTGGCCGAGGAGTTCGTCGCAGATCGCCGGCCAGGTGCGAGTCAGCACGCTGCGGCGCGCAGCGATCGAATACCGGTGCCGCTCGGCGATCAGATGCTCGACGGAATCGGGCAGGCGGGCCTCGAACTCGTCGACCGCCAGCAGCAATCCGGTGCGGTAGGGGGCGACGAGATCTCGCGGACCGCCGGCGTCCGGGGCGATGGCCGGCAGACCCGACGCCATCGCCTCCTGGACAGCCTGGCAGAAGGTCTCGTGCTCGCCGGAATGCACGAACACATCCATGCTGGCGTATGCGGCGGCCAGTTCCCCCCCGTACAGGGCGCCGGTGAAAACCGCTGAGGGAAGGAGGCTTTGAAGCTTGGTGCGGTCGATACCGTCACCGACGACGACCAGCTGCATATCGTCCCGGCGTGCGAGCACCGCCAGCCGTTCGACGTGCTTTTCCGGCGCGAGGCGACCGACGAACCCAACGATCGGCTTACCGTCGGGCGACCACCGGCGTCGCAGCGCGTCGTCGCGCGCCGACGGCACGAACCCGGTGATGTCGACGCCCCGCGCCCATTTGTGCACACGCGGAATACCGTGCGCCGTCAGGCCTTCCATCGCGGCAGTGGACGGCGCGAGGGTCCGGTCGGCTCGGCTGTGCAGATGCCGTGTCCACGCCCACGCGGCGCGGGAGGTGAAGCCGACGCCATAGCTCTCGGCGAATCCGGCGACGTCGGTCTGGAATACGGCCACGGTCGGGATACCGAGGTGGCGCGCGGCGTGCAGGCCGCCGTACCCGAGCAATGCGGGTGACGCCAGGTGCACGATGTCGGGCTCGAATCCCCGTAGCACACCGACGATCCGGGGCCTGGGTACGCCGAGGGGCAGTGAGGTGATCTTCGGAAACATCCGCGAGGGCACGCGGTGGACACGGACGCCGTCGTGCACGCGTTCGGCGGGCGGTTCGCCGCGCGGTGTGTCGGGAGCGATGACGAGGGCTTCGTGTCCGGTGCGGCGCAGATGCTCGATCACCCGCAGGACCGAGTTGGTGACGCCGTTGACATTCGGGAGGAACGACTCTGCGACGATTGCCACGCGCACGACCGAATCGTCTCAGCGGAGCCTGTCGCCAAGGTTGCGGCCAGGAATATGGCACGCGAAAAGCTGGTGCGCCAACGGGTGCTGCGGCGCCTTCCCGTCGAGTATCGTGCGTCCAGAGAAAGGCGGTTGACATGCGGTTCTCGCGGGCATTGGCGGTCTTGGCCCTCACCCTGCTCGCCGCCGTCGGCTGCACCAACCATGTCGCAGGCACCGCCAAGCGCGATCCCGCCCAGGCCCCGCTGAAGGTCAGCGAAGACGGTTTCGGAGTGGTGGCCGGATTCGACGACGCACCGGTCAAGATCGAGATCTTCACCGAGCCGCAATGCACCCATTGCGCGGACCTACAAGCCGATTTCGGAAATCAGCTCGCCTACTACATCGGCGTCGGCCAACTCAACGTCACGTACCGGCCGCTGATCTTCCTCGACGAGGCGACCGACGGCCACTCGTCGCGGGTGAGCAATGCGCTGTTCCTCGCCACCGGTAGCGGCGCGACCGGCACCCAGTTCCAGCGGTTCGTCGAAGAGCTGTGGGCCAACCAGGATCCGGGCGGGCGGGGCCCGAGCGACGACGAGATGGCCGACATGGCCAGCGCGGCCGGCATGCCCGACAAGGCCGTGAAGCGGGTTGCCAGTGGCGGATCCGCGGTGAACATCGTCGAGATGGACGAGAGCAACTTCGGCTTTCTGTTCGACGTCGATCCCTTGGCCACCGGCACGCCGACCGTCTACGACCTGGTCGCCGGCGAGAAGGTCGACATCTACGACAACGACTGGCTCGACAAGCTGATTCAGTCCTGATCGTCAACTCGCGCTTGACAGCTCGGCTTCCCGATCCGAAGTCGGACGCGGTGAGGTTCTGCGCTCGATCAGCGTCAGACCGGCCAGTGCGGCACTGGCGATCAGCCAGCCGACTACCGCGATCGAACTCGCCGGGATGATGGCCAACGCTGCGTTGCGGTGCTGCACGCGAACGAGATCCGGGTCGTTCGTGTCGTATTCGACGTAGATGTTCATCCCCGTCTCGAGCTCTGACGGATAGAGCACACCGAGTTCGGGACGGTAGGTGACGCGGTCGGGGGTGACGAACTCGATCGTCGACCGCCGGGGTCCGGCGTCGAGCACCTCAGCGGCGGCGACGCCCATGTGCCGCTCGATCTGGCGGTCATTGCGCCATGCGCCCAACACCATCAGCACCGACTGCAGGGTTACCAGGCATGCCGCGATAACGATGCCGACGCGGATGCGGCGGAACACTCGCTGACGGCGCGACTCGTCCGGGTCGGCGGTCAGCCGGGGCAGGAATCTGCGCGTCCACAGGATCGGTTTCCGTAGGCGGTCCATGGCGGTCCGTCTCAACCCGGTCACCCGGCTCACAGAAGCTGAATCGTTCGCTCCGCTCACAGAAGCTGAATCGTTCGCTCCGCTCACAGGGCAGCCTTGATCGACGCGTGCAGCGCCCGCAGCGACGACCGGTCGGCCTTCACCTCCAGCACCCGCATCCCGTCGTGGGGTTCGTCGAGCGCGTCGGCCAGATCGTCGGCCTCGAGTTGCCGGCTCTCGACGTGGTACGCCCGGCAGAGCGCGCCCACGTCGACATCGTGGGGGGTGCCGAAGATCCGCGACGACACGTCGGAGAACCGTGGGTCACCCTGTTCGAGCAGTTCGAAGATGCCGCCGCCGTTGTCGTTGGACACCACGATGGTCAAGTTGCGCGGCGTCGGCTCCGTCGGCCCGATCAACAACCCCGAGCTGTCGTGGACGAACGTCAGATCACCGAGCAGCGCGATCGTGCGGTTCGACCCGCTCCCCCCACCGGCGCGCTCGTGGGCGAGCGCGGCCCCGATGGCCGTCGACACCGTCCCGTCGATACCCGCGACACCGCGGTTCGAGCGCACCTTGACCCCGTGGGTGTCCAGGCCGACCAGCGCGGCGTCACGCACCGGGTTCGACGCCCCCAGCACCAGCTGGTCACCGGGCCGCACGGCGTCGGCCACCGCGGCGGCCACGTGCAGCCCGGTCTTGAGCGGGTGGGCCCGCAACTGGGAATGGACCGCCTCCATCGCGTGCCGGTGTACCTCGGCGCACCTGGCGAGCCACGCCGGGTCCGGTGCGCCCGTGGTGACCGCGCGGGTGCCGGTCGCTTGGGAGTTGCCCGACACGTCGGGCCAGCGCGGACCCGTGGTCAGCGCATACACCGGCACCGACGGGTCGGCCAGCAGCGCCGAGACCGGCCGGTGCAATGTCGGCCGGCCGAGCATGATGACCTGTTTGGGCCGCATCAGCCGCAGCGCGAAGGGGTGCAGCGGGTTGTCGGCGGGTGGCGCGGTCGGCTCCGCGACGGTCGGCAGGGCGGCCAGGTTCGGATGCTCGCCCGCGCCGTGCCCGGCGATCACGACGGTGTCGGGCGTCAGGTCGATGTCGAGCGGCTGGTCGAAGGACACCGGCGGTGTGTACGTCCACGGCTTGCCGCCGGGCCTGCCCTGCGGCACGTAGGTCACCGTCTCGTCGGCATCGGGCACGAGCGGCTCCCGCAGCGGGATGTCGAACTGCACGGGGCCCGCGTTGGCGGACCGAGAACCCTTCGCCGCCACCAGGATTCGACATACCGCCGAACGCCACTGCGCGTTGAGCACGTCGAGGTGTTCCGGGGATTCCTCGGCTAGGCCCAGGCTGATCGATGCCCGAACCTGCGTGCCGAAATATCCCAGCTGCTCGAAGGTCTGGTTCGCGCCGGTGCCCAGAAGTTCGTAGGGGCGGTTCGCGCTCAGCACGACCAGCGGCACCCGCGCGTAGTTGGCCTCCACCACCGCGGGTCCGAGGTTGGCCACCGCGGTCCCCGACGTCATCGCGATGCAGACCGGGGCGCGCTCGGCGATCGCCAACCCGATGGCCAGAAAGCCCGCCGTGCGCTCGTCGATGCGGACGTGCAGCCGAAGCCGTCCTGCGCGGTCGGCGTCCTGTAACGCGAAGGCCAGCGGGGCGTTGCGCGATCCGGGGCACAACACGACGTCCCGTACGCCGCCGCGAATCAGTTCGTCGACGACCACGCGGGCCTGCGCGGTCGAGGGGTTCACCACTACAGCTTATCGGCGAAGAAATCGAGCGCCGCCTTGTTGATCGCCTCGGGATGCTCGAGGAAGCCGAGGTGGCCGGCGTCGGGAATCTCCAGGTAGCGGCCCTTCGGGATCGCGTCGGCGACCTCCCGGCTCAGGTGCGGGGGCAACACCAGGTCGTCGGCGAACCCGATGACCAGTGTGGGCGCCGTAATACTTCGGTAAGCAGGCAGCCGGTTGCCCTGCGGCCGAACCTCGATCTGCGCGCGCCCGCCGGGTGTGGGCTTGGTGGGCCACATGACGAACATGTCGATCCAGTCGCGGACCTTGGCGTCGTCGTTGAGCGTCTTGGGCGAGAAATTCTCCAGCAGGCGGATTTTCGCGTCGTACATGGGGGGCAGCTCAATTCCAGAGTCGATTAACTCGCGCTCGGCGCTGCGGAAGAATTCGCGGGTGCGGTCCTCGCGGCCGCGGGTGGCCATCAGCACCGCCCGGTCGACCAGGTCGGGCCGGGCCACCATCAGTTCCTGGGCGATGTATGAGCCCATCGACACCGACACGATGCGCACCGGCGCAGCGTCGAGCTTCTCGATCAGCGCCGCCGTGTCGGCCACCATCGTCTCGGTGGTGAAGCCGGTGGCGTTCTCTGTGGCGCCCACCCCGCGGTTGTCGAATGTGATGCAGCGGTAACCGGCGCGCTGGAATTCGGGCACCTGATGCAGGTGCCAGGTTCGGCCCGCACCGCCGTGACCGGCGATGAACAGTACCGATGGGCCGCTACCGCGATCGTCGAAGGCCAAATTCACCCGAACGACGCTACTCAAGTCCGCGAGCCTAGGCGCGGTCCGGGTCTTCGGCAGATCGTGCGTCTCGCATGACATGCGCATAGCATGAATACCTGCACCCTCGATGACTTCGAGGAGGAAGACGAAATGAAGATCGCAATCAGCGGCGCCGGTGTCGCCGGACCCGCATTCGCCCACTGGATGGTGCGCGCCGGCCACGACGTCACCCTGATCGAGAAGGCGCCGACCTTTCGCACCGGCGGCTATCTGATCGACTTCTGGGGCCTCGGCTACGCCATCACCCAGAAGATGGGTATCGAGGACGACCTCCATGCGGCCGGCTATCGCGTACGCGAACTGCGCATCGTCGACGACAACGGCCGGGCGTCGGCCCGGCTTCGGGTCGATCCCCTGCGCCGTGCGTTGCGCGACCGCTACATCAGCCTGCCCCGCGGCGACCTGGCGGCTGCGATCTATCGGACCGTCGAGCACGACATCGAGACCGTTAACTCCGAGAGCATCACCGCACTCGACAACCGTGCCGACGGCGTTACGGTCGCGTTCGAACACCGCCCACCACGGCAATTCGATATGGTGATCGGCGCGGACGGGTTGCACTCCAACGTCCGGGCGCTGGCCCTCGGACCGGATGCGCGTTATGAGCACTATCTCGGCTGCCAGGTCGCGGCGTGCGTGCTCGACGGTTACCGACCGTGCGACGATCTAGTGTACGTGACGCACAACGTGCCCGACCGTCAGATCGGCAGGTTCACACTGCGCGGTGACCGCACCCTGGTGCTGTTCATTTTCCGCTCGCCGACACCCACCCTGCCCACAGACCTCGATTCCTGTAAAGTGTTGCTGCGCAGGGAGTTCGCCGACACCGGTTGGGAATCTGCCCGGATTCTCGAGGCCCTCGACGGCGTGGACGATATCTATCTCGACGTGGTCAGCCAGATCCGCATGGACAAATGGTCGACCGGCCGCGTCGGGCTGATCGGCGACGCGGCGGCGTGTGTCTCGCTGTTGGCGGGCGAGGGCACCGGGTTGGCCATCGCCGAGGCTTACGTCCTCGCCGGTGAGCTGACCCGGGCGGGCGACGACATCGGGGCCGCGTTCGAAGCGTACGAGAACCGGTTGCGCGGCTTCATCGGCGCCAAACAGGACGGCGCGCAACGGTTCATCTCCTTCTTCGCGACCCGGACCAAGCTCGGTATCTGGCTGCGCAACTTGGCGGTACGCACCTTCGACATTCCGCCGGTCGGGAACCTGGTGATGGGCCGGATCCTGCGCGACGACATCGTCCTGCCAGAATACGAGCTGCCCGATACGAAGCCGCGACGATGACACACGCCGGCACGGGGTCGAATACCGTTGCGGGACGGGAGGAAGCGGTGCCGTCGACCAAGCGGGCCGTCGAGGCCAAACTGTCGGAACTCGAGCGCGCGACCCGCGGGCTACTCGCGCTGAACGTATCCGCGCTCGAGCAGATGGAGCAACGCATCGGGCTCGCGCCGCTGCGCGCGCTGCAGTCCCTGGAGCGGCTGGGCCCGAGCCTGGTCACCGCGTTGGGCGACGACCTGGGACTCCTGCCGTCCACCGCGAGCAGGCTCAGCGACCGCCTCGCCGATGCCGGTTACATCACCCGTCGGGTCGCTCCCGCCAACCGCCGCGCCACGCTGCTCGAGTTGACCGACGCGGGACGCGCGGTGCTCGACGAGCTGATAGGGCTGCGCGTCGAGGCGTTCGGCCCGGTGATCCGGCACATGACAGAGGCGGACATCGCGGCGCTGATGCAAGGCGCGGGCGCCTTCACCGCTGCCTACCAGGAGCTGACCGAGCGGTCACAGGCCGAGGGCCGCTGAGGCCGCGACGGGCTACGCCGCTTCGGTGAACGCGACGACCGGAATGCGCCGCTTTCCGGCGCGCTTCTCGTAGTCGGCGTAGTTCGGCACGAACTGTTTGGCCAGGTCGAACAGGCGGTCCCGTTCGGCGCCGGTGACCTCTTCGCCGATGAAGGTGCCCCGGTAGCCGCGTGCGGCCAGCGTGACCCGCGGATTGGCCTTGACGTTGTGAAACCACGCCGGATGCCGGTCGCCGCCGTAGTTGGAGGCGATGACGATCACACGGCCCGCGTCGGTGAAGTAGGTCAGCGGCGTACTGCGTTGTTGACCGGTCTTCGCGCCGGTGTGGGTCAGCAGCACCTCGGGCATCACCAGCGACATCGATACGCGGCCGTTGGTCAGGTTGATCACCGCGCGGTCCAGCCGCCATCCGATGCGGCGCAGAAACCACCTCGACGGCCCCAGTCCCATCAAACGGGCGCCCGCACGGATGAACGGTGTCGGCGGATCGGGTCGCACTTCAGGAATGCCCACCCCCGCGACGGTATCTCAGGCACGAACGCTCGCCGATCGCTAGCGCGCGGCGACCGCCTTCCCACGGACCCGTTGCACAGCGGCGTTCCAAAGCAGCGCCATCGTCGAGGCGAGCTGTCCCTGTTTGACGACGTCGCGGCTCAGCAGCGCCGATGCCGTCGCCTTGGTGGCGGCCGACGCCTTCGACAGGTGCCCGGAGTCGTAGGGCGGCTGCGGGTCGTATTCGATGACGAGCTGCACCGCCTTGGCCTTCGCGTCTCCGGCGATCTGCCCGTAGAGCCACAGTCCGAGGTCGATTCCCGCCGACACCCCCGCGGCGGTGACGATCTTGCCCTCGTGCACCACGCGTTCGTCGGAGACCGTGTCGACGCCGAACGGCTTGAGCATCGGCAGCGCCAGCCAGTGCGACGTCGCGCGGCGGCCGTCGAGCAGACCCGCCGCGGCGAGGATGACCGAACCCGAGCACACCGACGTCGTCCACGTCGACGTCTCGTGGGCCGTGTGCAGCCAGTCGAGCACCTTGTCGTCGCGGGCGTGCTCGAAGCTCGACACCCCGCCGGGGATCAGGATGATGTCGGGCGAGGGCGTCTCGTCTAACGAATGGGTGGCGCCGATGAGCAGCACGCCCGAGTCGGCCTCGATCGGCCCGGGTTCATGCCATACGAACCGCACCTCGGCGCCGGGTAGGTTGCGCAGCACCTCGTAGGGTCCGATGAAGTCGAGCGCGGTGTAGCCGGGGTACACCATGATCGCGATCTGGGTCATGTGTGGTCTCCTGTCTCAGGCGAAGGTCTTGCGATACTGGTCGGGTGAAATATCAAGGCGGCGAACGAAGTTGCGCCGTAGCGACTCGGCGCTGCCGAACCCGCAACGCGCGGCGATGACGGTGACGGTGTCGTCGGTCTCCTCGAGCTGGCGGCGCGCGGCTTCGGTGCGGATCCGCTCGACGTAGGCGCCGGGCGCCTCCCCCACCTCCTCGGTGAACAACCGGGTGAAGTGACGCGGGCTCATCGCCGCGCGGCGAGCCAATTCCGTGATGCTGTGCACGCCACCGGGTTCGGTCTCGATGGCTTCCTGCACCTCGCGGATGGGCGCTTTCTTGGCGCGTGGCATCCACACCGGCGCGGCGAACTGCGTCTGCCCGCCCGGCCTGCGCAGGTACATGACGAGCCAGCGCGCGACCGTCTGCGCGGCATCGGTGCCGTGGTCGTCCTCGACGAGCGACAGTGCGAGGTCGATGCCCGCGGTGACACCGGCCGCGGTCCATATCCGCTCGTTGCTGCGCACGAAGATCGGCTCGGGATCGACTGTCACCGTCGGGAATTCACGCGCCAACTGTTCGGTGAAGGCCCAGTGCGTGGTGGCGGTGCAGCCGTCGAGCAGACCGGCCTCGGCGGCGAGGAACGCGCCGGTGCACACGGTGACGACCCGTCGGGAATTCTGCGCGACGGTCTGGATCCAGTTGACCAGGTCGAGGTTGGTCTTGGCGTCGTGAACCCCGATGCCGCCGGGAAGGACGAGGGTGTCGATCGGTTCGCGCGGGTCCGGCAGCGGTTGGGCGACAAGCGCGAGACCCGTGCCGGTGGTCGCGGGTTCGCCGTCGAGGGTCACCACCTTGGCGTCGTAACCCTCGCGACCCTTGTCCTGCAGATATCGGGACGCTCCCGTGAACACCTCGAAGGGACCGACCAGGTCGAGAGCCTGTACACCGGCAAAACCGAGGATCACCACCGATCGCATGAACCCAGTGTTGGCTACCGGGCCGATGGCGTCTAGGCCCTGCACCCCACAGATCAGGACATCGACGGCCGGTGGATCACCACACCAGCGGGGCGAGGTGTTTGAGCGCGTAGGTGCGGACCGCGTCATCGTCGGTGACGTCGAGCACCGGTGTGCGTACCTGGGCCAGCGATGCGGCCAGCCGGATGTGCATCTCGCTGACCGCCAGCAGGTCGTCGTCGGGCATGGTCGCGCCCGCGGCCCTCAGCGCCCGGGCCATGGCCGCGGACGCGCTCTCGAGGAACTCCTGGGCTTCGTCGTACATGCCCGACATTGCCGACAGGTCACCGTCGAGCCGCAGGAACCGACGCATGACCGGTTCGGCGGTCAGCAGCCGCAGGCCCTCGCAGAACGCTGCGACGGCAGCCTCTTTCGCGCCGGAGTCGATGCCGACGGTCTGCAGACGTGCCATCGCGAAATCAAATGTCTGCCTTCCGAGTTCGGTGATCAACACGTCGCGGCTCGGAAAGCGGCGATACAACGTGCTGCGGCTGACGCCTGCTTGCCGCGCGATGACGTCCATGCTGGCCCTGCCGACGCCGACGAGCGCCACCTCCTCGGCGGCCGCCTTGAGGATCGCCGCCTCCTGTTCGGTGCGGCTGTCGGTGTTGCGGACCCGTCGCATCGGTCTAGGTTAGGCCTGCCGACCGGCCGGGCACGCCGCAGGCGTGGCGAACGAGTCCAGGCCGACCGAGCGGTGAAACCGGACCAGCTTCTCGTACTCCAAACGGTTGCGCGCCAAAGGAATCAACGTCAGCTTCTCCGGCAGCACCCGCCACGCCAGCTGCAGCACGCGGGTGTACACCTCGAATTCCCGATCGTGGCGATCCTCCCAGCGGAACCCCGTCAGCTCACGAACTCCGGGGTGCATGATCCCGAACGAGCAGATCTTGACGATCCGGCCGACCACCGGACGCGCGAGCAGCCACGGCGGGGTCAACGCGCGCCGCATCGCCGGTGGGATCAACAAGGTGGGCAGGGGGAGCTTGGTCAGGTCGTCGGTGACGCGCCTGAGGAATTCGTTGTCGGCGAGTTGGGTTTCGACCATGGCGTCGTAGTACCGCACGGCTTCGCCGTAACTGGCGGGCAGTTTGGCGTTGTTGCCAGGAAGCTCGAGAGAGCCGAAGGCCTCGAGCAACTGCTCGTATGCGGCCTCCTTCTCGGCCGAGGTCATGGTGATGCCGGTGCACGGGGTGAACGAGTTCAGCACCATGAACATCCCGCTGACGGCGATCCAGTTCCACAGCCGCGGGTCGAGAGCGCTGTACCGCACGTCGGCGAAGCTCCCGTCCCCGCGGCCGCGGACTTCCCGGTGCATCCGCTTGAGCCGCTCCCCCTCGGCGGCGCGGTCGTGCGGGTCGCCCCAGATCGCGAGGAACGCCGAGAACCCACTTCGCACCCCTCGATCGGCGAAGTTGGCCGCGAATCGACCGGTCTTGTCGACGGCCGCCGCCACCGGCACCAACGCGACCTCGTCGAATGCGGCGGCGCCGAAAAACCCGCCGAACGCGCTGCCGCTGTGTTTGCGGAACTCGCGCATGACCTTCGGGCGCACGTCGCCGGCGGCCTGGTGGACATGGTGAGCTTCGGCCGTCTGGATCATGTCGCCTCCGATGCGAGTTGACACAAAGACTAATGATTTGTGTCAACGTGTCAACGGATGGCAGGCACGCACCCTGTCGACCCACCATCGGCGGCGCTCGGCAGGAGCGGCCAGCGCCGAAAGCCGCGCCGGATCGGGGACCGCCGGACCGATCGATAGGTATCCGTCGTGCGGGGGAACGGGTTCGGCGACGTCCTCGGCGAACAACCCGCCGGTGCCCAGCCCGCAGGCGTGGCGCAGGTCCGGCAAGGCCGCGGCGGCCAGCAGACCGCGGCCGATGCCGACCGCCGAGTCCAGTGCGCTGGAGACGACGACGGGGATGTCGATCTGCGCGGCGATCTCGAGCAGTGCGCGCACACCGCCCAGCGGTGCGACCTTGAGCACCGCGACATCAGCTGCCTTCTCCCGCACCACCCGCAGGGGGTCGGCGGCCTTGCGGATGCTCTCGTCGGCGGCGATCGGGACGTCCACGCGGCGACGCAACTCGGCCAGTTCGGCCACCGTGGCACACGGCTGTTCCAGGTATTCCAGCGGTCCGTCGGCGGTCAGCGCCGCCGCCGCAGCGACCGCTTCCTCGACGCTCCAGCCTCCGTTGGCGTCGACCCGCACCGTCGGCACGATCGCCCGCACCGCGTTGACCCGCGCCGTGTCGTCGGCCAAGGTCTGCCCCGGCTCGGCGACCTTGACCTTCGCGGTGCGCGTACCGGGGAAGCGCGCCAACACCTCGGGCACCTGGGCGGCGTCGACGGCGGGCACGGTCGCGTTGATCGGGATCCGGTCGCGACGCACATGCGGCGATGGTTCATAGGCCGCCTCCAGCGCCGACGCCAGCCAGTGCGCCGCCTCCGGCGGCTCGTATTCGAGGAACGCACCGAACTCGCCCCACCCTGCCGGGCCCTCGATCAGCGCCACTTCGCGGACCGTGATGCCGCGAAAGCGCACCCGCATCGGGAGCGCGACCACGTGCATGCGGTCGAGGACGTCGTCGAGTTGTGGCATGCGCACCATCCTGCCGGTTGCGCACCGAGAGGTTTAACGCTCGCGAATCCGGCTACCTTTCAGTTGCTTAACTAATTGTGATTCGTCATAGGAGCACATGGTGCAACTGAAGACACTGGTCCCCTCGGCGCTGGCGGTGACGGCGACGGCGGTTGCCGGCGGCCTGGCCAGTAAGGACTCGCAGTCCCTCTGGTACGCGAAGCTGCGCAAGCCGCCGTATCAGCCACCGGCACAGGCCTTTCCGATCGTATGGCCCATCCTGTACACCGACATCGCCGTTACCTCGTCGGCAACGCTCGATGAGCTCGAGCGCCGTGGTCAGACCGAGGAACGTCGACGCTACCTCGCCGCTCTCGCGATCAACCTGGTGCTCAACGGCAGCTGGTCGTGGCTGTTCTTCAACCAGGGCAAGCTCGCCACGTCGGCGGTGGCGGCGGGCGCACTGACGCTCAGCAGCGCCGACCTCACCCGACGCGCCGTGCAGGTGCGGGGCGCCCAGGCGGCGCCGCTGGCGTTGTATCCGCTGTGGTGTGCGTTCGCGACCGTGCTGTCGTCGCACATCTGGTTCCTGAATCGACGCTGATGCGGCTACTGGAGATCCCCCGCCAGGTCGCGGAGTCGGTGTTCTCGATGGTCGGGATCCGAGTGGGCACCGAAGAACCGCACTACCTGACCACGAAGCTCTCCGATCAGGTGGAGGTGCGCCGGTACGGCCCCCGGATCGCCGCCGAGACCACCGTGAGCGCCGACGAGGACCGCGCCAGAAACATCGGGTTCCGGCGCCTTGCCGGCTACATCTTCGGTGGCAACCACCGCGACGAGACGATCGCGATGACCGCACCGGTCAGCCAGCAAGCCCGCGAGAAGATCGCGATGACGGCGCCGGTCGCACAAGCCCACGACGGTGAGCACTCGACGATCCGCTTCTACATGCCGTCAAAGTGGACGATGGACACGTTGCCCACTCCGGACGACGATAAGGTGCGGTTGGTGGAGGTGCCGGGCGAAACGGTCGCGGTGCTGCGGTTCACCGGTGACCGTAGTCCGCGCGCGGTCGCCGAGCGCACGCGTGAGCTCTCGGCGACGCTGCGCGCCAACGGAATCGAGGCCGTCGGGCCGGCGCAGTCCTGGTTCTACGACCCGCCGTGGACACTGCCGTTCCGTCGGCGCAACGAGATCGCGATCCCGGTGCGGCCCGACGACTAGACGGTCGCGCGGTCGCGGCCCTCCCAGTACGGTTTGCGCAGTTCCTTCTTCAGGATCTTGCCCGTCGGATTGCGCGGCAACTCATCGGTGATGTCGACCGTCTTCGGGCACTTGTAGGCCGCGAGTCGTTCCCGGCACCACGCGATGAGGTCTTCCGGCGCTACCGAATCCTCGACCGACACAACGGCCTTGACCACCTCGCCCCACTTCTCATCGGGCACGCCGATCACCGCGACGTCGGTCACGGCGGGATGTTCGGCGATGACGCGCTCTACCTCGATGGAGTAGATGTTCTCGCCGCCGGAGATGATCATGTCCTTGAGACGGTCCTCGACGAAGATGTAACCGTCCTCGTCGATGCGGCCGATGTCTCCGGTGCGGAACCAGCCGTCGTCGGTGATCGCTTCTGCCGTTGCCTCGGGCTTGTTGTGGTAGCCCTTCATCAGTTGCGGTGTGCGGAACCACAATTCACCCTGCTCACCGGCCGGTACGTCGTTCAGTGTGTCCGGGTCGACCACGCGAACCTCGGCGCCGGGGATCACCCGTCCCGCGCTGACCAGCCGGTCCTCGGGACCGGAGCGGTGGTCGTCGGGCAGCAGCTGGCTGATCACCCCGCATACCTCGGTCAGCCCGTACACCTGGATGAAATCGGTTTCGGGCCAAGCCTGCAATGCCGCGCGCAGCAGCGGCAACGGCATCGGCGACGCACCGTACACGAAGGTCTTCAGTGCCCCGAACAACTTGACCGCATCCTCGCCGGACTCCAACACCTTGGCCAGCACCGCGGGAACCAGGAAGGTTCGGTTGGCGCCCTTGAGGATTGCGCCGGCCAGCGCGGCGCCGTCGACCTCGCGTGTCATGACCGTCGGCACACCGTCGTGAATGCCGAACTGCACGTAGGACGATCCTCCGACGTGGAAGAGCGGCATCGACACCATGCTCTTGTCGCCTTCGTCGAAGCCCCAGCCGTTGTGCGCGTTGATGGTGTGCGCGATCAGGTTGGCCTGGGTGATCTGCACACCCTTCGGGCGCCCCGTCGTCCCTGAGGAGTACATGATGATCGCGACGTCGTCGGGTTCTACGTCGTCGCTGCGGTTGACCGGTGTCGCGTCGGCGAGCATCGCCTCGTACTCGTCACCGTCACCGCCACCGCCCTCGGGTGTCACCTCGATGAGGTGTTCGACGTTGGTGAGCTTGCCGCGGATCTTCTCGATCGTCGGCTTCAACTCCGTGCCCACGATCAACAGCTTGGCTCCCGAGTCGGCGAGCACGTAGTCGATCTCATCGGCGGCCAGCCGAAAGTTGATGATCGCGGTCGCGGCGCCCAGCGACGCTGCGGCGATGGTCAACTCGACGCAGGCCGGGTGGTTCTTGTCGAGGAAGGCCACCACGTCGCCGCGTTGGACGCCGCGCTGCTGTAGTGCACCCGCCAGGCGGCGCACCCGCTCGTTCCATTCCGACCATGTCCAGCTGCGGTCGAGGAAGGTCATCGCCTCGGCGTCGGGTTTGGTCTCGGCCCAGTGCGCGAGCCGTTCGTCGAGAAAGTGCGGGTCATGCCGGTCAGTGAGGTCAGACATGGATCGAGCGTGCCATGACACGCTCAAGAGTCAGTCGAGATTGCCCGAGTTCGGTGTCACGGCCTCCCCCGGGGCATGCGCCCGGCGCAGCCCCCGGCGGTCGTAGAAGCGGGTGACGGACACACCGATGGTCAGGCCGATGGCTAGGCCGACGGTCGTCATCACGAGTGCATGAGTGAGTCCTGCGTCCGCGCGCCCGTCGAAGTAGAGCAGCGCACGAGCGCCGAGAAAGACTTGGTGCATCGGCTCAAATCTCGCTAATACTCCGAAGATCGACGGTGCTGCCTCTAGGGGGATGGTCGCGCCGTTGGACGGCAGACCCAGCATCACGAATATGAAGAGGTTGACGAGCAGACCCATCGAACCCAGTGCGGCGATCAGCGAAGTAGCGGTGATTCCGACCGCGGTGATAGTGAACGCACCGTACAGCCACAGAGTCCACACGTTGGGCACCGGCATGCCCAAGGCGGCCCCGATAGCGATGTATATCGCTGAGGTGAGAGCCGCGAGTATCACCATGAAGAGCCACTTGACCAGAAGCGTCTGGAAGCGGGAGATTTTCACCTGTTCGGCGAACCGGTAGACCGGGCCCATCTCGGCGGGCACGAAACCCAACATGGAGTCGACCAGCGAACTGACGATGATGCTGCCGGTGAAGCCCGCGAGCAGCAACAGCAGCGCGTAGTAGAACGCCGATAGCCCATTGCCGGTACCGCTGGGCAGAGGGTCGGCGTCGTTCACCACGACGTTGATCGGACTCGACAGAGCCAACGACACCCCACCCGGCAACGGCGCGCCGGCCTCACGCACTACCTGGGTGGACAACTTCTGCCCCAACCCCGCATTGATTTCACGAACGGCCTTACCCAACGCCATTCCGGCGATGCTCGCACCAAGTTCGCTCGCGCGCGGATTGACCGTGATCGTGACAGTAGGGCGGGTCAGCGACCCGGGTCGCAAGGCGCCCGCACCGAGCTGGTCAACCTCGGCCGAAAAGTTCTGCGGGATTTGCACCTTGCCATAGATCTGCGCGGTGCCCAGTTGTCGATCGGCCTCCTCGGCGGAGACGACCCGTAAATCGAACTGTCCGCGGTCGAGGCCCGCGATCAGATCGTCGACGACCTGCCTACCGAGCGGACCGGCGTCGGCGTTGACGACAGCCAGAGGGAAATGTCGCAGGTTGGTCGTCGGATTGAGTATGCCGGCCAAATAGAGAGCTGCGAGCGCTGAAAATACCGTCAGCGCAATGACTATCGGTGACAACCAGAACCGCGGGGTGCGCAACGTCGCGAGCGGATCGGGAGCGGCGTGCCGAGCGTGAATTTGTGCCGACATCAGGGTATCCCTTCGGTCGTGCGGCTCGTCGGTGACCGCGCGGTCTCGGGTCGGTCCGTGGGTGTCGGTGTCCGCCTCATCCGCCGAATACCTGCCGACCTGCCAAGAACGTCGCCGTGATGTCGAGGTCCGCGATCTGCTCGGGGGGCACGGTGCGTGGGTCGGCCGACACCGTCACCATGTCGGCGTACTTGCCCACCTCCAGCGAGCCGATGACGTCGTCGGCGAACAACTGGTAGGCGGCGTCCAGAGTCTGCGCCCTGATGGCCGCCTCGACTGAGATCCGTTGTTCCGGGCCGACCACCCGTCCGCTCGGCGCCGTACGTGTCGCGGCGACACTGATATTGCGCAACGGCTCCTCCGGCGTGACGGGCGGATCGTTGTGCAGCGAGATCCGCATACCGGTGGCAACTGCGGACCCACATGGCATCCAACGACTTCCGTGTTCGACACCGAACAACCCATCGACGATGATGTCGCCCCAGTAGTGGATCTGATCGACAAAGATGCTGCAGGTGACGCCGAGATCGTGAGCACGCTGCAGCTGATCGTCTCGGATGGCGCCGACGTGCTCCAACCGGAGCCGGTGATCGTCGCGCGGCCAGCGCCGCAGCGCTTCCTCATAGACATCCAGAATTGTGTCGACCCCGGCGTCGCCCTGTACGTGACACGCCATCGGCCAGCCATTCGGAAAGTAGGCGTGCACGATCTCGGTGAGCTGTTCGCCGGTGTAGTTCGCGTGGCCGCAGGAGCCAGGTGCGACACCGATCGTGCGGGTGGCGTCGGTGTCGAGATACGGGAACGACAGATCGATATTGCCGATCCAGGGCGACCCGTCGACCCAGATCTTGATGCCGACCTGACGCAGAAGGTCGTCGCCGTTGGCTGGTGTCGCGTCTGTGGCCATCTGAGCGTTGGAGATCTCGTAGAGCCGCAACCGGACGGTCAGGTCGGCGCGCAGTTGCTCGACCACCGGACGGAAGACCGGATCGAACGCCATCTCCGAACACGTTGTCAGCCCCACGCTGTTCAGCCTGCGCAGTTCTGAGTGCAGCATCGCGGGGTAGTCGGCGGGATCGATAACTCCTGCCAGCAGGCTGAACACCGCTCCGGTCTCCTCGGCGGTGCCGTCGAGGTCACCGTTGACATCCCGGCCGTACCGGGCACCCTTGGGGTCGGGGGTGTCGCGGGTGAGCCCGAAGCGCTGGGCGGTAGCGCTGTTGAAGTAGGCCTTGTGCCCTGAGTTGTGCACGATCACCAAAGGGGTATCGGATGCGACGTCGTCGAGCCAGGCCAGCGTCGGCTCCGGTAATCCGGCCTGCAGCAGCGGATCCCAGCCGTTGAGGTACGCGCCCTCGCCACCACGTTTGGCGACCTCGGCCCGGATCGCGGCGACGACGTCGTCGGCGATCGGCAGCGTGACCGGCCGGATGTCGACCATGCGCTCGGACAACACAATGGCCTCCATCAGCGGATGACCGTGTGCCTCGACGAATCCGGGCATCACGCAACCGTCAACGTCGCGGGTCTCGGTGCCCGGACCGATCCAGCCATCGATCTCGTTGCGGCTACCGACCGCGACGATGCGGCCGTCGCTCACCGCGAGCGCCTCGGCAGTCGGCTGATTCTCGTCGACCGTCAGGACGGTTCCACGGATGACTAGGTCAGCGGGCATCGATGCTCCTCATGTCAGCCTTTGGGCTGCCCAGAAGCCGGTCAGCCCGAGGTCGGTCGACGTGACGTCGATCAGCCGGAGCGACTCTCGCCCAGCGGCGTTCGGGCCGTCACGCGCACGAGCACGACGCCGATGACGGTACCCAGTGGCGCCGCCGCCGAGTGGTGCTTCGTGAACATGGCGGTGCCCTTTTCCATCAGGGCGCGACACCACTGGCCCGATGATGAGGAATCTTTCGAAACTGCGATGAGAAAAGGTCGCATCGCGTGTCGAATTCAGTGGGAGCCCGTTCGACGTAGATGTGAGGGCGCGAATGCTCGCCCCGATAGAACAGACAGAAGGAGACGGAAAAATGGCACGGTACATGCTGATCATGCGAGTGAGCCCCGAAGCCGAGGCCGGATTCGCCGAGTCCGACATCGACTTCAGCGAGATCATCGAACAAATGGGCCGGTACAACGAGGAGCTGATCAAGGCCGGTGTGATGCTTGCCGGTGAGGGCCTGACCGGGCCGGAGGACGGCTTCGTCGTCGACTTCGACTCCGATCCGCCGGTGGTGACCGACGGCCCGTACACCGAGGCCAAGGAATTGTTCAACGGCTTCTGGATCATCGACGTCTCGTCGAAGGAGGAGGCCAAGCAGTGGGCCCAGAAGTGCCCCCTGGGGCCTGGTGTCAGGCTGGAGGTTCGGCTGATCGGCGAGACCGACCAGTTCCCGCAGGATAATCCCTGGATCCAGAAGGAGATCCAGTGGCGCGCTGACCTCGCTGAGAAGGCGGCGGAGCAGGCCCGCAAGGCCGCGGGCCGCTGATCCGGCTCGGCTTTCCATGAAGCAGCGCTGTTTCGCAATGGGGCAGCGCTGCTTCCCACTGCCTAAACGACTTTCGCCAAACTGAAGCCGGATTGATAAGTGGCCCCGGCCGGATCACCACAAGCCGCGGCGGTCTGGGTGTTGACCGCAGTGCCGTTCAATGTCGCCGCCTCCCACGAAAACACCACTGTGCCAGGGACAGTCGCATAATCATGGGGCGGCTTGCACCGGACCGCCTGGGCGTACTGGACAGTCATGTCCCAACGCCCGTTGTTCAGCAGGGCACGCCCGCCATACGGCACGACCCGCGGATCGGTGACGGGTGTGACGGCTACGTCGGCACATCCGGGACCGCAGGGCGTGATCACCCAGGTGTTGACTCGGCCGGTGTCGGACTCATAGCTGTAGGTACCGCTCAGCTCGCCCGGTGAAGGCGCAAGAGGCCCGTCGGCCCACGCGGTGCCTGCCGATCCGATCGCTACGCCGGCCGCCAGGATGATCGCCGCGGGCAGCTCGCGAGTGGTGGTCATGCCGTTCCTTTCATTACACATGTCCGGGCATGCCGCCGATTCCGCCGACGTGGCCCATCCCGCCCATACCACCGATACCGCCGATATGGCCCATCCCGCCCATACCGCCGATACCGCCCATACCGTCCATTCCCCCGATATGACCGATCCCGCCAAGGCCACCCGCCGGGTCCATACCGCCGATTCCGCCAAGGCCGCCCGCCGGCGCCATCGGTGGCGGGGCGATCGGCGCCATCGGTGGCGGGGCGATCGGCGCCATCGGTGGCGGGGCGATCGGCGGTGGGGCGATCGGCGGTGGGGCGATCGGCGGTGGGGCGATCGGCGGTGGGGCGACTGGTGGTGCCACCGGTGGTGGGTCGACTGGTGGCGCCGCGATCGGCGACGCCGGCGGTGGCGGTGGCGGTGGCGGTGGCGGTGGCGTTGGCAGCCCGTACGGACCGCCCGCGCATATCGGATTCGCAGGCTGACTGATGCATGCGGGATCAGCCGGGCCAGTGGGGATTCCCCCTGTGGGTGGCGGAGCCGCAGGGCCCTGCGGAGCAGGCGCATACGGGCCGCCCTGGCACACCGCGTTCGCGGGCTGGGTTATGCATCTGGGATCGTCCGGCCCAGTCGGCGGCCCAGACGGCTGGAGGGGCACCGGCGCAATGGAGGTTCCGCCGGAGGCGGGCATCGCGATTGCCGGACCGGCCGCACCCGTCGCGGCCACGATCGCGAGAGCGCCGGCCAGAGCACCTTTCGTCAGAGCGTTGCGGACTGCAGAGGCTCTGATCCAACTCATCTCTCGCTCCTCTGCGCGGCTAAAAGGAGTGACATGACGGCCAACGTTATTGACGCACCGGCATATTCGCCCATGCCTGCCTCCTCGATGGATTGACCAGGTCGCACGCTAACTCATCGAACTAGCTTCGACAGCAAATCAGGCAAACTTGCTTTACGAGCTGCTGATCCCGCTACCGAGAGTGGGCCCGTGATCGGTCGGTGCAGGGCAACATAGCGTTTGGCGTGAGCCTTGCTGTTGAGCGCGAAATGGCATTCCGGCAGCGAAAGTGCGAGTGGACGCTTGCTGGAATGCAATTCGCGGATAAGGGGGCCGGTTAGGTGGCGCGGATCCGGATGGGTCCGCGCCACACCGCGTTCGGGTCGAGCACCTCACCTTTCTGGGTGATCTCAACGTCACCGTCGCGGGCAAGGTCGCGAGCGGTTTCGCGGGCGTCGTCCATCAGGTCGCGCCAGTCGTCACCACCGACAACGCGGGCCGCATCCGAGGGGCAGATCGTCTTGTCCGGGCCGCGTTCACGGGAGAGCTTCAGGATCGTCTCGCGCAGCCGCTGCCTGGCGTCGGTGCTCACCGGCCGAACCCTACGCGTTACGCGCCCGCGCAGACCCCGGAGTCGCGGATCACCCCTCCATAGACGTTGGCGGTCGCGATGTTGGCGTTGATCTGCCTAGACGGCATCCGCTTCTTGATCTTGTCGCTGATCTGAGTGAACTGGTACCACAACCGGTAGATCGAATCCCCGTGGAACAGCGGCGAATACTCGCTCTGGTCCGGGTAATTGATGATGAACAACGTGTGCGCGCGGGGGTCGAGGAACGCGGCCGACTGGTCGAGATTGGCGGCGACGGTGTCGCCCGCCTGGGTGACCCCGGGACGCGACCAGTCGTCGCCCTGGTCGGCGAGGAAGCGCTGAAATCCGAACACCTGGCTCATCAGCTGCTCGTACTGCGCGTTGATCCACTGACATGATTCGCGTTGCGCGGTGATCTGCTCGGGGGTGACGCGGATCTGCCACAGGTTGTACGGGAACACGGTGTAGTCGGGCTGCCAATCCGAGGGGTACGGAGTGAGGACCGGCAGTGTCGGGGCGGCGGGTTCGGCGCTTGCCGCCGGCGCGAACAACAGCAGGCCGGTCACCAGTGCGGCAAGCGCCCGAATCATGCTCAGTTACCGCCGAATTCGGGGCGCAGAATCGGTGCGAGCGCCGACAGCGGGATGTGGGCCTGCACGGTGCCGCCGTCCATCGCCCACTGCGGGAGCCCCGGGCTGAAGTTGATCGGTCGATCGCGGCCCACCGGGTAGTCAGGCATGAAGAGGATCAGCTCATCTGGAGTGAGCGCCCATGCTTTGTACGCACCGGAAAACACCTTGTCGGGGGTCCAGCGGTCCGGGGTGAACGGATAAGTGCCAGGTTGGTGCGGCGGGGGTGCGGCGTCGAGTGCGGCGACGATGAACGGCGCACCCAGGCGCGGGATCTCGCCCATGTGGTCGACACCCGATTTGAACAGGTCTCCCAGTTGCAGCCGCCGGCCATCGGCGAAGGTGAAGGTGCGGTAGGCGTCGCTGATGATCGGCGCGTTCGGATGTGAGAGGGCGTCGGTACCGACCGTCCCCGAGTACATCTCGTGAAAGACGATCGTCATCGCGCCGCCATGCTGGAAGATCTGGAAGTGCTCCTCGCCGAAGCTGTCGTGCGCCGTCATCCTCGCGGCGTTGCGCCAGTTGTTCATCAGGTTGGTCAGATACTCGCGGATCGTCGGGTTGTCCACGAGATCGCCGGGCAACGCCATCTTGATGTTGCGCGTCGCCTTGCGCTCCGAGACCACCGACGTGCTGCAGAACTGGCCGTCCCACTGACCGCCCAGCTCGCCGCAGAATGAGGGCGCCGACGCAGACGCGGCGGGCGCGACGGCCACCATCGCGGTCACCATGGCCACCGCTGCCAGTGCCGGGCTCAGCAATCGCATCTCACGTCTCCTCACGGTCTTACGGCAGTTCGACTTTGCTTGCCCGCCAACGTCCGTCGACGTTCTCCATCGTCATCTTGATGCGGCTTCGATCGATGCGTGGATCGGGCACGTTGGTGTTGGAGACGGACTGGTCGACGAACAGCAGCACGACCACCCTGTCCTTGGCGGCGGACTGGACCGCCGATTCGAGCACCACCCCGTGAGCAGATGCTTTGTTGTCGATCAGCAATTGGCGCAGCTGGCTGCTGGATTGTGAGTACATATCCTTGAACTCGCCGGTCGCCCCATCGAGCACCGCATCGAAGTTCTCGTCGACCTTCGCCGAATCGATGCTCGTCAAGACCTGTGCGTAGGTCACCGCTGCCGCCCGGGCCTGTTCGCCGGCCTGCGCGACCTGACGCTCCTGCCACAGTTGCCAACCGAGGAATCCGGTTGTCCCGAGCAGTGTCACGAACGCCAGGACCAGGGCCCCGCGCAGTGCCGGGCGGCGCCAGTTGCGTGCGGCGGTTTCGTCGTCGCCGGAGTCGTTGCCGGAGTCGTCGTCGGCACGGATCTCGTTAGTGTCATCGGCCGGGGCGGTTTCGGACTCCGCCGTCTGGTCCCCGGCGCCGGGCTTGTCGGTCTCGTGGTCTCGGTCGGTACTCACGGGCATCGTCATCTCCTCACGGATAGGCGTCGATCAGCGCGGCGGCTCGATGGGAAGCGTCGGGCCGCCGTAGGGCGTCGGAATCGTGTAGCGCCCCTTCGGGGTTGGGTCCATCTGTCGGCCGAGGTCGGCACCCGGGGGCGGCCCAGCGGTGTCGTCTCCGGCGGGTCGTGGCGCGTTCTTGGCCCCGCGCACCAGGACTCCGGGGTGGTCGTCGCGGCAGTAGGTGTACATGAACGGTTCGGGGTAGTCCGCGTTCGACGGGGGCAGCTTGGGCGTGCCGTAGTCGCAGGTGTAACGGGGATAGATCTCGGCGGTCCCCCACAATCCGCCGCTGTGCATCGCGGCGCCGAGCGCGTCGAGCACCGATGTGCGATGTTTCGGGAACAGCGCGTTCAGCGCCGGCACCCGCAGGTAGAGCAACCGGGACGTGGTGCTCAGATTGCCCAGCAACTGCACCATGGTGTCGGAGTTGTCGATGAACAGGTTGTCGACGTGGTTCAGGACGCCTGGCGTCTGGTCGGTGAGCCGGCGATAGCCGTCGCGCATCTTGTTGATGCCGACGAAGCTCTCGCTGAGATTGTCTGAGGCAACCTCGATTCCGGGGTTCTTGTCGGCGACGAGCGTGAACACCACCTGGCTGGTGCGCAACAGGGAACTCGTCTCGGGCAGGACCGAATCGAGGGTGGACAACAAGAAGGTGCCGCCGTCGACGATGTCGGCCAGTTTCTGCGGACCGGCTTCGCTGAGGCTCAGTTCTCTTCTGATGAGTTCGAGTTTCTCGGTGTCCGCCTGGGCCAGCGCGCCGTCGGCGTTGGCGAGCAGCTCGGCCAGGCTGACCGGAATCGTGGCCCTGCCCTGCCCGACCACTGCGCCGTCCGCAAGGAACGGACCCGTCTGCTCCTCGGGAACGAAGTCGATGTACTGCTCACCGGCCGGTGAGAGCCCCGAGACCCGCACGTCGGACGATTTCGGTATCTGCGTCGTCGAGTCGACGGTCACGACCGCGTTGACGCCGCTGGGTGTGAGGTCGAGCCTTTCGACCCGCCCGATCCGCACCCCCCGCAGCGTCACGTCCTGATTGGGCAACAACCCCGCGGACGCCGGCAGTTCGACGGTGAGCCGGTAAGTCGACGCGAGCGGATTCACCTGCAGCGCACCGAACAACAGATACGCGGTGGCCACCACGAGCGTCATGACCAATGCCAGCGCCGACAACCAGGCACGGCGGCGGTAGCCGAGCCGGACGAGACCGACGATGCGGTCGGCGGCCCCGGCGATCATCGTGGAGCCTCGGCGGGTAGCGGGGCAGGCGACGGCGGTGTCGCCTGGGGCGCGGCCGGCGGCGCTTGCCCAGGAGCGGCGGCCGGCGGCGCCTGCCCAGGAGCGGCGGCCGGCTGGGGTCCATGCTGGGGAGCCACGATGATCTCACCGGGTTCCGTCGGGCTGGGGATCACCGGGACCTGCGGCACCCCTGGCCCCCTGCCCACGATTCGTTCCTGCAGCCGGAACAACGTGTATTGCAGTGTGCCCACCAGCTGATGCCAGTCGTGGCGTTTGGGCCCGTGCAGGCCTGGGTCACCGGCGTATCCGATATCGGGGATGGACCCGAGGACCAACCGGTCGACGCTGGCGTCCAGCGCGATCGAGCTACTGGTCAACGTCTTGAGGAACGGCGGCATCAGCCGGTTGAGCGCGTAGAGGGTGGCACCGGGAGCCAGTGCGACGTCGTTCCACGCGCGCGCAACGGTATTGGCGTCCGCGATGACGCTGCGGCCGCTGGTATCGGTACCCGCAATCGACGGGAACTTACGCATCTGGTTCGAGACATCGCCGAGTTGTTGTACGAGATCGGCGATCTGGGTGGTGTGGGCCGCCAACGTGTCGGTGGCCGGGCGGGCTTCGGCCATCACGTCGGCGATCACCTGGTTCTTGGCGGCGATCGAGTTGGCCAACCGCGAGGTCTCGGTCATCGCGGTCGAAATCTCGTCCGAACGCGCGTTGAGCGTGCCGAGCGTGTCGTTGGTCTTGCGGATGAGGGCGCCGAACGCCTGGCCCTCGTCACCGGTCGCCTTGCCCAGGCCGTTGATGATGTTGGTGAAGTTCCGCACCGCACCGCCGTTGACCAGGATCGCGGCCGAACCCAACACCGATTCGACCGTCGCCGCGGCCGTCGTCGACTCCAGGGGGATGGTGTCCCCGTCCGTGAGCAGCGGCGTGCCGGGTTCGACGGGGCTCGGTGGCTTGATCGCCACAAACACGTCCCCAAGCGGTGTGGCAGAACGCAATTCAGCGGTGCTGCCCTGCGGCAATTGCACCCCGTCCATGATTCGCAACGTGGTGACCGCGGTGTAGTTGCGGGCCACCATCGACTCCATCTCACCGACATCGGCGCCGGCCAACTTGACCTTGGCGTTCGCCGGCAGGTTCAGTGCGTTGGAGAACACCGCGGTCACCCGGTATCCGCCTGAGCCCACACTGGGTGCCGGCAGCGGCAGACTCGCCAAACCTTCGGTGGCGCAGCCGGAGACGACAAGGCACGCGCTCGTGGCAAGGGCCGCTGCCAGGCGGCGGTTCCGGACGGCGCCCATCACTTCTGCCCCATCGCGGCAAGCCCGTCGAGCATGTACGTCAACCCGAAATCCGGCCCGAAGTCCTGTAATGTCCCCGTGCTGCAACCCAACTGGCGCAGGCCCATCATGTTGCAGACCTCCTTGATCAACTGGTTGTCGAACAAGACCTTGTCAGTGACCACCTTCACCCGCAGGGCGCCGTTCTTCTGGTCGGCGACGTTGTACAGGTTGTCCAGGGTCATCGGCGCGAGGTCGAGGAACTCCATCAGATCGCGTTCATGGTCAGTGGTGGCGTTCAACACAATGTCGCCGTTGGCGACGAGATCCTTGATGGATTCCCGGTGCTTTTCCAACACTTCGCCGGTGTTGGTCAGCACCTCGTTGATCTTCTTACCGGTGGTGCCACTGCCGAGATCCTCGTCGGCCAGGATCTGACTCAGGGCCCGCACGGAAGAACCGAACTCCCGCATCATCGAGTCGTTGCGCGCCGCCGCCTCCGACAACGAACTCACGTTGCGCACTATGGTGGTGAGCTGATCCTTCGTCACGGTGCCGCGATCGGCGCTGAGCCGCAACGCGTGCGACAACTCGCCCAGTGCGTCCTTCATCTGCTGGCCGTTGCCGTCGACGATCGCGGCGCTGGCGTCGACTACGTCGGCGATCGGGCCGTCACCCTTCCCATCACCACGCAGTGACAGCGCAAGCTTGTCGAGAACGTCGAGTACCCTGGCGAATTCAACCGGTGTGCGGGTGCGGTTCAAACCGATGGTGTCGTGATTCTGCAGGGTGGGGCCGTCGCGGTAGGGCGGCGTCAACTCGATCTGGCGATCGGTGAGGATCGAGTTCG
The DNA here is from genome assembly GCA_900637135.1 of Mycolicibacterium flavescens. Taxonomy (NCBI): domain Bacteria; kingdom Bacillati; phylum Actinomycetota; class Actinomycetes; order Mycobacteriales; family Mycobacteriaceae; genus Mycobacterium; species Mycolicibacterium flavescens. Next base: position 4,550,384 of record LR134353.1, read on the forward strand.
AGATGGTGGCGGCCTGGACGTCCGCGGGCACTTTGACATCCTTGTCGACGGTGAAATCGACCTCGACGTAACCACCCTTCGTGGTGATCTTGGTGACCTTGCCCACCGGCATCCCGAGGACGGCGACCACATTGCCCTCGTAAAGCCCGGCGGCGCTGTCGAATTGGGCGGTGACGGTGATGGTATCGAGCTGATCCATGGCGAACTTGACCACGACGACGGCCGCGGCCAGGGCCACGACGAGGCCAACGGCGACGGCCGCGATGATCTTGGACCTGGTGCTTTTCACACTCGCTCCTCGGATACCTGGCTCATTTGCAGTCCTGGTAGTACTCGAGCATGCCGAACTGTTTGGCTCGGCCGCTGATAGCGCACATCCAGGAGTCGACCAGCAGGCCGCTGGAGGCGTTGAAATCGATCGCATTGCCGGTGCCGGTGATGTTGGTCATGTTGCGTAATGCGACCGCTCCGGACTGCAGAATGCTGCGCACCATGCCGTCGTTTCGGCCCAGCAGAGTGGAAAGCTCCTGAAGATTGTCGAGCAGCTCCTCGAGCTCGGGCCGATCGTCGATCACGATGCCGCTCAACGTCTGAACCAGATTTGTCAGCCCGTCCATCATCGCCTGGAACGTGGCACGCCGCGCGACGAACTCCCCCAGCAACGAGTTGCCCTGATCCATCAGGCTGCCGATAGTCGACTGCTGGCGCCGCAGCGTGGAGCTGACCAGCTCCGTCGTCTTGAGTAGCTCGCCCAACTGGTCTCGGCGTTTCGCGATGATCGTCGACAGCGTCTGAGTGTTCTCCAACGCCTGCGGAACCACAGGGGGCAGGGTCTCGAGCTGGCGGCCGAGAATAGCCAGGGTTTCGGCGAACGCATCGGAGTCGACCTGCTCGTAGGTGGTGGTGACGTCGGCCAGTGCCTCCTGCAGGTCGTAGGGCACCTCGGTGTGCGTCAGGTCGAATGTGTCGTCGGGCAACGAACCTGGGCCATCGGGATACAGCGCGAGGTACCGCGATCCCAGGATCGTCGTGATCTTGATCGAGGCGCGCGAGTCCTCGCCGAGTACGACATCGTTGCGCACCTTCAGGCCGGCCTCGACATGGTCGCCCTTGAGTTCCATGCTCGACACCTCGCCCACCGGGATGCCGGCCACGGTGATCGGATTGCCCGGTTGCAGCGCCGCGGCCTGCAGGAAGCGTGCGGTGTAGTGGCGGTAGCCGAAGTCGGCCACTCTCACCAGCATCAGCGCCGCGATGAGAACCGAAACCACCGCGACGGCAACGACTCCCAGCCAGATCTTGCTGTAGTTCTCCAGTGGGCGCCGCCTGCGACGGACGGCAGTTGTTCGATCAGCCATTGGCCATATTCCTGCACTTCGGGGTGTATCGGGCTTTGTTGCCGGGGGTGGCCGCGTCGACGACGATCGGGGTCACGTCGTTGAGACCGGGGAAGAACGCGGTGCCGTCGAGGTTGCACGCGTAGGCGCTGGCATAGGTGCCCTCGCCGGTGATGCGCGCGAATCCCTTCAGCATCAGGGGCAGATTGGCGCCGACGAACGCCAATTGCGGTTCGATTTTGACCATGTGCGCGGCGAAACCCGGTTCGCGCTCGACGAGTTCGTTCAGCGAGGGGTAGACCTCGTCGGAGATCGTCGACAGCTGACGCACCACTTTCGCGATCGAGCCCATCGAATCCACCAGCTGGGGCCGCCGCGCGTCGAAGGTCGAGACCACCGACCGCGCTTGGCCGATGATGTGGTCGAGGTCGTCGTTGTGTCGGGCGAGGTTGGCAACCACGACGTTGAGGTCGGTGATCACCCCCCCGAGCTCCTCGTCGCGACCGGCGAAAGCGTCGGTCAGCTGCGCCGTCTGGTCGATCAGCGCCGTTATCGACCCCTCGTCGCCCTGCAGCGACTGGATGACACCTTTGGTGAGATTGTCGGCATGCCGCGGGTCGAGCACGCTGAACAGCGGTTCGTACCCGTTGAGCAGCCGGCCCACGTCGAACGACGGATCGGTCTGTTCGACCGGGATGACACTGCCTGCCGGCAGCGGATCGGGCGACCCCAGGTTGCCCAGCGACAGGCCGAGATATCGCTGTCCGACGATGTTCTGGTAGGTCACCGAGGCGACGGTGGTGCCGAGCAGCTGCTGCTCGCGCTGCACGACGAACGACACCTTGGCGTGTTTGCCCTGCAGGTCAATGCTTTCCACCCGGCCCACCCGGACGCCGGCCATTCGGACGTCGTCACCCTCGCGCAGGCCGAAGACATCGGTGAACACGGCGGAGTAGGGCACCGTCGACCCGGCCACGTCCCGGCGCAGCGTGACATAGACCAGCCAGGTCAAGGTCAACGCCACCACCATGAACAGCGACAGCCCGACCAGTGCGGCGCGATACTTCATCGAGCTCCCCCGATCACGGCTTCGGCGGGCAGCGGCGGCGCCGGTGCGGATGCGGCCGGTGGCGGCGCCTGCGACCGGGGCGGATCACCGGGTTTGGGAGCAACCGGCGCCACAGGTGACTGGTTCGCCGGCGGTGGCGGTATCGGCACCAGCGCGTCGTTCGCCGTTCCCGGCACCGGTGGTGCGGGCGACATCCACGGCGGCAGTGGCGGATTCGGATCGGCCAGACTCGGATTCGGGTTCACCAGCGGCGGACCCACGGCGATCAGGTTCCCGTTCTCGCCGAGCACCGTGCCCGGCGGCGGCGCCAGATCCTTGGGCGGTTGATAGTTCTGCGGCAGCAGGACGTCGGGCAACTCCGGCCGGGTCACTACCAGGGGTGCGGTGTAACAGCTGGGACCCTTCAGTTCCCCGTATCTCGGGCAGTCTGCCCGGGTGTAGGTGTAGCTCGGGGTCAGCGAAAAGTTCATCCGCATGTTGCCGACATCGCGCTCGGGTCGCCAGACCTCTTCGAAGAACTTGTCGGACAAGCCATTCAGCTTGATGAAGGCCGGCAGCCAGTGATGAGAGGTGTCGGCCAGGATCCCCATCACCGGGGTCAGCTCCGTGGTGGTCGTGACCAGCCGGTCGGTGTGGTTGTTCAGAGCTGTGTGCGTGGTTCCCATGGTGTGCATTCCGCCACTGATGAGGGCGTCGAGTTGAGCACGCTGCTGCACCAGGGTCTGCATCGGTTCGACGGCCATGTGCAGCGCGTCGATCAGCTCGGGCGCGGTGGCCTGCAGTCCCCGCGTGGCATCGACGAGCGCCGAGACCGTGGTCGGTCCCGGATCGGTGGCCACGATCGCGTTGAGCTGATCGAGCAGCCGATTCAGTTGCGCGCCGCTGGTGAGCAGTTCGGTGCGGCGATCCTCGGTGGCCTCGTTCACCGCCGCCAGGACGCCCACCGTCTTGTCCTCGCGGCCACGCCCGGTGGCGGCCAGGATGTCACGCAACTTGCTGATCGTTGTCTGGAACAGCACGGTGGGCAGCTCGGTGTCTTCCGCTATGTGCGCCCCCGCACTGATCGGCGGTCCGGGGTTCGCACCGGGATCCACCAGCTGCACCGACGACACCGCGAACACGTTGCTGGGCACGACCCGCGCCGTGACATTGGCAGGTATGGAGCGGGCGTAGTGGGGATCGAGATTGATGTGGACGTAGTTCGGGTTTCCGTGCGCAGCCGGGGTGACACCGTCGACGGCTCCGACCAGCACCCCGTGGTACTTCACGTCTGAACGTTGCGGCAGTCCGTCGCCGACATTGACGAGATTCGCCACGACCCGCACGAACGGATCGAGGCGTCCTGTCGCCTTGACCAACAGGGTCACCGAAACCAACGCCAGCACAACGGCCACCGCGATGCCGGCTCCGATCAACTGGCGATCGGTGGGCCCCGGCCCGTCCAGATCAAAGGAATTCGCCACCTACCCCCCAAACCTCGCTCCGGAGTCGACGTTCCACAACGCCATGGTGAGAAGCATGTTGACGATGATCACCACGGTGATGCTGGCCCGCATGGCATGTCCTGCGGCAACCCCGACACCCTCGGGCCCGCCGCTGGCATAGAAGCCGTAGTAACACTGGATCGTCGTGGCGATCCACACGAAGATGATCGCTTTGAGTAGCGAATACAGGATGTCCTGACCCGACAGCATCAGCGTGAAGTAGTGCAGATAGGAGCCGGTCGATCCGCCGCTGATGACATACACGACGACCTGGGTGGTCAGGTAGCTGACCGCCAGGCAGACGACGTAGAGCGGGATGACCGCGACCACCGACGCCATCAGGCGGGTGGTGACGAGGTACGGGATGGGGCGGATCGCCAGCGAGTCGAGGGCGTCGATCTCTTCGGCGATACGCATCGAGCCCAGCTGCGCGGTGAACCGGCAGCCTGCCTGGGTGGCGAACGCCAGCGACAATGCGATCGGGGCGAGTTCGCGAGTGTTGACCAGTGAGGAGATGATTCCCGTCGCGGGCCCCAGCCCGAGCAGGTCGAGGAAGTTGTAGCCCTCGATGCCCACGAGTGCGCCGACCGTGACACCGAGGACGATCGCCACTCCGGCGGTTCCGCCGCCCACCACCAAAGAGCCGTTGCCCCAGGCGATATCGGATAGCAGGCGGACGAACTCCGAACGATAGTGCCGCAGCGCCAACGGGATCGCGGCAATGGCCCGGACGAAGAAGACCAGCATGTGGCCGAGCCGCCCGATCGGGGGGCCGACCTTGCCGAAGAAGCGGACGAAGGGCGCCAGCAGCGGAGGTACGAACGTCGACGCCATGTCACAAACCGACCCGGGGGAACAGCATGATGTAGAGCTGACTGATCGCGACGTTGACGACCATCAGAATCAGAATCGATTCGACGACGGCGGCGTTGACCGAGTTCGCGACGCCGGTGGGGCCGCCCTGTGTGGACAACCCCTTCTGGCAGGACACCACCGCGACGATGGCCCCGAAGATGACTGCCTTCACCATCGCCACGATCATGTCGCCGGTGGTCGTGAACGAGGCGAACGTGGCGACGAAGCTGCCGGGCGCGCCGTTCTGAAAGTAGACGTTGAACAGATAGCTGGCGAGGAATCCGACGAAGCACACCATTCCGGTGAGCGCCACGCCGATCATGATCGCCGCGACGAACCGCGGAACGACCAGGCGCCGGATCACCGACACGCCCATCACTTCCATCGCGTCGGTCTCCTCGCGCATCTTGCGCGAACCGAGGTCGGCGGTGATGGCCGAGCCGACGGCGGCCGCCATCAGAATCGCGGCGGTCAGGGATGCCGCCTGGCGGATCACAGCCAGGCCGCTGGCCGCTCCGGCAAGTGACGTGGCCCCGACCTGCCCGGCCAGAAGTGCGAACTGAATCGACAGAGTGACGCCGATGGGAAGGGCCACCAGGACCGTCGGCAAGACCGCGGTGCCCGCCATGAAGGCTGCCTGGCGGATGAACTCCCACCCCTGGAAACGTCCGGTGAACAGGTCGATGAACATGTACTGCACCGTGCGCACGCCGAGCACGAACTGATCCCCGGCCGTCGCGAGCGCGGCCAGGGGATGGCGTCTGACGTAGCCGCCGGCCCAGTTGCCGATGACTTCGATTCCGTCACCACGTGCCGTCATGCTGAATCGCCGTTCACTTAATGCTCAAACCCCCTGCCGGCAGCATTCACCATGCCTCGAGACTGCCGCAGCAAAATTCAGTATTTTCCGCTGGGTCCTCCATGGCTGTCGCGTCTGCTTACACGACGAGACCCGTGACCTCACACATGGCTCGATGAGGATGGACATTAACTTATGCCGCCCCGGGGTGGGTCCGGTACCGCACCTTTGCAGCGTCCGGGATGCTGACACGAGCGTGAGCTCGCGTTCATTTCGCGTTTGGCGGCTGGGCGTGGCCAGGCAGCGGCGGGAAACAGTCCTGGGGCGGGGTCGGCCAGGGCCGCAGGTAGTTGAGCGCCATCAGCGTGAGCTCGTCGATGAACCTGTCCCGGTCGATCGACGGCTGGTCGAGGTTGTAGCGAACACAGAGGTGCTCGACCATCCGCACCAGCATCCAGGCCGAGGCGTCCAACGATGCATCGGCCCTGACCTGCCGGTTGTTGATCGCAGATAAGCGATCGCCAGCTCACCGATGCGCTGCTCGAACGCGACCAGCTTGCTCTCGGTCCCCAACCGCGGCGTGTGTTCCATCACCGACGTTCAAGTGGTACCCGGCCGCACGTAGCGGGTGGTTACGCGACCGCGGGCACCTGCCGTCGCGGTTCTAGCGTTTCCGGGGACCTGGTGACTGGAACTGGAACACGTTCTAGTCTGATGGTCATGAGTGCTGACCTCTTGCGCCATCCCATCCACTCCGGGCATCTCACCGTCGGGGCACTGAAGCGGAACAAGGACAAGCCGGTGCTGTTCCTCGGGGACACCACGCTCACCGGTGGACAGCTTGCCGAGCGGATCAGCCAGTACATTCAGGCGTTCGAGGCGCTGGGCGCGGGTTCGGGAACGGCCACCGGCCTGCTGTCGCTGAACCGGCCGGAAGTGCTGATGATCATCGGCGCCGGGCAGACCCAGGGCTACCGCCGCACCGCACTACACCCTCTCGGCTCTCTGGACGACCACGCCTATGTGTTGAACGACGCGGGGGTCACGTCACTGATCATCGACCCGAACCCGATGTTCGTCGAGCGGGCGCAGGGACTGTTGGAGAAGGTGCCCGCGCTCAAGCAGGTGCTGACGATCGGTCCGGTGCCTGCCGAGTTGGAGGGCGTCGGCGTCGACCTGACCGCCGAGGCCGCCAAGTACTCGCCGCAGCCCTTGGTGGCGGCGGACCTGCCGCCCGATCACATCGGCGGCATGGCCTACACCGGCGGGACGACCGGTAAGCCCAAGGGCGTGATCGGCACCGTGCAGTCGATCACGACGATGACGACGATCCAGTTGGCCGAGTGGGAGTGGCCGGAACGCCCGAAGTTCTTGATGTGCACCCCGCTGTCGCATGCGGGTGCGGCGTTCTTCGTGCCGACGATCATCAAGGGCGGCGAGCTGGTCGTGCTGACCAAGTTCGACCCGGCCGAGGTGCTGCGGGTGATCGAGGAGCAGAAGATCACCGCGACGATGCTCGTGCCGTCGATGATCTATGCGTTGATGGACCACCCGGATTCGCGCACCCGCGACCTGTCGTCGCTGGAGACGGTGTACTACGGCGCCTCGGCGATGAACCCGGTGCGGCTGCGCGAGGCGATCGACCGGTTCGGCCCGATCTTCGCCCAGTATTACGGCCAGTCCGAGGCGCCGATGGTGATCACGTACCTGGCCAAGGGCGATCACGACGAGAAGCGGTTGACGTCCTGCGGGCGGCCGACGGTGTTCGCGCGGGTGGCGCTGTTGGACGGTGACGGTAACCCGGTGCCCCAGGGCGAGGTCGGCGAGATCTGCGTGTCCGGGCCGCTGGTGTCCGGTGGCTACTGGAACAAGCCGGAGGCGACGGCCGAGACGTTTCGCGACGGTTGGATGCACACGGGTGATCTGGCCCGCGAGGACGAGGACGGCTTCTACTACATCGTCGACCGGACCAAGGACATGATTGTGACCGGTGGGTTCAATGTGTTCCCCCGCGAGGTGGAAGATGTTGTGGCCGAGCACCCTTCGGTAGCCCAGGTTTGTGTGATCGGAACGCCCGACGAGAAGTGGGGCGAGGCGGTGACCGCGGTCGTCGTGCTGCGCCCCGACGCCGACCGCTCCGAGGTGGCCGTCGCGCAGATGACCTCCGAGATCCAGGCGGCGGTCAAGGAGCGCAAGGGATCGGTGCAGTCACCCAAGCAGGTGATCGTCGTGGACTCGGTGCCGGTGACCGCGCTGGGCAAGCCGGACAAGAAGGCCGTGCGCGCGCAGTTCTGGGAGGGCAGCGAACGCGCGGTCGGCTAGCTTTCCTGCTGCGAGCGACCCCTTTTGCACGCGGGTTCGCGGCGTGTCGGCGGGCAGACACGGTCGCTCGCGGGGGTTTGCTACGGAGTGACCACGAAATCTGCTCTGTCCCACACGGCTTCGATGCGCGCGGCGTTGGGGTCGTCGACGGCGCGCACCCACGCCTCGGCCTGTTCAGGTGACTTACCGAACTCGACGTGGCGGGCGATGAGGCGACGACGGCGAACGTCGGGCGGGGCGTCGACGAACCACACCTCGTCGAGCAGGGCGCGGACCGTCGGCCATGGGGGCTCGTCGTCGAGAAGGTAGTTGCCCTCCGTCACGATCAGGCGATGGTCGGGCATCACCGCGATGCTGCCGGCGATGGGCTGTTCGAGATCGCGGTGGAACGCCGGCGCGTAGACGGTCTCGTCGCCCTGGGCCCTGATGCGTTGCAACAGAGCGAGATACCCGTAGGCGTCGAACGTGTCGATGGCGCCTTTGCGGTCGAGGCGACCGAGCCGCTGCAGCTCGACGTCGGCGAGATGGTAGCCGTCCATCGGCACGTACGCCGCATCGTCGGCCGCGGTCGCGACCGCCTCGGCCAGTGTCGACTTGCCCGCGCCCGGCGCACCCGTGACGCCGAGAACGACGCGGGGCTGTCGGCGCCGCAGCGCGTCGAGGCGACTAGCCCAGGAGGGCATCGATTTCCGCGGCGAAGCGAGCAAGTCGCTCCTCTTCGCTCGGAATGCCCCGCTGCTCGTCGGCGGCGCGCTGCCAGCCCAGCCGCCACATCCGCGCGATCGCCCGATCCCCCAGTCCCGCGTACGGGTTGACGAGCGTGTGCGGGAATGCCTTGCGGCCTTCCCAATACGCTGTGACCAACCTGTGGGTCATACCTTCTAACTTTCCGTCGCGAGCTCGGCGAAAGCACTGCGACACGCCGCAGGAAAACGTAGATTACGCGTCCCGAAACTCCGGCGTGAGGCCCGCGTCGGCACAATGAACGCGTGAGCGACGTGCAGGCGACCGTCGACGCGGTGTGGCGCATGGAAGCGGCGAAAATCGTCGCGACTCTGACGCGCTCGGTCGGCGATGTCGGGGTCGCCGAAGACCTGGCCGCCGACGCGCTCGTCGACGCGCTCGAGCAGTGGCCGACGACGGGTGTACCGCGCAACGCCGGCGCATGGTTGACCACGGTTGCCAAACGCAAGGCCATCGACTTGTGGCGCCGTCAGGACAATCTCGACAGCAAATACGCCGCGATGGCTCGCGAGCTCGAAAGCCATGTCGAGGAATCGTGGGACCCCGACCGCATCGACGACGACGTGCTCCGGCTGATCTTCATCTCTGCGCATCCGGTGCTGCCGCGCGAAGGCCGTATCGCGTTGACATTGCGGGTCGTCGGCGGGCTTACGACAGAGGAGATCGCCCGCGCCTTCCTGACGTCCACCGCGACGGTCGCCGCGCGGATCACCCGCGCCAAGAAGGCCCTCGCGGCCGCGAACGTGCCGTTCGAGGTGCCGGACCGCTCGGAGTATCCGGAGCGGCTGTCGGCGGTGCTGAGCGTGATCTACCTGATCTACAACGAGGGTTATTCGGCGTCGTTCGGTCAGCGCTGGATCCGCGACGAGTTGTGCACCGAGGCGCTTCGCCTCGGCCGGGTGCTGGCCGCGCTGGTTCCCGACGAACCGGAAGTCCACGGCCTGGTGGCGCTGATGGAGCTGCAGTCGTCGCGCTTCGCCGCCCGCACCGACAGCGAGGGCAGACCGATCCTGCTGGAGGACCAGAACCGGGCGAAATGGGATCGAGCGCAGATCCAACGCGGGGTGGCCGCACTCGAGCGCGCCGCGAACACGTTGCGGCGCAAGGGCACTGGATGGGGCCCCTATACGCTGCAGGCGGCGATCGCCGAGTGCCATGTCACCGCGCCCACCGCCGCCGACACCGACTGGCACCGCATCGTCGCGCTGTACGACGGGTTGGCTCGCGCGGCGCCGTCGCCGGTCGTCGATTTGAACAGGGCGGTGGCGGTGGCGATGGCCGACGGCCCCGAGGCAGGGCTGGAGATCGTCGACTCGTTGACTGGGTTAGAGGGCTCGTATCTGTTGCCGAGCGTGCGCGGCGAACTGCTCGCCCGGCTGGGCCGCGGCGCAGAGGCCGCCGGCGAGTTCGACCGGGCGGCCGCCATGACCGACAACGAGCGGGAACGGGAAGTGCTGCGCGACAAGGCAAGTCGAGTTGGTCGGTAGCATCGGTGCCATGAGTGAGATCAACGCCGTCCTGTTCGACTTTTCGGGTACGTTGTTCCGACTCGAGGAGGACGAGAGCTGGTTTCACGGGATGGAGGTCGACGACCGCAAGGTCGACGGCCACGTCCAGGCCGAGTTGATGCGCCGGATGACCGCGCCGACGGGCGAGCACGTCGAGATGACTCCGGAGGCTCACCGCGTATGGGTGAACCGCGATCTGGCGCCGCATCTCCATCGCGAGGCGTATCTGCACGTGCTGCGCGAGTCCGGGTTGGCCGACGAGCACGCCGAGTCGCTGTACGGGCTGCTGATCGACCCGATGAACTGGACTCCGTATCCGGACACCGCCGAGGTGCTGCAGGGTTTGCATCGCAGGCACATCAGGACGGCGGTGGTGTCGAACATCGCCTTCGCCGTGCGACCGGCGTTCGTCTCCCTCGGTGCGGCCGAATTCGTCGACGAGTTCGTGTTGTCCTTCGAAGTCGGCGCGGTCAAACCCGACCCGGCGATCTTCGAGATCGCGCTGGACCGGCTGGGCGTGGAAGCCGTGTCCGCGTTGATGATCGGGGACAGCGACGAGGCCGACGGCGGCGCCCGCGCGGTGGGCTGCCGGTTCGCCCTTGTCGATCCGCTGCCGACCACCGAGCGCCCGGACGGTCTGCGAACAGCGCTGTCCGGCCACGGCGTCGCGATCTGAGCGATAGCCTCACGGCATGGGCGATCGGATGACGCCCCCGCGGTGGCTCAAATACGCCAACAAGTTGGTGATGGTGCTGCTGCGCCTCGGGCTGCCGATCTCGCGGCACGAGTCGCCCGTGGTGTTGACGGTGCCGGGCCGTAGGACGGGCAAGCCGCGGTCGACGCCGATCACGCCGATGTTCGTCGACGGCGCCCGCTACGTCATCAACGGCTACCCGGGCGGGGACTGGGTGCGCAACGCTCGTGCGGCGAACCATGTCACGCTGCGGCAGGGCCGGCGTTCGGAGCGGGTGCGCCTCGTCGAGCTGAGCCCTGACGAGGCGCGCCCGGTGCTGCGGCAGTTCCCGGCGCAGGTGCCCGTCGGTGTCGACCTGATGACGCGGGCGGGGGTTTTGGAGACCGGGACACCCGACGAGCTCGAGGGGATGGCGGGCCGCCTGCCGGTGTTCCGCGTCGATCCGATCACGTAGCGTTTGCGCCATGTCCGACATTCGCCTGCCGTGGTGGCTGAAGTACGTCAACAAGGTGATGATCGGCCTGCAGAAGCTCGGCATCCTCGGGGAGAAAGGACCCGTCGTGCTGTCCGTACCGGGACGCAAGACCGGCAAGATGCGGTCCACCCCGGTCACGCCGATGGAGGTCGACGGTCAGCGCTATGTGGTCGGCGGGGTACCCGGCTCCGACTGGGCCGCCAATGTCAGGGCGGCCGGTGAGGTCACGCTGCACATCGGCCGCCGCAGCGAACGTGTGCGGATGGTGGAGATGCCCGTCGACGAGGCGCGACCATTGTTGCGGGAGTTCCCGTCGAAGGTGCCCACCGGGGTGGACTTCATCAAGAGCGCCGGACTGGTCACCGGACCCAACCCCGACGAGTTCGAGGCGCTCGCCGGTCGCTGCCCGGTTTTCCGCATCGATAAGGTAACCCCGTGAGTGACAACCCCTTTGACCCGTCGTTGTGGCAGCCCATCGAGGGCTTCGAACTGACCGACATCACCTATCACCGCCACGTCGTCGACGGCGTTCCGCGGCCCACGGTGCGCGTCGCGTTCGACCGGCCCGAGGTGCGCAACGCGTTTCGGCCGCACACGGTCGACGAGCTGTACCGCGTCCTCGACCACGCGCGGATGTCATCGGACGTCGGTGTCGTGCTGCTGACCGGCAACGGGCCCTCGCCCAAGGACGGCGGCTGGGCGTTCTGCTCCGGCGGGGATCAGCGGATCCGCGGCCGCAGCGGGTACCAGTACGCGTCGGGCGAGACCGCCGAGACCGTCGACCCGGCGCGCGCCGGGCGCCTGCACATCCTGGAGGCGCAGCGGCTGATCCGGTTCATGCCCAAACCGGTGATCTGTCTGGTCAACGGGTGGGCCGCCGGCGGCGGACACAGTTTGCACGCGGTGTGTGACCTGACGCTGGCCAGCCGCGAGCACGCCCGGTTCAAGCAGACCGACGCCGACGTCGGCAGCTTCGACGGCGGATACGGCAGCGCATATCTGGCCAAACAGGTCGGCCAGAAGTTCGCCCGCGAGATCTTCTTCCTGGGCCGCCCCTACACCGCCGAGCAGATGCACGCGATGGGTGCGGTCAACGCCGTTGTCGACCACGCCGAACTGGAGACCGTCGCTCTGCAGTGGGCTTCGGAGATCAACGGCAAGTCACCGCAGGCGATCCGGATGCTCAAGTACGCGTTCAACCTCACCGACGACGGTCTGGTCGGTCAGCAGCTGTTCGCCGGTGAGGCAACACGATTGGCGTACATGACCGACGAAGCAGTCGAGGGCCGCGACGCGTTCCTGGAGAAGCGCGACCCCGACTGGAGCGGCTTCCCGCGCTACTTTTAGGCGGCGGTTTGGGTGCACTAGCAATCGCTGAGCGACTGGTAGCGCACCGGAATCGCTACTCAGGTGCGACGGCGCCCGGCACCCGGTAGGCCCACGACTTCTTCTGCCGCTCGGCCATCTTCTCCAGGCACTGGTGATGCTTGCGGGCGTGGTAGGCCAGCGGAAAGTACGTCAGCCGGTCGGGAAGTACGCGGTAGGCGATGCGGATGGCCTTGTAGATGCGGTTGAGCTGGCGCTCCTCTTCGGGGCTCCAACTCACGCCGAGCTTGGTGCGCAGACGCGGGTCGAGCAACCCGACGATCGACAGGTAATTGAAGCGGAATGCGGGCCGCAGCATGGCTTTGATCAGCGGATAGAACACCTTCGGCACCGACGGGGGCAGCTCCATCGTGCCGGTGATCAAGTCGTCCATCAGCTTGCGGGCCTGCGGCGTGGCCTCGAGTTTGTCGATCATCGACTCGAAGTAGTCGGTCATCTCCTGATCGGTCTCGGGATAGTCGCGCATCGGCACATGCAACAGGCGCGCCAGTCGGCGGTTGTCGCGCAGCAGTTGGGTCTTCTCGTCGTCGGTGAAGTCCCGCCCGATCAACAAGCGAGCACCGTGGACGTTGACGATGTAGCCGGTGCAGATGACCCACTGGTACGCCTCGGGATTCAGGGCGCTGATCTGTTTGCCGGTCGACGCGCTCTTCATCGTCATCGGCCGGTGCATGGCGCGGACCCGATTTCCTTCGGCCACGGCTTCGGTGCCGCCGTAGGTCCACCGCAGCACCGAGTCAATGGACCGGATCGCCCGTCCGCCCGGATCGCCGTGGAACGACGCGGAATAGCGGCCGGTGACCTCGGCGATGACGGGATGCATCGCCTGCATCATGAACGCCGCGCCCTCGAAGATCAGGAACGTCCAACGGCCCGTGTGCTCGGCGGTCAGCGAATCCGGCGGTACCAGTTCGATCGGTTCGTCGTCGACAGACAGATCGATGTCCGAAGTGGCGGTCATGGGCGGCGTCCACCTCCATTCCAGGTCGTTCGGCGAGGCTAATATGACCGACAGGTCGCATTCAAGTCGCATAAGGGGCGTCGGTGAGCACGGATAGGCGCAGGTCAGCGCGGAGAAAGACACCGCAGCAGCAGCGCTCTCGTGAGATGGTCGCAAAAATCGTCGAGACGACGGCCGGTCTGCTCCTCACCACCGATCCCACCCAGGTGACGACGAACCTGATCGCCGACCGGGCGGGCGTCAGTAAAGGATCGATCTACCAGTACTTCGCCGATAAGGACGAGATCCTCGAGGCGGCCATCGAGCATCTCGCCCTCTCGCAGGCCCCGGCCATCGAGGAACGCCTGCGGGCCGTGACGCTCGCCCAGCCCGCCGAGGCGATGGCGGCCTCCATCGACTTCCTCATCGACGTCACGATCGCCAACCGCGGCCTGCTTCGGTACCTCGCCGAACGTCCGGACCACGTGCGCGCTTTCGAGAGCATTTCGGGTTTGAATGCGACGCTCGTGGCGATGTCGACGCTGCACATGAACCACTACCGCGACCAGTATCGCAACGAGCTGAGCCCAAAAGCGTTGGCGTGGTTGTTCTTCAACATGGCGGTGGCGACGACCCTGCGGTACATCGAGTCCGACGACCCGATCCGCCTGGACGAACTGCGCGCGGGGCTGAAGTTCGCGTCGTCGGGTCTGCTGGCCGCCGGCCGCAACTGAGCGATTTGTGCACGTTCTGGAGCGGTGAGCGCGCGTTTTCGTGCACAAGCCGCTCGCCTAGACTCACCGCTCGTGAGCAAGAGCCCGTTGCGGCGGTTGGCCGACCAACTCGTCCTGACCACCATGCGCCCGCCCGTGGTCCCCGAGTTGCTGCAGTACCAGCCCGGCCGCGACATCGTTGACCTGCGGGGTAAGCGCATCCTGCTCACGGGCGCGTCATCGGGGATCGGCGAGGCGGCCGCGGAGAAGTTCGCCCGCCGCGGCGCCACCGTCGTGGTGGCGGCACGCCGACAGGAGCTGCTGGACGCGCTGGTCGACCGGATCGCCGACGACGGCGGGGACGCCAGGGCACACGCCTGCGACCTGTCGGATCTCGACGCGGTCGACGGGCTGGTTGAACGTATCGTCACTGAGCTCGGGGGCGTCGACATCCTGATCAACAATGCCGGCCGGTCGATCCGCAGACCGCTGGCCGAGTCGCTGGACCGTTGGCACGACGTCGAACGCACCATGGCGATCAACTACTACGGGCCGTTGCGACTGATCCGCGGCCTGGCGCCGGGCATGCGCGAGCGGCGCGACGGCCACATCATCAACGTGTCCACCTGGGGCGTGCTCAGCGAGTCGTCGCCGTTGTTCTCGGTGTACAACGCGTCGAAGGCGGCGCTGACCGCGGTGAGCCGAGTCATCGAAACCGAGTGGAGCGCTGACGGAGTGCACTCGACCACGCTGTTCTATCCGCTGGTGCGCACGCCCATGATCGCCCCCACTCGCGCCTACGACGGATTGCCGGGGCTGTCCTCCGACGAGGCCGCCGAGTGGATGGTCACGGCCGCCAAGACCCGGCCCGTGCGGATCGCGCCGCGGATGGCTGTCAGCGCCCAGGTGCTCAACAGCTTCGCACCCGCGGTCGTCGACGCCGTGATGAAACGGCAACGCCTACAACCGAACAAGTAAATGCCCCACCCCGACATCGCGACCGTCGCCGACATCGCACGCGTCTTCGGCGCCGAACGTCCGGACGCGGTCGCATTGATCGCCGGTGATCGCACCACGACGTTCGGCGACCTCGATACCCGGTCCAGCCGGGTAGCTCAGGCGCTGCGCGCCGCGGGTGTGGGGTTCGGCGACCGGGTCGCGTTCATCGAGAAGAACGGCATCGAGTTCTTCGAAGTCGCCTGTGCGCTGTCCAAACTCGGCGCGGTCGTGGTGCCGGTCAACTGGCGACTGGCACCACCCGAGATGCTGCACATCATCGACGACGCCGACGCAAAGGTGGTGATCGTCGGCGCCGACTTCTTCTGTCACGTCGAGGCGATCGAGGACCGGCTGACGGCACAGGTCGTCGCCGTCGGCGAGCACCCCCGGTGGCCGGAGTTCGATCGCTGGATGGGCGCCTATCCCGCCGACGACCCCTGCGTCGCAACGCAACCAGACGATGTCGCATTTCTGATGTACACCTCCGGCACCACCGGAGCGCCCAAGGGCGTGATGCTGACCAACGACAACTACTTCTGCAAGGCCACCGGGATCGCCGACAAATGGCGCTTCGACGCCGACAGTGTGAGCCTGGCCGTGATGCCGATGTTCCACATGGCGGGCTCCGGCTGGGCACTGGTGGGTCTCTGCGAGGGCGCGCGCACGGTCGTGCTGCGCGACCTCGACCCGACCGCCATCCTCGAAGCCGTTGCGCAGCACGGTATTACGAACATGCTGCTGGTGCCGGTGGTGATCCAGCGCCTACTGGAAACCCCGGGCGTCGAGCAGACGGACTTCTCGGCTCTGCGCGCCATCGTCTACGGCGCATCGCCGATCACCGACGACGTCCTGGTCCGGGCTCTCGAACGGTTCAACTGCGATCTGCTGCAGGTGTACGGGCAGACCGAAACCACCGGATCCATCACGCAACTCGACCGTCACGACCCCGAACTGCTGCGCTCCTGCGGTAAGCCGTTCGGGTGGGTCGAGGTGCGCATCGTCGACGACGCGGGCCGCGACGTCCCCACCGGGACTGTCGGCGAGCTGTGGACGCGCTCGCGCCAGAACATGCGCGGCTACTGGAACAACCCCGCTGCTACGGCCGCCACCGTCACCCCGGACGGCTGGTTGAAGACCGGCGACGCCGGTTACGTCGACGCCGAGGGTTATGTGTACCTGCACGACCGGGTCAAGGACATGATCGTGTCCGGCGGCGAGAACGTGTACCCGACCGAGATCGAGAACGTTCTGATGACCCATCCGGACGTCGCCGACGTCGCGGTGATCGGCGTTCCGGACCCGACGTGGGGTGAGGCGGTGAAGGCGGTCGTGGTGCCCGCGGCGGGCTGCTTCCCCGGCGAGGCAGACCTCATCGCGTACGCCCGCGAGCGGCTGGCCGGGTTCAAGCTACCCAAGTCGGTGTCGTTCGCAGAAGACCTGCCCCGCACCCCCAGCGGCAAGATCCTCAAGCGTGCGCTGCGGGAACCCTATTGGGAAGGTGTCGGGCGGCGGATCGGCTGAGCGTGATAGACACGATGTCATGGAGATTCTGGCCAGCCGGATGCTCATTCGGCCGGCGGATTATCAGCGTTCCCTGACGTTCTACCGCGATGAGTTGGGGCTGGCGATCGCCCGCGACTACGGTGCGGGCACGGTTTTCTACGCCGGCCAGTCGTTGATCGAACTCGCCGGCCACGGTGGCCCGCGGGCGGGCGGCACGATGTGGCTTCAGGTGCGCGACGTGTACGCCACCGAGAAGGAACTGTCGGGCCGGGGCGTACCGATCGCGCGGGAGGCACGTGAGGAACCGTGGGGCCTGCATGAGATGCACGTCGAGGATCCCGACGGCGTGCTGCTGATCTTCGTTCAGGTGCCCGAGACGCACCCGCTGCGCCGCGACACCCGGCGGTGACGCCCTAGAGTTCAGCGCGCGGGGGCCAGCGGCCAGCCGACCGAGGCCAACCGCGACGCAACCTGGTGCATCTCTTCGGGATTCGGCTCCTGCGCGGTGACCTGGTGGATCGCCGCGCGGATGTCGGCTTCGGTGACGATGTCCGAGTTCGCGCTCCTGAGCACCGCCTGCGCGGCGCTGACCACTTCGTCCTCGGCGAGCGAGCGCTTCAGCAGCGCGAGCAGCGGGAAGTAATCCGTGGGCGGCACGCCCTCCGGATACCCGCGGCGCAGCCAGTTGAGCACGCTGTCCAGCACGGTGCGGTTCTCGGTCATGGTGTGGCGCAACTCATTTCTGCGGCATGAAGGGGAACAGGTCGATCCCCGTGTGGTGGATGATCGTGCCCCTGGTGATCCACAGCACCGCGGTGACGATCACCCATCCGACGAACACGAACAAACCGATGCCGAGGTATTTGCGGACCCGGTTGGGTGCGGTCACGGTGCCGTCGGCCGACTCGTCCCCGGCGCCGCTCGAAAAGGCCATCAAGCCGGTGGCGAACAACGCGGGCAGTCCCGCGCCCAGGACGAGCCCGACCACCAGTACCTTCAGAATGCTCTCGAGATAGGTCATCGATGTTCCTCCGCTACACCGTCGCGGGCGGCCTGACGGTTTCGGGCATTGCTTCCTCGATGGCGGCCCGCAGTTCGGCGGGGACCACGGAGTTGGTCGCACCGTCCCACTCGGCGTTGACGTTGGTGTGGTCGACCTTCTGTTGCTGAGCGCGCCACCACATGTAGAACGACAGGCCCACCAATACCAGGAAGATGAACCCGTCGCCCGCGAGGCCCGATCCCGTGAGCGCCTCGACGCCATGGGCCAGCCAGAAGGACAGTGCGCCAACGAGTCCCGCAGCCGGCAGGGTGATCAGCCAGGCCACAGCCATCCGGCCCGCCACCGCCCAGCGGACTTCGGCGGCCGGCTTGCCGACGCCGCTGCCCAGGATCGAACCGGTGGCGACGTGGGTGGTGGACAACGCCATACCAGCGGCGCTCGAGCTGAGAATGATTGCGGCCGAGGAAGCTTCGGCAGCGAAGCCCTGCGGTGACTGGATCTCCACCAGACCCTTGCCCAGGGTGCGGATCACGCGCCAGCCACCGAGGTAGGTGCCGAGCCCGATCGCGACCGCACAGCTGAAGATGACCCAGAACGGCAGGCCGTTCTCCTTGACGTCGCCGCTCAGGTGCCCGGTGGTGATGAGCGCGAGCGCGATGACACCCATCGTCTTCTGCGCGTCGTTGGTGCCGTGCGACAGCGCGACCAGCGAGGCCGTCGCGACCTGGCCCCAGCGGAAGCCCTCCCGGCGGCGGCGCTCTGTCACCTTGCGGGTGATCCGGTACACCAGCCAGGTGCCGCAGGCGGCGACCAGGCACGCGATGAGCGGCGCGGCGATCGCGGGAATGAGCACCTTCTGGCTGATGCCGCTCCAGTTGACGCCTGCGGTGCCCATGGCGGCCAGGCCTGCGCCGATGAGCCCGCCGAACAGTGCGTGCGAGGAACTCGACGGGATGCCGAACAACCACGTCAGCAGGTTCCACAGGATGCCGCCGATCAACCCGGCGAAGATGATCGTCAGACCGGTCGACGCGTCGATCGACGGCAGCAGGGCGCCGGTCTGGCCGTCCTGGACGTTGAGCACCGAGGTGGTCACCGTGACCGCGACCTCGACCGACAGGAACGCGCCGACCAGGTTGAGAATGCCCGCCAACAGGACCGCGGTCTTGGGCTTGAGCGCACCGGTGGCGATCGATGTGGCCATCGCGTTGCCGGTGTCGTGGAAGCCGTTGGTGAAGTCGAAGGCCAGTGCGGTTGTGATCAACAGCACGAGGACGATCAACTCAGCGCTCACGGCGTTAATTCTGCGGCCATAGACTTCGTTTCACCTAATCTGCGACGCTCTTGGACCGGCGTGTCATCTGGCATTTCGCCTTCTCGGGCAATGTGTTCATCCATTGTTCACCCGCCGGCGGTCGAGCGTTTGCCGGCGACGCCGAACTCGTCTTGTTCGGTCGCGCACTAGCATCATCCAATCGGGAGTGGGTAGACCCGATGCGACACGCGGGAGGGCACAGTGACGAAGTTTCTGGCCAAAATTGTCGCGTGGATCACAGCGGGTTACCCCGAAGGGGTGCCCGGTCCGGACCGGGTGCCGTTGTTCTCGCTCCTGCGGCGGCGCCTCACCGAGGACGAGGTGCGAACCGTCGCCATGGAGCTCAAGCGGAACGGCGACTTCGACGACGCCGATATCGGAGTCCTCATCACCCAGATCACCGATGCGCTGCCGACGTCTGAGGATGTGGAGCGAGTTCGCCAACGGTTGGCGGTCCGCGGCTGGCCCCTCGATGATCCACGCGACGGGGAGGGTGACCCATAGCCGTCCTGCGCGCGGTCTCGGTCGGGTCCGGTGCCGCGGCGTTGTCATTGCTGCCCGTCGTGCACGACATGCTGGCCGGTCGTGCCACGGTGCTGCCGGTGCCTGCCGGGGATGATCGCGAATCATCTTTTCTGTCAGGGGCGTTGCGGTGCGGCGCGGAGATCGACGACGACGTGGCGGTGGTGGTGCCGACATCGGGCACCACCGGGACGCCCAAGGGTGCGATGCTGACCGCCGCCGCATTGACCGCCAGCGCCGAGGCGACACATCACCGGCTCGGCGGGCCGGGGCGCTGGCTGCTGGCTTTGGCAGCGCATCACATCGCGGGGCTTCAGGTGCTGGTCCGCAGCGTCGTTGCAGGTACCACACCGGTGGCCTTGGCGCCTACGTTCGATCCGGACGAATTGCCCTCTGCCGTCGACGCTTTGGGTCCAGGACGGCGTTACGCCTCGCTGGTGGCCGTGCAACTCGACAAAGCTCTGCGGGACGAGGGGGCGGCCGACGCATTGGCCACGCTGGACGCCGTCCTGATCGGCGGGGGGCCGATGCCGACTGGCCTGGCCGAACGTGCTGCCGCGGCGGGGATTTCGGTCGTCCGCACCTACGGGATGAGCGAGACCGCAGGCGGATGCGTGTACGACGGCGTGCCGTTGGACGGTGTGCGGGTTCGGATTCGCGACAGCGCGCGGCCGGCGACATCAGACGGGGGTCGGATTGTGTTGGGCGGCCGGACGCTTGCGAAGGGCTACCGCAACCCGGTGGACCCCGATCCCTTCGCCGATGCGGGTTGGTTCCGCACGGACGACGTGGGAGTCGTCGACCCCGAGGGCCGGTTGACGGTGCTCGGCCGGGTCGACGACGCGATCGGCAGCGGCGGATTGACGATCATGCCGCAGATCGTGGAGGCCGCCCTTGCAACCCACGAGGCGGTGGCCGAATGCGCGGTGTTCGGGGTGCCCGATGAGCGGCTGGGCCAGCGGGTGGCCGCGGCCGTCGTGCTCGCCGCCGGTCACGACGCCCCCACGCCCGCCGAGCTACGCGAGCACGTCACCGCGACCCTGGATGCCACCGCGGCACCGCGCGAGTTCCACATCGTGGACGAAATACCGCGGCGCGGCATCGGCAAAATCGACCGGCGCGCGCTGGCGGCCAGGTTCCCTGGTCAGATCACAGGCTTGAGCGGGTCGTGACCGAGCGTCATGAGCCTGTGCCGCCAGTTATCCTGACCGGCCGTGGGCTCGAGGTCGACGCCGCGTTCGGCGTGAACGCGGTCGACGACCTTGCGCATCACGCGCTCGTCCTCGTCGGTGAGGTCGACCGAGCGCTTCTGCAGGATCTCGAGCACGGCGCGGCCGGTCTCGGTGCCCGCCTGGTCGGGCATTTCTTCGGAGTCTTCGGCGGCGGACCGGGTGCGCAGCCAGTCCAGTAGTTCGCGGGACGTCATGTTGACCACGCGGTGAAATTCGTCCCACAGCGCGGCGTCGACCTCGACGTGGTGTGCCATTGCACTCACCTCCGCCCGTTCGGCTACCCGGCGACCGACGGGGTTAACCCATTGCGCGGTCGAGCATGATGGACCCATGCGTCGCGAAGTCAATACGGTCGACGAATTGCGGGCCATCGTCGGGCGACCGGACCACTACGTCGCCAACAAGGTCAGGGACCGCCTGTCGCCGGTACAGCGCGACTGGCTCGCCCACACGCCGCTGGCTTTCGTCGCGACGACAGATGCGCGGGGTCGCGTCGACGTGTCGCCCAAGGGCGATCCGCCCGGATTCGTGCACGTCATCGACGACACCACGATCGCGATACCGGAGCGGCCGGGCAACAAACGGGTCGACGGCTATCTCAACGTCCTGCAGAACCCGCATGTCGGTACCGTGTTCCTGATCCCCGGCCGCGGCGACACCCTGCGCATCAACGGGACCGCCAAGATCCTCTCGGACGCTGACTATTTCGACGCGCTGACGGTCAAGGACAAGCGTCCGATCCTCGCGCTGGAGGTTGCAGTCGAAGAGGTGTTCTTCCACTGCGCCAAGGCTTTTCTGCGTTCGGAGACCTGGGACCCGTCGACGTGGAACCCATCGGCGCTGCCGAGCGTCGCGCAGCTACTCAAGGCGATCCGGCCCGAATGGACCCAGGCCCAGCTCGACGAGTACTACAGCGAGGCCAACACCCGCACCCGGCTGTACTGATTTCGGTGTAGTCCGTCGCGGTGAACGCGACGAACTACACCGAAATCACTCAGAGCTGGGTGCTGCTGGCGAATAGGGTGACGGAATGCCGACCAGTCGCAAGGAGATCGTGGCGGTCGCCGTCGGTGTGTTGCTGGTGGTCACCGCGTTCGTGGTGCCGCGTCTCGACCTGGGGATCGTCACGCCACTGATCAATGCGACGCCAGGGCGCCTACGCCAGTTCGCCGACACCGCGCCGATCTTCGGATGGTGGAACGCACACGTCGGGTTGGGCACGGTCCCCGCGGTCGTGATCGGCGCCGCAGTGGTGTGGTGGGGGCCGAAGGTCGCGCAACGGCTGTCGTGGCGTGCGTTGCCCTGGGCTACATGGGCGACGGCGTGCGCATGGGCGTTCTCGCTGGCCATGATCGACGGGTGGCAGCGTGGTTTCGCGGGCAGGCTGGTCGCCCGCCACGAGTATCTGCGTCAGGTCCCGACCGTCACCGACATCCCGCATGCGCTGCGAACATTCTCCGACAGAATCCTTGATTACCAACCGGATTCGTGGATCACCCATGTGTCGGGCCATCCCCCTGGGGCTCTGCTCACCTTCGTCTGGCTCGACCGCGTCGGCCTCGGTGGCGGCGCGTGGGCCGGCCTGCTGTGCCTGCTGGTCGGATCCAGCGCGGCAGCCGCCATCCTCGTCGCAGTGCGGGCACTGTCGGGGGAAGCGACTGCGCGGCTGGCGGCCCCTTTCGTCGCCGTTGCGCCCACGGCGATCTGGATCGCGGTGTCGGCCGACGGCGACTTCGCGGGAGTCGCGGCGTGGGGTATCGCGCTGCTGGCGATCGCCGTCGGGGGCACCGCGAGATGGCCCGTCCTCGCCGCCGCAGGGGCCGGTCTGCTACTGGGCTGGGGCCTGTTCCTCAACTACGGCCTGGTTCTGATGGCGTTACCCGCGCTCGCGGTGCTGATGTGCGCGGCCGACTGGCGGGCCGCTGCCCGTGCCGCGGTACCGGCGGTCGGGGTCGTCCTCGCCGTGGTGGCGGCCTTCGCGGTGCTGGGGTTCTGGTGGTTCGACGGCTATCAGCTGGTGCAGGAACGCTATTGGCAGGGCATCGCCAATGACCGGCCGTTCCAGTACTGGGGGTGGGCGAACCTCGCCTCCGTCGTGTGCGCGATCGGCCTCGGCAGTGTGGCCGGTCTCGGCAGGGTGTTCGACATCGCGGCGATCCGGCGTCGGCCCGGCCTGCCCATGCTTCTTCTCGGCGCGCTGCTGGCGATCCTGTTCGCCGACCTGTCGATGCTGAGCAAGGCCGAGACCGAACGCATCTGGCTGCCGTTCACCGTCTGGCTGACCGCCGCCGGGGCACTGCTACCGCCGCGGTCGCATCGCAGGTGGCTCGCCGTCAACGTGGTGGGCGCCCTGCTGCTCAACCACTTCATTCTGACGAATTGGTAACGGTCGCGGGTCACCACGCACATCCGTAGGACATTGCCGGGACCCTGTAACCGTGCAACCCGGCGACCGGCCCCGGGTACAGCGGGTGATCCGCTGGCGTAGCCCGCTGCGCGGATTGTGGCTGACATCGGTGTTCGGCTCGGTGCTGCTGATCGGGCTGCCGGTGGTGATCCTCACCGGCCTGCTGTCCTACATCGCCTACGGGCCGCAGTTCGGTCAGGCCATACCGGGCGATGTGGGCTGGCTGAAGCTTCCGACGTTCGACTGGCCCACCGACCCGTCCTGGCTGTACCGGCTGACGCAGGGGTTGCACGTCGGGCTCGGCCTGGTGCTCGTGCCGGTGGTGCTCGCCAAGTTGTGGTCGGTGATTCCCCGGCTGTTCGCCTGGCCGCCTGCGCGTTCCATCGCCCAACTGGTGGAACGGATCTCGTTGCTGATGCTGGTCGGTGGGGCGCTGTTCGAGATCGTCACCGGCGTGCTGAACATCCAGTACGACTACATCTTCGGCTTCAGCTTCTACACCGCCCACTACTTCGGCGCCTGGGTGTTCATCGCCGGGTTCGTCGTGCACGTCGCCATCAAGTTCCCCCGCCTGCGGGAGGGTTTGCGGTCACGGTCGATGCGTTCCGTGCTGCGCACGTCGCGCGAGGACACCGTCGCCGACCCGTATGAGCCCGACGGGTTGGCTCCCGCCGATCCCGAGCCCCCCACGATGAGTCGCCGCGGCGCGCTCGCTCTGGTCGGTGGCGGGGCCGCGTTGCTCGCGGTTCTCACCGCCGGGCAGTCGATCGGCGGATGGACCAGGCACGCCGCTCTCCTCCTGCCCCGCGGCCGAACCCGCGGCGACGGCCCGAATGACTTCCAGGTCAACAGGACTGCCGCCGCGGCCCGGATCACACCGGAGATGACGGGCGAGCGCTGGCGACTCACCATGACCGGAGGGGCATCCCCGGTGGTGCTCGACCGCGCCGCGCTGACCGCGATGCCCCAGCACACCGCCCGCTTGCCGATCGCCTGTGTCGAAGGCTGGTCGACGACCGAGACGTGGACCGGCGTGCCGCTGCGGGATCTGGCCCGGTTGGCCGGTGTGCCCTCGCCGGTATCGGCGTTCGTCCGGTCCGTGGAGCGGCGCGGGGCTTTCAATCGCACGACGCTGCAACGCAATCAGCTTCTGCATCCCGACGCGCTGCTGGCGCTGAGGGTCAACGGCGTCGACCTGTCACCCGATCACGGTTTCCCGGCCCGCGTCATCGTGCCTGCGCTGCCGGGCGTGCACAACACCAAATGGGTGGGCTCGATCGACTTCCGGGCCGGTGATTGACGTGGGGCGATTCCGCGCCGTCTACGGATCACATCCGCTGCACCTGCTGACGCTGGTCGCCGGCTTCGCGCTATTCGGTTATGTGTTGGCCACTCTCACACCGCCGGCGTTGTGGAACACCCGCACGTGGTGGCAATCCATCGCGGTGTGGTTCGCCGCGGCGATCGTCGTCCATGATCTCGTGCTGTTTCCGCTCTACGCGCTGGTGGACCGGGTCCTGTTGTGGGGCACGCGAATTCCCCGGTTACGGGTTCCGCTACTGAACTATGTGCGGGTACCGGCGCTCGGCTCGGCGTTGACCCTGCTGTTGTTTCTGCCCGGCATCATCAAACAGGGGGCGCCGGTCGTGCTGGCCGCGACGGGACAGACCCAGGATCCGTACCTGGGCAGGTGGTTGCTCTTGACGTCCGCGATGTTCGGGATCAGCGCGGTGGTCTACGCCGTGCGGCTGGCGACGACCAGGACCTAAGCCAGCGTCAGGCTGGCGACCACCCGGTTGCCGATCGGATGGACGCGGGTCATCGCCAGGCCCGCGGTCTCGGCGACCTCGGCGGCGCAGTCGATGCCCACCGACGCCCACGGGAACCACGGCCCGACCACGCGCGACGACTCGAGCCGGACCCAGCGGTTGCGCACACCCTGTGTCAGAGCCTCGAACTCGGCGATGCACCGCCCGCCTCGGCGCAACAACTCCGCGGCCCTGTGCAGCATCCGGAACGGGTCGCCGCCGAGGCCGACGTTGCCGTCGGCCAGCAGCACGGTCTGCCACCGCCCGGTTGCGGGCAGCTGTCCGAACACGTCGCGGCGCAGCACGGGCGCACCGTTGCGCCGCGCGAGCCCGACCGCGGTCGCGGACTGGTCGACACCGAGCGCAGGTATGCCCCGGCGGATCAGCTCGATCACCAATCGTCCTGGACCGCAGCCCAAATCGATCGTCGGCCCTTCGCACAGCCCGACGACGGCGCGGTCGAAGCGGCAATCGGCGTGTGCGCCTCCGATCCAGCGATGCACAGGAAGGGCGCGAACCTGACCGTCGTCGCTTCGGATCCAGCACCGCTCCCCGTCGAGCGCGCAGTCGTAGAGGTTGCCCAGCATCAGGCGAGCACCGCCTCGGCGGCCTGGACGAACCGGCTGTCCGGCGCGCATCCCCGGCGCACCGCGTCGATGTCGGCGATGGTGTCGAAGTCGGCGAGCTCGTCGAGCAAACCGACGTCTATGCCTTTGCCGCGCAACGCCGCCAGGGTCAAAGCGCCGGTGTCGGACCGCGACATCGGCACGCTCCGCAGGCATTCGGCCATGGACGGGCGCGAGACACCCAACACCCACCACCCGCCGTCGGTGGCGGGTCCGAGGACCGCGTCGCTTCCTATCAGCGCTCGCCCGCATTCGACGAGTAGGCCGGCGGTGACCTGCGGGGTATCCATGCCGATCTGCAGTACCGGGTCGCCGGCGGAAGCGTCGGCGTGCGCGTTGGCCAGTCGCTGGGCGAAGTCCGCGCCGCGTTGGGGTATCACCGTGAATCCGTCTAAGCTGTGGGCGATTTCGTCACCTCGGCTCGCCTGCCTGAGATCGCCGGTCAGCGCGACGACCCTGCGTCCGACCGGCGCGGCGGTGACGGCATCGAGGGTGTCGAGCAGCGCGGCGGCGGCGAGGTCGGCCGCGGCGGCGTCGCCGATCGTCGCGGCGAGCCGGGTCTTCGCCAGACCGGCCACCGGCGCCTTGGCCACCACCAACACCGTCACCGCCAGCACCGTCACGAGATCACCCGCCAGAAGTCGAAGGCGGCCACAGCGCTACCCCGCACCGATCCGCTGACCTTGGACTTGCCGCCGGTGCGCGCGCGGTAGTCGACATCGCGCTCGACGACGCACCACCCGGCGGCCGCCGCCCGGACCAGCATTTCGAGGGGGTACCCGCAGCGGCGGTCGCGAACGTCGAGGTCGAGCAGAGCGTCGCGGCGGGTGACCCGCATCGGGGCGATGTCGTGTACCGCCAGGCCGTGGCGCTGCCGCAGCCGCCAGCACACCGCCGCGGTGCCGAGGCGGGCATGCCACGGCCACTTCAGCCCCGGCACCGGCCGGCGGCGCCCGATCGCCATGTCGGCCCCGCGGTGGAGGTCGTCGACCAGAGCGGGCAGGTCACGGGGATCCAGCGAACCGTCGGCGTCCAACACCGCCACGATGGGCGTCGTCGCCGCTACCACCCCGGCGTGCACTGCGGCGCCGTAACCGGGCCGCTTCTCAGGTACCACCAGCGCGCCATGCTCCCGGGCGACATCCGCGGTCGCATCGGTGCTGTTGTTGTCGACCACCAGCGGCCGGTATCCGTCCGGGATCGCCGCGAGCACGCCCGGCAGCGACTGCGCCTCGTTGAGACACGGCAGCACCACGGTCACCGAACAGTCGGGCATGGGTTCGAGGCTAACCAGCCCCTGACCGCGCCGACCAGTGGATCAATGACGGATCCGTGACATCGGCGCAGGTAGTCGCCGCACGGGACTACTCTCGGAAACTGTGACGCGGGTATTGATCGCCGACGACGACAGCGTCGTGCGTGATGTCGTGCGTCGGTATCTCGAGCGCGACGGCCTCGACGTCGCGATCGCCCACGACGGAGCCGAGGCCCTGCGGCTGCTCGGCTCCCAGCACATCGATGTCGCGGTCCTCGACGTGATGATGCCGGGCCCGGACGGGCTGACGCTGTGCCGCAACCTGCGCCAGCGCGGCGGATACACGATGCCGGTGATCCTGCTGACCGCACTCGGCGAGGAGGACGACCGCATCGCGGGCCTGGAGGCCGGCGCCGACGACTACCTGACCAAACCGTTCAGCCCGCGCGAACTGGCGCTGCGGGTGCGCTCGGTGCTGCGGCGCGCGCCCGCACCGACGGGCCGGCGGGCGCTGGACATCGCGGTCGGCGGCCTGACCGTGTCGACGGCCGCGCGCACCGTGACCGTCGACGGACAGCCGGTGTCGCTGACCAACCGCGAGTTCGACCTGCTGCTGTTCTTCCTCACCCACACCGACATCGTGTTCAGCCGCGAGGAACTGTTGAAACAGGTGTGGCACTGGGATTTCGGCGACCTGTCGACAGTGACCGTGCACGTCAAGCGGTTGCGGTCGAAGCTCGGTGAGCACCACAGGGTGCAGACGGTGTGGGGCCGCGGCTATCTGTGGAGCAGCGAGGCCCGCTCGCCGGAAGGGCAGAGCGCCTAGTGCCGTCCGACCTCTGGGAGATCATCGGGTTGGCGCTGGCATGTTCGGTTCCCGTGGTGCTCGCGGGCGCACTCGTGATCCGCCTGGCCCGGTCGTGGTCGCTGGCGGTGAGCATGGTGGCGCTGGTGCTCATCCCGGTGTTGGCGACGTTCACCGGTGTGCTCGGCGCCAGCCGCTTCATGATCACCGAAACCTTCGAGAAGACCGCGATCGTCCTGGTGATCGTCTCGGTGGTGACGATTCCCGCCGCGGTGATGCTCGCGCGCTATCAGGCCCGTCGCACGGTGTGGGAGCAGGAGATCCGCGAGTCCGAACGGGCCGCCGAACAGTCGCGCCGCAGGCTGGTCGCGTTCGTCAGCCACGATCTGCGGACCCCGCTGGCCGGGATACGGGCGGTGTCCGAGGCGATCGCCGACGGCGTGGTACCCGACGCCGAGGTCCGTGTACACGCCAAAACCATTGAGCAAGAGTCGGTTCGGCTTTCTGAGATGGTTGACGACCTGTTCGAGATGTCGAAGATCAACGCGGGTGCGGTCCAACCGGTGTTCGACAAGGTGGCGCTCGACGAGGTGGTCGACGATGTGCTCACCGCGCACCGGATCGCCGCCGAGCGCGCGGGAGTGGCGTTGACGGCCGAGCTGCCGGAGGCGCCGGTGCGGGTGCTGGGCAGCGACCGCGCGTTGGTGCGTGTGCTGTCCAACTTGGTGGCCAATGCGATCGCCCACACCCCGGAGGGGGGCCGGGTGTCGCTCTCGCTGGGCTCGGACGAGAACGGTGCGTGGGCGCGCGTCGACGACACCGGCGTCGGCATCGACGAGGCCGACCTGCCGCGGGTGTTCGACGTCGCCTACCGCGGGTCCAACGATCGCGTGCCGCGTGCTGATTCGTCGCTGCCCAGTGGGTCGGGGCTGGGGCTTGCGATCGCCGCGGGCCTGGTGCAGGCCCATCGCGGCACGTTGTCCGCCCGCAACCTGGGCACGGGCGCACGTTTCGAGGTGCGACTGCCGCTGGCGGCGGACTAATGCTGACCGTCGCTGGTCGTTGAGCAGCGCATTCCACGACCGTGGCTTCTCACTCGGCCGCTTGAGGCTTGTTCTTGAGTGATCACTCAAGTAACGTCGTTGACCTCATCCCCCCGAGGAGGTTCGCGATGACAGCACGAAGCGCCGACAAGGCGGTGCGCAAGTTCAAGGTCGAGCGGCAGCTGGGACGCGTCCTGATGAATCCGGTGGTCGCCGCGCTCGACCGCGTGGGCATCCGGTCGTCGTTGGTGGTCGACCTCGAGACGATCGGACGCAAGAGCGGGCAGCCGCGGCTCGTACCGCTGGCCGGCCGCGCCGACGACACCGGCGTATGGGTGATCTCGCAGCACGGTCGCCGCGCAGGCTGGGCCTATAACATCGCGGCGAACCCCAGAGTGCGCGTCCGCGTCAACGGCGAATGGCGCACGGGCACCGCGACGTTCGAGCCCGACGACGACGTGCGCGTCCGCGCCCGCACCTTCGGCGGCGCGGGCAAACTCGGCCAGTCGGCGACGGCGTTGACGATGCGAGCGATGGAAAGCGACCCGATCTCGGTGCGGATCACCTTCAACGACCGGTGAGTGCCTGCCAAGAGTGGGGCCGAATCCCTGACTACTCAATCTAGGTTAGGCTTCCCCAGTGACTCAGCGCCGCTCCGCTCGTGAGGAGGGGTCTCCGGAAGTCAGCTTCGTCCCACCGAATGGCCTGAGAGAACACATCAGGAACACCGCGATAAGCGTTGTCCCTCCGCTCATCGTTTACTACGCGCTCCGCGCGTTCGGCGTAACGGAATATTTGGCGCTCGTGGGCGCGATTGTCGTCGCTACGGTTCAAGGATCGGTTGCCGCACTACGTCGACGACGGTTCGAACCCCTGAGCGCAGTGGTCATCGTCGTAGCCGCCTGTTCCTTGACCCTTGCGTTCACCACGAAGAACCCCCGCATGGTCCAAGTCATGGAACTCGTGCCTATCGCTTTGTTCATCTGGGCTTTCTTCGCAAGTGGCCTGTTGCGCAAGCCGGCTTCTCTCAAGTTGGTCGATGCGATCGTGCCCAGCCTCGCAGACGGGGCGCTACCCCATCGCGGGTGGACACGGCGCGACATCGACGACTGGCACAGGCTGCACAGCAGGCTCTGCGTTCGGCTCGGATTTCTCTGCGGACTATTCCCTTTCGTCGCGATCTTCTGGATCTTTCGCCTTTCGGTCGACGTCTCGCAGATCCTCATCGTTTCAGTCGGCAACGCGGTTCTCATCCTCGCCATCTTCAGCGCTGTCATCTCGCTTCGCCGATTCGTGCAGCAACGCGGTTCGATCGCCGCTCAACCGTTGGGCGGGCCAACTCATGCCGACCCGGAGCAGGCCGTCTAGCTACAGCAATCCGAGCAGCTGCAGATCTGTGACGTACTTGACGATGACCGGCGCCGTAACGTGTGGAATCTCCCGATCATCGCTGTTTGCACCGATTTTGGCTTCATGAACTGCAGCGCGAAAGCGGTCGTTTGAGGCGAAGGAACCGCTTACCGGCTCAGCCGGCTGCAGGTTCTCGGAATCATGCAGGGCCATCTGCAGCAGCCCCATCACCGAGTGCTCGCGCACACGATCCGGCAGTGCGCGTAGGCCGGCCTCGAAGCGCTGCAACCATTCCGCGAAATCGTCGATGCGCTCGATGTGGTAACCGGCCTCGATCAACCAGTCCACATACTCGTCGAATCCGATCCCATCGTCGTGTGTGTTCATCACGTGGTATGTCTCGAACCCACTCAAGGATTTCTGTCCTACCTCAGCACCCAACGTGGTGATCGCCTCAGCAACGAACTCGACCGGCAGCCCATCAGCATGCGTGCGCTGACGATTGCCGTCGGCATCGAGGCGGAAGAACGATTTGGGAGCGACACCGGTAGCCATCAGGCTCAACACCATTCGGGTGACGAGATCGGATAAGTTCAGCTGGCCCGCATAGGTGGTGTCAGCCAATATCAAGCCGCAGCGGAAAACTGCGACCGGCAGCCTGCACAGGTCGTTGGCCTCGCGCAGCAACACCTCGGCTGCCCACTTGCTGTTGCCGTAACCGTTGACATTGCTGCCGTCGTTGATGCGAGTCGGACTGACCACCCGGATGTCGGCATCCTCGAGGAACGCGGATGGCTCGATCTGGTCGCCCACGTTGCCAGTCGACACATAGACATAGGATTTCAGTTTGGTGGTCAGCGCGAGCCGGATCAGCTCGGCGGTACCGACCACGTTGGGTCCGAAGAGCTGGTGGTACGGCAAGACGCCACTGACTTGGGCCGCCGAATCGACGATGAGATCGGCGGTATCCGCCAGCCGCTGCCAGCTTTCTGTGTCCAAGCCTAGATCGGCTTCTCCCTTGTCCCCGGCGATGACTTGTAGATGGTCAGCGGCCAATTCCTCAAAGTGCGCAAGCAATTCCGGATCCCCGCTGTCGAAGATCCCTTCCAGACGCCGCCGCGCTTCGTCATCGGAATCGGCCCGGACCAAGCAGATCAGATGCCCGTTGGTCAGTTCCATCCGCTCCAGCAATTCCAGGACTAGATAACGTCCGAGGAAGCCGGTGGCGCCGGTCAACAGGACCGTCCGCACCTCAGCGCTCGGACCGGGCAGTGTCCGTGCGGCCTCGAGCGTGGATGCGTCGATGAACTTGTCCAGCGTGAGGTCGGCGGCGTGCACCTCGGTGGCTTCCGAGCCATGGACTGCCACGAAGCGCGGGTCGGTGACGTGGCTGTCCAGCCGCGGCCCCAGCCCGGCGATGGTGGGTGCGTCGAACAGGGTGCGCACGCTCAGGTGGGTTTCCAGGGCGGTGTTGATCGCCGCGATCAGGCGCATCGCCGACAACGAGTCCCCACCCAGCTCGAAAAACGAGTCATCGACCCCGACCCGATCCACGCCCAGCACCCGGGCATAGATCTCGGCCAGCACTTCTTCAACAGCACTGCCCGGAGCGCGGTAAGGAGCATCCTGATACTCCGGTAACGGCAGAGCCCGGGTGTCGAGTTTGCCGTTGGCAGTCAACGGCAACGCATCGACCACCATCACCGCAGCCGGCACCATATACGCCGGTAACCGCTCACCCAGCACGGCGCGGACCGCGGCCGGCTCAGCGGTCCCGGTGATGTAGCCGACCAACCGCTTATCACCGGGGCGGTCCTCACGAGCGATCACCACCGCGGCCTCGACTCCCTCCACAGCCGCCAACGCCGCTTGGATCTCACCGAGCTCGATGCGATACCCACGGATCTTGACCTGCTCATCAGCACGACCCAGATACCGCAACTGCCCATCAGCATCCCAACGAACCAAATCCCCAGTGCGATACATCCGTTGCCCAGGGGCCCCGAACGGACACGACACAAACCGCGACGCGGTCAACCCCGCCCGACCCAAATACCCAACCCCGAGCCCATGACCGGCGGCATACAACTCACCAACCACCCCCACCGGCACCGGCCGCAACCACCCATCCAACACAAACAACGCAGCCCCGGGCACCGGCGCACCAATCGGCGGGGTCCCCGACCCCGCCACCAACGGCGCACTGACCGTCACACACATCGTCGTCTCAGTCGGGCCATACGCATTGGTCATCAACCGCCCCGGCGCCCACCGATCCACCAACTCGGCCGAACACGCCTCGGCAGCCACCACCAACGCCGCCGAACCCAACGCCTGCGAAGACAGCGCCGACAACGCCGAAGGGGTCTGGTGCAACACACTGACACCCTCGTCGAGCAGCAACGCCTGGAAATCCCCGGGCACCGAGGCCACCGACTCAGGCACCACCACCAACCGAGACCCGTGCAGCAACGCCCCCCAGATCTCTTCGACCGAGGCGTCAAAAGCATAGGAATACCACTGCGACCACACCTGACCCGGCCCCGAAGGCATCCCCACATGCAACGCTGCCAGCCACTGGGTCACGTTGTGGTGAGTGGTGGCCACTCCCTTGGGAACCCCGGTGGTGCCTGAGGTGTAGATGATGTGAGCGATATCGTCGCCGGCCGGCATCGGCAACGCCGTAACCGGTTGGGCGCCAACAGCTTCATCATCGACATCGATGACCGCCACCCCATAGCCGGCCAACCGCGACGCCAGCCCGGCGGTACTGAGCGCGGCCACCGGCGCGGCATCACCGATCATGAATTCGATCCGCGAATCGGGCACCACCGGGTCCATCGGCAGATACGCCGCCCCCGTCTTGAGCACCGCCAAAATCGCGATCACCGCCTCCGCCGACCGCGAAAACAGCACCGCCACACACTCACCCGGGCCCGCCCCATACCCAACCAACAGATGCGCCAACCGGTTAGCGCTGTCCTCAACCTCCCGATACGACCACAACCGACCCCCACAACTGAGCGCCACCGCATCAGGAGTACGACCAACCTGGGCGGCGAACAACTCCGGAATCGACACCGACCCCAACACCGGCGCCGTCAACACCGCACGATTACCGAACTCACCCAAACGCACACACTCAGCACCATCGAGCACATCAACACTCGACAACCGCCGCACCGGATCAGCAACCATCCCCACCAACACCCGCTGCAACCGACCCACCAACCCCGCGATCGTGGCGGTGTCGAACAGGTCGGTGCGGAACTCCACCGCCCCGACGATCCCGGCCGGCTCACCATCATCGCTCCAGCGTTCGCCCAGCGAAAAAGCCAGATCCATGCGGGCGCTTTGGGTTTGCAGCGACATCGGGGTGATCTGCACATCGCCCAGCGTCAGCATCGAGGCAGGGTCATCGCCCTGCCCCTGCCAGGTCAACCCCACCTGAACCAACGGGTGGTGACTCAACGACCGGATCGGGTTAAGCCGTTCCACCAGCAACTCAAAGGGCACGTCTTGATGCTCAAGACCCTCCAGGCTGCGCGCGCGCACCTGCTCGAGCAGATCACCAACGGTGGCCCGACCGTCGACCTGCACACGTAAGACCAAGGTGTTGACGAAAAAGCCCACCAACCGCTCCAGGGCCGGGTCGCTACGACCGGCGACCGCGAAACCCACTGCCACATCGGTGCTGGCGCTGAGCTTGTACAACAGCACCGCCAATGCGGCCTGAACCACCATGAAGCTGGTCGCGTTGTGCTCGCGGGCCACCGCCCGTACCCGCTGCTGCAGATCGGCCGGCCATTCCACGGCCACACTGGCCCCGCCGTGACCGGCGACATGCGGATAGGGCCGATCGGTGGGCAACACCAGCCGCTCCGGCATCCCCGCCAAAACCTGCTGCCAATAGGCCAACTGCACACCGATAGGACTTTCGGCGTCGTCGACATCACCGAACTGGGCCCGCTGCCACAACGCGTAATCGGCATACTGCACCGGCAACGCCGCCCAGCCAGGGGCGCGCCCCGCACACCGGCTGGTGTAAGCCTGCCCCAGATCAGCCACCAACGGAGTCAACGACCAGCCGTCCGCAGCGATATGGTGCACCACCGCCGCCAACACATGCTCATCCTCGGCCACACTGAAAAGTCGCGCCCGCAAAGGGATTTCATTCGCCAAATCAAACGTGTGACGCGCAACCACACCGATGGCCTCAACCAACTGATGCTGCGACCACCCCGTCGCGTCCACCACCTGCCAACCCAACTGCGCCCGCTGGGGGGGCAGCACCTGCTGATACGGCACACCATCGATATCGCCAAACACCGTGCGCAACGATTCGTGACGGTCCACCACATCGACCAACGCCGCACCCAACGCCGCGACATCAAGCCGACCATCCAGCCGCAACGCCACCGCCATGTTGTAAACCGGCGACGGACCCTGCAGCTGCTCAAGGAACCACAACCGGCCCTGACCAAACGACAACGGCACCACAGCAGGCCGCTCGCCAGCCACCAGCGGCGCCAACCCACGCCCATCCACACCAACACGGGGCCCCAGCCCGGCGATGGTGGGTGCGTCGAACAGGGTGCGCACGCTCAGGTGGGTTTCCAGGGCGGTGTTGATCGCCGCGATCAGGCGCATCGCCGACAACGAGTCCCCACCCAGCTCGAAAAACGAGTCATCGACCCCGACCCGATCCACGCCCAGCACCCGGGCATAGATCTCGGCCAGCACTTCTTCAACAGCACTGCCCGGAGCGCGGTAAGGAGCATCCTGATACTCCGGTAACGGCAGAGCCCGGGTGTCGAGTTTGCCGTTGGCAGTCAACGGCAACGCATCGACCACCATCACCGCAGCCGGCACCATATACGCCGGTAACCGCTCACCCAGCACGGCGCGGACCGCGGCCGGCTCAGCGGTCCCGGTGATGTAGCCGACCAACCGCTTATCACCGGGGCGGTCCTCACGAGCGATCACCACCGCGGCCTCGACTCCCTCCACAGCCGCCAACGCCGCTTGGATCTCACCGAGCTCGATGCGATACCCACGGATCTTGACCTGCTCATCAGCACGACCCAGATACCGCAACTGCCCATCAGCATCCCAACGAACCAAATCCCCAGTGCGATACATCCGTTGCCCAGGGGCCCCGAACGGACACGACACAAACCGCGACGCGGTCAACCCCGCCCGACCCAAATACCCAACCCCGAGCCCATGACCGGCGGCATACAACTCACCAACCACCCCCACCGGCACCGGCCGCAACCACCCATCCAACACAAACAACGCAGCCCCGGGCACCGGCGCACCAATCGGCGGGGTCCCCGACCCCGCCACCAACGGCGCACTGACCGTCACACACATCGTCGTCTCAGTCGGGCCATACGCATTGGTCATCAACCGCCCCGGCGCCCACCGATCCACCAACTCGGCCGAACACGCCTCGGCAGCCACCACCAACGCCGCCGAACCCAACGCCTGCGAAGACAGCGCCGACAACGCCGAAGGGGTCTGGTGCAACACACTGACACCCTCGTCGAGCAGCAACGCCTGGAAATCCCCGGGCACCGAGGCCACCGACTCAGGCACCACCACCAACCGAGACCCGTGCAGCAACGCCCCCCAGATCTCTTCGACCGAGGCGTCAAAAGCATAGGAATACCACTGCGACCACACCTGACCCGGCCCCGAAGGCATCCCCACATGCAACGCTGCCAGCCACTGGGTCACGTTGTGGTGAGTGGTGGCCACTCCCTTGGGAACCCCGGTGGTGCCTGAGGTGTAGATGATGTGAGCGATATCGTCGCCGGCCGGCATCGGCAACGCCGTAACCGGTTGGGCGCCAACAGCTTCATCATCGACATCGATGACCGCCACCCCATAGCCGGCCAACCGCGACGCCAGCCCGGCGGTACTGAGCGCGGCCACCGGCGCGGCATCACCGATCATGAATTCGATCCGCGAATCGGGCACCACCGGGTCCATCGGCAGATACGCCGCCCCCGTCTTGAGCACCGCCAAAATCGCGATCACCGCCTCCGCCGACCGCGAAAACAGCACCGCCACACACTCACCCGGGCCCGCCCCATACCCAACCAACAGATGCGCCAACCGGTTAGCGCTGTCCTCAACCTCCCGATACGACCACAACCGACCCCCACAACTGAGCGCCACCGCATCAGGAGTACGACCAACCTGGGCGGCGAACAACTCCGGAATCGACACCGACCCCAACACCGGCGCCGTCAACACCGCACGATTACCGAACTCACCCAAACGCACACACTCAGCACCATCGAGCACATCAACACTCGACAACCGCCGCACCGGATCAGCAACCATCCCCACCAACACCCGCTGCAACCGACCCACCAACCCCGCAACGGTTTCCGCCGTGAACAAGTCCATGTCGTATTGGATGCGCACACCCAGTTCGGTTCCCGGGGTGACTTGCACGGTCAGCGGGTAGTGGGTGGATTCGTGGGTGCTGACTCCGGTGACGGCCAAACCGTCGATCCCCGACAACGTCGCGGTGTCGACGGGGTAGTTCTCGTAGACGAACAAGGTGTCGAACAGTTGGTCGTGGCCGGTGAGACGGTGAATCTCGGGGAGCGCCACATGCTGGTGTTCGAGCGTGTTGTTGTGGGCAGCCTGCAATTGCTCGAGGAGTTCGGCGGTGGTGGTGGTCGCGCTCATGGTTGCGCGCACCGGAACCGTGTTGATCAACAGGCCGACAATGGATTCGGCGCCCGGCAGATCGGCGGGGCGCCCCGACACCGCGACGCCGAACACGACATCGTGCTGGGCCGTCAACGTTGTCAGCAGCTGGGCCCAGGCACCCTGCAGCACGGTGCTTATGGTCGTGTGGAGTGATCGGGCCAGCTCGGTTATGGAGCGGGTGGTTTCAGCCGACAACCGCATCGAGACCGCGTCGCGCGTACCGGGTGCTGAATTGTGTGGCGGTCCGACCAATGTCGGACCGTCCAAGCCGGCCAGCGCCTCACGCCAAGCCCCGTGCGCGGACTGCTGGTCACGGGCGGCCAGCCAGTAAACGAAGCTGCGATACGGCACCGGCGCGGGCAGTCGTTGCCCGTGGTAGTCGGCGAACAATTCGCTCAGCAAGATCGGCATCGACCAGCCGTCAAGGACGGTGTGGTGATTGGTGACCACCAGCCGATGCGCGTCTATCGCGCTGCGTATCAACGCGACCCGGAACGGTGGGCCGTCGAAGAGGTCGCACACCGCGACGCGTTCAGCGGCGCACACCTCCCGGATCTGCGCCTCAGAGCTGATCTGTTCGAACCGCCAACCCGCTGCGGGATCGGCGGGTATGACCTGCACGGGAGGATCGAACTCGGGGCAGAATCGGGACGTCAGGTTGGGGTGGCGGGCGATTACGGTGCGCACCGCCTCCCGCAGCCGGTCGATGTCGAGGCGCCCGTTCAGCGCGATGTCCAGTTGGACCGCGTACAACTCAACGCCGCTGGATTGCGTAGTGACGGAGTGGAAGAGCAGCCCCTGCTGTAGGGGGGTGAGCGGCAAAATGTCGGCGATGCGGTGGTGCCGCTGTAGTTGTTCGATCTGACGCTGGCTCAGCTGGGCCGGCAAGATGTCGGAGGGGGTCAATCCACCTCCGCCGTCGCGCACGTGGGCGCAGATGCCGGTCAGGGCGTCGAACCAGAGCCGGCCCAGCCGACTGACCTGTGCATGATCCAGCGCCGAGCGGGCCCACGTCCAGGTGGCGTGCAGGTGCGGCCCGGCGTCGGTGTCTACAGTGGCGGCGTTGAGCTCCACGGTATGGGTCAGCGGCATGGGTACCGCCGTGGCGGCTACGGTATGCGCCACACCGTCCTCACTGACGCGCCACAGGTCTTCGGTGGCGAAGGCGGCGGCCGCGCCGAGGCGGCCCAAGTAGTTGAACCCGATCGCCGGATCTGGCTGAGCCAACTCGACATCGGGGTTCAGATAGCGCAGCAGTCCATACGTCAAACCATCGGGCATAGCGCGCAGCTGTTCTTTGGCGTCCTTGATCACCGCTCCCAGCGCGGCGTCACCGACGATCACCTGCGCCCACGACAGCCCGCCCACCGAAAGCGACACCGGATACTTGGACGTGAACCATCCCACGGTGCGAGACAAATCCACATCGGAGCCCAGTTCCTCCGCGCGGCCGTGGCCCTCCACGTCGATGCCGATCGGCACCGTGTCCTCACCCAGGAATTCGACCACTGCCAGCGCGAAAGCGGTCAGCAAGATGTCGTGGATGCCGGCGTGAAACGCCGCGGGCACCTCACCGAGCAGCAGCTCAGTCGTGCTGGAGTCCAGCGACATTGACAGAGATCCGGCGTTGGCGAACGTGTCCGCGCCCGGGCGCACCGCCGGCAACACGGCCGGAGTGGCTGCAATTTGACGCCATGTCTGCGCGCGGTCCACGACTTGCGGGCGGCGCGCATACTCGGCCAGCAGTGCCGACCACCGGGCAAACGACATCCCCGTCACCGGTAGCGTGACGGGGTGACCGTTGTTGTGCTGGCCCCAGGCGATGTTGAGGTCCTCCAACAGAATTCGCCACGACACTCCGTCGACAGCCATGTGGTGGATGATCAACACCAACTGGCCCGTCGCGGTCACCCACAGCGCGCTGAGCATCATCCCGGCTGCCGGCTGAAGTCGTGACCGCGCGGCGACCAGGTCCGCATCGGAAAGCGCTTCCACCGACCGCAGACACTCGCGAACATCCACCGCGCCGGTCTCGGGCACGGTCAACGACCAGCCGCCCGCGCCGTCATCGGCGACGCGCAGCCGCAACATGGCATGCCGATCGAGGAGCGCCTGCAACAGCACCGCTACATCCGACTCAGACACACCGGCGGGGGCCTGCACCGCCATCGTCTGATTGAACTCATCGACCGGACCGTCCACGCTGGCCAGCCAGCCCATGATCGGCGTGGGTGTCACCGTCCCGACACCCTCGTCCGCCTCAGCCGGCTCACCTTCGCTGAAGCCGACCACTCGAGCCAGCCCGGCCACGGTTTGCTCTACGAAGATGTCACGGGGGCGACACACCAGGCCGGCCGCGCGGGCGCGGGCCACCACCTGCATCGACAGAATGCTGTCCCCGCCCAGTTCGAAGAACGAGTCGTCGACTCCGACCCGTTCCACCCCGAGCACCTGGGCGTAGATGCCGGCCAGGATGTCCTCGACGGCGCTCGCGGGGGCGCGGTACCCGCTGGCGGTGTACGCAGGTGCCGGCAGGGCCCGGATGTCGAGTTTCCCGTTGACCGTCATCGGCAGGGCTTCGAGGACCACCACCGCGGCCGGAACCATGTAGGCCGGCAATCGCCGAGCCACGGCCGAGCGGATCTGTCCCGAATCCACCGTGCCCGAGATTGTTTCGGTCACATAACCGATCAGGCGTTTGCCGCCCGGGCGGTCCTCGCGGGCGATGACCGCGGCCTGCTCGACCCCGTCCAGGGCGGTCAGCGCGGCCCGGATCTCGCCGAGTTCGATACGGTAACCCCGGACCTTGACCTGCTCATCAGCTCGGCCCAGATAAGCCAACTGTCCGTCGGGACCCCAACGCACCAGATCGCCCGTGCGATACATCCGTTGCCCAGGCGCCCCGAACGGACAGGCGACGAACCGTGACCCGGTCAACCCACCCCGGCGCACATAGCCGACCCCGACTCCGGCGCCGGCAACATACAACTCGCCGACCACCCCGACGGGCACCGGGCGTAGCCACCGATCGAGCACGAACAGTGCCGCTCCCGGCACCGGCGAACCGATCGGCACCACCCCGGCCCCCGGTCTCAGCGGGGCACTCATGGCGGCGTACACGGTCGTCTCGGTGGGGCCGTAGGCGTTCACCATCACTCGCTCGGGCGCCCACCGATCCACCAGCTCCTGCGGGCAGGCCTCACCTGCC
Source organism: Mycolicibacterium flavescens (assembly GCA_900637135.1). Taxonomy (NCBI): domain Bacteria; kingdom Bacillati; phylum Actinomycetota; class Actinomycetes; order Mycobacteriales; family Mycobacteriaceae; genus Mycobacterium; species Mycolicibacterium flavescens. Next base: position 4,590,518 of record LR134353.1, read on the forward strand.
ACCACCAACGCCGCTGTCTCCAGGCCCTCGGCCGGCAGCATCCCTGCCGCGGACGGCGTCTGGCTGAGAACGCCGACCTGCTCCGTCACGAGCAATGAGTGGAAGTCCTCCGGTGAGCCCACCAACTCCTCGGGGATAACCACGAGGCGGCCGCCGTGCAGCAGGGCTCCGAAGACTTCCCACACCGAGACGTCGAAGCTGTAGGAATGCCACTGCGACCAAACCTTGCCCGCCGCAGCCAAATTCGGCTCCACGGCCTCGAGCAGTTGAGTGACGTTCCGGTGGGTGATGGCGACCCCTTTCGGCGTGCCCGTCGTGCCCGAGGTGTAGATCAGGTAGGCGACGTTGTCGGGAGCCGGTGTCGGCAAGTCCACGCTCGGATAGCCGTCGATGCGCGGGTCATTGACATCGAGAACCCGAAGATCGGTGTGGCCGTCCAACCGTTGGGCCAGGACTGCGGTGGTGAGCGCGGCCCTTGGTGCCGCGTCGGCGAGCATGAATTCGACCCGGGCATCGGGGTAGGCGGGATCGATGGGCAGGTAGGCCGCCCCGGTCTTGAGCACCGCCAGCATCGCCGTGATGGCCTCGGCCGAGCGGCCCATCAGCAGGGCCACAGTCTCTCCCGGGCCGACGCCGTAATCGGCCAGCACGCGGGCCAACCGGTTCGCCGACTCACTGAGTTGGCGGTACGTCATGGTGTGGCCGTCGCAGACCAGTGCCACCGCCTGCGGGGTTCGCGCGACTTGGGCGCAAAACATTTCCGGAATCGACACCGCTTCGGGTTGAGGGCGGGTCAGCACCGCGCGGTTGCCGAGCTGATCGAGGCGGGCGCGCTCGTCGGCGTCGAGCACATCGATCGACGACGACGCCCGCGCCGGTTCGGCGCTCATCGCCGCCAGCACCCGCATCAGCCGTCCGATCAGCGACTCGATGGTGGCGGTGTCGTAGACGTCGGTGCGGAATTCCACGGTTCCGCCGATGCCGGCACGCTCACCGTCGGGGCCGAAGCGTTCGGCCAACGAGAACATCAAATCCATTCGGGCGGTGCGGGTGTCGACCGGCAGCGTGCTGGCCCGCGCCTGGCCCAGACTCAGTTCGAGTGACGTGCCGTGGTCCAGCCCGGCGAAATTCTGCCAAGCCAACGCGACCTGCACGAGGGGGTGGTGCGTCAGGCTCCGAGCCGGGTTGACGCGCTCCACCAGCACCTCGAAGGGCACGTCTTGGTGCTCGTAGGCGGCCAGACTGCGTTGGCGCACCTGCGCCAGCAGCTGCGCGACGGTGGGATCGCCGCTCAGATCGACGCGCAGCACCAAGGTGTTGACGAAGAATCCGACCACCTCATCAAGCGCGCTGTCGGTGCGCCCGGCGATCGGGAATCCAATCGCCACATCGGTGCTCGCGCTCAGTTGTGACAGCAGCATCGCCAGGCCCGCCTGCACCACCATGAAGGTGGTGACGTTGTGCTCGCGAGCCACCCGGTCGATCTGCTGCTGCAGGTCGACCGGCCAGGCCACGGCCACGCTGGCACCTTTCTGATCGGCCACCGGCGGGTAGGGCCGGTCCGTGGGCAGCTGCAGACGTTCGGGCAGGTCGGCCAGAGTCTGCTTCCAGTAGGCCAGCTGTGCACTGATGCGGCTGTCCGGGTCGTCGAGATCACCCAGGATGGTCCGCTGCCACAGCGTGTAGTCGACGTACTGGACGGGTAACGGCGCCCAGTCGGGGACTCGGCCGGCGCACCGGCTCGCGTAGGCCACCCTCAGATCGGCCACCAGCGGGGCCAGCGACCAGCCGTCCGCGGCTATATGGTGCACCACCACGACCAGCACATGCTCATCGTCGCTGCGCCGAAACAGGTTGGCCCACAACGGGGTTTCGGTAGCCAAGTCGAATCTGCGGCGCACCGCGGCGTCGATGGCTTCCGCTAGCCGGCTCGATGACCATGCGGTGGCGTCGACGACGCGCCACCCCACATCGACGCGCTCAGCCGGCACCACCACCTGCTCGGGGATTCCCTGCGGCGCGACGAACAGGGTGCGCAGGCTCTCCTGGCGGCCCACCACATCGACCAGCGCCGCCCCCAGCGCCTGGGAATCCAGGTATCCGTCCAACCGCAACGCCGCGGGAATGTTGTAGACCGGCGACGGCCCCTGCAACTGGTCCAGGAACCACAATCTCTGCTGGGCATACGACAACGGCACCACGGCGGGCCGCTCACGGGCCACCAGCCGCGGCAGCTGACTCGAACCCACCCCGATACGCGGCGCCAGTTGGGCGACACTGGGTGAGTCGAACAGGGTGCGCACGCTGAGGTTGGTCTCCACGGCGGTGTTGATCGCCGCGATCAGGCGCATCGCCGACAGCGAGTCCCCACCCAGATCGAAAAACGAATCATCGGCCCCGACCCGATCCAGCCCCAGCACCCGGGCATAGATTCCGGCCAACATCTCTTCGATGGCGCCGGTCGGGGCGCGATACGGGCTCTCGTGATATTCCGGTTCCGGCAGCGAGCGGGTGTCGAGTTTGCCGTTGACCGTCACCGGCAACGTCTCGAGCACCACCACGGCGGCCGGCACCATATAGGCCGGTAACCGCCCACCCAGCGCGGCGCGTATGTGCACCGGATCCGTTGTGCCGGCGCGAGTCTCGGTGATGTAACCGACCAACCGCTTATCACCGAAACTGTCCTCACGCATCGACACCGCCGCGGCCTTGACCCCCTCGAGCGCGGCCAACGCCGCTTGGATCTCGCCAAGCTCGATGCGGTTGCCGCGGATCTTGACCTGCTCATCGGCACGCCCCAGATAGAGCAACTGCCCATCGGCACCCCAACGCACCAAATCCCCAGTGCGATACATCCTTTGCCCCGGCGCGCCGAACGGACAAGCCACAAACCGCGACGCGGTCAACGACGTCTGACGCAGATAGCCATGCGCCAGTGCGGGTCCGGACAGGTACAGTTCGCCGCCGACACCGACGGGGGCCGGGTTAAGCCCTGCGTCGAGCACGAAGGCACATACTCCTGGGATCGGAGCGCCGATGCTGACCGGCTGCCCCGCCGACAGCAGCGGACTACAAGTGGCCCAAATGGTCGATTCGGTGGGACCGTAAGCGTTTACCATCCGCCGACCCGGCGCGCACCGATCCACCAACTCCCGAGGGCAGGCCTCCCCCGCAGTGAGTAGCGCCTCCACTCCCCCCAGCCCGCCGTGATCCAGCGACGACAGCACCGTCGGGGTCAACACCGCCGCGCTGACTCCCTGCGTCTGCAGTAACGTGGTCAGCGCCTCCCCGGCGTAGACGTCCCGCGGCGCCACCACCAGCGCCGACCCTGACCCAGCCGCCCACAGCAACTCGAACACCGACGCATCGAAGATCGGCGAGGCGACCATCAGCATCCGCGCATCTGCACCCATTCCGAACGTCGCGCGTTGCGCCGTAGCCACTCCCAGCAATCCGGCGTGGCTTACCGCCACCCCCTTGGGGGCACCGGTCGACCCCGACGTGAAGATCACGTAGGCGGTGTCGTCCACCGTCAGCAATGCCGACCGATCGGCGTCAGTGATCGGATCGGCTGGGTGCTCCGAGACGTCGAGTCCGTCGATACGCAGCACCGGGCGGTTTGCGACACCCCTCAAAGTGCCCGTACCACATGTCAATACGCACATCACTGCCACTGCGTCCAGCACAGTCGCGACCCGGTCAACCGGGTGTGCGGGATTCACCGGCACATATATCCCGCCCGCCTTGACAACCGCCCACCACGCGACCACCAGCTCCACACAGCGATCGATCGCCACGCCCACTGCGCGCTCTGGACCCACCCCCGCCTCGATGAGCACCCGCGCCAACCGCGTCGACCACTCGTCAAGCTCGCGATACGACAAGGTTCGCGCGCCGTCGATGACCGCAGCCGCGTCCGGGTCGGCCGTCACCGCCGCGTCCAGCAACTGCGACGCCAGCCCTACCGGCGCAGCCACACCGCCTCCGGACCACTGTGCCAGCAAGAGGTCACGCTCACCGTCGTCCAACAGTGGCACGTCGCCGACCGTCACAGACGCATCCGCGACCAGAATGCGGTCAAGCAGAGACTCCAAACGGGCTATGTGCCTGTCGATCTCGGCGGTGGTGTACCGGTCCGGATTCCACGCGAACTGGATTCGCGGCGAGCCGCCGCCCAGCTGCGGATAGATGTTTATGGCGATGTCTTGGATGGGGAAGGTGGTCAACACGTTGACGACAGCTTCTGACGGCCCAAAGAAGATGGGCGTAGCGAAATCGAGTACATTGATCACTTGACCGAACTCGACATTCATATCGACGGGCGATGAATCGGCGACGAGGTCCGGCCAGCCCCGGAACTGTTGATGGCGCAAGGCGCCGATCACTGCTTTGGTGACCTGATCATTCAGCGCGCCAATGGTATCCGTGTCGTCGACGCGGATGATCAAAGGCACCAGATTCGACACCATCCCCGCGCACTTCTTCAGCGCCGCAGTGGTTCGCGCCGAAACGGGCAGCGACAGTGAGACATTCCGGCGGCCAGTTGTCTTAGCGATGAACACGGCCAGCGTCGCGACCACTGTCGCGGCGTCGAACTGGTCGTGACGGTTTTCCGCACTTCGGTCCCTACCAACCAAGTCGCGAACCAGCGGATGCCGTGGCGCTACCACCCTCCCCGTGCCCGCCAGATCGACGACTTCCAGCGGAGCGCGCACGACCGTTTTCCAGTACTCCGCATCGGCCTTACTGCGTGACGACTGTTGATACTTGCGATCTGCGTCGCGGATCAAGGCGAATTCGGAGAAATCCACTTCGGTGGCGCGGGGAATTGACCCGGAGTAGACGTCCGCGATGTGGCGAATCACATTGTTGGTGCCGAACCCGTCAACGAGCACGTGGTGAGTGCGCAGATAAAAGAACGACAGATTGTCGGTGATACGCAACAGCGCGAAGTGAGTGAGCCGGTCGCGGAGCAGGTCGATCGGTCGGCGGTAGTCCGCATCCATCCAGGCTCGAGCAGCGGCCTCTGGATCGCTTTCGGTGCGCAGATCAATGCAGTGCAGGGTCTGAGGAAACGAGCGGTCGACGGCGAAGACAGGTTCGCCGTCAACGAGCGATAGCCGTGCACAGGGTGTACCGAACCGCGCGGCTGCAGCTTCGCACCCAGCCATGAGCCTGTCCGCGTCGACGTTGTGATCGATGGCAAGAAACCCGGCGAAGTTGTAAGGGACTTCTGGCCGCAGCTGTTGAGCGGCCCATATAGACCGCTGAGCGGCGGTCAACGGTCCTAACGTGTCCGGCTGGCTACCGAAGGTGAGCATGAAGCGAAGGGCTCCTTATAGTCGACCGTCATACCGGCACGGCCGGATCATCTGTGAATTTGCTTGTCGCACGATGAGACAAAGACAACCACCGGCGCAGCTGGTCGTCATGGTCAGATGTTCCTTTTGGCAAATCAGTTGTGGAATCGAGGATTTGGTAGTGGAGAATTTCGTCTGATGACTTACGGCTGGCTGACTAGATAGCCGCCACGCCGAAAAAACTTGTCCGCCCTGCACTCGACCCCATCCGCGGATCGAACTCGAGTGATCACCAAGCCGTGGTTGTCACCCCGAAATGCACTGGGCCCGCATACCACGGCGCCACCTTCCTCCTGCACGATCACCCGGCCATTGGTGCCGCCGTAGCGGGCCTCCGAAATGTGTGCCTCGAGGACCTCGATCCGATCGCCTCTGTAGAAGGTGAACGCGCGAGGATAGGGGTCGGACAACGCGCGCACGAACCGCTCGACATCTTCGGCGGGCCAACTCCAGTCGATCAAACTGTCGCGTTCCGAACGCTTGTGGAAGTACGTCCGTGCGGCCTTGTCTTGCGGCCGCCAGACCGCCTTACCTGACTCCAGCAATTGCAGCGCTTCGGCCAGCGCACCGGGAATCAGATCGATACCTCGCAGCACCAAATCGGTGCCAGTATCGTTTGCGCCGATTGGCAGCGAATGCTGAACGAGAATATCCCCAGTGTCCAAGCCGTCGTCCATTCGGTGAACGCTCAAACCAAATTCGCGCTCGCCGCTGATCAAGGCCCATAGGACCGGGGAGAAGCCGGTGAACTTCGGCAGCAGCGAGTCGTGGAAGTTCAAAGTGCCGTGCGGCGGAATGCCATATAGCTCGGCGGGCATCTTGTTGTACCAACTGTTGACCACGATGACGTCGGGATTGAGGCGGCCGACCATATCGATGGTTTCGGAGTCGACCCGCTCCGTGAAATGCACTGGAATGGCATGTTGGCGCGCGAGGTCTTCGACCGGCGCTGACCAGATCGCCTTATAGGACTCTTCGCTCGGCGGATGAGTGACCGCGAGCAAAACTTCCTGATCCAGATCAATCAGCGCCTGCAGGGTCTTATACCCCCAGGTCTGGTACCCGAAGAACACGATGCGCACTACCCGAACCTCCCTAGCTCTGGGCTATGCCTTAGCCGCGCATCGCCCCCAAGGACCGGATCTTACGTTAGGCAAACCTAAGTTTCGACCCCAGGGGCGAAGCCGTCAGCAGATATGCCCATGCCATCTGCACTTGCCCCCGAAACGGAGGCGAAATCCCGCGGCGTCACATAGCGAATAGGAACGCGAGCGCCTGGTTGATCCCGACACTCGCGGTTCTCCAAAATCCCGCTGATCGCAGGTCGGTGGACTGCCGGTATTTGCGTTTGCAAGCTGCTATTCGGAGCCGGCTTTCCGGGAGATCAGCGCCGACATCGTCGTCAGTCGGGCAGCGAGTTGCTCAGCCGTTCGGTCGCGGCGACGTAGTCCTCGATGAACTCGCGCACCACCTCGCGCGCCGGTCTGACCTTGTTCATCAGCCCGACACCTTGTCCGACGAAGTACGTCGCCAGCGCCTGGGCGCCGGGATGCCCCTGGGCGGCCAGCACGTCGATGCGACGCACGACCGGCTCGGCGAGCATCGACTGCAGGGGAAGCGGCAGCGGCTTCTGGCCGCCTTCGTTCGGCAACCACGCCTGGGTCCAATCCGAAACCAGTTGGCGCGCAGGCTTTCCTGTCCTGCCCGCCGAACGGACGGTGTCGCGTGACGAGGCGGCCAGGAACTTCTCCTTGGTGTAGGGCGCGGTCTCCGCCTCTTCGGTCGTCAGCCAAACCGAACCGGTCCAGGCGCCGGCCGCGCCCATCGCCACCGTCGCGGCCATCTGCCTGCCCGTGACGATCCCGCCCGCGGCGAGGACCGGGATGTCGCTGCCGATCGCCGCCAGCGCCTCCAACACCTCGGGCACCAGCACCAGCGTCGTCACCTCACCGCAGTGCCCGCCGGCCTCGGTGCCCTGAGCGACGATCAGGTCGACCCCCGCCTGCGCCTGCTTGACGGCGTGCTCCTTGGCGCCGACCAGCGCGGCCACCGGCACGCCGTTCTCCTTGCCGGCCTTGATCATGTAGTCGGGCGGGACGCCCAGCGCGTTGGCGATCAACCGGATGGGGTGGTTCATCGCCACGTCCAGCAGGTCTTTGCCCGTGTTGCCCGAGAGGGCGGCGTTGCCGAACCGCGGCGCCTCCTCGGCCTCGATGTCGTGTGCGGCCAGCAGCTCGGTGACGAAGCCGCGGTATTCGTCGGGGATCCGGCCCGCGAGGTCGCTCATCGTCAGATCCTCGCCCTTGCCCTCGTAGCGGGCCGGGACGATCAGGTCGACGCCGTACGGTTTGCCGCCGACGTGGTCGTCGATCCAGGACAGCTCCTGGTCGAGCTGCTCGGGTGTGTACGCCGTCCCGCCCAGCACGCCGAAGCCGCCCGCGCTGGACACCGCGGCGACCACGTCGCGGCAGTGGCTGAACGCGAACAACGGGAAGTCGATGCCGAACTGCTCACAAATCGCTGGTTTCACCCGGCCAGTATGGCTACCCCGGGTCACCCCCGAGCCAGGAGCCGCCGGATCGCGTCGAGCATCTGCTTGCCGGCGAGCAGCTCGAGGTCGTTGTGCCCGGCACCGGGCACCAGCTCGTAGCTCTTCGGCTCGTTGGCCGCGTCGTAGAGCCGTCGGCTCATCGGCTCGGGCACGACGTCGTCGCGGTCCCCCGCGATCACCAGTAGCGGCGCGCGCACCGACGGGATCCGCTCCAGCGACGGATAGCGGTCCAGCAGCAGCCACCGCACCGGCAGCCACGGATAGTGCACCGCCCCGACGTCGGGTAGCGAGGTGAACGGTGAACGGAGCATCAACGCATTCGGCGGTCGTTCGACGGAGAGGCCGACAGCGACTGCGGCGCCTAGGGATTCGCCGAAGTAGGCGATCTCGTTCACCCCGTCCTGTGCGGCCAGCCACGACTGCGCCGCCCGCGCGTCAGCGGCCAGACCGTCCTCCGACGGGCGGCCCGGATTGCCTCCGAAACCGCGGTAGTCCACCAGCAGCGCCGAGGAGCCCATCCGGTTGAGCGCCACCGCCAGCGCCGCGCGCATCGACCGGTCTCCACCGTTGCCTGGCAGCACCAGCACGGCGGGCCCGTCCCCCTCGACCGGGAAATACCATGCGTCCAAACGGATTCCGTCGTCTGTTTCGATCACCACGTCTTGTCCGTTGCGCGCCACCGTGGCGGCGGACGGCACGGGGCCCGGCGACGGGAAGTAGACCAACCGCCTCTGCTGAGACCACAGCAGACCCATCAGACCGGACGCCACGAGCGTGACGATAACGACAACGCGGACGGTGCGACGCATCAGGTCCGCAACGGTGCGAACGCGAACTCGCGCAACCCGTCGAGCGGGTCCACCGCCGCGGAGAATCCGAGCGCCTCGGCGGCGCGCGCGGGGTCGGCGACGATATGACGGACGTCTCCGCTGCGGTACTGGCCGGTGACCACCGGCGGCGCGTCGCCGCGGGTCTCGCACAGCGCGGCGGCCACCTCGAGGATCGAGATCGGTCGTCCCGAGCACACGTTGAACGCCTCGAATCCTGTGCGATCGGACTCCACGGCCGCGACGTTGGCCGCCGCCACGTCGTCGACGTGTACGAAGTCACGCATCTGCCCACCGTCCTCGAAAACGCGTGGCACATCGCCGGATTCGAGCTCGGAGCGGAAGATCGCGGCCACGCCGGAATACGGGGTGTCGCGGGGCATGTAGGGGCCGTAGACGTTGTGGTAGCGCAGCGCGGTGACCGCGCCCCCGACGGCCTCCGCCCACGCGAGCGCGTAGTGCTCCTGCGCCGTTTTGCTGGCGGCGTACAGGCTGCGGGGCCGCAGCGGCGCGTCCTCGCCCACCAGTCGCCACTTGACGATCTCGCCGCACAGGGGGCACCGGTGCTCGAAAACACCGGCGTCGAGGTCGGCGCGCGTGCGCGGATCGGGGTCGACCGGTCCGTGCTCGGCGCAGTCGTAACGGCCCTGCCCGTAGACCACCATCGACGACGCCAGCACCAGCCGTTGGCAGCCCGCCGCGAACATCTCGGCCAGCACCACCGCCGTCCCGTAGTCGTTGTGCGAGCCGTACGAGGGCGCGTCGGCGGCGTTGACACCCGCACCGACCACGGCCGCCTGATGACACACCACGTCGACGTCCGTCATCAGCGGTGCCAGCGCGGCCGAGTCGCGGACGTCGACCACCCGGCAGTCCGGCGGTGGCTCGGTCCCCGGCCCGTGCGCGGCGGTCAGCATCGCATCGATGGCGATCACGTCGTGTCCCGCGTCGCGTAGCGCCTCGTGGATCCGGGCCCCGATGAATCCGGCCGCGCCGGTCAGCAGGACTCTCACGGGAGTTCGAACGGAAGTCGGACACCCTCGTGCGCCAGGCAGTGCGTACAGGAATTCACCTCGGCCGTGTTTGCAGTGTTCTCGATGGCGTCGTGTACGAGCTTCTTGAACGGCACCAGGTTGCGTTGGAACTCGGCGAACACGTCGACGGTGCGCACGGCCGTACCGCTGTCGATGCCGGCATCCAGATCTGTCACCAAGGCGATTGGCGCATAACACATCTCGAGTTCGCGGGCCAACACCGCCTCGGGGTAGCCGGTCATGTTGACCAGGGTGAAGCCCTGATTGGCGAACCAGCGACTCTCTGCGCGGGTGGAGAACCGCGGGCCCTGCACCACCACCATGGTTGCCCCGTCGACGACGCCGGGCAGGTTGGTGGCCGCCGCGCGCAGGCTCGGGCAATACGGGTCGGCGAACGCGACGTGAATGCCGCCGGAGTCGAAGTAGGTGTCGGCGCGTCCGCGGGTGCGATCGACGAGCTGGTCGGGTACCACCATGGCCCCGGGCCCGAGGGCGGGGGTGAGGCTGCCGACCGCGCACGGCGCGAATATGCGTCGCACCCCGAGGGCGCGCAGCGCCCACATATTGGCCCGGTACGGCACCGTGTGCGGGGAGAACTCATGGTCGGCGCCGTGGCGCGGCAGGAACGCCACCTCGTGCGCGCCGACGGCGCCGACGGTGATCGGGGCGCTCGGCGCGCCGTAGGGGGTCTCGACGGTGACGCTGCGGGCGTCGGCCCCGAAGAAGCTGTAGAAACCGCTCCCGCCGATGACTCCCAGCACGACTACGCGGGCGGTTGGTCGTCGGTCTCGTCGAGCTGTTGCGACGCGCGCCGCACGGTGTCGCGGATCTCGAACGCGTCGGTGGCGAAACCGCCGATCGCATTGGCGACGTCCTTGACCGCGGTGGTGACGATCGACACCACCTCGCCGACGGTCGATACGCCGGAGTCGAAGATCTCCTGCACGGCGTCCTTGCGGATCTCCGCCTTGCTGAGTCGGTCCTCCATGCGCTCAGTCTGCCACGGCCTGGCGCCGTGCGAGACTGGCGCTCGTGGCGACATTCGCGCAATGGGTCGAGGGCGCTCGGCCGCGCACGCTGCCCAACGCGATCGCGCCCGTGATCGCGGGCACCGGTGCGGCGGCGTGGCTGCAGGCCGCCTGCTGGTGGAAAGCGCTGCTCGCACTCGCGGTCGCCGTCGCGATGATCGTCGGAGTCAACTACGCCAACGACTACTCCGACGGCATCCGTGGCACCGACGACGTCCGCGCGGGCCCGCTGCGGCTCGTCGGTTCCAAGATCGCCACGCCTCGGGCGGTGTTGACCGCCGCGGTGGTGAGCCTGGCTGTCGCGGCGATCGCGGGCCTGGTGCTGGCGGCGGTGAGCGCGCCGTGGCTGCTCGCGGTCGGCGCGGTGTGCATCGCCGGGGCGTGGTTGTACACCGGCGGGTCGAAGCCGTACGGCTACCTCGGACTCGGCGAGGTCGCGGTGTTCGTGTTCTTCGGGTTGGTCGCCGTGCTGGGCACCCAGTACACCCAGGCGCTGCGGATCGACTGGGTGGGCGCCGCGATCGCGGTGGCGATGGGGTCCATGTCGTCGGCGGTGTTGGTGGCCAACAACCTGCGCGACATCCCGACCGACAAGGAGTCGGGGAAGATCACGCTGGCCGTGCGACTGGGCGACGCGCGGACCCGGCTGCTGTATCAGCTGCTGCTGGTGGTGGCATTCGCGTTGACGTTGGTGCTGATGCTTGCGACACCGTGGGCGGCGGTCGGCCTGGTGGCCATGCCGCTCGCGGTGCGCGCGGCGGCACCGGTGCGTCGAGGCCGCGGCGGTAAGGACTTGATTCCGGTTCTGCGCAACACCGGGTTGACGATGCTGGTGTGGGCGGTCGCGCTGGCGCTCGCGCTGGCATTCGGGTGATCTCACGCCGCGCGAGCGTGCGTGAAATGTCGGGATTTCGCGACGTGTCGTGTGCCAACACGCACGCTCGCGCTGAAGATGACTAGGTGACGTCGGTCGGGGCGTCGGCCACCTTCACCAGGGTCACCTCCGGCTTGGCGGGTACCGCATCGGCGAGGAACCACCGGAACGCCAGGTTGCCGCGCGGATAGTCCACGGTGGTAATGGAATTCGGGTGCGCGGTCATACCGCGGGAAATGACGGCGGTGATCGAGCCGTCGGAGTTGGGCACCGCGCTGTAGCCGTTGATCGACGTCCTGGCGTCGGTCACACCCGCCATGAACTGGTTCCACACCACGAGGTTCCAGAACCGGCAGGCCGGCGGCCGGTGGGTGACGACGAGCGCCTCGTCGTCTTCGAGCACGAAGCTGCCGTAGGAGTAGCACGCGTCGCGCGCCGACCAGCCGAAGTTCGCGTCGGGCACCTGGTACGGGTCGGCGAATTCGTTTGCGGCCTGGGCGATCTCGTGACCGAGCGTGTGGGCATTGTCGACTCGCACACCGACCGCCAGCGGCAGGATCGCGAACATCGTGCGCAGCCATGCCGCGCTGGCCTGCAGCGCCGCTGCGGTCTCGGCGTCGCCGTGCCGGATCGGGTCGGGCTCGTCGAGCGCCTCGATATGCCAGGACACCGGGCGCCCCGTCAGCGGGTCGGCCTGGTAGTCGCGGGTCACCAGCACCACACCGCCGTCGGTCGGGCCGTATTCGAAGGAGAAGTTGCCGTCGGCATCAAACTCGAGGTCGTCATCGCGGACCAGCGCGACGATCCGATCCGACCACGCGCCGGGGGACGGCTCGTTGTAGGCGGTCACCGAAAAGTAGACGCTGTCGCCCCTGTTACCGCTGATGCGGTAGCGGCGCTTCGGGTCGACCGGGCACATGAAGTAGAAGGCGTCGGTGTTGTCCCCGCCCCAGCGCCGGTCGCGACGGAACGGGGTGTTGAGCTCGACCCACACGGGCCGGCTCGGCTCGGCGAAGAGATATGTGTCGAACGCGACGCCGAGCGTGGTGGCCAGCATGCGGTAGCCGTCGGCAATGTGACGGTCGTCGGAGACGGCGCGGTCCCCTTCGAGGAAGCTGCGGTCGAGGCCGCCGAGGGTGTCGAGCAGTTCTCGCCACGCTCTCGCCGATTCGTGCGTCATGCGCTGATTCCTCTCGTGATGAAAGTGGCGGTCCGGTCCACCCATGCGTCGTCGAGTCGATCTGCGCGGGTGATCAGGCACAGAAACGTCATGCCCGCCATGGCCTCGACGACGTCGGCGGCCGACACCTCCGGCCGTACCTCGCCGCGGGCCGCGGCCGCGTCGAGCCGTTCGGTCAACCCGCGCGAGAGCACGTGCGAGAAGCGCTCCAGCAGCGCGGCGTGCAGCGCGGGATCGGCAGCCATCTCCGCAACCAGGCCAGGCAGCGCGGCGCGCGCGGCAGGAGTGGTCAGCACGCCGACCGTGCGGCTGAGCATCTCGCGGATGTCGCCGGCCAGCGACCCGGTGTCGGGGAGCTCGGTCGCCGTGCCGAGCGGGAACACCGCCTCGTGCACAAGATGCGCCTTGCCCGGCCAGCGGCGGTAGATGGCAGGCTTGCTCGTGCCCGCGCGACGGGCGATCGCGTCGACAGTGAGGTCCGCGTAACCGGTGGATCCCAGCAGGTCGACCGTCGCGCTGAGCACCGCGTCGTCGATGCGCTTGTCGCGGGGTCGGCCGATTTCCGTCGTCATTACGACACTGACAGTAACATAACTTGCTGTGACCGACATCTCACCAGCGCCGCCCGTCGTCCTCGACGACCTCGCCGAGCCGCGCTTCCCCGTGGAGATCCAGCCGATTCGCGACATGATGGCGGCGATGGCGCCCGAGTGTCCGCTCGACGCCGACGCCCTGCACGCCAAGGCCAGCGCGGAGACCGGGCTCGACGACTTCGGCCCCGACGATTACCGCGACCGCCTCGACGTGTATCTGGCTGCGTTGCAGGAGATTCCGGGACTGAGCGACGCCGGAGTGGTGAACTTCCACGCCCAGCTGGTCCAGTTGCTGAAGAACCGCCTGCTGCTCACCGACCTACTGGCCAGGCATCCCGAGATCCACGACATCGAACTGGCGCCGCCGGTCGTCATCGCCGGGCTGCCACGCACCGGCACCACCCACCTGCACAACCTGCTGGCCGCGGGTCCGACCTTTCGCACCCTTCCGTACTGGGAGAGCAACGAACCGTTCCCGCTGCCATCAGAGGCCGGCGTCGAACCGGATCCCCGGCGCACCCGGATGGATGCGGCGGTGGAGTTCATGAACGCGGTGATGCCGCACTTCGCGCTCATGCACGAGATGACGACCGACCACGTGCACGAGGAGATCCAGCTGCTGGCCAACGACGTCAGCTCGATGCTTTTCGAGACGCTGGCGCATGTGCCGCGGTGGCGCGACTACTACCTCTCACACGACCAGACGCCCCACTACGAGCACCTGGCGCTGCAGTTGAAGGCGCTGCAGTTCCTGCGCGGGGGCAGACGGTGGCTGCTCAAATCCCCGCAGCACCTCGAGCAGTTGCCCGTGCTCAACCGGGTCTTTCCCGGTGTGGTGGTGATCACGACCCACCGCGATCCGGTCCCCGTGGTGCTGTCGATGCTCGCGATGTTGACCTACTCCGCGCGCATGCACTGCGCACCGGTTCCGGTCCAGGACATCGCCGCATGCTGGATCGACCGTCTCGAGCTCATGCTGGCCGCATTGATCCGCGATCGCGACGTCATCGGGGGCGAACGCTCGATCGATGTCAGGTTCGACGACTTCATGGCCGACGAAATGGGCACCGCCGCAGCGATTTACGTACTTGCCGACGAGGTTATGAGCGCGGACGCCCGCGACGCCATGGCCGAGTATCTCGCGGGACACCAGCGGGGCCGGCTCGGGCGGGTGGCGACGTCGCCGGAGATGTTCGGACTCGACCCGAACGAATTGCATGCCCGCTTCGCCCCGTACGTCGAACGCTTTTTGGCCTAGCCCTCGCTCGGTCGTCGCGGCTGTTCGCCCGATCAGCGGTGTGTGAATACCCTGGCCCGGGTATCCGCATCCGGCAGCCGGAGACGAGAGGCATCCATGACCGCAGCACGAACTCAACTCGACCAGCGCGACCTCGCCGAAGCGCGACGCGTCGTCGCCGCGGTCTCTGACGCATTCTCGGCCAAGGTCGTCGGCCAGGAGAACCTGCGCGAGTCGTTGCTGATCGGCCTGCTCGCGGGCGGTCACATCCTCATCGAGAGCGTTCCGGGGCTGGCCAAGACGACGGCTGCGCGCGTGATCGCCGAAGCCATCGACGGCGGGTTCCGGCGCATCCAGTGCACGCCCGACTTGCTGCCCAGCGACATCATCGGCACCCAGATCTACGAGTCCGCGACCAACTCGTTCGTCACCCAACTCGGGCCGGTGCACACCAACATCGTGCTGCTCGACGAGATCAACCGGTCGAGCGCCAAGACGCAGAGCGCGATGCTCGAGGCAATGGAGGAGCGTCAGACCACGATCGCGGGCACCGAGTATGCGATTCCCGAGCCGTTCCTGGTGATCGCGACGCAGAACCCCGTCGACCAGGAGGGCACCTATCCGCTGTCGGAAGCCCAGACCGACCGGTTCATGCTCAAGGACGTCGTGCACTACCCCACCCCCGAGCAAGAGGTGGAGATGATGTCCCGGATGGATGCGGGGCTCTACGACAAAGAGCACCGCAGCAGGCCGGTCGCGGGCCTCGACGACATCCGCCGGCTGCGCGCGGTCGTGCGCCACGTCCACATGGACCGCGCGCTGATGCACTACGCCAGCCAACTGGTCACCGTCACCCGTGAACCCGAGCAGTATCTGCCGCGCCAACTGGCCCGGTTGATCGAGTACGGCGCCAGCCCTCGCGCCACCATCGCCTTCTGCAACGCCGCCAGGGCGCTGGCCCTGCTGTCCGGCCGCGGGCATGTCATCCCCGGCGACGTCGCCAAGCTCGCCCACCGGGTGCTGCGGCACCGGCTCATCCTCGGTTTCGAGGCTGCCAGCGCGAAGGTCACCCCCGAAATGATCATCGACGCTGTGCTGCAAGCGGTTCGAGTGCCGTAGGGCCGGTATGGGCAGACACCTCACCACGGCGAGGACACACTTCGGCACCGACACCCGCGGCATGCTCGAAGGCGGTCGCTACGCGCTGTTGCACACCCGCAGCCTGGAATTCGACGATCTGCGGCCCTACGTACCCGGCGACGACGTCCGCGACATCGACTGGAAGGCCTCGGCGCGTTCGGGTCATGTGCTGATCAAGCGGTTCGTCTCCGAGAAGCACCACAAACTGCTGCTCGTCGCGGACGCCGGTCGCAACATGGCGGCCCTCACCCCGAGCGGCGAGTTGAAACGCGATGTGGCCGTGAACGTCCTGGGTGCATTCGGGCTCATCACGCTCGGGCGGTCCGACCAGATCGGCATGGTGTTCGGCGATACCCGCGGTTGCGTCAACATCCGGCAGCGCCGCGGCGAAACCCACATCGAAAGCCTGCTGCACAGGTACTACGGTCACGCGTCGCTCGGGACCGGTCGCAGTGACATCGTCTGCCAACTCGATTACGTGGCAACGCATTACCGCCACCCGATGCTGGTCGTAGTGGTCTCCGACGAGCCGGAGGTCGACGACCGGCTGACCGAAGCCGTCACCCGGCTGACCGCCCGCCACGACGTGTTGTGGGTGACGGTCTCCGACATGCCCGCCATCGGCGCCAAGGACGACCGGGCCGGATTCGACGTGTCGACCGGCCGGTTCGTGCTCGACACCGCCACGCTGGGTCCGCGGGTGGTCGCGGCGTACCGCAAGGCCGAGCAGGCGCGGGCGCAGCGACTCGACGAGTTCATGACCGCCCGGGCCGTCCCGCATACCAGGATCAGCGGCAGCGGTGAGATCCGCACCCGGCTCGTCGCGCTGACCGAGGTGTTCGCCCGTGCCGGATGACTTGTTGCGGTTCGTCGGTGGGCCGATGCCGTACTCGTCGGGGTGGCTGTGGCTCGGGCTGCTGATCGTGCTATTGGTAATCGCCTGGTACATCTGTGTTTTCGTATGGACACTGCCGGCGGAGCAGCTCCGGCGTCTTCCCGTGGTGCGTTCCCTGCATGCCCGGCTGCTGCGCCGCCGCTTCGCGCGCTGCGTGCAGCGCATTGCGGCCAGGCACCGCGACGGCGAGCTCACCGATGCCGAGGCAGGCGCCGCGATCAGCCGTACTCTGCGCAGTTTCCTGCACCAGGTGACCGGAACGCGGGCCCAGTACATGCAGCTCGACGACATCGCATCCGGTGAGCTGGCGCCCGCCGCGTCGACGCTCGCCGCACTCGACGACGCGCAGTTCAACACGGCCTCACCGGTTCGGGTCGGCGAGGTCGGCGCGACGACCGAGGAGTTGATCCGCTCGTGGCCCTGACCTGGTGGCCGATCGCAGTCATTGGATTCGCCTGTCTGGCAGGCGCTGTCGCGATCGCAGTCTTCGTGCCGACCAAGCAGTTGCAGCGACAGTTGCGGCCGTTGGCGAACACCGCCCGTCTCACCCGTCTGCCGGAATACGCGCGGGTGGCGCGGGCGCGAACGGTGTCGATGGTCGTCACGATCGCGCTGCTGGGCTTGTTGTTCGGCGCAGCCGTGGTGGCCAGCGCCCGACCCAGCGGGTTGTGGTGGTCACTCCAGACGTCCGAGGTGCCCGAGGACGTCATGTTGTGTGTCGCCGAACCGGTCTACGATCCCAGCACCGGCGCGTTCCTGTCCTATTTCGCGCAGCGCACTGGAGCGTTCGGCACGCAGCGGATCGGGTTGACCTCCGTCAACCGCCGGGTGATCCCGCTGACCCGCGATTACCAGTTCGCGGTCGAAAGGCTCGGGGAGGCAGCCGGTCTCGCCGGCCTGCCCGACGATTCGGCGCTCACGCCCGCCCAGCGCAACAGCCTCGCGTCGTTCGCCACGCCCGTGACATACGTGGACTACGCGACGAGCGTCGCCGACGTCCTCGCGCTGTGCGCCGCGGGCTTCCCCTCCCACGAGCCCCCCGGTGAGCGCCGCCGTTCGATCATCTACCTGGGGCCCGGCGAACTACGCGCCCCTGACGAGACCCGCCCGTCGCTCTGCACCGACCAGCAGGTCGCCGAGTTGGTGCAGGAGCGCGGAATCCAGGTCAACGCGCTGGTGTCGTCACCGGGTCCGGTGCGATCCGTCGTATCGGCCACGAGCGGGCGATACGCACCGATCGGACCCGACCTGACGGGTCAACTGGACGGGATCCGCGCGCATCCGCCCGAGGCCGACCGGGCCGCCACCCTCGCAGGATTCCGCGGTGACACCCCGACCGTCCCGTTGGCGATCGCGGTCGCGGTGTCGGCGCTGCTGTGCCTGTCGCTGGCGGTGCTACGACGATGACGTTCTCCCCTGTCGTACCGCCGGTACTGCTGATCGCGGTCGCTGTCGCCGCGATCGTGCTGCGGCTGACCACCATGCGCCAGCTGGCGCGCAGCGCCGGCCAACGATGGACCACCGTGTGGCGGTGGTCGGCGCTGACGCTCGCCGTGGTGCTGATGCTGATCGCCGCGGCCAGACCGGCTGTCGGCGGTGACGCCGAGCAATCGGTCACGACCGGCTCGGACGGCGACACGACGGCCAACGTGTTCCTGATCGTCGACACCTCCGCCGAATCGGCGATCGCCGAGATCCGCGACGACGTCGCCGCGCTCATCGCCCACTACCCGCAAGCACGGTTTGCACTCATCACGTTCGCCGCGCGTTCCTCGGTGGAATGGCCGCTGTCCGAAGACAACTGGAGCCTCAAGCCGGTGGTCGCGGCGGTGGCCCCCGACACCGCCGGGGCCGAGGTGAACGCGGCCGCGGCCGCGAATGTCCTGCGTTACCAGTTGATCGCGGCGGGCCAACGCAGCCCGGACGCACCGAACCTGGTGTTCTACTTCGGGTCCGGGGCGCCCGGGTCGCAGGCCCCGCAGGGCGAGTTCGATCCGGTGCCCGGGTCGGTGGACGGCGGTGCGGTGTTCGGTTACGGGGCGACCCGCGACACGTCGCGTCTGCGGGCCATCGCGGATCAACTCGGCGTGCCGTTCGTGGCACGGGACACCGCGCAGGCGGTCACCGAGGCTGCGCCCGATGTCGACGGTGTGTCGGCGGCGCAGGCCGGCGCCACCGCCTCCGATCGAACCGATTTGTACTGGTTCTTCACCATGGTGGCAGCGGTGCTGTTGCTGTTCGAGATCTACCTCACGCTGCGCGAGTTCCGCACCAGTCGCGCGGCTCGGCGGGACGAGGTGGTCTGATGCGTCCTTCCCGGTTGCGGCTGCGCTGCCGGTTGCTGCTGTTCTCGGCCCCCGTCGTGATCGTGGCGCTGGCGATCGCGCTCAAGCTCATCTCCGCTGTGGTGGCGGGTGAGTCCGCGGTGTCGAACTTCGCCGACCGCGACGCCGATGCACTGCGCGGCGACGTCGCGGTGATGGGTCTGCTCAACATCGTCGAACCCGCGAAGGCGCCGTTCGCGGCGGGGACTCTCGCGGTCCTCGACGACCGCCTCGCCGACGCCGACAATCACTTCTCCGAAGCGCTGAGCCGCACCGCGCCGGATCGGTCATGTCCCGTACTGGTCAACCTGGAACTCGTGCGCGAACGCCAGGGCGACATCGACGCGTGGGAGAACCGGCCCGACGCGGCGCGCGACCGGTACCTCAGCGCGCTGGACCTCGTCGAGAACGCACCCGACGGCTGCTTCGAAGGCAACACCGACCCCGATCCCGAGCGGCGCGCCGTACGCAACGACGCCGCACCGCGGCTGCAGGCCAAGCTGGCCGGTCTGACCGCTGCGCCTCCGCCTCCGCCGGCGCTGGCGCCGCCCCCACCACCGGCGGCGCCGGCCCCCGCCCCGGTGGCACCCGACGCCGACACACCCCGGGACGCGTTGCGGCTGGATCCCGGTTCCGGGGATCCACTGGACAAGCTGCAGCAGGTGCTGCAGGACGCTGCGGGTTAGCCGGTGCTGGTTCCGGTCCAGTACTCCGCGAAGCGGCCGTCTTCGATGCGCAGGATGTCGTTACCGGTGAACCGCTTCGGTCCGTCCTGGGCCGCGCCGGTGCCGATCCACCTGGCCGCCAGCATGTCGCCGTCGACGAACGGCTCGACTTCGATCACGAACTTCAGGTCGCTGAGCATCTGATGGGTCTCCCCGACGACCGCCTGCAGATCGGCAGGCCCTCGGACCTCCCGGCCCGGCCAATGTCCTACGAATCCTTCGGTGACCAGCTCAGCCGCAACGGGATTTCCCGCCCACAATTCGTCTATCCATCGTGTGTATAGCTCTTTAGGCGAAATCATGTTGGTGTCTTACCCGGCCTGGGGCGAGAAACGCAATCTACCGACGAGTACGACATGGGCAAATGGGCGGCAATTGGGGGAACGTCACATCAGCCCAGCGTGTCGAGCAATCGATCGAGGTCGTTCTCGTCGTCGTAGAGGTGGATCCGACGCGGTCGGCCCCGAACGCCTCACGCACCGCGGTGGCGATCATCCTCGGGACTGGGGTCTTCGCCCCGCAGCCTGGCCTGGAGTTGCTCCCGGTCGCGGCGCCTGCGTTCGTCGAAGGCGGCGATGCTCTCGGTGGCGCGGCGACGAAGGGGGGCGAACAGCCAGATGCCCAGCGGCAGTGCGATCACCAAGGCGAAGAGCAACGCGACGATGAGCGGGAATTCGCGCAGTCCGAGCAGATGTCCGGCGCCGAGAATCGCTGCCGCGACCGCCGCGACGAGCAGAAGCCGTGCCAGCACATAGGCCAGCACGTCCACCACGAGGCGAGTTCCCTGGCGACCGTCGGACACGAACCGAGCCTACCGATGGCGCGTATATTCGAACCAAGGAGGTTTTGTTCTCGTGGCGTATCTGCTCCTGATTCTCGTGGTGTGCACGCTGGCGTATGTCGGCTGGCGGCTGACCCGAGTGTCTTCGAGCCGTCCGCGCACCCGGGTGATCGGGCCGGACGACGATCCTGAATTCCTGCGTCGGCTCGGCCAGGAGGACAACCCGAGACCGTGACCGCGCGGTCTAGCGTCGGGCGCCGCGGAATCCGGCCGCGACTTCGGCGGCGAGCTCCAGCAACGCGGCCCTTGTTTCCGGCTTGAGCCGGTCGAGGCTGATCTCGGCGCCTTCCTCGAGGTGCGGATCGAACGGCACCTCGACCACGGCCCGGCACCGTCGGCTGAAGTGGTCGACGACCTTGTTCATGTCGACCTTGCCTGAGCGTGGGCGCACCGCGTTGATCACCGCGATCGAGTTGCGCACCATGTCCTGATGCCCGTGGGCGTCCAGCCAGTCCAGCGTCGCCGACGCGCTGCGGGCCCCGTCGACCGAACCGGAACTGATCACCACCAGCGTGTCGGCCTTGGCCAGCACCGCCGCCATGGCCGAGTGCATCAGCCCCGTGCCGCAGTCGGTGAGCACCAGGCTGTAGAAGCGCTCAAGCACCTCGAGGGTGCGGCTGTAGTCGTCGGAGCTGAACGCCTCCGACACCGCGGGGTCGCTTTCGGAGGCGAGCACCTCCAGCCGGCTCGGGCCCTGTGAGGTGTAGGCGCGCACGTCGCTGTAGGAATTGATGCCCTGTGCGTCGCGCAGGAGGTGCCGCACCGTGGCCGGGCTCTCCAGCGGCACCTTCTCGCCCAGGGTGCCGCGGTCGGGGTTCGCGTCGACGGCGATGACGCGGTCGCCGCGAAGCGACGCCAGAGTCGCGCCCAGCGTCGCGGTGATCGTCGTCTTGCCGACCCCGCCCTTCAGCGACAGCACCGCGATGCGGTGGCACCCGCGCAACGGGCGCTGAATCTCGGCGGTGAGGGCCTGTCGGCGTCGCGCCTTCGGCCCGTCACCGAGGTTGATCAACCGAAATGATGCGTAATACACCCACCTGCGCCAGCCCTCGGCAGGCGCGCGTTTGGGTTGTCCGAGCAGCGCGACCGTCGAGAGGTCGAGGTACGGCGTCGGGTCGGTCTCGACGGCATTCGGAGGTGGGGAGACGACCGGAATGCCGTGCGGCGGCGTGGTTGCGGTTTCGGGCGGCGGATCGGCCGCGGGATCGCTGAACCGGCTCTGTGCGCGGAATCCCCCTGGCGCATAGGCGTTTTCAGGCACTATGGCGGGAGAAGCCACGTCCTTGCCGACACCATCCTGGGCGTGGTGCACCGGTTGTTCAGACACGTCGACGACCCCCCAAGGCTAAGCAAGATTTCGTCGCCGATCTTAGCCAAGTACCGACTCAGCCGACGCCGGCGTAGGAGTGCAGGCCGACGGTGACCAGGTTGATGAAAAAGAGGTTGAACACCATCGCGACGAAGCCGGCGACGTTGATCCACGCGGCCTTCTTGTCGCGCCACCCAGCCGTGGAGCGGGCGTGCAGGTACGCGGCGTAGATGACCCACGCGATGAACGACACGGTCTCCTTGGGGTCCCAGCCCCAGTAACGGCCCCATGCCTCTTCGGCCCAGATCGCGCCGAAGATGACGCCGAACCCGAACACCGGGAACGCGAAGATCGTGGTGCGGTAGGCGATCCGGTCCAAGGTCTGCGCGTCGGGGAGCCTGTCCAGCGCGCGGGTGAGAATGCCGTCGCCCGAGCGGCGCTCGGGGTCGGCGAACCGAGACATCTTCAGCAAGAACAGGATGCTGGCCACGCCCGCGACCAGGAACACTCCCGACCCGAGGCTGACCACCGA
Source organism: Mycolicibacterium flavescens (assembly GCA_900637135.1). Taxonomy (NCBI): domain Bacteria; kingdom Bacillati; phylum Actinomycetota; class Actinomycetes; order Mycobacteriales; family Mycobacteriaceae; genus Mycobacterium; species Mycolicibacterium flavescens. The sequence continues at coordinate 4,612,968 of LR134353.1, forward strand.
AACATGGATGGGCAGCCAGTACGACTGCAACGCGGGCATCACCGGCGCGGCGTTGGTGTACAGCCAGCGGCCCGAGACGGTCAGCAGGATCAGCACCGGAAGGAGCACGAACACCCACAGCGTCCGGTACTGGCGGCGACGCAGCACCACCGCGGCGGCGACCAGCCCGCAGAAGCAGGTCAGGTTGATGAACTCGTACATGTTGCCCCACGGCACCCGCGAGGTGGCCGCACCGCGCAGCACGATGCAGGCAAGCAGCAGGCCGATGCCGAGGTAGGTCAGCGCGAGACCCGCACCGCCGATCCGTTCGTCGAGCGGGCGGCGGCGGGTGTCGGTGACGACGCCCGGTGCGGTGCTGTCGGCGCCCACCCCACCGGCTGACGCGGCTCCCCGCCCCGATGTCGCCGCCGCTCCCACGAGCTCCCGGGCATCGGCCTTGCGGCTGCGGCTGTAGGCCAACTCGATCGCGAGCAGCAGCAGCGCACCGACCAGGACCAGCACCGATGAGGTGAACGCCCAGTCCGAGTAGCGGGCCAAACCGACGTCGATCTGCTCGGGGTTCATGTGACCTTCTCTCCTGCGGCGTGCGCCGGCCTCGCGTCGGGAAGGAGGCGCTGCGTCAACCGCTCGAACTCCTCGCCCCACCCGGAGTTGTCGGTGCGCGCCAGCCCGCCCAGCTCGACGGTTACGGTACCCGGCCCGGCGGGGCTGATCCGAATCCAGATCCTGCGCCGGCGCACCACCAGCGACACCAACAGCCCCGCCATCATGGTCATCGCGAACACCAGCACCCATACCTGCGCCGGATCGTGAGAGACCTGGACGTTGATGAACGGGACGGCGCCGTCGAAGCGCACCACGGTGCCGTCGTCGAGCCGCGTCGATTCGCCCGCGCCGAGGTTGACCCGCGCCTTCTTGGTCAACCGGCCCTGCTCGATCAGGCGGGCGTCGAGGGTGAACAGCGACTGCGGGCGTCCGCTGTCCAGGCCGGTGTCGCCGCGGTAGACGTCGATCGCGACGGCGGGGTCGTTGAGCGCCGGGAAGCTCGAGGACAGCAGCGTGCCGTGCAGCTGTTCGGTGGGGGCGAACAGGCCCTGGATCGCGAGCTGGTTCTTGCGACGTTCGTCGGCGTCCGGATAGGTGCCCGCGGGCGGGTCGAACCGCATGGCGCCCGACGACAGGAAGGTGATCTGGTCGTCGGGGCGCCACTGCAGTGTCTGCGTGCGCGTCTGCCCGTCGGGGTAGGTCACGGTGAAGGTGGGGGCGTAACCGTGGCCCTGCAGGTAGACCCGGTCACCGCCGACCCGCAGCGGGTGGTTGACCTTCAGGTGGTAGGGCCGCCAGGTGCCCGACTCCAGGTCGGTGCCCGCCTGGTACTCGATGTCGGCGGCGAACGACGTGGCCTGTCCCGTCGGCAGATAGTCGGCGTCGAAGTCGTTGACCCGCAGACAGATCGGGTACAACGAGGTGCCGTCGACGGTGTTTCCGGCGCGGAACGAGTCGAACGCCGCCGGTGAGGCCGAGCAGAACCCCGGGCCGCCGTCGGCGATGACGATGACGTTGCCCTCGTAGCCGAACAGCTTCCCCGCCGCCACCGCCACGAGAAGGCCGAGCAGCGAGAAGTGAAACACGATGTTGCCGAACTCGCGCAGATAGCCCTTCTCCGCGGAGATTTCGACGGTTCCGTCGTCTTCACGGGGGACCTTGCGCCATCCGCGCAGCCGCTCGTTCACCCTGGCCGCCAGGTCATCCGCCTCACCGGACACCTCGGCGGTGTGGTGTTTGGGCAGCCGCCCCAGGTTGCGCGGAGCGGGAACGGGGTTGGCCCGCATACTGCGGAAGTGTTCGATCAGCCGTGGGGTGAGGCAACCCACCAGCGAGATGAACAGCAGCACATAGATTGCGGTGAACCAGAAGCTGGAGAACACGTCGAACGCCTGCAGCCGGTCGAGCCACGGCCCGATGGTCGGGTGCTCGGCGATGTACTGGTCGACCTTGGACTCGTTGAGGCTGCGCTGCGGCAGCAGGGCGCCCGGGATCGCGGCGAGGGCCAGTAGGAACAGCAACACCAGCGCGGTGCCCATCGACGTCAGGGTCCGCCAGGTGTTACGTACCAGCGCAAACACTTTCGTCATATCGGTAGCGTCACATCACTGACGAAGGCGTCCCGCACCCAGGACACGAAGTCTCCCCACAGCCCCGTCACCAGCGCGACGCCGACCAGGATCAGCAGCACACCGCCGAAGATCTGGATCGTGCGGGTGTTTCTGCGCAACCACGCCAGACCCTGCACTGCCCGCGCCGAGCCGAACGCCAACAGCACGAACGGGATTCCCAGGCCGAGGCAGTAGGCGATGACGAGCGCGACGCCGCGGGCGACGTTGGCGCCGTCGGTGGCCGAGGCGACCGCGATCACGCCGGTCAGGGTAGGGCCGAGGCACGGTGTCCAGCCCAGGGCGAAGACCGCGCCGAGCAACGGGGCGCCACCCAGCGTGGAGATCTGCCGCGGCGTGAAGCGGGCCTCCCGCTGTAACGCGGGGATGAATCCGACGAAGGCCAGCCCCATCACGATCGTGACCACACCGCCGATACGTTGCAGGAGAAGCTGGTTGGTGATCAAGGACGTCGTCATCCCGAGCACGGCAACCGTGCCGAGTACGAACACCACCGTGAAACCGGCGACGAACAATGCGGCCGCGCCGGCGACCCGCAGCCGGGTGGTTCTCGCCGAAACCGACGTTTTGGCGGGTTCTTCCCCCGTATTTCCGCCAGAACGTCGGTCCCGGCGAACCAATACGGGGGTTTGCCCGGGGGCAGCAGCGTCCTCGACGTCGACAACCGCGGCCAGGTACGAGAGGTAACCGGGCACCAGCGGCACCACGCACGGCGACGCGAACGACACCAGCCCGGCGAGCGCGCTGACCAGGAGAGCCAACAGAACCGGACCACCGGCGATCAGCTGGTCCACCTGGTCGAGACTCATGTGCCGGCCTTCTCAGGCTCGGCGGTCCCGTCCTTCTCGCGCGCAAGGCGTTCCACCACCGGCTGGAGGTCTTCGGCCAGCAGCTCACGCAGGAAGACCGCGGCGACGCGGTGCTCGCGATCCAGGACGACCGTCGAGGGGATCACCGTCGTGGGATAGCGGCCCCCGAACGCGATCATGGTCCGCATCGGCGGGTCATAGATCGACGGGAACGTGATATCGCGGTCGACGATGAAGTCGCGCGCCGCGATTCGGTTGTTGTCCCGGACATCGATGCCGAGGAATTGCACGCCCAGGTCCTTGGTGGCGTCGTAAACCTGTTGCAGCTCGGTGATCTCGGTTCGGCACGGACCACACCACTGGCCCCACACGTTGAGCACCACCACCTTGCCCGCGAAATCGTCGAGGGAGATGGTCTTGTCGGGGTCCATCAGATCGGGACCGCGAAGCGGGCCGGGGCGGCCGCGATCCTGCGGGGGGTCGTAGAAGATGTCGGTCTGGCCGCCGGGGGCGACGAACTCGAAGGTGCCGCCCTGCGCGACGGCGTCGTCACCGGTGGAGCAGCCCGCCAGCGCGACACATCCCGCGCAGGCTGCGATGACCGCCTGCGCGAAGAGCCGACGGCTGAGCACCACCCACCGACTCACTGCCCGGCCAACTCCGCGTAACCCCAGCCGACGTAGGTGTCCCCGTGGAAGTAGAACGACGTCACCGACGCCAGGTTGCAAAGCCGCCGGGTCGGGAAGTGGTGCAGCGGTTGACCGGTCATCGACCGGCGCAGCGTTTCCACAGGCAGTTGATGGCTGACGCACACCGCCTCGTGGCCGGCCGCCTTGGCCCGGGCACGATGCACGGCAGCGGTCATCCGCTCGGCGATCTCGTGGTACGGCTCCCCCCACGACGGGATGCGCGGGTTGCGCAGGTGCCACCAGTTGCGCGGGTCGCGCAGCGCGCCGTCGCCCGGCGATACCCGTTGTCCCTGGAAGATGTTCAGCGATTCGATGAGCTCGTCATCGGTGTCGACGGACAGTCCCAGACCCGCCGCGATCGGGGCCGCGGTCTCCTGCGCCCGCTCCAGCGGTGAGGCGACCACGTACACGACGTCGCGCATCGCGAGCCAGTCCGCCACGGCCTGGGCCTGCGCTCGACCCCTCTCGGAGAGGTGGTAGTCGGGAAGTCGACCGTAGAGGATCTTGTCGGGGTTGTGCACTTCACCGTGGCGCATGACGTGCACCACTGTCTTCACGGCCTCGGCGGCCCCGGACGGCTTGTCGGTCATGCCGGTTTGACCGCCTCGGCGGCGGCGCGCGCCGCGCCGGGCAGCGCGGCGGCGATTCGGTCGAATGCCTCGTCATCCAAAGCCGTTGACACGAACCACGTCTCGAAAGCACTCGGCGGCGCATACACACCGGCGTCCAGCAGCGCATGGAAGAAGGCTGGGAACCGCCACGTCTCCGAGGCCCGCGCCGAGGCGAAGTCGGTGACGGGCTGGTCGGTGAAGAACACGCTGAACATGTTTCCGGCCCGCGAAACCGTATGCGCCACACCGGCTTCGGTCAACTCCTGCTCGAGCAGCGCCGTGAGGCGCTCAGCGTTGGCGTCGAGTGTGGCGTACACCGAGTCGTCGGCTGCGCGCAGTGTCGCCAGACCGGCCGCCATCGCGACGGGGTTCCCGGACAAGGTGCCGGCCTGATACACCGGCCCCAGCGGGGCCAGCCGCTCCATCACCTCGGCGCGGCCGCCGAACGCCGCCGCGGGCAGCCCGCCACTCATCACCTTGCCGAAGGTGAACAGGTCCGCGTCGACGGGATCGAGGCCGTACCAACCGGACCGGCTGACCCGGAAGCCGGTCATCACCTCGTCGACGATCAGCAGGGCGCCGTGGTCGGCCGTGATGCGGCGCAGCGCGGCGTTGAAACCGTCCTGCGGGGCCACCGTGCCCATGTTGCCCGGACTGGCTTCGGTGATCACGCAGGCGATCTCGTCGCCGAACCGAGCGAAGACCTCGTCGACGGCGGCCACGTTGTTGTAGGGCAGCACGATCGTGTCGGCTGCGGCGGCGCCCGTCACACCCGGCGAGGACGGCAGCCCAAGCGTGGCGACACCGGAGCCGGCGTCGGCGAGCAGCGCGTCGCTGTGGCCGTGGTAGCAGCCGGAGAACTTCACGATCTTGGCCCGACCGGTGTAGCCGCGCGCCAGCCGGATCGCACTCATCGTGGACTCGGTGCCGGAGTTCACCAGCCGCAGCCGCTCGACCGGCGCGACCCGGCCGATGATCTCGGCGGCCAATTCCGACTCCGAGGGGGTCGGCGCACCAAAGGACAGGCCGTCGGTCACGACCCGCTGCACCGCGGCGACCACGTCCGGATGCGCATGGCCGAGGATCATCGGGCCCCACGAGCAGACCAGGTCGACGTAGCGGTTGCCGTCGGCGTCGGTCAGCCAGTAACCGTTGGCCGAGGTGATGAACCGAGGGGTGCCGCCGACCGAGGTGAACGCCCGCACGGGTGAGTTCACCCCGCCCGGGATGACGGCCGACGCCTCGGCGAACAACCGCGCCGACACCTCGGTGGTGATCTGGTCAGCACGCATGGCCACCAGTGTCCCAGCCGGGTGCAAACCGTCAACTACAGGGTGTAGTGGGCGCGCGCTTGAGGCGCGGGCGGCTTCCGACTTGGATGGGGGCCATGCAGCTTCCGCAGTGGCTCGCCCGGTTCAACCGCCGGGTCACCAATCCGATCCAGCGGTTGTGGGCGGGGTGGGCTCCGTCGATGGGCATCCTCGAGCACACCGGGCGCAAATCGGGTAGGCCGTACCGGACCCCGCTGACGGTGTTCCCGACCGCTGACGGGGTGGCCGTTCTGCTCACCTACGGCCCGGACCGGGACTGGTTGAAGAACATCACCGCAGCGGGCGGTGGGCGGATGAGAAGGTATGGCCGGACGTTCGGCGTCCGTGACCCCCGGGTGGTGACGAAAGCCGAGGCGGCGCCGTCGGTCACCGGGTGGATGCGGCCCCTGTTCGGGCTGCTGCCGTTCGACCAGGCCGTCTTGCTGACGCGGGTTTAATCGCGCGGTGACAGGCGGGCCCGGATCGGGCCCTTGGCGATGCTGGTGAACGGCACGTCGCACTCGAATGTGCTGTCCAGCGATTCGATCCGGGCGGCCCGCACGATCGTGGCCAGCGCCAGTGTCGTCTCCAGCCGTGCGAAGTGTTCGCCGATGCACGGGCGCCCGCCGGCGAGGAACGGCAGGAACTGCCAGCGCTCGCGGTTCGCGGTGTTCTCGGGGCTGAACCGCTCGGGATCGAAGACCATCGGGTCGGGCCAGAGGGCTGGATCGTGATGCAGTCCGTAGAGCCCGAGCGCCACGAGGGTGCCTGCTTCGACGCGATAACCATCGACCGCGATGTCGCGGGTGGCCAGCCGGGCCACCCCGGCCGCCGGTGGGCACAGCCGGATCGCCTCGTGCAAGACCTGCACGGTGTACGTCAGCCGGGGCACGTCGTCGGGGGTCAGCTCCCGCTCGCCGATGGCTGCGGCCTCCGCGGCGACGCGGTCCTGGATGTCGGGATGACGCCCCAGCGCCCACAGCGAGAAGGTGAGCGCAGTCGAGGTCGTGTCGTGCCCGGCAAGCATGAAGATCAGCAGGTCGTTGGAGATGTCGTCGTCTGAGAGCGGCATCCCGGTCTCGGGATCCCTGGCCGCCATCAGCGCCCGCACGAGCGGGGCGTCGCGCGTCGGGTCGTCGCGACATGCGCGCACCATCTCGTCGGTGATCTCCCTCATCTCGGCGACCGCGCGGCGCGCCCGGCGCCGAGCAGGCGTGGGCAGCCAGCGCGGCGCCCGCACCGGCCGCAGTGCGCGGTCGGCGGTGTAGGAGGACGCGACGTGCATGCAGCGGGCGATCGTGTCGGCGCGCTCGTTGAGGTCGACACCCAGGACCGAATGTCCCAACGACTGCATCGCGACGCGGCGGCACTCGACGTCGAGGTCGAGCTCACCGCCATCGGGCCAGCGGTCGACGAATGCCTGGGCGGCCGCGGACATGTAGCCGCCGAAATTGCGGACGTTCTGCTTGGTGAACACCGGCTGCAGAGCCCGTTTGCGCGGCCGCCACAGCTCGTTGGGCAGCACGAACAGGCTGTCGCCTGCCATGTTGCGGACTTCGTCGTGGTAGATGCATCGCTCAGACGAGCCATCGGGGCGCCCGAGTATGTCGCGCATACCGGCGGGCGACATGACGGCGACGATCGGTTGATACAGCCACTTCGGCGCGACCTGTATGCGCGTGATCGGTCCGCCGGCGTCGCGGATGACGTCCTGGCCGGTGTCGAGCCTGCGGAGAAGTCGGACCAACCGCCAGATCGGCAGCGGGTTCTTCGGCACCAGCGGCAACGCCGAGACGTCGAGCGTGGTGGTCATGTGCAGATCATCGCCCAGGTCGCGGCGGCTCGGCACCGGTACGCGATATTCACGCCGACCAGGTGAGCGGTGCGCCTTCACCTTTCGTCATCACCGTCCCGGGCATGACCCGGATGCGGTACGGCGCCAACCGCAGCGCGGCGAACTGCTCGGAGGTCGGCCCGTCCTGCCACACCGGGATGATCCGAGGGTCGTAGCCCACCGGTGCAGGGGCGGTGGCGAACTTCTCCCACACCGCGGCCCTGGTTTCGTCGTCGACGTACCACTCGACCAGACACTCCGCGCTGCACGTGTCGTGATTGGTGGTCCAGTAACTCACCGAGACCTCCGGGTGCACCGCGAGGTGGTTCTTCTTCACCGGAGAGGGCACGGTGGCGATCCAGCCGAGGAGATCCGTCCCGTCCCACTCCCAGAACGGATGCAGGATGCGAGTGCGCGGCCGGCCGTTCGCGTCGACAGTGGCGACCGAGGCCCACACAATCGAGTGGGCCATGTCGATGAACGCCGGCGCGATCTGCTCCAGAGAGGTCACGGTTGCCTAGCGTAGGCACGCGACCGCTCGGACAATCAGGTGCCGCTGCCCTCGGATGCTTCGCTGCCCGCAGATTCCTTGCTGAACTTCGGGTTTCCGTCATCGTCGAGCCAGTCGTTCACCGCGGTACCCGCGACGGCGCCACCGCTGCCCGGCATCTTCGTGGTCGGCCTCTCTTCTTCGTAGGCCTTGTGCATCTCTTTGGCCTTTTCCCGATGCTCGTCGGTCACTTCGGGTTTCTCGGTGGGCGGCGGCGTTTCCTGCTCGCTGGTGACCTGGTGGTGTTCGTCGGTCTCCGGTTCGGCTTTGCGCTGCTCCTCGATGAACCCTTCGTTCTCCTGGCCTTGTTCGCTGGTCATGGACCATGACTGCCCGGAGAGCCGAAATACGAAACGCAGTTCGCCTAACCGGTGGGCACGGTTCGCAAAGCGGTGGGCAGGCTGGGAAGGAAGTGTTTGCGAGCGAAAGCGCGGATGTCGTCGGCGGACTCCAGAGGCTGGGAGCTGGGCAGCAGCAACACCATCACCGCATACCGCAGGATCGTGTCGGCCAATTCCTCGACGGCCTCCTCGCCGATCCGCTCGGCGAATCCAGCGGGGAAGATCACCCGCAACGCTGCGGCCATCCGGATGATCGCGGCGTCGTAGTGCGTGCGGGCCAGTTCGAGCAGCAGCGCGGGATCGTCGGTCAGTATCCGGTACAGCACGCGGTGGCGACGGAACTTCAGGATCGACAGGGTGAACGCCTCGACGTAATAGTTCGATAGCGGCCCAACCCGTTTGACCTCTTCGGCGATGTCGGCGAACAGCGCGATGTTCTCGCGTTCGATCACCGCGGCCACGAGCTCGTCGCGGTTGGCGAACCGCCGGTAGATCGTGGTCCGGCTGACGCCTGCGCGGCGGGCGACGTCGTCGAGTGCGACCCGCCGGAAGCCGTGCCGCTCGAACTCGATGACGGCGGCGTCCAGGATGGCTTCCGTCGCGGGCGACGAATCAGGCCCCGTCGCGGACGACGAATCAAGCCCCCTCGCGGGCGACGAATCAGGCCCCGTCGCGGGCGACGAATCAGGCCCGTTGGCCGGGTCAGGCCCCGGCATAACCCTTTTGGGCGTAGCTGTTGTAGCGCCAACTCATGGGCAGACGATCCCACACCCAGTTGACCGGGCGCGACCGCCACAGCGCCGCGAACCGTTGGTAGCGGCGCTCCTGGCGTTCACTCCACGGCAGTTGCAGCAGCTCGCGCGCGCGGGGCGGCAGGCCGCCGGTGGTCAGGAACGCCGCGAGCGGATTGAACACCGGCGCGATCGGCTTCCACGCCCACGCGGGGACACCCTTGGGGCGCGGGAAACCCTTCGTGACGTAGCCGACGCCGTAGACCGCGGTCTTGTGTGCGACGACGATCTCGTCGAGCATGCGGTCCCAGTACCGTTCGAACTCGTCGTAGGTGGGGGGCATCGGCCGGTCGCTCACACCGTAGCGGCGGTACCACGTCTTTGACTCGAGGTAGATCTGCTCCTTCTCCTCGCGGCTCAGCCGCTTGACGAAGGTGTCGGCGAAGTACAGCACCTGTTCGACGAACGTCGCGTGCGCCCAGAAGTAGGTCTCCGGATCCAGGGCGTGGTACCGGGCGCCGTCGGGCATCTTGCCCTTGATGTCGGTGTGGAAGTCGCGCACCTGGGCGCCCGGGTGGTCCTCATCGGAGCCGTAGACCGTGTTGAAGATCGGCGGCAGCGAGCGCTTGACCCGCGCGGCGGTGTCGTCGAAGAACACCGAGTGGTCGAGCACGCCCTGGCCGAGTTCGGCCAGCATGTTCTGCAGCACCGCGGGGCGCGGCCCGATCAGGTACATCCGGTTGTCCCCGAAGTAGCGCCACACCAGCGACTGCGGGCCCAGCGGCAGCGCATCGCTGACGGGCCTGTCTGTCTCCACCAATTCGGTCATGTGACACAGTGTTACAAATTTTGCACTTTGTACCAAGCGGCTGTGAGCGGCCTCTCACTTCCCGCGAGCGACCTGTTTTGCACGGGATCGCTCGGCGTGTCACCGGGCAAACGCGGTCACTCGCGGGGCGAAGGAGCAGCGCGCCGATCGCGGCGCCAATGCGCGATGGCCAGCACCACGAACACTCCGGCGACCGCGGCCAGCAGCAGCGCAAGCCCCACCATCGGCGCGCTGTACTCGACCGAGGTGGTCTGCGGTTCGCCTTCGAGCACCGGCGGAACCGCGACCGTCGTCGGGGCCGCAAGCCAGCTCAGCACGCTGCCCACCGCGGCGGCGACGGCCAGCACCAGCTCGAGCGCTGCGCGGACCGTCATGCCGGCGGAATGCGCTCTTCGACGAGCTGGGTCAACGTCTGCCGCAGCGTTTGATGCTTACGGGCCCAAGCCTGCGCGGTGCGGTCATTGGTCATCTTCAGCCCGATACCGGTGCGGCCGCGCGGCACACCGGTGAGCTCGCCCAGCGCCCGCGCCGACTGCCATTTCGGCGACTCGGAACCGGTGGCCTCGGGATAGACGCGGACGATCTCGTCGGTACTGATGCGCTCGGTGCCCTGCCGCAGCGTCTCGGGTGTCAACTCGACCGAGGTGTGGATACGGGCGGCCTTGACCTGTATCGCGAGGAAGCCGCTGACGAGCACCAAAAACATCCCGGGAACCACCCACTGGAACCCGTAGCCGGCTGACGCCTGGATCAGTCCCATCGCGATCGCCGCACCGGGGCCGGCGGCCAACCACCACCAACTGGCGCCCTGCTCGTAGAACAAAACCTGCGGCGCGGTCTGCTTGTCGGTCACGTCGCTTCCTCTTGCGCGTTCGCGCTGGGCCGGGTGATCAGGACGGCGCCCGCGAGCAGGGGCAGCACCGCGAGCACCGTCACGATGTGCACGACGCCGCGCATCGCGAGCAGCACCACGAACACGACGACGGTCAGCGCCAACGCGACGCCGGCGCGGCGGAACCGGACATCGCCCGCGCGGCTGCGGCCCGCGAGGAACGCCATTCCCGCGCCGGCGACGGCGGTGAGGACCCCCGCGCCGCGAAACAGCGGCGGCAGATTGACCGAGGCGGCGATGAGCCCGCCCAGCATCAACATCACCGCGGCGACGACCCAGCACCAGAAGGCGGCGGTGACGACGCGGGCTCGCGGCGCAGGAGCGGTCATGGTCGGGTCAGCCTATCGGGTCACCGCGTGAAGTAGTCGTTGGCGTCTTTACGGTGCAGCAGGTACACACCGCCCACGATCAGCACCGAGCCGAGGATGGCGGTGACGGCGTAGGCGAGCGCGGCCGCCGGCGGCCGCTCCTCGCCGAACAGGCTGCTCACGGCGTACACGACCGCCGCGATACCTGCGCCGGTCAGCACGGTGCGGGCCCACCGGTAACCCTGGCGCATCAGGAATTGAAACGTCAGCGCCACGGCGCCGAGGATCACGATGAACACCGCCGAGAGGGCCAGCACCGGTGCGGGCAGGCCGTCGGCGCGTTCGCTGACCAGCAGGTCGCCGACCTGGCCGACGACCATCAGGACGACCGCGACCACCCAGAGCCAGAAGCCGGTGTCGACGTCGTCCGGGCGGCCACCCGACTCGGGCTGCTGGCCGGCCTCATCCGGTCGGCCCTGCGGTTCGGGATTCACGCCAGCCAACCGGCGACGTCGGCCGCCCAGTACGTCAGGACGATGTCTGCCCCGGCCCGCCGGATGCTGGTCAGCGTCTCCAGAGCCACCGTCTGCAAATCGATCCAGCCGTTGGCGGCTGCGGCGCTGATCATCGAGTACTCACCGGAGACCTGGTAGGCGGCCACGGGCACCGGTGACAGGTCGGCGGCCGCGCGCACCACGTCGAGGTAGCCCATCGCGGGCTTGACCATGACTATGTCGGCGCCTTCGTCGATGTCGAGTTCCACCTCGTGCAACGCCTCGCGCGCGTTGCCCGGATTCTGTTGGTACGTGCGACGATCGCCGCGCAGGCTCGATCCCACCGCTTCCCGGAACGGCCCGTAGAAACCCGAGGCGAACTTCGCGGCGTACGCCAGGATGACGGTGTCGGTGTACCCTGCGGCGTCCAGCCCGTCGCGGATCGCAGCGACCTGGCCGTCCATCATTCCGCTCGGCCCGACCACGTGTGCCCCTGAATCCGCTTGCGCCACAGCGAGTTCCACGTAGCGCTTGTTGGTCAGGTCATTATCGACCCTGCCCGACGCGTCCACGATTCCGCAGTGGCCGTGGTCGGTGAACTCGTCAAGGCAGGTGTCGGCCATCAGCACGGTGTCGTCGCCGAGGTCGCTGGCCAGGTCGCGCAGGGCGACGTTGAGGATACCGTCTTCGGCGACGCCGACGGAGCCGGTGGGATCCTTGTCCGCGTCGCGCGGCACGCCGAACAGCATCAGGCCACCCACACCGGCGGCGACCGCGTCGGCGGCGGCGCGGCGCAGCGAGTCGCGGGTGTGTTGGACGACGCCGGGCATCGACGAGATCCGACGTGGCTCGTCGATACCGTCGGCGACGAACATCGGCAGCACGAGTTGCCGTGGCTCCAAGGTGGTTTCGGCGACGAGTCGCCGCAGCGCCGGAGTCGTGCGCAGCCTGCGGGGGCGATGCCTAGGAAAGCCCATGCAAACCCACCTTCGGTGTTGCGGTCAGCGGCGGCGGCTCTTCTTACGCGGCGGCGGCAGTGCGCCCTCGGCCCGCAGCCGGGCGGCGTGCTCGGCGAGCGCCTCCACCAGCGGTCCGACCGCGGCCACCTCGGGCTGCACATCGACGCGCAGACCGAATTCCGCTGCGGTCTCGGCAGTCTTGGGCCCGATGCACGCGACGATGGTGCGCGCGTGCGGCTTGCCCGCGATACCGACCAGGTTGCGCACCGTGGAGCTCGAGGTGAAGCAGACCGCGTCGAAGCCACCGGTCTTGATCATCTCGCGGGTGTGCGCAGGCGGCGGCGCGGCGCGCACCGTGCGGTACGCCGTGACGTCCTCGATCTCCCAGCCGCGCTCACGCAGACCCTCGGCCAGCGTCTCGGTGGCGATGTCGGCGCGCGGCAGCAGCACGCGGTTCACCGGGTCGAAAACGTCGTCGTACGGCGGGAATTCGTCGAGCAGGCCGAGCGACGATTGCTCACCCGCCGGAACCAGCTCGGGATTGATGCCGAACGCCCGCACCCGGTCGGCTGTGGCCTGGCCGACGCAGGCGATCCTCACACCCGAGAACGCCCGGGCGTCGAGACCGAACTCGTTGAACTTCTCCCACACCGCACGCACCGCGTTGGTGGAGGTGAACACCACCCACTGGAACCGGCCATCGACCAGTCCCTTGACCGCGCGCTCCATCTGAGCGGGGCTGCGCGGCGGCTCGACGGCGATGGTGGGGACCTCGATCGGCAGCGCGCCGTGGCCCACCAACTTCTCGCTCATCTCACCGGCCTGGTCCTTGGTGCGGGGCACCAGCACGGTCCAGCCGTACAGGGCGCGGCTCTCCCACCAGTTCAGCTTGGTGCGGTTGGCCACGGTCTTGCCGATGGTCACCACGAGCGGTCCGGCCAACGGACCGGCCGGCTCGGAGCCCGCCAGGGTGGCCTTGTCCAGCAGCCCGGCCAGCGTCGTCTCGACCGAACGCTGCTGGCAGGTGGTGCCGTTGGCGGTGACCACCAGTGGCGTGGTGTCGGTCAGCCCGTATTCGATCAGCGTGCGCGCCGCATCGGGCAGATGCGACGCCGTCGCGTGCAGGATGAGCGGGCCGGGCGCGGCGGCCAATGCGGCCCAGTCGACGTCGGGGTCGCGGACGTCGGCGACGGTGTGCGCCGATCCCAGCGGCAGGCCGGCGTAGGTGGGCACCGCGGTGGTGTCCGGCAGGCCCGGCACGATCTCGAAGTTCAGGTGCGACTTCGCCAACGCCGACACCTCGGTGATCACGGCGTCCACCGACAGCGGATCGCCCGCCACCAGCCGGACCACGTCGACCCCGGTGCGGGCCTCGGTGATCAGCGTCTTGGCCACCTCGGCCGGATCGCCGACGGCCGACCGGATATCCGGTCCGCCCGGCAGGGTCGGTGCTTCCTTACCCGAGGTTTCGCCGTTGTCGGCGGCCTCAGCCGGCTCGGGCCCCGACGGGGGCGGCAGTTGGCAACCCACCAGGGCCAGTACCGCTTCGGGCACCTCGGGATCGGTGAACACCAAGGCAGCGTTGGCGAGCACCGTGTGGGCCCGCGTCGTCAGCAGTCCCGGGTCGCCAGGACCCGAGCCGACGAACGTGATGCGGCCCGGCTTCGGCTTGCGCCCCCGCCCGCTGGTCTGGCCTGTCATCTCAGTCACTCCGCTCTACAGCTCAGTTGGCGTCCGCCATGAGTTCGCGCGCCCCGAGGTCGAACAGCTCCTCGGCCACCGAGAGCCCCAGCTCCCGGGCCCGGTCAGTCGTGCCGACGCCGGACGCGCGGATCACGTCGGATCCGTCCAGTGCCGCCACGCAGCCGCGCAGCGACACCTCTTCGAAGACGTTGCCGTCCTCATCGATGGACTCGACCACCTCAGCGATCGCGCCCACCGGTGCGTGACAACCCGCCTCCAGTCGGGCGAGCAGGGCCCGTTCAGCGGTGACCGCGGCGCGTGTGTCGGCGTCGTCCAACTCCGCCAGCAGCGCAGCGAGCTCGGTGTCGCCTGCGCGGCACTCGACCGCGAGCGCACCTTGAGCCGGCGCTGGCAACATCTGCACCGGCTCGAGAGTCTCGGTGACATCGGCCAGTCGCCCGATGCGGGCCAGTCCCGCCCGTGCGACTACGATGCCGTCGAGATCACCGTTGCTAACCCTGTTCAACCTGGTATCCAGGTTGCCTCTTAGGGGGCGGATTTCCAAACCGAGACCCAGTGCTCTAAGCTGTGCCGCCCTGCGCGGGCTCGATGTGCCGATCAAAGAACCCGGCGGCAACTCCCCGAGCACCAGCCCATCGCGTGCCACCAGGGCGTCCCTGGGGTCTTCGCGGGGGGGACTCGCGGCGATGACGAAGCGGGCGTCAGCCGCGGTAGGCAGATCCTTGAAGGAGTGCACGGCGGCGTCCACCCGGCCGTCGTGGATGGCTTCGCGCAGGGCCGCGGTGAACACGCCAACGCCGATCTCGGCGATCGGGCCCTGGTTGCGGTCGCCCTCGGTGGAGATGGGGACGAGCTCGGCCGCGTGTCCGTTCGCGATGAGCGCGTCTCGGACCGTACCGGCCTGAGTGGTCGCCAGGAGACTGGCGCGAGTGCCTATCCGAATTACAGTCAAGCGTTACTCGGCCTTATCGAGATCTGGTGCGATCAAAGGCAATTCGGGCCCGGCGACGGCGTCGACGGCCTGCTGGTCGAGCTCGAAGAGCTCACGCAGCGCCTCGGCGTAGCTGTCTCCGCCCGGCGCACTCGCCAGCTGCTTAACGCGCACGGTCGGCGCGTGCAGGAGTTTGTCGACGACCCGTCGCACCGTCTTGGCGACCTCGTCGCGGTGGATGGCATCCAGGCCCGGCAGGCGGTGGTCCAGCCTCAGCAGCTCGGCCTCGACCACGTCGGCGGCGCGCTGACGCAGCGCGGTGACGGTCGGGGTGACCTCGGCCATCCGCTGACCGGCCAGGTAGTTGGCGACCTCGGCGGCGACGATCGCGCGGGCGGCTTCGGCGTCGGACGCCGCGGCGCGGGCCGCCGGTTCGCGCTGGATGCGCTCCATGTCGACGACGTAGACGCCGGGCAGGCCGGCCACGGCGGGGTCGACGTCACGGGGCATGCCGAGATCGCAGATGACCAGCTGCTTGGGCTCTTGGCCGTGCGCGAGGCCGCGGTGCACGTCGGCCAGTGAGACCACCGGGCGCACCGCCCCGGTGCAGCAGACCACCACATCGGCATCGGTCAGCAGCGGCGGCAGGTGATCGAACGGGAAGGCGTGCGCGTCGACGCCCAGTTCCCGGACGTTGGCGGCGAGCCGTTTGGCCCGCGGCTGGCTGCGGTTCACGACGTGGATGCGGTCGACGCCCGCGCGGGTCAGGTGTTTGGCGGCCAGCGAGCCCATCGAACCCGCCCCGATGACCACCGCGGTGCGGCCGGCCAGCGAGCCGAGCTTGGATTCGGCGGTGCACAGCGCGACGGACACCACCGACGCGCCCGCGGCGTCGATGCCGGTCTCGGTATGCACCCGCTTGCCGACGGCCAGCGCGCGCTGCGAGAGCTCGTGCAGGGTGCGTCCGACGGTGTGGTTGGCCTCGGCGGCGGCGTACGCGCGGCGCACCTGGCCGAGCACCTGCTGTTCTCCGACGACGGCGGAATCCAGGCCCGAGGCCACCGCGAACAGGTGCTCGACGGCCGCTTCGGCGTACCGCACATACGCGTATTTGGTCAGGTCGTTGAGGCTCATGCCGGAGTGCTCGGAAAGCACCTGGCCAATCACCGACAGCCCGCCGTGAAACGCGTCGACGACGGCGTAGATCTCCACGCGATTGCAGGTCGACAGCACCATGGCCTCGGTGACGAGGGAGGACTGCAGCACCTGGTCGACGATCTTGGCCTGATCGGACTCGTCGGTGCTCAGCTGCTCGAGCACCGACACCGGCGCACTGCGGTGCGAAACCCCGAAAAGCAACACGCTCACGGCTTCATCACCACGTCATCCAAGGTAGTCGTTGAACAGTTAGCTCACCAAATTCCCCACCATTATCGCCGAAATTGCGTTCCAGCAGCCAAATCACGAGTGGAGGCCTGCTGGAACGCAATTTCGCGCAGAAACGGACGGTCACTTCGCCAGGTCGGCCCGAAGGCGGGGCTCGTCGATCTCCCAGTAGCTGTGCTCGCTGCCGTCGAGCAGAACGACCGGAAGCCGGTCGCCGTATTCCGCGCGCAGCCCGGAATGACCCGCGGCCGCCGCGGCGTCGACATCGGTGACGGCCAGCGTGAAGCCCAGCTCGTCGGCCAGCGCCGCGAGCCGGGCCGCCGCCGCGGTGCAGATCGTGCAACCGTCGCGCGTCAGCAACTCCACCTGGTGCTCCACCTCGCCAGTATCTCCACCTCCGTGACTTAGGGTTGATCCGTGTCTCGAAATGGCGACCGCGAAGCTGCTGAACAGCAACTTGCGGGTGAGGCGAGCGCAGAGGCGGCCGTCACCGACCTCATGGCCGAGGCTGCCACGGCGCCACCCGCACCGCCCCCGGACCTGACCGCGGCGGCATTCTTCGACGTCGACAACACCCTCGTGCACGGCTCGTCGCTGCTGCACTTCGCCCGCGGCCTGGCCGCGCGCAAGTACTTCACCTACGGCGACGTCGCACGGTTCGTCTACGCGCAGGCGAAGTTCCAGCTGACCGGCCGCGAGAACAGCGAGGATGTGGCCGCAGGCCGGCGCAAGGCGCTGGCCTTCATCGAGGGCCGCTCGACGGCCGAACTGATGGCGGTCGGCGAGGAGATCTACGACGAGATCATCGCCGACAAGATCTGGCCGGGCACGCGCGCGCTCGCGCAGATGCATCTCGACGCCGGACAGCAGGTGTGGCTGGTCACCGCGACCCCGTACGAGCTGGCCGCGACCATCGCCAAGCGGCTGGGCCTGACCGGGGCGCTGGGAACGGTCGCCGAGTCCATCGACGGGGTGTTTACCGGGCGCCTGGTCGGCGACATCCTGCACGGCACTGGCAAGGCGCACGCGGTGCGCTCGCTGGCCATCCGCGAGGGCCTCAACCTGCGCCGCTGCACGGCCTACTCGGACAGCTTCAACGACGTGCCGATGCTCTCGCTGGTGGGTACGGCGGTGGCGATCAACCCCGACGCCGATCTGCGCGACCTGGCCCGTGAGCGGGGGTGGGAGATCCGCGATTTCCGCACCGCCCGCAAGGCCGCGCGCATCGGTGTGCCGTCGGCGCTGGCGCTCGGCGCGGCCGGAGGAGCGCTGGCGGCGGTGGTCTCCCGCCGCCAGGAGGGCCGCTGACGGGCCGCTCTGGTCGCGGCGGTGGCCGAGACCCGCTGATAGGCTCGCGCCGCTGACTCCGACGAGGAGAGACGGCAGCGCGCGCACCCGAGGAGCAGTTCAGGTATGGCAATCGCAGAGAACATCATCGGAACGCACTACCGGTATCCCGATTACTTCGAGGTCGGCCGGGAGAAGATCCGTGAGTTCGCACAGGCGGTCAAGGACGAGCATCCCGCGCACTTCACCGAAGAAGCCGCCGCCGAGTACGGCTACGACTCGCTGATCGCGCCGCTGACCTTCCTCGCCGTCGCCGGTCGCCGCGTTCAACTGGAGATCTTCAACCAGTTCGACGTGCCGATCAACATGGAACGGGTCCTGCACCGCGACCAGAAGATCACCTTCCACCGCCCGATCCTGGCCGGCGACAAGCTGTTCTTCGACTCCTACCTCGATTCGGTCACCGAATCGCATGGCGCCATCGTCACCGAGGTGCGCGGCGAGGTGACCGACGCCGACGGCAACCCCATCCTGACGAGCGTCGTCACGGTCATGGGCGAGGCGCAGTCGGACACCGAAGCCGACGAGGTGAGCCAGCGCATCGCGGCCGCACGCGACGAGGCAATCGCGAAAATGATTGCCAAGCAAAGTAATTCGTAGAGCTAGCGGCTTTTCGCGCGCTCAGCCGAAGAACGTGTTCCGACGCTGGGTGAGCAGTTGGTACAGCGTCTGCTGGATGGTCTCGCGCACCTGGTCGGTGAGTTCGAAGGTGACCATCGGATCGTCGGCGGCCGACTCATCGTAGTCCGCTGTCTCGATCGGTTCGCCGAACTGGATGTGCCATTTCGACGGCAGCGGCACCATGCCCGCCGGACCCGCCAGCGGGAAGAACGGGGTGATCGGGAAGTACGGCAGGCCGAGCAACCGGGCCAGCAGCTTGACGTCGGCGATCATCGGATAGATCTCCTCGGATCCGACGATCGAGCACGGCACGATGGGCGCCTTGGTGCGCAGCGCCGCCGAGACGAAACCGCCGCGACCGAATCGCTGCAGCTTGTAGCGGTCTTTGAAGTGCTTGCCCAGGCCCTTGTAGCCCTCGGGGAACACCGCGGTCAGCTCACCCGCGGCCAGCAGCCGATGCGCATCGGCGGTGCAGGCCATGGTGTGGCCGGCCTTGCGTGCGGCCTGACCGACCACCGGCAGGTCGAACACCATGTCGGCGGCGAGCAGGCGCAGGTCGCGCTGGGCCGGGTGGTGGTCGTGCACCGCCACCGACGTCATCAGCCCGTCGAACGGCAGCACGCCGGCGTGGTTGGCGACCACGAGCGCGGCGCCAGTTTCGGGCAGATGCTCGATCCCGCTGACCTCGACGCGGAACCACGACTTGAAAAAGACTCTCAGCAAAGGCAAAAAGATTGCGTTGTTGAGGTGGGCGTCGAACCCGAACTCGTCGACGGTGTATTCACCCGTCATCCGCTTGCGCACGAACTCGCCGACCGAGGCGATCTGCTTGGCCAGTTCGGTGGGCGTCTCGTCCACCGGAGGTGCGCCCGCGACGCCTCCGCGGTGCTCGTCGATCTCGCGGACGACGGCGGCGATCTCCTCGGCGGAGGCCCCGCCTACCGGATCCGACAGCTGCGAGGGATGTCGGCGCGAGCCCTGCGCTCGTGCGGCATTACGCCGCTGAGCCGCTGCACGGCCCGAATTGCCATGCAGCGGAATGACTTTCGCCTTGGACTCGCCCGCCACGGTCGTTTCCTTCTCCCCACCCGATAGATTGATGCGCCTAGCGCCCCCACCGTTGCGCCGCGGCAACGGCGCGACTCTCCATTGAGCGTACCCACCGCGGGTCGACGATCGGAGTCAATCCGCGACCTCGGACGTAATCGTCGAAGGCCTCCACCGTCGTCCACTTCGGGTTATAGCCGAGATCGTTGCGCATCCGCGATGTGTCCATCACTCTGCCATAACTGAGGTAGTTCAGCTGCTCACGATCGAGTTCAGTGTAACGAGTCGCGCGCCTCAGCGAATCCACCGCCGCCAGCGCCGATCGCGGCACGGGCAACGCGATCCGGCCGGCCCTCCGGATCGCCTGGCTCATCATCACGATCCCGGACGCGCCGACGTTGTAGGTGCCCGCCTTGCCCGCCATCGTCGCGCGCTCTAGCGCCCCGAGCGCATCCTGCTCGTGCAGCAGCTGGAGCCGGGCGTCGTGTCCGATGACCGTCGGCACCACGGGGCCGGCGAGGTACCGCGACAGCGCGGTGTCCATGCCCGGCCCGATCATGTTGGCCAACCGCAGGATGGTCACCGCGATGTCGGGCCGACGACGCCCCAGCCCTCGCGCATAGCCCTCGATGTCGATGCTGTCGCGGGCGAAGCCCTCCCCCGGTGGCCGTCGCGCGCTGGTGTCCTCGGTGAACATCACCGGGTCGCGTGAGGTCGAGCCGTACACCTCCGACGTGGACTTGAGCACCACGCGCTGCACCGACGGTGCCTTCTGGCAGGCCGCGAACAGCTGGATCGCGCCCATCACGTTGAGTTCCTTGAGCGTCGCGCGGCCCCCGGAGCGAGGTGCGTAGGACGCCGCCGCGGCATGCACCACGGTGTCGACGTCACCGTTGCGGATGACCTTCGCGATGAAGGGATTGCGGATGTCGGCGCGGACGAACTCCGCGCGGCCCATCCGCCGCAGAAGGTCCTTGCTCGGAGTGATCGCGTCGACGGCGATCACATGGTTGATCAACGGGTTCTGCGCCAACCTGGCCGTCAGGTAGCCGCCGAGGAACCGGCACGCCCCGGTGACCAGCACGACCTTCGGATACTGCACGGCGTCGCGCGGGTCAGCTCCGTTGACGTCTCCGTTGGCACGACCCTCGGAATCCATGTCCGGTCAGCCTAGCGACGGCGGGCGGCGATTACTTGCCGAGTTTTCTGCGTTGGACCCGGGTGCGACGAAGCAGCTTGCGGTGCTTCTTCTTCGACATGCGCTTGCGCCGCTTCTTGATGACTGAACCCATGAACTCCGCTACCTACGCCTTACCTGCCCGATGAGCATCGTTGACTGACCCGGCCACTTTACCGGGCTGTGCAGGTAACCGCGAAACGCGCCCAACGCCGGCGACGGTCACGCCGGGGAACGCGGAGGAGATCAGCCTGCGTCGAAGTACGAGCTCTCCAACATGTCGTGAACAGCCTTCGCATGCACGCGGAACGAGCGGCCGACCCGGACGGCAGGCAGCTCGCCGTTGTGCACCAGCCGGTACACCGTCATCTTGCTGACCCGCATCAGGCTCGCCACCTCGGCGACGGTGAGGAATTGCGCCCGTGGCTGTTGACCGTCGGATCCGGAGTCCCGAGCCGACTTCCCACTGGCCGAATCCCGCGAGGATGGCCCGTTCATAGACGTCATCGCAACCCAATCATTCAGGCACGGGCAGTTCCAGCGGCTTCCCCACCGCTGGCACCAACCCGTGCTTACACGAGGAGAATAGCGTGGCAGATGGTGTTACTGCGACGGGTGTGGGTAATTCAAAGAATTACTCAGATGTAATTCCGAGCTGCTCAGAGCGCTTTTTCGCGGCCTCGACCGCCCTGGCAACGGCCGCCCGCAGGCCGCCCCTCTCGAGTTCGCGCAGACCGGCCGCGGTGGTGCCGCCCGGCGAGGTGACCGTCGCGCGCAGTTGAGCGGGCGTGGTGTCCATTCCGGCACCCGACGGGCCGCCGGCGGCACCGCCCGCGGAGGCGGCCCGGTCGAGGCGATCCAGCAACATCGCGGCCGAACCCGCCATGGTCTGTGCGACGAGGTCGGTGGCCGCCGATCGCGACAGTCCGGCGTCGACGCCGGCGTCGACGAGCGCCTCGACCATCAGGAAGAAATAGGCCGGCCCCGACCCGGAGATCGCGGTGACCGCGTCGAGTTGGGACTCGGGGACCGTGAGCACCCCGCCGACCGCGTCGAAGATCGCCGAGACCTCCTTCATCTGTTCGGGGGTGGCGAAGCGACCGGCCGACAGCGCGCTGACTCCCCCGCCGACGACCATCGGTGCGTTGGGCATGACGCGGATCACCGGCGCGCCGGCGGGCAGCTTGTTCTCGTAGTACTCGGTGGTGACGCCGGCCGCGACCGTCACGAAAACCTGTTCGGCCGTGTCACTTTCGGCATTGGTCGCCGCATCGACAATCTCGTCGACGAGCCCGGCCACGTCGGCCGGTTTGACGGCCACGATCACATAGCTCGCGTGGTCCACCGCGTTGGCCACCGTCGTCACCAGCACCGAATAGGTGTCGGCCAGGTACTGAGCCCGGTCCGAATCCTTCTCCGCCACCACCAGGTCCTTGACCTGCCGCCCGGCCCGCAGCAGCCCGGACAGCAGTGCCTCACCGATACTTCCACCGCCGACGATCGCGATTCTGGCCATGCCGGAAGCATGGCAGACGGTCGGGCACCGCGTGTGCGGCCACCCGCCGCGGCTTGCCGCCTATCCCTGCGGAACCATCGCGAGTTGGCGGGTCTGCACGACGATGTGGCCCTCGCAGTCGACGACGATGTGGTCCTCGTCGAACCAGTCCTGGCCGATCTGCACGGTCGTGCAGAGCACGCGCAACCACCCGTCGGCCGGCCGGCTGCGCAGGTACGCCGTCAGCTGGACGGTGGGCGCCCAACCGAACCGGTTGACGCCGAACGTCACAGGAGCCGACACGTCGCCGCACAGCAGCGCGAAAAGCACGTCCGGGGCGACGCCCTTGGGTCGCACCCAGTACTCGATCACCGGCGGGCCGCCGTCGGACCGCGGTTCCATCGTGGTCAGCGAGGGCCGGATGTCGCAGCCGCGCGCGAGGTGCACGATGTCGGCCATCGGGTGGCCCTCACCGATGGGCTCGAGTCCGGGCGGCGGATCCGGTTGCATCAACGGGATCACGGGATTGACCGAGAGCAGCGGCGCCACATGATGTTCCGGCTCGCCGAGCGTGATCGCGGCCCGCACAGCGGTATGGTCACCCTGGTTGAGTTCGACGTCGATCAGGCTGACGCGACGCCCGCGTTTGCGCACGGTCGTGACCACCTGCATCGGGCCCGGGTCGGGCGCCCACAGGAAGTTTCCCGACACCGCGATCGGTTCCACGCCACCGCTCGCCTGATCCGCCGAGTCGTCTCCTGCGCTGCGCGCGTGGGCCGATCGTTGCAGCCCCCTGGAATGCTCCGTCCGCGCGGCGTTCGCGCACAGCGCGAGCATCGCTCCGCCGTGCACCTTCGGCCCGATCGTCCAATGTTCGTTCAGCTCACCGTGATACACGCCGTCACCGGCGTGGGTGAGCGCCATGGCGTCGGTGAACAGGGTGGAGCCGGCCATCTGGTGAATCCTTCTGGAAACGAGTTCGGAACGAGGTCAGGGGGTGTCAGCGCAGCAGGTGCCTGCGGGCGAACTGCAACGACTCGACCAGCAGCGCTTCGCGTTCGGCGGCGGTGCGCGCACCCGATGTGGTCACCTCAAGGATCACATGGCCGTTGAAGTCGCTTGCGGCCAGCATCTCGCACACCTCCACCGTCGGCTGAGTGCCGCGGCCGGGCACCAGATGCTCGTCGGTCGAGGCGCCGCTGCCGTCGCACAGGTGCAGGTGCACCAACCCCTCGCCCATGCGGCGCGCCATCTCGAGTGCGTCGGAGCCGGCGGTCGCGGTGTGCGACAGGTCGAGCGTGTAGTGGGCGTGGTCGCCGTCGAGCGGATCGTAGGACGGCGCGAACGCCGAGATGCCCGGGCCGGGCCTGCCGCCGCGTTTGCGCATGCGCTCGATCGAGGTCTGACCCGCGCCGAAGAAGCGGTCGGCACGAAACGGGAACATGTTCTCGACGGCGACCATCACCTCGCTGGACTCCTCAAGCTCGGCCACCTGCTCGGAGAAGCCTTCGGCGTAGCGGCGCTGCCACCGGAAAGGCGGATGCACGACGACGGTCTGGGCGCCCAGTTGCTCGGCGGCGCGCACGCTGCGTTCGAGTTTCGGGATCGGGTTCGCACCCCACACCCGCTGGGAGATCAACAGGCACGGCGCGTGCACCGAGAGCACGGGCATTTCGTAACGCTTCGACAGCTGCTCGATGGCGTCGACATCTTGGCTCACCGTCTCCGCCCACACCATGAGCTCGACCCCGTCGTAGCCGAGCTTGGCTGCGTATTCGAAGGCCGCCTCGGTTCTCAGCGGGTAGACCGAGGCCGTCGACAGACCGACCTTAATGGCTGGACGCACGGGTGATTGGGCGCCTCAAGCCGCCTGCATCAATGCCAGCGGCCCGAATGTCACCATCGCGCCGACCGCGACGGCGATCAGTGTGCTGCCGATGTCCTCGGTCTTGCGGACCACGCGCACGCCGACCACCAGGCCAAGGATCACCAGCACGCCCAGTACCAGCGCGACGATGCTGTTCCACTTCCACAGCTGGTCGAAGGCGATGAACAGCCCGGCGCCGAACGCGACCGCGACCACGCACTGCCCGACGACCATCGCCCCGCGCAGGATCGACGACATCGCACCCGAACGCGGTGCGTCCTCCTCGTCGAGGTCGACGTCGGCCGGGCTCAGGTCGTCGTCCGGCCGGGCGACATCGTCGTCGACGTCGGGACCGCCGAACAGGGCGTCGTCGGGAGAACGCAGGTAGGACGGCCTGTCGTCGCGCTCATCGTCTTGCTTGGGCTCGGTCACGGCGACCGCCGCGTCGGCGGCCTCGTCCTCGTCGGCGTCCGGATCGGCCCAGTCGACGGGGTCCGGGCTCATCTCCTCGGCGCCGACCTGGGCATCGCCGGGTTCTGCCGGTGCACTGCGACCGAGCATGCCGAAGCGTCGGCGCGCGAAGGCCGAGCGCCGCGGCGGGGCGAAGAAGTCGAGGTCCTCGTCGGCGTCGCGCTGCTCGATGTGGGTCTGGTAGTCGGAGACGGCATCGGCGTAGTCGGTGTCCTCGTCCGCACCGGCCGCGTCGCCAGCCTCGTCCTCGACGGCCTCGACCTCGGAAGTTTCGGTGTCGGAGGCCTCGAGAGGCTCGTCTTCGGGAACCTCGAGGGCTTCCTCCTCGACCGTCTCCTCGGTGTGGTCGACGGCGCCGTTGGCGGCAGCGGCCTCGGCAGTCTCGGCGGGGGCGGCCTCAGCGGTGTCGGTGGCGGGTTCGGCGTCCGCGGCCTCGGAGGGCGCGACGGGCTCGGTTTCGGCGGGGGCCTCGACCGTCGCGGCGGCCGAACGCCCCGTGGCGGGTGCGTCGTCGTCACGGATGATCGGGATCTCACCGGTCAGTTCGGCGACGGTCACGGAGTCGGCGCCGCGGCGACGACGGCGCCGCCCGCCGACCGGCGGGGCACCGATCGTGCCGTTGCGCGCCAGCAACTCCGCGACCGAGATGGGACGCGTGTTGCTGTGGTCGTCTTCTGATCCTGTCATCGTGTGTTGCCTTCGGGCCTCGTCATCTATCGTCCAGCATTACGCACAAACGTCTGTACTGAGGCCGGATTGTGGGTACCGCCGGCGAGACCGCTGCCATCGGCTTCGCTGTCGAGTCTCCGCAGAATCAGCCCCTCCCGCAACGCCCAGGGGCAGATGTCGACGCTCTCGACACCGAGGGCATTCATGCTCGCCTCGGCGACCAACGCTCCGGCCACGATCTGTGGCGCCCGATCGGCACTCACCCCTTCCAGTTCGGCACGGTCAGCCGCGGTCATCCTAGAGATGAAATTTATGAGCTGCCTTAAGCCGGTGGCGGTCAGCGTCCGTTTGACCCGCGGGCCGGCCCCCGAGGGCGCCGCGCCGGTCAGCCTGGCCAGCGACCGGAACGTCTTCGACGATGCGACCGCCAGGTCGGGAGCGCCGGCCTTGAGCATCTCGGCGCCGGCGTCGGCCAGCTCGGTGGCCAGCCAGTCGCGCAGCATCGCCACCCGCCGCCTGCCCGGCGGATCGTCGGGGAGCCACTCGCGGGTGAGCCGGCCCGCCCCGAGCGGAAGCGACAGCGCAACCTCCGGCTCCTCGTCGACGCCGTTGGACAGTTCGAGCGAGCCGCCGCCGATGTCGATGTTGATGATCCGTCCGGCGCTCCAGCCGTACCACCGTCGCACCGCAAGAAACGTCAGCCGCGACTCGTCGACGCCTGCGAGCACGCGCAGCGCCACCCCCGTCTCGGCGAGAATCCGTGCGAGCAGTTCTTCGGAGTTCTTCGCGTCGCGCACCGCGGACGTGGCGAACGCCATCAGCTCCGCACAGCCGGAACTCGTGGCGATCTTGGCGAATTCGTCGATGGTGCCGATCAGCTTGTCGGCGCCTCTGCGGGTGATCTTGCCGTCACTGTCGATGGCCTCGGCGAGGCGCAGCGAGGCCTTGGTCGAACTCATCGGCGTCGGGTGCCCACCGCGTCGCGCGTCCACCACGAGAAGGTGAACGGTATTGCTGCCCACGTCGAGCACGCCTAATCGCACTCATCCAACTTAATGGGTCTACCGTTGAGAATTGTGACTGCACCGCACCCCGGAGAGGTCGAACTCGATTTCGCCCGTGAGTGGGTCGAGTTCTACGACCCCGACAATCCCGAGCACTTGATCGCCGCCGATCTGACGTGGTTGCTCTCGCGGTGGACCTGCGTGTTCGGTACCCCGGCGTGCCAGGGCACGGTGGAGGGACGCCCGGATGACGGGTGTTGTTCGCACGGGGCGTTCATGTCCGACGACGACGACATCGCGCGCCTCGACGACGCGGTGAAGACGCTGACCGACGAGGATTGGCAGTTCCGCGAGAAGGGGCTCGGCAAAAAGGGCTACCTCGAGATGGACGAGTACGACGACAAGCCCAACCTGCGCACCCGGAAGCACAAGGGCGCCTGCATCTTCCTCAACCGGCCCGGTTTCGCGGGCGGTATCGGATGCGCACTGCACAGCAAGGCGCTCAAGCTCGGCGTCGAACCGCTGACCATGAAACCCGACGTGTGCTGGCAGCTGCCGATCCGTCGCACGCAGGAGTGGGTGGAACGACCCGACGGGACCGAGATCCTCAAGACGTGGATCACCGAGTACGACCGTCGCGGCTGGGGTGAAGGCGGTGCCGACCTGCACTGGTACTGCACCGGCGATCCGAACGCGCACGTCGGCAGCAGGCAGGTGTGGGAGTCCTACGGCCCCGAGCTGACCGAACTGCTCGGCGAGAAGGCGTACGCGGAGCTCGCGGCGATGTGCAAGCGGCGCAGCGGATTAGGGCTCATCGCCGTGCACCCCGCCACCCGCCTGGCCGGATGACCGAATCCTTGGGCGCCGCATCGCTGTTCCTGTTCCGGCTGATCCCGCCGCGACCGGATTTCGCCCAGACCATGACGCCCGCCGAGGAGCAGGCGATGGCGGCGCATCAGGAGTACTGGGAGCAACTGTTGGCGCAGGGCCGCGTCGTCGTCTACGGCCCGGTCGCCGATCCCGAAGGCGTTTGGGGGCTGGGCGTGCTGCGTGCCGACGATCGCGCCGAGGTGCTCGCGATCGCCCAGCGTGACCCGTCGGTCACAGCCGGTGTCAACACGTTCGACCTCCTCGAGATCATGGGCGGCACTACCGGTTAGACCGGCGTCAGCCCTCGAGTTTGTAGCCCAGGCCGCGGACGGTGACCAGATGTACCGGATTGGCCGGATCGGCCTCGATCTTGGACCGCAACCGCTTCACATGGACGTCAAGGGTTTTGGTGTCGCCGACGTAATCGGCACCCCACACGCGGTCGATGAGCTGGCCGCGGGTCAATACCCGGCCGCTGTTGCGCATCAGGTACTCGAGCAGGTCGAACTCCTTGAGCGGCATCGTGACCGGCTGTCCGTTCACCGAGACCACATGGCGCTCGACGTCCATTCGGACGGGCCCGGCCTCGAGCACGCCGTCACCGATCCCGGGGTCGTCGTTCTCGGCGCCGCGCCGCAACACCGCGCGGATACGAGCGATCAGCTCGCGGGCTGAGTATGGCTTGGTGACGTAGTCGTCGGCGCCGAGTTCGAGCCCGACGACCTTGTCGATCTCGCTGTCGCGGGCCGTCACCATGATGACTGGAACGCTTGAGCGCGAACGCAATTGACGACACACATCCGTACCGCTCATGCCGGGAAGCATCAGGTCGAGCAGCACGATGTCGGCGCCGGAGCGCTCGAACTCGGCCAAGGCCGCGGGCCCGTCGGTGACGACGGTGGCCTCGAAGCCCTCTTTGCGAAGAAGAAAGGCCAGGGGATCAGCCAAGGACTCCTCGTCCTCCACGATCAGCACACTGGTCATTGGTTTCGCTGGTCCTCTCGTTCGTCCGATTCGTGATCGGGATAGGCCGGAATCGACAGGGTGAACGTCGATCCCGTTCCCGGCTGACTCCACAGCCGGATGCTTCCGTTGTGGTTGGCCGCCACGTGCTTGACGATGGCCAACCCGAGCCCGGTGCCGCCGGTGGCCCGGGACCGCGCCTTGTCGACGCGGAAGAATCGCTCGAAGACCCGCTCCTGGTCCTCGCGGGCGATGCCGATACCGCGGTCGGTGACGGCGATCTCGATGTTGTCCCCGCGCCGCCTGCGGCTGATCGACACCGACGACCCGTGCGGTGAGTACGCGATCGCGTTGGAGACCAGGTTCGCGATCGCGGTGACCAGCAGGGCTTGGTCTCCGAGGGCGCGGAAACCGGTCGGCGCGTCGGTGGTGATCTTGATGTCTGCGTTGTCGGCGGGCACCTTGTGCCGCGACAGCGCTTCGGACACCACGGTGTCGACGTCGACGGCCGCGAGGTCGGGCAGGCGCTCGGCGCCCTGCAGCCGCGACAGCTCGATCAGCTCGCCGATCATGTTGGCCAGCCGGTTGGACTCGGCGACCATCCGCTCGGCGAATCGGCGCACGGTCTCGGGGTCGTCGGCCGATGCGAGCAGCGCCTCGGCCAGCAGCCCCATCGCCCCGACCGGCGTTTTGAGCTCGTGGCTGACGTTGGCGACGAAGTCCCTGCGGGTGGCCTCCATGCGGGCGTATTCGGAGTGGTCGTCGACGTAGACGACGGCGAAGCGGCGGTCCTGGTCGGTCAGCAGCTGAACGTGTCCGCGCACCGACAGGCCGGACCGGCCGGGGTTGACGCGCTTGTGTGCCCTGAGGTCGACGTCGCCGGGCTGGCCGGTGGCCAGTGTGCGCTCGGCGGCCCGCCAGGCCCGCTCGTCGAGCAGCCGGTCGCGAACCAGTCCCAGCTCGCGGGCCCGGTCATTGGCGTAGACGACGTCACGGAAGTGGTCGACCACCACGATTCCCGTGGGCGCCCGCGATGCGATGTGGGAGAGCATCTGTGAAACCGTGACCCCGCTCTGCGCGGTGGTGCGACGCTGTCTGCGATCGGTGAGGCGGGGGCTCAAACGCGCCCCGAGCGCGATACCGGCTCCCAGAGCGAGCAGTGCGACCACCGCTGCCAGCAGCAGTGCCCAAACGACACTCACGCCGAAATCGTACGCACCCGGTGAACGTCATCCCAGCAGCGTGCGGCCAAAACGGGACAACTCACATACCGAAACACCGAAATTCGGGCTCCGGACCCCCGCTGTTCACCGTCCGTTCGCCTGGGACGGCTGACGGACTACTTGGCGCCCTGTGCGGCGACGGCTGCCGCGCCGGCGGCGGCGGCCTCGGGATCCAGATAGGTGCCGCCGATGACCTTCGGTTTGAGGTCGGAGTCCAGGTCGTAGCGCAGCGGGATGCCGGTCGGGATGTTGAGGTTGACGACGTCCTCGTCGGACATCCCGTCGAGGTGCTTGACCAGGGCGCGCAGCGAGTTGCCGTGCGCGGCGATCAGCACGGTCTTACCCGCGCGCAGGTCGGGCTCGATGGTCTCGGTGTAGTACGGCACGAACCGCTCGACGACGTCCTTGAGGCATTCGGTGCGCGGCGGACCGCCGGGCAGGTCGGCGTAGCGGGGGTCCCCGTCCTCGCTGTAGGTGCTGCCCGGCTCGATCGGCGGCGGCGGGGTGTCGTAGCTGCGCCGCCACGCCATGAACTGCTCGTCTCCGTAGCGCTCCTTGGTCTCGGCCTTGTCCAGGCCCTGCAGCGCGCCGTAGTGGCGCTCGTTGAGCCGCCAATCGCGGTGCACCGGAATCCAGTGCCGGTCGGCCTTGTCCAGGGCCAGATTCGCGGTGGTGATCGCGCGGCGCAGCAGCGAGGTGTAGACCACGTCGGGCTGGCGATCGAGTTCTGAGATCAGCTCGCCCGCGCGTACCGCTTCTGCGCGGCCCTTCTCGGTGAGGTCGACGTCGACCCAGCCGGTGAACAGGTTCTTCTCGTTCCAGTCGCTCTGGCCGTGGCGGAGCAGGATCAGCGTGCAGTCACCCCGGGAATCAGACATGCCACAATCCTCTCACGGCAGACGGATCGCCCACCCCCCGCACCGAGACCGACGAAATGGTGGAATTCGGTTGAAAAAACCCGCCAAAACGTCGATCTGGGCGAAGGGTCAGTCGTCCTCGTCGTCGATCAGGTGGGCGAACGCCTGCAGGTTCTTCAGCGACTCGCCGCGCGACACCCGCCATTCCCACTCTTTCTGGATCGACGAGCGAAATCCCAACTCCAACAAGGTGTTGAAGTCGTTGTCGACGGCTTCGAGCACCTGACCGAGGATCCGGTCGACCTCGTCGGAGGTCACCGATTCGAGCGACATCCGCCCGACGAGGTAGATGTCGCCGACGTTGTCGAGCGTGTACGCGACCCCGTAGAGGCGGCGGTTGCGCTTGAGCAGGAACCGGTAGACGCCCTCGTGGTTCTCGTCGGGTTTGCGGCAGACGAACGCCTCGATGCGTACCGAGTGCTCACCGATCGACAGGATCGTGTTGGTCTTGAGCCGTCGCTCGCCGGGCAGTTCGACGATGATGCCGGCCAACCCGCCGCGCGCACCTTCGTGATACGTGCAGACCAGGCCGTTCTCCTTGCACGCCTCTTCGATGATCTTCGCCGCGTTGGTCATGCCCGCACCCCCCGCCGCCGCGAGAACCGCCGACCCGTACGGCGCGCGCCGTCACGCACCTGATGACGTGCCCGGTAGTCGGCGATGGCGCGGCCGTAACTGGCCAACAGCGCGTCGACGGTGCGGGCCCACGAGAACGTCGCGGCGTGGGCCGCGGCCGCGGGCCTCAGAGCGTCGGCGCGGCCCAGCACATCGCCGATGGCGTGCGCCCAGTCGCCGTCGTCGTGCCCGTCGACCAGTGTCCCGGTGACACCGTCGCGCACCGCGACCGGCAATCCGCCGACCGCAGCGGCCACCACCGGCGTCCCGCATGCCTGAGCTTCGACCGCGACCAGGCCGAAGGACTCCGAATAGCTGGGTACGGCCACCAGGTCGGCGGCCCGGTACACGTTGACCAGCTGGTCGCGCGACTGGGGCGGCAGGAACGTCACCCGGTCCGAGATACCCAGATCGTTGGCCAGTCGAATCAGCCCGTCGGGGGCCTGTAGTCCGGAGCCGGAGGGGCCGCCGGCTACCAGCACGCGAACGCCCGGCAGTTTGGCCGCGGCGCGCAGTGCGACGTCGGGCGCCTTCAGCGGCTGGATGCGCCCGACGAACGCGACCACCTGCTCGTCGGTGTCGAGTCCCAGCGCGGCACGCGCGGCGTTGCGGTCGCCGGGTGTGAACGTCCCGAGGTCGACGCCGGGGTGCACCACGTCGATCCTCGTCGGATCGGCGTTGTGCACCGAAACCAGTTGCTGCGCTTCATGTTCGGTGTTGACGATCAACCGGTCGGCCTCGTCGACGACCTGCTGCTCCCCGACCGCGCGCAGCGGCGGTTCGGGTGAGTCACCCTCGGCCAGGGCGGCGTTCTTGACCGCGGCCAGCGTGTGCGCGGTGTGTACGAGCGGCACCGCCCAGCGGTCGCGCGCCAGCCAGCCGACCTGACCGGACAGCCAATAGTGCGAATGCACGATGTCGTAGTAACCGGGTTCGTGCGTCGCCTCCGCGCGCAGCACCCCCGCGGTGAACGCGCACAACTGGGTGGGCAGGTCGTACTTGTCGAGCCCCTCGAACGGGCCTGCGACCACGTTGCGCACCAGCACACCGGGCGCGACCCGCACAGTGGGTTGGTCGGCCGACGAGGTCGCCCGCGTGAAGATCTCCACTTCGACCCCGCGGCGAGCCATCTGCAGCGCGCTCTGGAGCACGTAGACGTTCATCCCGCCCGCGTCGCCGGTGCCGGGCTGGGCCAACGGCGACGTGTGCACCGACAGCACGGCGACGCGCCTGGGGACCGGAAGTCCGGCGGCATCAGAACGGGAAGGATCCGTTGCTAGGCGCACACAGACATGTCTACACCGTCGGCCCGAAGCGCCCCGTTACGCAGGGACCTCGGGCCTGGCTTCGGGCACGCGCGGTTGCGCGCGACGCATGGCACCGATCGGGTCGGCGTACAACCCGCCCAACGACACCACGCCCGCGCCGGCCTCCTGAACCCGGTTGCCGAACACGGTGAGCCGGATCTCGCGGGCGGGCATCACCGATCGCTGCGCGAACGCGGCCTCCACGGTGGCCATGCCCTCGGGGTACTCGGTGAACGCCTGACCGCCGACGACGAGGTCGTCGGGGTTGAGCATGTCGCGCAGCAGGGCGACGGCCTCGCCCAACACTCGCGCGCGCTCGGCCAGCAGTTCCTGCGCCGGTTGGCTGCCCTGGCGCGCGGTCTTGAGCAGCGCCTGCATCGTCGAGCCCGGTCCCTCGAGCGGGATGATGCGTGCCTTGCGAGCGGCGATCAGCACCGCTTCGTCACTGACGGTCGACTCCAATTGGCCGGTGCCGCCGAGCAATTCGGAGTGTGCGGGCAGCGCGGCGATGGTGCCCGGACCGCTGGCCGGGGAGTGCACGCGCCCGCCGATGGACAGCGCATACCCGACGGTCTCGCGGGCATAGACGTACAGGCTCGTGCCCGCGGGGGCGAACAGCGTTTCCGGCCATGCGGTCGACGGTTGCCTGCGCGCCCCCAGCAGGAGTTCGGCGCCCGCCATCGCGTCGACGTGGGAGGCGACCGACACCGGCAGTCCGATCGCCTCGGCGAGCACCGGCCCGACCGGTGAGTCCCACCATCCGAGCCGCGGGTGGTCCAGGTATCCCGTCGTACTGTCGACGACACCGCCGGCGGCCACCCCGACCCACAACGGGCGTCGGCGGTGCCAGCGGTTCAGGTAGCGGCGGGCGCTGCCGGCCAGCGACGTCAGCGCCGCGGCCTGCGGGCCCCGCGGGGTTGACGTCTCCACCACGTCGAGGGTGCGGCCGAACAGGTCGGTGGCGACGATGCTGGTGGTCTTCGCACCGATGTGGACGCCGAGCGTGAGGAAGGGCTCGTGGTTCACCTCGACAGGCACTCGGGGCCTGCCGATCGCGCCGGAGGCCGCGAGATCGGCGCGCTCCCGCAGCACACCGGCCTCCAGCAGCGCGGTGACCTGGCGGTTGACGGTCGCGATGCTCAGCCCGGTGACCCGCGCGATCGCGTCACGGGCGATGGGTCCGCGCAGGCGGGCCGCACTGAACACCGAGGCGGCGGCCGCGTCGGCGATCTTCAGTGACGGCGCGACGATCCGCGTGCGGGCGTGGCGGTGCCGACCGGTCACGGGTGTCAGCGTCTGCTTGGGGCGCTGCGCGCTGCGCACGGGGTTGTTCGCGGGGAGGGTGGTGACGGGAGTGCTCATCTGCTTGTCCTTGGGGAGAATTCGGCCGGCGGCGGTGTTCGGGCCACACCCGGCGATTCAGAAGGACAGCGATGTCGTCTTCGAAACAGTCAGGCGCGGCGAGGCGTGCGACAACAACAACACGCACGCCGCATACAGGCCTGACTGGACAACACGAGGTGAACTTAGCACGCCAACTAAGGTTGGGCAGATGACGACTTTCCAGGCCGACGGTCGTGTCGCGGTGGTCACCGGCGCAAGCGCCGGGATCGGTGAAGCGACCGCGAGAACCCTTGCAGCACAAGGCTTTCATGTCGTCTGCGTGGCCCGGCGCGAGGAGCCACTCAAGGCCCTGGCCGACGAAATCGGCGGCACCGCGATTGTGGCGGACGTCACATCCCTCGAGGCGGTATCGGCGCTGGCGGCTGCACTGGACCGGGTGGATGTGCTGGTCAACAACGCCGGCGGGGCGCGCGGGCTCGATCCGGTCGCCGAGGCCGATGTCGAGCACTGGCGCTGGATGTGGGAGGTCAATGTGCTCGGCACGCTGCTGGTGACCCGCGCGCTGCTGCCGAAGCTGATCGCGTCGGGCGACGGGCTGATCGTCACGATCACCTCGATCGCGGCGGTGGAGATCTACGACAACGGCGGCGGCTACACCTCTGCCAAACACGCGCAGGGCGTGCTGCACCGCACGCTGCGCAGCGAGTTGCTCGGAAAACCGGTGCGACTCACCGAAGTTGCGCCCGGCATGGTGAAGACGGATTTCTCGCTCAACCGGTTCGAGGGCGACGAAGACCGCGCCGCGAAGGTGTACGAAGGCGTCACTCCACTGGTGGCCGAAGACATCGCCGAGATCATCGGCTTCGTCGCCAGCCGGCCGTCGCACGTCGATCTCGATCTGATCGTGGTCCGGCCGCGCGATCAGGTCAGCGGGTCCAGCGGATCGCGGTTCAACCGAAGGCTCTGAAGATCTCTACGTTCGCGTCGATCATTGAGCCGCGGGACGTTATCTTCCACTCGAAATCAATTCAACTGGACAGGGTGGGATGACATGAAGAAGGCAATCGCGGTCGCTGCACTGGCGTTCGCGGGCTTGATGGGCGCAGCGGGAACGGCCCATGCCGTTGATTACCTGGAGACGGACGCGAACGGGCAGCCGTGGTTCTGGGCCACCGAGGCCGAATGCCAGTCGGACGCCCCCATCGTCTGGAACGATCCGAACTTCGACCGGGCCTACCCGTATTGGTTCTGCGCCCCGGGCGACGGCGGCTGGTATCTGTTCAGCACCGACGGTCAATAGACGGGTCAGCCGCCGGGCGTGCTGACATTGTGAACGTCACCCGCCCGGACGGCCGCTCACCGGCTCGGGTGCTCCCGACGGCGTCGCGGGGGCGGTGCTCGGCATGTCCGGGGCGTTCGCGTCCGACAGCGCCGACATCGATTTCCACTCCTCCCACGGCACGGCCCAATCCCAGATGTCGCCGTCGGCGTAGGACAACTGGATGCGCGTGCCGGTGACTTCGACGGGATCGCCGTAGATCGCGCTGTTGAAGTACTGCTGGGCGTCGGACTCCGACAGGTTGATACAGCCGTTGGTGACGTTGGAGTTGCCCTGCGAACCCAGGCTGGCCGGGTTGGCGTGGATGAACTCGCCGTTGTTGGAGATCCGCACGGCGAACCGTTCGCGGACGTTGGCGTAACCGGCCGCCGGGTTGGTCATGTAGAAGTCTTCGTACTTCTCGGTCACGACGTGGATGCCGCTGCGGGTGACGTTGCGGTCCAGGTCGCCTTCGCCGTAGCTACAGGGGAAGTCCATGATCACCGCGCCCGCCCCGTCGAGCACCTGGATGCGGTGCGACGACGCCTCGGCCCTGACCACCTGGCGGCGGCCGATCTCGAAGTGCAGCGAGATGTCCTGCGCGCCGTAGGCGCCGTCGCCGAACGGCACCCCGTAGAGCTTCGCGTCGACGTTCACCTTGGTGCCCGCCGGGTAGTACTCGCGGGTGCGGTAGTGCACGCGCGACCCGCCGACCTCGTCGGGCAGCCACGCCCAGCTGCCTTCCACCTGCGGATCGGTGGTGACCTTGAGCGCTTTCTCGACGGCGGCCTTGTCGCTGATCGGTCCGTCGAACTGGATGATGACCGGCGCCGCCACCCCGACGACCTGACCGTCGCCCAGCTGGAAGCGGCCGCTCACCTGGGTGCTGGGGCTGATCGTAGAGAACGAGCCCTCGACGGGCGCCGCCTTGCCGTCGCGGCCGACGACCGAGCCTTTCCATGTGTACTGCACGCCGTAGCCGAGCGGTTCGGTGATCGTGAACTCGGTGCGGTCGCGGTTGAGCGCACCGGCGACGACCTTCCCGTCGGGGTTGGTCAACGAGACCCGCTGAAACCAACCGTCGGCGACCTGGACACCGACGGGCGCGGTCGGCGGGACGTCGGTCGCGGCGTTTGCCGGCGTGAAGTCCAGCGAGGGGGCTCCGGACGCTTCACCGTCCTGCGACGCCGCAGACCCGTCGTCCTTGGAGCCGCACGCGGCCAGCACGCCCGGCGCGACGACGCCGACCGCCAGTGCGGCCAGGGCGCGCCGCCGGTTGAACCCCGGCGGTAGGGGTTCTGCTGTACTCACGTGGATCGAGCGTACCTACAGCGAGCACCCGATCAGGACAGGCTCGGCTGTGAGCTCGATCCCGAATTTCGTTCGGACGCCGTCACGTACCGTCCTGGCCAGCGCGATCACGTCGGCGGTGGTGGCGCCGCCACGGTTGGTCAGCGCCAGCGCATGCTTGGTCGACAGCCGGGCGGCGGCGCCTTCGCCCGGATGGCCTTTGCCGAAGCCGGCCTGCTCGACCAGCCACCCCGCGGCCAGTTTGACCCCGTCGGGGGCCGGATAGTTGGGCACCGGCCCGTCGACCGAGACGCTGAGCCGATCGAACTCCGCGGTCGTGATGACGGGGTTGGTGAAGAACGAGCCCACGCTCCAGGTGTCGTGATCGTCGGCGTCGAGCACCATGCCCTTGCTCGCCCGCAGTGCCAGCACCGCCTCGCGCACCTCGAGCGGATCGGCGCGTGCGCCCTGTTCGGCGCCCAGCGCGGTGGCCAGTTCGCGGTAGCGCAGCGGCGCGCTGCGTCCGGCCGGGTCCAGCGCGAACTCCACCTCGAGCACGATCGCGTCGTGCGCGTATTTGAGGACGCTGGTGCGGTAGCCGAACCGCAGCGCGTCGGGTTGGACCCAGCCGTCTTCGCCGGTGCGACGGTCCAGCAGGCGCACCCGTCGGATGGTGTCGGCCACCTCGGCGCCGTACGCGCCGACGTTCTGTACCGGTGTGGCCCCGGCCGACCCCGGTATCCCCGACAGGCACTCCAGGCCACCCAGACCGTGCGCCAGCGACGTGACCACGACGTCGTCCCACACCGCACCGGCCTCGGCGCGCAGGACTTCACCGTCGACGGTGATCTCGGTGTTGGCGAGATGGATCACCGACAGGTCGGTCAGCTCGTCGGACAACACGACATTGGAGCCACCCGCCAGAACGAGCGCGTCGTCGCCGGGGCCGAGCGTTCGGACCACGTCGATGACCTTCTGCGTGGTGTCGCACGTGATCAGCCGTCGCGCGACGGGTCCCACCCGCAGCGTGGTCAGCGGCGCAAGCGGCACCCGCTCCTCGACGGAGGCACCCCCTAGTTGCGAACCGACCACGGGCGGTAACGGTAGCCTGACCAGCTATGCCGCGCTCATTCGACATGGCCGCCGAGTACGGGGGAACCGTCGAGCAGGTCCACCGGGCGTTCGGCGACGAGCGGTACTGGCTCGCGCGGCTGACCGATTCCGGCGCCGACATGTACTCGCTGGACTCGATGGTCATCGACGATCGGGGCGGCATCGATGTCGTCACGACGCAGACGCTGCGCGCCGACCGGCTGCCCGGTGTGGTGACCCAGTTCCACCGCGGAGACCTGAGCTTTGTGCGCGAGGAGGCGTGGAGCCCGGTGCTCGACGGGAAGGCCACCGCGACGGTCAAGGGGTCGATCCCCGGGGCGCCGGCAAGTTTGGCGGGCACTGCGGTCCTGAGCCCGGCGGACAGCGGCTCGCGGCTGGAGTTCACCGTCGAGGTCGAGGTGCGAGTTCCGTTGGTGGGCGGCAAGATCGAAAACTTCATCGGCGGCCAGCTCGTCGACCTGCTCATCGCCGAACAGCGCTTTACGACGCTGTGGATCGCCGAAAACGCTTGAGGCGCAACCTCAAGAGGTGGTGCCGCCGAGGGCGGTGACGCAGAACCGCCGGCGGCCATACACTTGGGCCATGAGCGGGCCAATCGGTCAGCTGACACGCGGCACCACCGGCTACAACCGGCTGCGCCGCAGTGACCGCTGGCTCGTGCACGCGCCGCGGGTCCGCGCCGCCCTGGCGGCTGCCGAGGATCCGCTGGTCATCGATCTCGGTTACGGCGCGCTGCCGGTGACGACGCTGGAGCTCGCCGCCCGGCTGCGGATGGTGCGCAACGATATTCGCGTCGTGGGCCTGGAGATCGATCCCGACCGCGTGCAGGCAGCGCAGGCCGCGGGGTCCTCTGCTGTGCAGTTCGGCCTCGGTGGTTTCGAATTGGCGGGGATGCGGCCCGTCCTGGTGCGGGCGTTCAACGTGTTGCGGCAGTACCCGGTCGAATCGGTTCACCAGGCGTGGTCGACGATGCAGCGACAGTTGGCGCCCGGTGGCCTCATCGTCGACGGCACCTGCGACGAGGTCGGCCGAAGAGCCTGTTGGATCCTGCTGGACGCCGACGGGCCGCTGAGCCTGACGCTGGCCTGCGACCCGTTCGCGATCGAACGGCCGTCCGACCTGGCCGAGCGGCTGCCGAAGGCACTGATCCACCACAACGTCGACGGCCAGCCCGTGCACTCATTGCTGACCGCCGCCGACCGTGCGTGGGCCAGCGTCGCCGGCCACGGGGTGTTCGGTCCGCGAGTCCGCTGGCGTGCGATGCTGGAGTTGTTGTGCGACAACGGTTTTCCTGTCGTACCTGCGCGACGCCGGATGCGTGACGGAGTGCTCACCGTGCCCTGGCCGACCGTCGCGCCGACCTGAAGCCCGGGGCCGTAACCGCTGACGCGATTTGTGCGCGTTGAAGAGCGGTGAGCGCAACCAAACGCACACGAATCGCAGCGCCGTAGGCTGGGCCGTATGCGGATTGCCCTCGCGCAGATCCTCAGCGGCACCGACCCGTCGGCGAACCTGGCGGTCGTGGAGGACTACACGCGCCGCGCCGCGGACGCAGGCGCGCGCATGGTGCTGTTTCCTGAGGCGACGATGTGCCGGTTCGGGGTGCCGCTCGCCCCGGTCGCCGAACCGCTCGACGGGCCGTGGGCCTCGGCCGTGCGGGCCATCGCCGAGCGGGCGGGCATCGTCGTCGTGGCGGGAATGTTCGTGCCTTCCGGTGACGGGCGCGTTCTCAACACGCTGATCGCCGCCGGCGCCGGCATCGACGCGCACTACGAGAAGATCCACCTCTACGACGCGTTCGGGTTCAAGGAGTCCAAGACGGTCGCGCCCGGCCAGGAGCCGGTCCTGATCGAGGTCGACGGCGTGGGAGTCGGGCTGACGCTGTGCTACGACATCCGGTTCCCCGAGCTCTACGTCGAGCTGGCCGAACGTGGTGCGCAGCTGATCACCGTGCACGCCTCGTGGGGCAGCGGAACGGGCAAACTCGACCAGTGGACGTTGCTGGCGAGGGCCCGCGCGATCGACACGACCGGCTTCGTCGCCGCCGTCGACCAGGGCTGTCCCGAACCCGACGTCGCCGCGCTCGGCCCGACCGGTGTGGGTGGCAGCCTGGTGGCGTCCCCGACCGGTGACGTGCTGGTCAGCGCCGGTGACGACCCGCAGTTGCTGGTGACCGACATCGACCTGGAGGACGGCCGCAAGGTACGCGAGACGGTCGCGGTTCTGCGCAACCGCGCGGACTTCGCTCGTCGCGGTAAGGCAGAATCGCGCTCGTGACTGACCCGTGGGCCCGCCCGAACCAGCCGTCGCCGCAGCAGGGCCAGGTCCCCCCACCCCAGCAGGACCAGACGCCTCCGCCGCCGCAGGGGCCGCCACCGCAGGGCCCGCCGCCGGGACCCCAGGGACCGAATGAACCGGGCCGGAGCGAGCCGCCGCGCTCTGAGTCGAGACTCAGGAGCCTGTTGCGCGATCCCCTGTCGATCGTGCTGGTGGTCGTCATCGTGGTGGCCCTGGTGCTGGCGGGCGTGCTGGCCGGAGAACTGTACGCACGCAACCGCGCGAACGACGTCGTCGCGGGCGTCACGTCATGCGTCGTCGAAGACGAGGCCAGCGCATCGTTCGGCGTCATGCCGCCGTTCCTGATCCAGCACATGTCCGGCCACTACACGAACATCTACATCGAGACCGCTGGCAATCAGATCCGCGACGCCAAGGGTATGAAGGTCGAGTTGACCATCGAGGACGTCCGCCTCGAGGACACGGCCACCTCGGGCGGCACGGTCGGCTCGCTCGTCGCGGACATCAACTGGTCGTCGGAGGGCATTCGGCAGACCATCTCCGATTCGATCCCACTCATCGGCGCATTCGTCAGCGGGGTCACGACCAACCCGTCCGACGACACGATCGAGTTGGAAGGTGCGCTCGGCTCGATCAGGGCGCGGCCGACGGTCGCCGACGGCGGAATCTCGCTGCAGGTGATCGAGCTGACCGGCCTCGGCTTCACGCTGCCGCGCGAAGCCGTGCAGCCGGCGTTGGACGCGTTCACCTCCGAGCTGACGAAGAACTACCCGATGAACATCAAAGCCGATTCCGTGGAGGTCACCGATGACGGCGTGGTGAGCCGGTTCTCGACCCGCAACGCCGACATCCCGAAGGGTCAGCAGGATCCGTGCTTCGCCGAGCTGTGACCCTCAGTCGGTGACACCGGTCCAGCGGAAGCTGTTGACGTACTTGCCCATATCGATCGCCAGCTGCAGGTTCGCACCCGATGGATGCCCGGTGCCGAAGTCGGGGGTGAATTCGCGGTAGGGGCCGATGGCCGAGGCCACCAGCGCGACATCGTTTTTGATCGCGACCATCACGATCAGCCGAAGCCGGGTGAAGCTACCGCTGGCGTCCTGCGGATAATCGTCGGCGACGACGCCGTAGCCGGGTTCGTAGCCGACCATCGCGTTGGGGATCTCGTATTCCGTTGTGGCGTCGGGGTAGTACTCCTCGATCAGGTCCTGGGCGACCTGCTTGGCGGTCCGGTTTTCGGCGGGCAGACCGAACAGCTCGAGCATGCCGGTGTCGCCGCCGGTGAAGTCGAGTTCGACCCCATCGGGAAGCAGGGTGGCCTCGTACGCGCTGCCGGGCCCCGGGTATTGGACGGAGAACGTCCCGTCGGCGGCATAGAAACGCGGGTTGGATTCGATGGGCTCGCCGATCGGTGGGCGTCCACAATCGGGCGGGCACACGATCTTCGGGATGTCGGGGGTGGTGAGCACGGCCGCCACCACACCGGCCATCACCGCGATGGCGGCGCCCGCACCCAGCGTCGCAAGCACCCGCGCGCGGCCCATGCCTTCCTCGATGCTCCGCACCGGTAGCTTCGGAGCCAGGGCCCGCTGTCCACTGCGCAGCGCAGCCAGTGCGACCGCGGCGATCACGACATGGACGATCAGGTGCACAATGTGCGGTACCGGGGCGTACTCGGTGACACCCATGACCATGTAGAGCACCAGCGTCACAACCACACTCGCGACGATCATCCTCCGCCGGCCCGCCCACAGCGCGATGCCGACGAGTCCGCCGAGCGTGAGCGCGGTCAGCGGCAGGGTCAACCCCTGGATACCGGCCTGCACCAGAAGCGCGCTGACCCACAGGTCTTCGGCCCTGACGCCGGTCGCGAACTGTGGGGCCAATCTGACCAAAGTCGCTGCCGACGTGAACACCACGGCGCTCAACGCGCCGACCGCGTAGCCGTCGAGCGGCAGTCGAGGCAGCCCGCGGCGCAACCGCAGCACTGCCGGCGGGATCAGCATCACGAGCGCACCGCCGACCGGTATCGCGGTGCCTACCAACAGCTTTTCGCGATCGAGCTCGCCGCCGCTGAGCGCGACATCGTGAGACTCGGCCACGATGTTGCCGGTTGTCAACGCCCACGCGGCGCCGAGTGCCGCAGCCAGCGCAGCGGTCAGCACCAACTGCCGTGCCGGGACGTCGTGACCTGCCTGATGCAGATAGACGACGAACACCAGCGCCACACCGACCGCTCCGATCGCGATCAGCGGCGCCTGCCAACGCAGCACCGCGAACCCGACCAGCATCACCGCAAGCGCTGCCAGCGCCAGCCCGAACGTCGTCCTCGACGAAGGCGCCACATGTGGAAACAGGGTGCTCGTCAAAGGATTTCGCCACCGACGGCGGCGGCGTGGTGACGCTTCGGTCAACGCGACGTCTTCTGCAGGTCGAGAATGTTGCGGGCGAGGTTCTCGGTGTTCGGGGTGCCGAGGCCCGTCACCAGGTCGTACCCCGGTGACGCCAGATCGACGGCATTGCCGCCCTTGGTCACATCCCGGAAGCCGGGCAGACGCGACCCGGAGGCCACCTGGTACAACACCGGATTGACGTTTCCGACCTGCCGTCCACCGTTGGCCAGCAGGTACTGGTTCATCAGCACGGTGAGTGCCGCCCAGATCGGCGCCGATTGCGACGTACCGCCGCCGACCACCTCGCGCCGGCCGAAGATGAACCGCACACCGGTGAACGGATCGGCGACCGCGGAGACGTCGGGGAGCAGACGGCGGCGCTCGGTGTCACGCTCGACATCCAGTTTGTCCTGCCACGCCGGACGGGCGAACAGCTTCGCCACCCCGCCGCTACTGCCCTGCGACAGCGGGGAATCCACCCACGCGTGTTCGGCCAGCCACTGCCCGCGCGTACCGGTCGACAACGTGGTGCCTCCGACCGACGTCATCGTGGGAAGTGATGCGACCGCATCAACACCGATGTCGTCGGGGCCCGGCGGAGCCGACCATCGGTCTCCGCCTTTGCACTCCAGGCCCGCGGTGTCCCCGCTGGCGTCGAACGCCGTGGTGCCGCGCCGCTGGGCGGCCGTCAACGCCGCCTCGACCGGAGCCAGATCCGCCGCGGTGACGAACGCCTCGCATCCCCATCCGATCGACAGGCTCCACACCGCTCCGGGGTAGTCGCGGTCGACCTGTTCGAACAGCCTCCCGAGCTTTTCGTATGTACCGTCGCCCTCCACCGTCGGCCTGGCGTTGACCACGACAAGCCGTGCATCGGGTGCAATGGCGTGTGCCACTTGCAGATCCATCGCCGTCTCACCGTGCACCTCGGACGGTTTCCCGCCGACGATCTCGGGTGTGAACCGGGGTAGTCCGGAGCTGTCGGCGAACAGGTCGAGGTCGTCTTGTTCGACGCTGTCGAACGCGAAGATGACGATCGTCGCGCCCTCACCCGTGAAACCGGCGTCCGCCAACGGCGTCGCGTTGTACGCCGACAACAGTCCGTCGGGCGTCAGCCCGCCCTTGGGTACGTCAAGGGGGACGAAGTCGGGCCGCTTCATGCGGTACGGGGTGTAGCTCATCACCCGCCCGACCGCGGTGACGTCGCCGCGTACCTGCGGCGGTATCGCCGGCTGTTCGGGCGAGGCGTAGAACTCCTC
The DNA here is from genome assembly GCA_900637135.1 of Mycolicibacterium flavescens. Lineage (NCBI taxonomy): Bacteria > Bacillati > Actinomycetota > Actinomycetes > Mycobacteriales > Mycobacteriaceae > Mycobacterium > Mycolicibacterium flavescens. Next base: position 4,656,128 of record LR134353.1, read on the forward strand.
CCCTTTGGCAGACCGGTAGTCGCGCACCGGAATCCCGAATGCCCGCGCGAGATCCCCGGCAGCGCCCTCGACGATCGCCCAACCGTCGCCGGGCCGCCAGCGCACCCAGAGGTCGCGGTCGCCCGCCCAGCCCATCAAGGCGGCCGGACGTTGCGGTACGCCGAGCGTGACAGTGACTTGCGCGTCCGCCGAACGTGACGGGCCCAGGTCGGTCGAGCTCGCCAGCAGTGCCGCATAGGGACCGGTGATCACCGCCGGGGTGCGTGATGCACACGCACCCGACGCTGCGATCAGCAGCGCGGCGGTGAGGAGGGCCCAGGGCCGGTGGACCCCGCGCCTACTGGCCGTGAGGACCGCGGTGTCGACCGGGCGTCGGACCGGGAGCCGGTGGCGCATGAACGGTGGGCGAGAACGGGTTCGGCTGATTGGGATCGATGCGCGGTGCCTTCTCCGTCGGCGTGGCGGGCGGAGGCGGCGCCGTAGTGGTGGTTGTGGTCGTCGTCGTGGTGGTCGACGTCTCCGGTGCCTCTTCCTCTTGTGAGGCGCAGCCGGCGGTGAACGCGCCCGTCGCCAGCACCGCGGTCACCCCCGCTCCGGCCAGCGCTCGGCGAAGCAAACCGCTTTGAGTCATCATGATCAGGTCCTATCCACGGTTTCCCGTGCGCAGAGTGCGGTGGTTCCAGCCGTCGGGGGCGGACGTCACTATACGGCAAATATCGGTGACCAATGTAAATTACTGGCGGCGGTCAGGTTTCGGAAAAGCCCTCGAGTACCGCCCTGGTCCCCGACAGCCCCAACCGGGTGGCGCCTGCGTTCAGCATCGCAATCGCGTCATCGGCGGTCCGGATACCGCCACTGGCTTTGACCTGCGGACCCACCGTCGCCATCAGTTCCACTGCACGTAGCGACGCCCCGCCTGCGGGATGAAATCCCGTGGAGGTCTTGACGAAATCGGCACCCGCGTCCGCCGCGGCCCGGCAGGCGGCCAGCAGGGTCTGCTCATCGGCGAGCAGGAGCAGCGCGGCGGACTCGACGATCACTTTCAGCGTCGCGCGGGCACCGACTTCGGTACGCACGGCCTCGACGTCGGCGCGCACCGCCGCGAAGTCGCCGTGCAGCGCGGCTCCCACGTCGATCACCATGTCGATCTCGCCAGCGCCGTCTTCCACCGCGAGCCGTGCCTCACTGGCTTTGACCGCCGAAAGATGTTTGCCCGAAGGGAATCCGACGACCGCACACACCAGCTGCGACGGCGAACCGGACCGTCTGGCGACCGAAACCATCGACGGCGACACGCATACGGCGTAAGCGCCGAGCGCCGCAGCCTCCTCGGCGGCCGCGGCGACGTCGCCCTCGGTGGCTTCGGGTTTGAGCAGTGTGTGATCGACCAGTCCGGCGACCTCGTCGCGTAGGTAGGTGCGTGCCATCAGAACGGCTCTTCGGTACCGCCGGGGTTGCAGCCGGTTTCCACCATCTGCTCGTAGGGGACCTCGGGTCGCCACGGCTCGAGATTCCAACTGGTCTTGCCGGGTTGGTAGTACTCGGCGAATTCCCAGTGACAGACGAATTGGGGCCTCATGCCCGGGATGTCCGCATCGGGTGCGAGCGCCAGCACCTCGGCCCAGGCCACCTCGCCCTGGGCCGAAGTGGCCAGCCCGGACGATTGCCTGCCTGCCGCGGTCGGGTACACGCGCAGACTCGACAAATCGCCCCACTTGGCCCATTCGACGTGATCGACGAACGGCGGGGCAGGCACCGTCGGGTTGGCAGGTGGATTCGCCGATGCCACGGGGGCCGCCAGCGCAGGCACGGTGAGGCCGGCCGCCAAGACGACGACCGCCATGGTTCTGCGCACTACCGGGACTTCCCCTGGACCTCAAGCAGCTTGGGTCGGACGTCGACCAGGTAGACACCGGCCGCGACGGCTGCGATGGCGGGGCCCAGCACAGAACCCAAAACCAGCGCGAGCAGCCCTGCGACCCCGAGGATGACCAACCAGACCGGCTTGGTCAGTTTGTCGGCGGCCGGGTAGGCGTCCGGCCGTTGCATCGCCGCATGGACGAACGCGTACACCGTCGTCGCCAGCACGGCGATCTGCAAAAAGAAGAGGACGTAACCCACCAAGCCTTGGAGCTGCACGCATCAAGACTAAGCGGGTGACGTCCCCTCGGTCGACTTTGGGCCTTGCGACCCGCTGTCGAGTCCTTACTTCTGGGTGACCTTCTTGGCCGTCGCCTTCTTGGCCGGGGCCTTCTTGGCCGGCGTCTTCTTCGCCGGGGTCTTGGCCGGCGTCTTGGCAGGGGCCTTCTTAGCGGTGTTCTTCACCGGCGCGGCACCCTGGTCGGCCTTCTTCGGCAGCTCGACGCCGACCAGCTTGGCGGCGCGCTCACCGACGGCGCGCGTCTGCGCGGCCACGTTGCCCAGCGCCTCCTGAGTCAGCTCGACGGCCTGGTCGGTGTACCCCTCGACCCGGCCGGCGGCCTCGCTGAAGCCGGGCTGGCTGCGCAGGCGCTCGAGTGCGGCCTCACCGCGCTCGACGAGCTTGTTGTAGGTGGTCTGCGCGGCCTCGGCGTAGGTCTCGGCGAACTTGCGCAGCTCATCGGAGCTCAGACGGTCGCGCAGCTCACCGAACTGCGTCGGCAGGTCGTCCTGCAGTCGGTCGATCCGCGCACGGGTCTCCTCGACGCGGCTACGCGAGTCGGTGCGGGCGTCGTCGGCGCGCTCACGAAGGGCGGCGACGATCTCGTTGACCCGCTCGAGGGCGAGGTCGGCGGCACCGACGGCGGCGAGCAACGGCGCCTTCAGGTCGTCGGGGGTGGGCTGGTTCTTGGCGGGAGTGTTCTTGGCCATGGTGTTCCTTTCTGAGGATGTGGTTCGGTTGCGTTCGTGTTCAGAAGCCGGAGTCTCTATTCAGTCGACGACTCCTGTTCTGTGTCGCTACCTGCCTCGTCAACCTCGGCCTCGTTCTGCTGACAGAACGACGTGTAGATGTCGAGCAGCACATGCTTTTGCCGCTCGGTGATCGCCGTGTCGTTGACGATGGCGTCGCGCACCTCGCTCTTCTCGCTGGGCTCGAGAATCCCGGCCCGCACGTAGAGCACCTCAGCCGACAACCGCAGCGCCTTGGCGATCTGGTTGAGCACGTCGGCAGAGGGTTTGCGCAATCCCCGCTCGATCTGGCTGAGGTAGGGATTGCTGACGCCGGCCTTCTCGGCCAACTGTCGTACGGATACCTGAGCGGCTTCGCGTTGCGTCCGGATGAACGTGCCGATGTCCTGGGCGGCGGTCTGCGCAGCGTTGGACACGACGACGGCAAGATTGTCATCCTGCGACATGCGAAGCCCTCCGTGCCTCGGGTATCCAAAAAGCGACACCCCTACCGTACGACGCAGTGCTAACTTTTGCAAGCACTCGTTAGCGCAGGTCAGAATATAAGTTGGGCTACGGAATAGATGACCAGGCCCGCCAGCGCGCCCACCACGGTGCCGTTGATCCGGATGAATTGCAGGTCGCGTCCGACGTGGAGTTCGATACGGCGGCTGGCCTCGTCGGCGTCCCACCGCTCGACGGTTTCGGTGATGATCGCGGTGATTTCCACGCCGTACTGGGCGACGAGGTGCTGGGCCGCCCGGATGATCCAGTTGTCGACCTTGTCGCGCAGGTCGGCGTCGTCGCGCAGCGACTCCCCGATCAGCATCACCGAGTCCGCGACCCGCGTGCGCAGCGTCGATGAGGGGTCGTCCACCGACTCGAACAGAATGCGCTTGGCCGCTCTCCACGCCGTCTCGGCCGCGCGCGTGACCTCGTCGCGGGCCATGACCTGTTCCTTGACGTTCTCGGCGCGCTCAATGGTGGCCCGATCGTGCTGGAGGTCGTCGGCGAACTCGAACAGGAACCGGGTCGCCGACCGCCGCAGCTCGTGGTCCGGGTTGCGGCGCACCTTGTCGGTGAAGTCCATCAACTCGCGGTGGATGCGGTCGCCGACGAGGTGGTCCACCCAGCGTGGGGACCAGGTGGGCGAGTCGCGTTCGATCACCCGGTCGATGACGGGCCCGGCGTTGAGCGACCACTGGAAGGCGCGGTCGGCGAGCAGTTGCAGCAGTGCTTCCTGCCGGTGTTCGGCCAGCAGCGTGGCCAGCACCCGACCGATCGGCGGACCCCACTGCGGTTCGGCGATGCGTTTGACGATCATCCGGTCGAGCACCTGCTGCACATCCTCGTCGCGCAGCATCTCCACCAGAACCCGCAGCACGGTGGCGGTTTCGGCGGCAACGCGTTCGGCGTGTGAGCGTTCGGAGAGCCACTTGCCCAGCCGGCCTGCCACTTCGGCGTTGCGCAGCTTCGCCGACACGACTTCAGGAGACAGGAAGTTCTCGCGAACGAAGGCGCCGAGCCCCTCGCCGAGCTGGTCCTTTTTGCGCTTGATGATCGCGGTGTGCGGGATCGGGATGCCGAGTGGGTGCTTGAACAGGGCGGTGACCGCGAACCAGTCCGCCAGGGCGCCGACCATGCCGGCCTCGGCTGCGGCGCGCACATAGCCGACCCAGACCGGGGCAGCACCGGCGGACTGGGCCCAGGTGCAGATGAGGAAGATGACCGAGGCGCCGACGAGAAAACTCAGCGCGACGACCTTCATGCGCCGCAGCGAACGGCGGCGCTCCGCATCGGCTACGGAGTCGGCCCCGGCCAAGGACTCGGCGAAGCTTCTCCGCGGGGCGGGCGGAACCGTCGGGGCGTGCCGTCCGGCGCTCGGTCTATGTGCCACTTCTCCATCATCCGCTACGACGCGCGGCAGCTCGGACCGACAACACGCGGTGTCAAGATCGGCCGTACTATCGAGGGGAACTACGGAACGGATCACGGGGATAGTGGCACAACAGTCCGAGGCGATCGCGGTCAAGACAGACGGCCGCAAGCGGCGTTGGCACAAGCACAAGGTAGAGCGCCGCAACGAGCTGGTGGATGGCACCCTTGAGGCGATCCGCCGACTCGGTAGTGGCGTCAGCATGGACGAGATCGCGGCCGAGATCGGCGTCTCGAAGACGGTGCTGTACCGCTACTTCGTCGATAAGAACGACCTCACGACCGCGGTGATGATGCGGTTCGCGCAGACGACGCTGATCCCGAACATGGCCGCGGCGCTGTCGTCGAACCTGGACGGCTTTGAACTCACTCGCGAGGTGATCCGGGTCTATGTCGAAACGGTGGCGGCCGAACCCGAGCCCTATCAGTTCGTGATGGCGAACAACTCGGCGAGCAAGAGCCGCGCGGTCGCCACGTCCGAGCAGATCATCGCCCGCATGTTGGCGGTGATGCTGCGACGCCGGATGCAGGAGGCCGGTATGGACACCGGCGGCGTCGAACCGTGGGCGTACCACACAGTCGGCGGTGTTCAGCTTGCCACGCACTCGTGGATGTCCAACCGGCGCATGAGCTCCGACGAGCTGATCGACTACCTGACCATGCTCTCGTGGAATGCGCTGTGCGGCATCGTCGAAGTGGGCGGGTCACTCGAGGCGTTCCGCGGCCGACCACACCCGTCGCCGGCGCTTCCACCCCCGACGCAAGACGACCAGTGAGCCCGGACCCGGTCACCTCGCCCATCGCCGACGCGGTGCGGTTTCGGACCGGCGACAAGGTGGCCGATCTGAACCCCTCGGCGACACCGGGTTTCGACGGCGCCAAAGCCGATGCGGCTCCGGTGCAAGCGGCCCGCAGCAATCGCCTCGCCGAGCTGCAGGAGATGCTCTACGCCAGTTCCAAAGGCCGTGACGACGCCCGCTCGGTCTTACTTGTGCTGCAGGGCATGGATGCCGCGGGCAAGGGCGGTATCGTCAAACATGTTGTCGGAGCTGTCAACCCGATGGGCGTACGCTACACCGCATTTGGCAAACCGACACCGGAGGAGCTGGCGCACGACTTCCTGTGGCGGATCCGGCGCGCGTTGCCGCCGCCGGGACATATCGGCGTCTTCGACCGGTCGCATTACGAGGACGTGCTCATCGTTCGGGTGCACAACCTGGTGCCGCCGGAGGTGTGGGGTGCGCGCTACGACGAGATCAACGCGTTCGAGCGTGAACTCGTCGACGGTGGAACGACTCTGGTGAAGGTGGCGATGTTCATCTCGTTGGACGAGCAGAAGAAGCAGCTCCTCGAACGGCTCGACGACCCGACGAAATACTGGAAGTACAACCCCGGCGACATCGACGAGCGCCTCAAATGGCCCCAGTATCAGGAGGCCTACCAGGCGGTGCTGGACCGCACGTCGACGGACTATGCGCCGTGGCACGTGGTGCCCTGCGATCGCCGGTGGTACAGCCGGCTCGCCGTCACCGAACTGCTGATCGAAGCGCTCGAGGCCCTCGACTTGTCATACCCGCCTGCGGATTTCGACGTCGACGCGGAACGCAAGCGGTTATTGGAGTCGTAGGCGCCGAGACTGCGGTTTCTGACGAATTTCGGCCGATTCCTCTCATAAACCGCAGTCTCGTGGAACCGGTATAGCGCTTTTCGCATCTAACTGGATATGGACCGTCTCATCGTGGGCAGCGACGCACTCGCAGCCGGCACCGTGACACGTCACGACCTACGCACCAACTACGTCAAGGTGCACCGCAACATATACGCGCCGACAGGAATGGAACTCGACGCGCGTGTTCGAGCACATGCCGCATGGCTTTGGTCTCGCGGACAAGCGACTCTATTCGGCCATTCGGCCGCGGCGATGTTCGGAACTCGCTGGCTACCGCCCGACGGACCGGCGGAACTGGCACGAATACGGCATCGATCTCCGCGCGGAATCGTCATCTACAGTGGGACGCTCGCCGATGACGAGGTCTGCCTGCGAGGAAGTTTCGACTGTACGACACCCGCTCGCACGGCTTATGACCTAGGTCGGCGCGTGCCGGGGGATCTGGGGATCATGCGAATCGACGCCCTGCTCAACGCGACCGGGTGCACCGTCGCCGAAGTGCAGGGCATCGCGAACCGCTATCCCGGCGCACGGGGCATCCGTGCACTGCGCGCGACAATGGATCTCGTCGATGGCGGCGCGGAATCGCCGAAAGAGACCGAGCTTCGCCTGCTGCTCGTCCGTAATGGGTTGCCTCACCCGGCCACGCAGATTCGCGTTGGCAATCGCCGAATCGATATGGGCTGGTGCCAGTGGAAAGTGGGCGTCGAGTACGACGGAGTGCAGCATTGGACCAGTCCGGACATTCACGCCGGAGACATCGAACGGCTGGAGTTCTTGGCCGCGCAAGGCTGGCTGATCGTGCGGGTCAGCGCGCGTCACCTACGGTTTCAACGAGCCGAGATAGTGCGCCGGGTATGCGAGGCGCTCAGGAGCCGCGGCTGCCCCGTTTGATGGGCGTGCGCTCGGCGCTAATAACTGTAGAAGCCCTGGCCTGACTTCTTGCCGAGCTGCCCCGCCTCGACCATCCGCAGCAGCAGCGGTGGCGGCGCGTAGTGCGGGTCCTTGAGTTCATCGAACATCGAGTCTGCGATCAGCTTCATGGTGTCCAGACCGATCAGGTCCGAAAGGCGCAGCGGGCCCATCGGATGTGAGAGCCCGGCCACGATTGCCTTGTCGACGTCCTCCACCGTGGCGACGCCGGCCTCCACCATCCGGATCGCCGAGAGCAGGTAAGGCACCAGCAGCGCATTGACGACGAACCCGGAGCGGTCGCTGCACCGCACCACCTGCTTGCCGAGCACCTCGCTCGCGAACTGCTCGGTCCGCTGCAGCGCCTCCTCGGAGGTCACCAGCGTGTTGACCAGCTCCACCAGCGGCAGCACCGGCACCGGGTTGAAGAAGTGCAGCCCCAGCACGCGACTCGGATTCTTCGTTGCCGCAGCGATTTTCATGATTGGGATGCTCGACGTGTTCGACGCGAGGACCGCGTCGGGATCGGTGACGACGGCGTCGAGCTCGGCGAAGACCTTGGCCTTGACGGCCTCGTCCTCGATGATCGCCTCGATCACGAGTTGACGGTCGGCCAGGTCGGACAGATCGGTGGTGTACGACAGCCGCGCCAACGTCGCATCGCGGTCGGCCTCCGACAGCTTGCCCTTGCTCGCGGCCCGCTCCAACGAGCCGGTGATCCGCTTGCGCCCGGCCTCGACGAGTTCCTCGGACGGCTCGTAGACGACGACGCTGGCGCCGGCTTTCGCGGCCACCTCCGCGATGCCGCTGCCCATCTGTCCGGCGCCGACCACACCGACTCGTTCAATGCTCACTTGCGTCCTCTCCATAACATCAGGCCCCGCCCAATATAAGGACGGGGCCTGATGACAAGCCGTTGGGCCTCGTGAGCCTACTGGGCCTGGTCTAGGGGGCCTGACTTAGTGGAACTGACCCTCTTCGGTCGAACCCTTCAGCGCGGTCGTCGAGCTGTTCGGGTCCACCGTCGTGGCGATCCGGTCGAAGTAGCCGGCGCCGACCTCGCGCTGATGCTTGGTTGCGGTGTAACCCCGCTCCTCGGCGGCGAATTCGCGCTCCTGCAGCTCGACGTATGCCGACATCTGGTTGCGGGCGTAGCCGTAAGCCAGGTCGAACATCGAGTAGTTCAGCGCGTGGAAGCCGGCCAGCGTGATGAACTGGAACTTGAAGCCCATCGCGCCCAGCTCCTTCTGGAACTTCGCGATCGTCGCGTCGTCGAGGTGCTTCTTCCAGTTGAACGACGGCGAGCAGTTGTAGGCCAGCATCTGGTCCGGGAACTCGGCCTGCACGCCCTCGGCGAACTTCTTGGCCAGCTCGAGGTCGGGGGTGCCGGTCTCCATCCAGATCAGATCGGCGTACGGCGCGTAGGCCTTGGCGCGCGCGATGCACGGCTCGATGCCGTTCTTGACGGTGTAAAAGCCTTCCTTGGTCCGCTCACCGGTGATGAACGGCTGATCGCGCTCGTCGACGTCGGAGGTGATCAAGGTGGCCGCCTCGGCGTCGGTGCGCGCGATGACCACGGTCGGGACGTCGGCGACGTCGGCCGCCAGGCGTGCCGAGGTCAGGGTGCGGATGTGCTGCTGGGTCGGGATCAGCACCTTGCCACCGAGGTGACCGCACTTCTTCTCCGATGCCAGCTGATCCTCCCAGTGCGAACCCGCGACACCGGCGGCGATCATCGCCTTCTGCAGCTCGTAGACGTTCAACGCACCGCCGAAACCGGCCTCGCCGTCGGCGACGATCGGCACCAGCCAGTTCTCGACCGAGGTGTCGCCCTCGACCTTGGCGATCTCGTCGGCGCGAAGCAGCGCGTTGTTGATCCGGCGCACGACCTGCGGCACCGAGTTGGCCGGGTACAGGCTCTGGTCGGGGTAGGTGTGACCGGACAGGTTCGCGTCACCGGCGACCTGCCACCCGGACAGGTAGATGGCCTTCAGCCCGGCACGCACCTGCTGGACGGCCATGTTGCCGGTCAGCGCGCCGAGCGCGTTGACGAACTCCATGTCATGCAGCTGGTTCCACAGGATCTCCGCCCCACGCTTGGCCAGCGTGGACTCCTCGACGACGGTGCCCTGCAGCGCAACGACGTCCTCGGCCGAATAGTCGCGGGTGACGTTCTTCCAGCGGGGATTGGTGTCCCAGTCGCGCTGAATTTCTTCGGCACTCTTCGGCTTGCCAACGGTTGACATGGCGCTCCTTCGATCTGTTCACTATCGCCGCGGCGCCGCCGGAGTAGCCCGGCTTGTTAACGCCCAAACGGTTTAGCAGTTTCGCTACTACGAGGATGCCTCAGTCCATTAGCGCAGGTCCAGCCGTTTCGAATGCCAACTTTCGCCAACCACTTCCTCAGATTTGCGAATTTTGCGAAGAACCAGGTGCGCTTGACCGGTTCAGAAGTTACCGATGAGTAGGCGATTTCCGCAGGTCAGTACGCCCGTACTGTTAAACCGATCATGATCAGAGGTTGAAGATCGCTGCGACGGCCTTGGCCTCGTCGCCGACCGCATATGTGAGCGTTGTAACAGTGCGGTCCGTCAGCTCCGGACCGAATTTGTCCGTCGAACCCGGCGGATAGGTGTGGCTGAGAATCTCCATCTTGTCGCCAAGGGCGACCGCGGCGTCGTGTTCGATCGTCACCCGCAGCGGGTACCGCGCCAGCTCCGGGTGGTGGTGCAGGTGGTCCTCGATCACCGACCAGTACACCGCGTTGTTCATGTGGTCGAAGATGTCGATGTCGCTGACCCGCGTCGGGAACTCGCGGATGTCGTCGGCGTCCTCGCGGCTGCCCGCCGACAGGTACTCCTTCCACCGCAGCCGGTTGACGTCGGTCGTACGCCGCAATCCCTCGAGGAAGTCGTCGGATATGCGCGCGGGTCCCTGCGTCTCGCGATTGATGTTGATCCAGAACGCCTCGGATTCGATCAGGCCGCCCTTCCGGCCGTCGATGCGCACCCGCATCTCGCACCATCGGTTCGACGTGCCCGAACACCAACGACGCAGCCGCAGAATGTCCTGGAACTCGATCGGGCGGATCATGTCGATCATCGTGCGGCGCACGATCCACAGCGGATGGGTCTCCTGGAACCCCAGTTCGCGCAACTGGTCGGAGCCGATGTCTTGAATGTGGCGCGTCGCGGCGTCGAATTTGAGTCGGCCTTCGCGGTCCACGTCGGCCACCCGGAGCGGCCACTCGATGTCGAAGACGTCGGGGTGCGGATCAGGGACCGGCATCATGGCCTTGGCCAGGCCCTGGGCCGGGCCCGTTCCCGATCCCTGCTTCTCGTTCACGACCGCCGATATTGCCACAGCGGCGGATCTGCCAACAATGCGAAGAGCACCTTCGCACCGTTGCTACGCTGGCTGACGTGGCGAAAACGTTTGTCGGCTCGCGGGTTCGGCAACTTCGCAGCGAGCGTGGCTTCAGCCAGGCGGCGCTTGCCCAGATGCTCGACATCTCGCCGAGCTACCTCAACCAGATCGAGCACGACGTGCGGCCGCTGACCTTGGCCGTCCTGCTGCGCATCACCGAGGTGTTCGGCGTCGACGCCACCTTCTTCGCCTCCGAGGACGACACCCGTCTGGTCGCGGAGCTACGCGAGGTCACCCTCGACCGCGACCTCGATATCGACGTCGACCTGGCCGAGATCGCGGACATGGTCGCTGCGCACCCCAACCTCGCCCGCGCGATGGTCAACCTCCACCGCCGCTACCAGCTGACCACCACCCGACTGGCGGCGGCCACCGAGGACAGATTCGCCGCAGGCGGCGGCTTCAGTTCCGGCTCGGGTGCGATCACCATGCCCCACGAGGAGGTGCGCGACTACTTCTACCAACGACAGAATTATCTGCACGAACTCGACACCGCGGCCGAAGACCTCACCATCCGCATGCCGATGCACCGCTCGGAGCTCGCCCGCCAATTGTCGGACCGACTGACGATGGTGCACGGCGTGCGCATCGTCCACCGCATGGACCTCGGCGAATCGGTGCTGCACCGCTACAGCCCCGAGACGAAGACACTCGAGCTCAACAACCACCTCTCATCCGGGCAGACCGTGTTCAAGATGGCCGTCGAACTGGCGTATCTGGAATTCGGCGACCTCATCGACAAGCTCGTCGACGAGGGGAAGTTCACCAGCGACGAGTCGACGCGGCTGGCGCGACTGGGTCTGGCCAACTACTTCGCCGCCGCAATGGTGTTGCCGTACGCGCAGTTTCACGATGTCGCGGAGAACTTCCGCTACGACGTCGAGCGGCTTTCGGCGTTCTACTCGGTCAGCTACGAGACGATCGCTCACCGGCTGTCGACCCTGCAGCGGCCGTCGATGCGCGGTGTGCCGCTGTCCTTCGTCCGCGTCGACCGCGCGGGCAATATGTCAAAACGCCAGTCCGCCACCGGTTTCCACTTCTCCTCCAGCGGCGGTACCTGCCCGTTGTGGAACGTCTACGAGACATTCGCCAACCCCGGCAAGATCGGAGTGCAGGTCGCGCAGATGCCCGACGGAGGCAACTACCTGTGGGTGGCCCGCACCGTCGAACGGCGTGCGCAGCGCTACGGCCAGCCGGGTAAGACGTTCGCCATCGGCCTGGGCTGCGAGCTGCGCCACGCCCATCGGCTGGTGTATTCGGAGGGGCTCGACCTGTCCGGGGAGGTGTCGACGCCGATCGGCGCCGGTTGCCGGGTCTGCGAACGCGACAACTGCCCGCAGCGGGCCTTCCCCGCCCTCGGCCGTGCGCTCGACATCGACGAGCACCGCAGCACGGTCTCGCCCTATCTGGTACGTCGACCTTGATTCGGCGACCACACGTAGACTCGCTGCGATGAGCGCACCCGAGTCAGCACGTATCGCGCCCGGTGGATTCAAGGAACTCGGCCCGCTGAACTGGGCCATCGCCAAGCTCGGCGCCCGCGCTATCAGGGCGCCCCGCTTCAGCCTCTTCAATGTGCTTGGCCAACACCGGCTTCTGTTCCTGGCGTGGCTGCCGTACAGCGGTGTGCTGCTCGGCATGCTGAGCAAGCTGTCGGTGCAGGACGCCGAAACCGTCATCCTGCGCGTCGGACATCTCCGCGACTGCGAATACGAACTGCAGCAGCACCGCCGCTTGGCCCGCGCCCGGGGGCTCGGCCCGGACGTGCAGAAGAAGATCTTCGAGGGTCCCGACGCCGAAGGACTGACCGACCGCCAGCGCGCGTTGATCACCGCGACCGACGAGTTCGTCGTGACCCGCGGCGTCTCACCCGAGACCTGGGCCGTGTTGGCCAGGCACCTGACCAAACCGCAGTTGATCGAGTTCTGCATGCTGGCCGCCCAGTACGACGGTCTGGCGGCCACGATCACCACTTTGAAAGTGCCGCTGGACTTCCCGGACTAAGCGCTCGTTTTGTGAATCCGACGACGCTCATCGGCCCGTCAGCGTCGGCAGCTTCACAAACGGCGCGCTAGAGGTACGTGATACCGAGGACGATCAGCGACAGCAGCACCGGCGAGACCGGCAGCGCGCACAGGAACGCCGCCCACACCTCGCTTCTGCGCTGATACGCCCGCCAGCCCAGCCAGCCGACCGCACCGCCCACGACAAACGACACTGCGGCCACCACCAGCACCCAGGTGCTGACGTCGGAGGTCGAGGTGGCGAAGGAGATCCCGGCCAGCCAGAGGATATGGCCGATCACCAAGCCGCCGATGCCGGCGACCCACAGTGCCCTCGCCGTGCTGGTTGTCTGAACCACGCTGCTGTGTGGCCCCGGCTCAGAAGTTGATCATGTGGCCGAGCAGGCCATGGAAGCATTCCTGCAGGGCCTCGGACATGGTCGGGTGCGTGTGGACGTTGCGCGCCAGTTCGGTGGCGGTGAGGTCCCACTTCTGGGCCAGCGTCAGCTCGGGCAGAAGCTCGGAGACGTCGTGGCCGATCAGGTGGCCGCCGATCAACTCGCCATATTTACCGTCGGCGATCAGCTTGACGAAGCCGCTGGGGTCGCCCGCACCGTGCGCCTTGGCGTTGGCGGTGAACGGGAACTTGGCGACCTTGACGTCGTAACCCTCTTCGCGGGCCTGCTCCTCGGTGAGCCCGAAGCTGGCCACCTGCGGCTGGCAGAACGTCGCGCGCGGCAGCATCCGGTAGTCCCCGAGCGGCAGAGTCTCTGCGCCTGCGATGGTTTCGGCGGCGATGACGCCCTGCGCCTCGGCCACATGCGCCAACTGCAGCTTGCCCGTCACGTCGCCGATCGCGTAGATGTGCGGCACGCCGGTGCGCATGTAGTCGTCGATGTCGATCGCCTTGCGCTCGGTGATCCCGACGCCCGTGTTGTCGAGTCCGTAACCCTCGAGGTTGGGCGCGAAACCGATTGCTTGCAGCACCTTTTCGGCTTTGATGTCCTCGGACTTGCCGTCCTTGCTGACGGACACGGTGACGTCGTCGCCGCTGTCTTTGATCGATTCGACCTTGGTGCCGGTCAGCACCTTGACGCCGAGCTTCTTGAACTGCTTCTCGATCTCCTTGGAGACGTCAGCGTCCTCGTTGGGCAGCGCGCGGGGCAGGAACTCGACGATCGTGACGTCGACGCCGTAGTTCTTCATCACGTAGCCGAACTCCATGCCGATGGCGCCGGCGCCGGCGATCACGATCGAGGACGGCAGCTCGCGCGTCATGATGAGTTCTTCGTAGGTGACCACGTTTTCGGACAGCGACGTGTCGGGCACCAGGCGGGTGCTGCTGCCGGTGGCGATGATGATGTTGTCGAACTCGACGGTCTCGGTGCCGCCCTCGTTGAGGTCGACCTCGAGCGTGTGCTCGTCTTTGAACTTGCCGTAGCCGTGGATCTCGGTGATCTTGTTCTTCTTCATCAAGTAATGTACGCCGGCGACGCGGCCGTCGGCGATCTTGCGGCTGCGGTCGAAGGCGACGCCGTAGTCGAACGTCGCCTCGCCGTTGATGCCGAACTGCTTGGCTTCCTTGGTGAAGATGTGCGCGAGCTCCGCATTACGCAGCAACGCTTTGGACGGGATGCACCCGACGTTGAGGCACACGCCGCCCCAGTACTTGGGTTCGACGATGGCGGTGTTCAGTCCGAGCTGTGCGGCACGGATGGCCGCGACGTACCCGCCGGGGCCTGCTCCGAGAACGACGACGTCATAGTGGGTCACGCCCCCACACTAATGGGCATCGGCGAACGGTCCGCCATGTCCCGCGGGATCGCGTTGGATCGGCTGGGGCCACGGCGCCGGGCGCGGACGCTGGCGCACCTGCAGCGGCCACCAGAACCACCGTCCGAGCAGAGTGGCCACCGACGGCGTCATCAATCCCCTGATCACGAACGTGTCGAACATCAGGCCCAGCGCGATCGTCGTGCCGACCTGGCCGATGACGATCAGGTCGCTGACCGCCATCGTCGCCATCGTGAACGCGAACACCAACCCGGCGGCGGTGACGACGGGGCCGCTGCCTGCCATGGCGCGAATGGTGCCGGTGCGCAGTCCGGCGTGGACTTCCTCCTTCATCCGCGACACCAGCAGCAGGTTGTAGTCCGCGCCGACGGCCACCAGCACGATGATCGCCATCGGCAGGACCATCCAGTGCAGGGGGATGCCGATGATGTGCTGCCAAAGCACCACCGACATCCCGAACGCCGTGCCCAGGCTCAGCGCCACGGTTCCGACGATGACCAGAGCGGCGACCAGGGCCCTGGTGATCACCATCATGATGACGAGGATCAACAGGAGCGCGGCTGTGACCGCGATCAGCAGGTCGTAATCGGCACCCTGCTGCATGTCGTCGAACATCGCAGCGGCACCGCCGACGTAGACCCAGGAGCCTTCCAGCGGTGTGCCCTTGATCGCGGCGGCCGCGGCCTTCTTCAGCGGTTCGATCCGCGAAATGCCTTCCTCGGTCAGCGGATCGCCCTGGTGGATGATGGTGAACCGGACCGCGTGCCCGTCCGGCGACATCATCAGGTCCATGCCGCGGATGAAGTCGGCGTTCGTGAACGCTTCGGGCGGAACGTAGAAGGAGTCGTCGTTGAGGGCTTCGTCGAACGCCTCCCCCATCGCCGCGCTGTCTTCCTGCTGCTCCATGGTCTGGTCCTGCTGCGCCTTCTGAACCTGATATTGGTTCAACATCATCTGGCGCTGGTTTTTCATCGACTGGATCATCCCCGGCATCACCGCGGTCATCTCCAGCGTGAGGTCGGCCATCCGGTTGATGTCGGGAACCATCGCCTGGAAGTCGTCGGACATGGTCGAGATGCCGTCGAGGCTGTTGAAGATGGAACGCAGCGACCAGCAGACCGGGATGTTGAAACAGTGTGGCTCCCAGTAGAAGTAGTTGCGCACGGGGCGGAAGAAGTCATCGAAGTTGGCGATGTTGTCGCGCACTTCCTGCACAGTCAGCGACGTGTCGGTCATCTTGTCGGCCATACTTCGCGACACCACGGACAGTTCGCGGGTGATCGAGTTCATCTTCTCCATCGACTCGATGGTGTGGGCCATCTCGTCGGCCTGGGCCATGATGTTGTCGATGACGCCCTGCTGGTAGTCGTTGGACATGAGCTGGCCGACGCCTTGCTGGCCGATCATGTAGGGGATCGTCGTGTGTTCGATCGGCTTGCCGTCGGGCCGGGTGATCGCCTGCACCTGGGCGATTCCCTCGACATCCGCAAGGGCTTTCGCGATCTTGTCGATCATCAGGAACCCTGCCGGGTTGCGCAGGTCGCGGTCGGTCTCGACCATCAGCACGTCCGGGTTCATCCGGGCCTCGGAGAAGTGGCGGGTCGCCGCCGCGTACCCGACGTTGGCTGAGATGTCGTCGGGCAGATACAGCCGGTCGTTGTAGCTCGTGTGGTAACTGGGCAGCGCGAGCAAGCCGACCAGGCACGCCGCGACGGCCACCACCACGAACGCACCGGGCCAGCGGACGGTCGAGGTGCCGATCCGACGCCACGCCCGGGTCGATGACTTGGCTTTGGGTTCGAGCACGCGGCCGAAGCGGCTGACCACCGAGATCAACGCGGGGCCGAATGTCAAGGCCACCACGATGCCGAACACCATCGCCGCGGCCATCGGATAGCCCATGCTCTGGAAGTAGGGCAGCCGGGTGAAGTTCAGGCAGAAGGTGGCGCCCGCGATGGTCAACCCGGACGCCGCGACGACGTGGGCGGTCCCCTGAAACATCGTGTAGTACGCCGATTCTCGGTCCTCGCCGGATCGGCGGGCCTCCTGGTACCGGCCGACCAGAAAGATCCCGTAGTCGACGGCGGTGGCGATGGTCAGGGTGACCACCAGGTTGGTGGCGAAGGTGGTCAGACCAAACACGTTGTGGTAACCCAGAAATGAGATCAACCCGCGGTTGCCGAGCAATCCCATCGCGAGCATGCCGAGCAGCACCAGCGTCGTGGCGATGGACCGGTAGATCACCAACAGCATGACGATGATGACGCCGAACGTGAGCATCTCGATCGTCCGCATGCTCTTGTCGCCGACGGCGTTCTGGTCTGTCGTCGTCGCTGCTGCGCCGGTGACGTAGACCTCGACACCAGGAGGCGTCGGGTGTTTGGCGACGATGTCCCGCACGGCGTGCACCGACTCGTTGGCCAACCTCTCGCCCTGGTCGCCGGCGATGTACACCTGGGTGTAAGCGGCCTTGCCGTCGACGCTCTGCGCGCCCGCGGCGGTGAACGAGTCAGACCACAGGTCCTGCACATACTGCACGTGTGCGGTGTCGGCGCGCAGGTCGCGCACCATCTGTTCGTAGAACTCCAGCGCCTCGACACCCAGCTTCTTCTCGCCCTCGAGCACGACCATGACCGAGCTGCTGGTGTCGTATTCCTCGAACGTGGTGCCGACGCGTTTCATCGCGATCATCGACGGCGCGTCCTGCGGGCTCATCGACACCGCGCGCTGCTTGCCCACCACTTCGAGCTGCGGCACCGCGGTGTTGAGGAAGCCGATGATGACGACCCAGCCCACGATGATCGGCAGGGCGAACAGGCGGATCAACCGCGGAAGCCACGGACGTTTCGGCGCGGCGATCGGGTTGGGGTTCGTCGGCGCGTCCTCGACCGGTGCGCTCATGCGGATTTCACCAGACAGAACGTCTGGGCGTTCACACCCTGAGCCGTCTTCTCATCCTTGAGTTCGTCGTCCACGGTGATGCGGCAGCCGATGGACTGGCCGTCGGTCTGGGCGATGATGTTCGGCGCTACCGACGGCGCTGTGGTCTCCAACGTCAGCGACCACGGCAGGCTCACGGTTCCGGCGCGCACCGGCTTTCCGTCGAGATCCAGATAGTTGACCACGGCGGTGCCCGTACCGAAGACCTCATAGGTGACGACCTTCGGGATGAACTTCTCCGCGGTGTCGGCACCGATCGGGGTCTTCAGGGCGGGTTCGGCACCGAAGATGCCCCGGAAATGCGACACCGCGAGAACGCCCGCCGTCGCGGCAATGAGGATCATTACGGGAAGCCAGACGCGTGTCACCAGCTTCATGACCGGCGCTTCCCCGGGTCGGCATCAGCGCGCCCGAGCAGTGCGGGAAATGGATCGACGGGAGTCAATGTGCGGGCCTTCCGGCGTTGTGACCACCCCGAGCTCAGGGGGCGCAGTGCTAGTCAGCCAAGCTAACGAACGAAGCGGACAAGGTCAATCCGCTTTCCTGTGGACCGCATTACACTCGGCCGGATGGATGTGGGTGAGACGGAGTCGCCGCGGCTGAGTTGTCGCCCCCTGCGCAAAGACGCCGAACGCAACCGCACACGCGTTCTGCAAGCGGCCCGTGAATTGTTCGCATCAAAAGGTTTGGAGCCCAACCTCAATGACGTCGCCCGGTACGCAGGGGTGGGAGTGGGAACGGTGTACCGGCGGTTCGCGACCAAAGACGAACTGCTCGAGGCGATCTTCGTCGACGGCCTGGATCAGATGACCGCGTTGGCTGAAACCGCGCTGGAGCACGACGATCCGTGGGAGGGCTTCGTGTGGTTCGTCGAGCATCTGTGCGCGATGACCGCTACCGACCGGGGCTTGCGGGAAATCGCGTTCAGCAAAGCCTACGGCGGTGACCGCGTGGTGGCGGCACAGGAACGTCTTCACCCGGTCGCCGTGCAAGTCGTCAAGCGAGCGCAGAACGACGGCCGTCTGCGCTCGGACATCTCACACACCGACCTGCCTCTGCTCAGCCTGCTCGCCGGAATGGTCAGCGAGTTCGCCGGACACGTCGACACCGATCTGTGGCGTCGCTACGTCGGGATCCTGTTGGACGGTATGCGTTCTGGCGACGGCAACGAACCGTTGCCGGTGCACGCGTTGGACGATCAGGGCCTCGACGCGGCCATGCGGACATGGGAGCCGACCGGCCGCTGAAACAACTCAGTAGGGGATCACGCCTGCGAAACACCGGGTGGCCCACTCGCAGAAGTAAAGACCGTGCAGTACCGCCGCCCCCGCGACCGCTCCGAACGGCGCCGACATCAGCGCGAGCGCGAGCGCGGACACCACGGGCCTGTCGGGCACCATCGCGAGAAGCAGACCGGCCACCGTCGCCGTGACCACGAAGACCAGCGCGACGAAGACCGGGGCCGTCTTGTCCATCGAGTGGTACCACCAGTGGTACAGACCCCATCCCGCCAACGCGGCGAGCGCCCAGACGCCCGCGACGACGAGCACGAAAATCCAGCGCTTGAGGTAGGGGTGGTTGCCGGGAACCACGACGGGCTGTGCCGGGATCGGTACCGGCTGCGACGGGTGCTCGGCGACGGCCGTTGTTCCCATCACCGCCTGGAACTCACCGGTGGTAAATGTCGGGGTGTACGGCTCCGTCGGGTCGCCGGGCAGCGTTTCGGTTGTCTCAGGCACCGTGCACCGCCTGGATCGCGACCAGCACCCCGAACCACCCGGGCGCGACGCCGAGCAGGAAGGCGCCTGCGGTCGTCACCCACCGCCGACCCGACACCAGGATCGCCAGCATGCCGAGCGCGGCGGGTACGCCGACGACGAGGGCCACGACGACGTCGGGCCGGATGGGCGCGTCGATCACCAGCGTGGCGGCGACCCCCAGGATCAGCCCCACTGCCGTACCGACCAGCAACGCGCTGGTCAGCACCCATGCACGGGGAAGCGGTATCACGGTTGAAAGGCTACGCGGACAACGGCTTAGCCCCGCTCACCCGCCCGGCGCGTCAGGTATCGGACAGGCATCGATTGGGTCACCGACGATATGCGTTTCCGGCGGTGGCGGTCGGACGCCCCGTTCGAAATCCGCCCCGGTCACAGGCGGTGTGGCGGCCAGTGCCTGCATCTCTGCCCCGGTGAACGCCCGGCCTCGGCTCAAGAACCGCACCCCTTCGGGGGCTTCGACGCTGAACCCTCCGCCGCGGCCCGGGACGACGTCGATCACGAGTTGGGTGTGCTTCCACGCCTCGAACTGCGAGCCCGCGATCCAGACCGGTACCCCGTCGCCGACGTCGAGCACCGCGAGCAGCACGTCGCGATCGCCCACGATGAACTCCCCGTCGGGGTAGCACATCGGCGACGACCCGTCACAGCAGCCGCCGGACTGGTGGAACATCAGCGCGCCATGCTTGTCCTGCAGTCGGGTCAGCAGATCGGCGGCCGCGGCGGTGATCAACGCCCGCGGCGGCGCCGGCTCTTCTTCTTGTTGCGCCGAACGTGGGTTACCCGCACGCGAAAGTCCGGTTTGGTGTGCGGGTAACCCACGTTCGCGCCGGTCGGGCATCGTCAGAATCCTCGCCTCCTCGCGCAAGCGCTCGTCAGAAGAACCCCTGCGCTTTGTTGCTGTAGGACACCAGCAGATTCTTGGTCTGCTGGTAGTGGTCGAGCATCATCCGGTGGTTCTCCCGCCCGATGCCGGATTGCTTGTAGCCGCCGAACGCCGCGTGCGCGGGATAGGCGTGGTAGCAGTTCGTCCACACCCGGCCCGCCTTGATATCGCGACCGGCACGGTAGGCGGTGTTGCCGTCGCGACTCCACACTCCGGCGCCCAACCCGTACAGCGTGTCGTTGGCGATGGCGATCGCGTCGTCGTAATCGGTGAACGAGGTGACCGCGACGACGGGCCCGAAGATCTCCTCCTGGAAGATCCGCATCTTGTTGTTGCCCTCGAAAATCGTCGGCTGCACGTAGTAGCCGCCGGACAGGTCGCCGCCGAGTTCGGCGCGCTCACCGCCGGTGACGACGCGGGCGCCTTCGTCTTTACCAATCGCGATGTAGG
The DNA here is from genome assembly GCA_900637135.1 of Mycolicibacterium flavescens. Taxonomy (NCBI): domain Bacteria; kingdom Bacillati; phylum Actinomycetota; class Actinomycetes; order Mycobacteriales; family Mycobacteriaceae; genus Mycobacterium; species Mycolicibacterium flavescens. The sequence continues at coordinate 4,676,789 of LR134353.1, forward strand.
ACAACACCTTTTCGAGCTGGTCGTTGGAGGCCTGCGATCCGATCATCGTCTCGGTGTCCAGCGGATCGCCCTGTCGCACGGCCTTGGTGCGGATCGCGGCCAACTCCAGGAACTCGTCGTAGATGTCGGCCTGGATCAGGCTGCGCGACGGGCACGTGCACACCTCGCCCTGGTTGAGCGCGAACATCGTGAAGCCTTCGAGCGCCTTGTCCTGGTAGTCCTGACCTTCTGGGCCCTCGGCCATCACATCGGAGAAGAAGATGTTCGGGCTCTTGCCCCCGAGCTCGAGCGTGACGGGGATCAGGTTCTGCGACGCGTACTGCATGATCAGCCGGCCGGTGGTGGTCTCGCCCGTGAACGCGATCTTGGCGATGCGGTTCGACGACGCCAGCGGTTTGCCCGCCTCGAACCCGAACCCGTTGACCACGTTGACCACGCCCGGTGGCAGCAGGTCCCCGATCAGGCTCATCAGGTAGAGGATCGACGCCGGCGTCTGCTCGGCGGGTTTGAGTACGACCGCGTTACCGGCGGCCAGGGCGGGAGCCAGCTTCCACGTCGCCATCAGGATCGGGAAGTTCCACGGGATGATCTGCCCGACGACGCCGAGCGGTTCGTGGAAGTGGTAGGCGACGGTGTCGTCGTCGATCTGGGACAGCGAGCCTTCCTGGGCGCGGATCGCCCCGGCGAAGTAGCGGAAGTGATCGACGGCCAGGGGCAGGTCGGCGTTCAGCGTCTCGCGGATGGGCTTGCCGTTGTCCCACGACTCGGCCAGCGCGAGGGACTCGAGGTTCGCTTCGATGCGGTCGGCGATCTTGTTGAGGATGACGGCGCGCTCCCCCGCGGCGGTCTTGCCCCATGCGGTGGCCGCGCCGTGTGCGGCGTCCAGCGCTGCCTCGATATCGGTTTCGTCGGATCGCGGCACCTCGCAGAACGACTGGCCCGTCACCGGCGTCGGGTTCTCGAAGTACTCCCCGGAGGCCGGCGGCACCCATTCTCCGCCGATGAAGTTGCCGTAGCGCGACTCGAACGACATCAGGGCGTCGGCGGCACCCGGGCGGGCGTAAACGGTCATCGTGTCCTCCTCGTTGAGACATCTGACGAGACCTGTGACGGCCGGTCGCCATCGGCGAAGGCGACGGGTCGATGGCGGTCGGTCTTTCGCATCATGGCCGATTGTGCTCGCGATCACATCGGTGCGCCAGCGTGCCCCTACCGTGCCTCGCGACCTCCACAATGGTCGCGTGCATCCGTCACCGACGGCCGGACACCGCGCGCCCGGTTCGCGGCCCTCGACAAGTTACGGGTTCGTGTTGCTGGCGGTGACGTTGGCGATCAGCGACTTCACGATCGCCGACGCCGTCATCCCGTCACTGGTACGGGATCTCGGTTTGTCCGTGGCCGATCTGGGCCTGGCGTTCACGGCATACTTCGCCTCAGCGGCGGCATTCATGGTCCTGTTCGGCAGGCTCGGTGACGTCCTCGGACGCCGCTTCGTGCTGCTCGTCTCCACCGCCCTGTTCATCGCGGGAAGCGTGCTCAGCGGCATCGCCTGGGATCTGCCCTCCTTTTTCGCCGGCCGCGTGCTGTCCGGGTTGGCGTTGGCGGCGACTCTGCCGAACGGTCTCGGCGTGCTCAACACGCTGTTCGCGCAACGTGGGCCGCAGCGTGAGCGCGCCTTCGGCTTGTGGGCGGCGGCGATCGGGCTGGCGGCGGTGATAGGACCTCTTGTCGGGGGCGCGGCGGCGGCCACCGCGATCAGTTGGCGCTGGGCCTTTTTCGGGTCGGCGCTACTTGGCGCGCTGGCCGCGGTGGGCATCGCCACGACGTTGGCCGAGAACCCCCGCAAGCGTCTTGCCGACATCGACGTCTGGGGTGCGCTCCTGTTGGCGGCAAGTGCGGGCAGCCTTGCCCTGGCCGTGGACCTCGGAGGCGGCGGCTACGACGACCAAGTGCGCACGGCCGTCGGCCTTTTCGGTGTCACCATCGCGGCCGTCGCCGCTTTCGCCGCGGTGCAGCGCAGGCGAATCCGTCGGCGACGAGAAACCATCGCCCCGCCACACCTGTTCCGGTACCGGTCTTTTCGGTTGGCCACATTCAGCTCCGCGTTCATGTCCATCGGCGACACCGGATTCCAACTGGCCCTACCACTGGTCCTGGGGTTCGTCCTCGGCGTGGGCCAATTGGGGGTCGGCGTCGTGCTGGCCTGCTACGGCGCGGGCGCGGTGCTCAGCGGCCCGGCGGCGGCTGCCCTTGCTCGCCGACTCGACGACCGCACGGTGGCCCGATACGCCCTTGCGGCACTGCCGCTGCTGCTGCTCGGCCTGATCGCCCTGCTCTCCTGGAAGACACCGCTGGCCGCTGTGGGAGCGGTGCTGGTCGCCTACGGCGTGGCCTGGGGTGTCGCCTACGCGCGACTGGTGAACATATCCTATTACGAAGTGCCGGAACAGGACTCAGCGGTTGCCGGTGGCGTTCAGAGCGCGCTGCGGCTTCTGGCCGGTGCCCTCGGTGCCGGGATTCTCACGGCAGTCTTCAGCGGTGTAGCCGGCCGGTCGGCGCTGGACGCGGCGGTGCCGTCGCATTCGCGACTGACGCCCTCGGCCGATATATCCGCGCTCGCGACGGCACTCTCGACAGGGGCGCAGGCGACCATCGCGGTCGCCGCCGCCATCACGGCCGTCGCGCTGATCATCGTATTGCGGCTGCCCGAACAGCCGACCGTCAGATCGTGAGCGGCCGCTCCAAGCGGTCGCGGACCGAGTCGAGGAACGGATGCTCTTCGGAACCCAGGTAGTCGGCGGGCGGGCGCCAATCGATCCGGCCCATCTTTCCCGCGAACAAGCCGTAGCCGATCAGTTCGCGGAGTCGTGGGTCCAGCCGTCGCACCAACTCGCGGGGAATGCTGAGCTGCTGGTTGATCTGTTGGCGCAGGAACCCCGCGCAGTAGTTGACGGTGAGGGCGGGACGCGGCTTGTTCGTCCGGTTGGCGCCGGCCGTATGCCACAGGCTGCCGTTCCACACCAGCGCGTCACCTGCGGCCATCTCCACCGGGGTGCTCGGTGGGTAGGGTTCCGACGGCATCGCTGCCAGCCGGTGGGTGCCCGGCACAACGCGGGTTGCGCCGTTCTCGTCGGTGAAGTCGCAGAGCGCGATCAACGCGTTGCAGAGCAGTGGTTGGTGTGGCCGCGGAATCGGATACATCTCGTCGTCGCAATGCAAGCGTTGCTCGACCGCCCCCGGCAGCTGGTTGCTCGTCATGAACCAGGACAGCAGACAGTCCCGACCGAGCACCCCCTCGATGATCGGCAACAACCGCGGGTTGGTCGGGAGCGCCTCGTATCGGGCACCGTGTAGCAGCAGGTTGTCGATCCGCACCCAGTCGTGATCGGCGCCGTTGAGCGCCTTCTGTCCCGGGCGGGGAAAACCTTTGACGACGGTGTTCGAGTTGGCGATCACCGTCGGCAGTTCACGCTCGAGCCGACGCGTATCGCTCAGGTAGCCGTCGATCGCCTCGTGGTCGAGGACTCCCTTGACGACGGTGTAGCCGAGTTCTTCGATCTCACCGACGTGTCGAGCCGTCGATGAGTCGTCAGTCATCAGGACGGCAGCAGGTCGATTTCCTGCTGAACCTCTTCTTCTCGAACCTCGTCGGTGTCGACGATCTGGGGGTCGGCCATGACGATCTCCTTCACTAGGACAAAAAGATGACCAGGTCATGATCACTCACCATGGGCGCTCGCGCGGGGCATTCCGGCAGAAATTGACTCTCCGCAAAGGCGTCGCTCCCGGTACGGCACACCGGCTGAGCCGGTCGGGCACCGGACCGCGACAATGGGTCGCGTGGATGAGGACCCGTATCTGTGGCTCGAGGACATCACCGGTGATGTTGCGTTGGACTGGGTGCGCATGCACAACGAGCCGACGATCACGCGCTTCGGCGGTGAGAGGTTCGAGCAGATGCGGCGAGAGGCGCTGGAGGTACTCGACACCGACGCCCGCATTCCCTACGTCCGTAGGCGGGGCGATCACCTGTACAACTTCTGGCGCGACGCTGACCACCCTCGGGGGCTGTGGCGGCGCACGACGCTGGACAGTTACCGCAGCGAGCAGCCGGAGTGGGACGTCCTGATCGATGTCGACGCGCTCGCCGACCAAGACGACGAGAACTGGGTGTGGGCCGGCGCCGACGTGCTCGAACCGGACTTCTCCCTCGCGCTCGTCGAACTGTCCCGCGGCGGCGCCGACGCCACCGTCGTTCGCGAATTCGACATGGCCACACGGCAGTTCGTCACGGACGGTTTCGCACTTCCCGAGGCCAAGTCGAGCGTCACATGGCAGGACCGCGACACCGTGCTGGTCGGCACCGACTTCGGACCGGGTTCGTTGACCGACTCCGGCTATCCCCGGATCGTGAAGCGCTGGCGGCGCGGGCAACCGCTCGCCGAGGCGCAGACCCTGTTCGAGGGTGAGATCGCCGACGTCAGCGTGGGGTGCGGCTACGACGCGACACCGGGATTCGAACGGTTGCTGATCACGCGGGCCTTCGACTTCTTCAATCGCGAGCGTTACGAGTTGCGCGGCGAAACGCTGATACCCATCGACGTGCCGACCGACGCCGGGATATCCGTGCACCGCGAGTGGCTGTTGATCCGGCCGCGCACAGATTGGACGGTCGGGTCGACGACCTATCGCGCCGGTTCCCTGCTTGCCGCGAACTACCTCGAATACCTCGATGGCGCACGGGATCTGCACGTGGTGTGCGAACCCGACGAGCACTCGAGCCTCGACGACTACGCGTGGACGCGTGACCGCCTGATCCTCGTCACGCTCGTCGATGTGGTCAGCCACGTCGAGGTTGTGACACCGGGAGCGTGGCAGCGAGCCGGCATTGAGGGGATCCCGCCGAACACCAACACGGTGCTGGTCGACGCCGACGAATACGGTGACGAGATCTTCGTCGACTCCAGCGGTTTCGACACGCCGTCGCGGCTGTTATGGGGCGTGGCCGGTGACGCCGTCGCAGAGGTCAAACGCGCGCCGTCGTTCTTCGACGCCGCCGACCTACAGGTCGAGCAGTTCTTCGTGGCCTCCGACGACGGCACCATGATCCCGTATTTCGTTGTGGGGCACCATCACAATCAGGCGCTGGGCCCCACGCTGTTGGGCGGATACGGCGGCTTCGAGGTGGCCAACACGCCAAGCTACGCCGGTGTGTTGGGCCGGTTGTGGTTGAGCCGTGGTGGCACGTATGTGCTGGCGAACATCCGCGGCGGGGGCGAGTACGGGCCGACGTGGCATACGCAGGCGATGCGCGAGAACCGGCATCTCGTCTACGAGGATTTCGCCGCTGTGGCACGCGATCTGGTGGCGCGCGGCATCACCACCGTCGAGCAGCTCGGTGCGCAGGGCGGAAGCAACGGCGGCCTGTTGATGGGCGTGATGCTGACGCGGTACCCGGAACTGTTCGGCGCGTTGGTGTGCAGTGTGCCGCTACTGGACATGCGACGGTTCCACCTGCTGCTCGCAGGCGCCTCCTGGATGGCCGAGTACGGGGACCCCGACGATACCGACGATTGGGAGTTCATCTCGAAATACTCCCCGTATCAGAATATTTCGGCAGACCGTCGGTACCCGCCCGTGCTGATCACCACGTCGACGCGCGACGACCGCGTGCATCCGGGCCATGCCCGAAAGATGACCGCGGCCCTGGAGGATGCGGGTCATCCGGTCCACTACTACGAGAACATCGAGGGCGGTCACGCGGGCGCGACCGACAACGCCCAGACCGCATTCCGTTCGGCGCTCATCTACGAGTTCCTGTGGTCGATGCTCAGCTGAACAGCTGATCGCCGAGGTACCGGTCGGGACCCGTGACGCCCGGCAGGATGAAGAAGAAGCCGCCGCCGACCGGAAGGATGTACTCCTCGAGCGGTTCCCCGGCGAGGCGGCGCTGCACCGTCAGAAAACCCTTCTCAAGGCTGCGCTGATAGGCGATGAAGGCCAGACCCTGGTCCAGTCGGCCCGCGCCGTCGAAGCCCCGGGAGTAGTTGAAGCCCCTCCGCAGGATCAGGTTCTCGTCCGTCTCCGGCGTTCGCGGGTTGGCCAACCGGATGTGAGCGGTGAGCGGAATTCGCTTGCCGTCGGGGTCTTCTGGGTAATCGGGGTCGGTGAACTCACCGCTGAGCCCGAGTGGTGCGCCGCTGACCTTGCTGCGCCCGATCAGCGCTTCCTGCTCGACGAGTTGGGTGCGGTCCCAGAACTCGACGAACATGCGGATGATGCGGATCGCCTGATAGGAGCCGCCGACCGCCCACTGCGGTTCGCCGTCCTGCGGGCCGACCCAGACGTGGCGGTCCATGACGGCGCCGTCGTCGACATCGAGATTGGCCGTCCCATCCTTGAAGCCCAACAGGTTTCGCGGAGTCGCCGCCTCTGAGGCCCGCCCGCCGCCGATGCCCCTGGCGTATCCGTCGACCATCCACCGCATCACCAGATCGCTGCGCGTGCGGCGCATCAGCTGGCGCAGCGCGAAGATGACCGTGTCGTTGTGCCCGGCCTCGATCACGATCGACAGATCACCGTGCGACAGTTTGGGATCCAGCCGGTCGTTGGCCAGAAACGGCATCGTGACCAGTTCCCTGGGCTTGCGATCGGCCAGCCCGAACCGGTCGTCGAACAGCGACGCGCCCACACCGACCACCACCGACAGGTTGTCGGCGGGAGGCTGTTCGCCGAGGATTCCCGAGTCGACGGGCGGATACTCCGGGTCGCGCACCTCGGGCGGCCTGCCCGCCATCAGCCCGCGGATCTCTTCGGTGAGCTCCTGGAGGGCACGCTTGAGGCCGTCCCGATCCTTCGACAGCACGTTGAACGAGGCGATCAATCCCTGTTCGGGGATGGGCAGCGCGGTGATGCCGGTCTGGTGGGCGCCTTCGAACGGGACGAGCGCCCCCGCGGCAGCGGGCGGAGCGGCATCCTTTGAGCATCCGGCGAGGGCGGCACCGGCGCCCACCGCGGCACCCGTGCCCAGCGCGCCGGTGATGAAGCCCCGGCGCGACAGACCCGAGCGGCCTTCGCTCACTTCAGTTTCAGCACTCCCGACACCTGCGACAGGTTCTCCGACAGCCCGGCGAGTTCGGCCTTGAGCTTGTCGATGACGTCCGGTGTCACGGTGACCTCGGGGCAGCGCGGCGACGGATAGGGGTCGTTCTCGGTGCAGAACAACACCCAGCCGTCACCGCGGCGCAACGGCCGCATCGTGTCGAACACCGAGTTGAGTCCCGCTTCGATCTTGCCCAGCAAAGCCGGATCGGCTTGTACCAGAGCGGCACTCAGCGTGTTCACGGCATCGCGGGAGCCCTGGAGGTTGGCGTCGAAGTCCCAGAGGTCGGTCTTGGAGTAACGGTCCTCCTCGCCAGTGATCTTGCCTTCGGACACCTCTTCGATGAGTTCGGCAGCGCCGTTGGACACATCGATCGGCTTCACCTCGACCGCCGGGAACTGCGCCTTCAGGTCGGCGACGTCCTTGTCGAGCTGATCGGCAAACGGTGCCCCGCCCTCGGTGGTGTTCTTTTCGAACAGCAGGTATTCCAGGCGGTGCCAACCGGTGAACTTCGGGTCGTCAACGCCCGCGAAATCGTCAACGCGAGCGTCGATCTTGCCGTCGATCTCCTCGACCAGGGCGGCGATGGGCTCGATGCGTTCCCACGGGGCACGAGAAGGCGCGTACGCGTCCTGGGCGGCCTGGAGGTCTCCGGCGCGCACCGCATCGGTGAAGACCTTGACCACGCGCTGAAGTTCGTCGATGTTGCTCTGCGCGTAGGCCTTGTAGTCGGCGGCCGCTTTGTCGAGTACCGCGGGATCGACTGCGGGAGCGGCGCTCGTCGTCTCGGTCGCGGTTCCAGTGGCCGACGTCGTCTCGCTACCGGAAGAGCTCTCATTCGAGCATCCGGACAGGATCAGGCCGACGACGGCGATGGGAGTTGCCCAGGCAAGAAACCGGTTCATTAGCACCTCGAAGTTAGGAGAGGCTGAACATAGCACTTCTGGCTGGTCAGAGGCGAGGCAAGCCTAAATCGGCATTGCGAGCCGAGTGCACCATCAAGCGCGAACCGCCTCGGCGCGAGAATCGGCGCCAGCGCCCTCTCTGTCAAACTTGGGCCATGACGCCGCCAGAATCCGGGCCGCAATTCGAGACCTTGCTCTATGCCGCCGAGCCACCCATCGCCACCATCACCCTGAACCGCCCCGACCACCTCAACACCATCGTCCCGCCGATGCCCGACGAGATCGAGAAGGCCATCGGTGCGGCCGAGCGTGATCCCGCCGTCAAGGTGATCGTGCTGCGTGGCGCCGGCCGCGCGTTCTCCGGCGGCTACGACTTCGGCGGTGGCTTCGCGCACTGGGGCGATGCGATGAACACCGACGGTCGTTGGGATCCGGGCAAGGACTTCGCCATGGTCAGCGCGCGCGAAACCGGCCCCACGCAGAAGTTCATGGCGATCTGGCGGGCGTCCAAGCCGGTGATCGCCCAGGTGCACGGCTGGTGTGTGGGCGGCGCGAGCGACTACGCGCTGTGTGCCGACATCGTGATCGCCAGCGACGACGCGGTGATCGGCACTCCTTACGCCCGCATGTGGGGCGCCTACCTCACCGGCATGTGGCTGTACCGGCTGAGCCTGGCGAAGGTGAAGTGGCACTCGTTGACCGGTGAGCCGCTGACCGGAAAGGAAGCCGCCGCAGTCGAACTCATCAACGAGTCGGTACCGTTCGAGAACCTCGAGGCCCGCGTCAAAGAGATCGCACGCAAGCTGGCCGCGATTCCGCTGTCGCAGCTTCAGGCGCAGAAGCTGATCGTCAACCAGGCTTACGAGAACATGGGACTGGCCTCCACCCAAACTCTCGGCGGCATCCTCGACGGGCTGATGCGCAATACCCCCGATGCGCTGTCCTTCATCGAAACCGCTGCCGCACAGGGGGTTCGGGCCGCTGTCGAGCAGCGCGACGGCCCATGGGGCGACTACAGCCAGGCGCCGTCGGATAAGCGCCCCGATCCGTCACACGTCATCGAGCCCTGAACGCAGCTCGAAGAGCGCGTCGAGATCGGCGATCGCACGCAGCGTGTCGTTGAGGTGCGTGCACGTGCTGGTGCCGACGAACTCTCGCCGGACGCGGTCGCGAACCTCGACGAGTCTCATCCCCTGCACGCGTTGCGCGCTTCCGACGGCGCCCGGGCATTCCTGCCACGGCAGCACACGCACGTCCGCGCTGATCGCGGTGATCGTCCGCGTCGCGACGTCGACCGCGCCGGCGAGCGTGTACTCGTGCACGATCGTCTCGACCCCGTCGCCGTCGACGTAGGAGTCGCGGAAGTGCGCGTCGAAGCGTGACACACCCTGCTCCGCCGGGTGCAGGTCGAGGCGCCGCAATCGCCGCATGCCGTGTGCACCAAGAGGTTCGACGGCGTGCATACCGTCGAGTTCGATCGGCGGAGCCTGCGGGCCGTGCACCGAGGGGATGGTGCCGAGGCGTCGCGCGTATGCCACGAGCGACGCCTCAGGTGCGAAACCTGCGCAGATACCGGCCATGCGATCGGCGGTGCCGGGCGGCAACTTCTCCTCGGTACCCGCGATGATCGTCGCGTGCTGCAGCGCGTAACCGGAGACCAGCGCCGCACCGACCCAATCGTCGAGCAGCAGGTGCAGCAGGGTCGAGCCATGGACCTCGGCGGGCAGCAGTTCACCGACCGTGGAGCGGAAGCCGGGACCTACCCGCTTACCGACGAGGCGACCGAGCCGGTCGTCGCCCGGGACCGCCTCGATCGTCTCGATGGCCCGGTCGACCAAGCGGGCGCGCACGGCGATCTCGTCGAGCACCTCCACCGCACCGCGCCGGACGACGACGTCACGCGCCCTCAGGTCCACATCGGAATCCGCAGCGCCATCCGGATGGGTGTCGATGGTGCTGGTCCGCCGCAGTGCGCCCGCCACCAGGGTTGGCCACGTCTCGACGGGCCGCTGCGGGCCCACGATGTCGGTGACGAACGGCATGGCTTGACGGTAGCAATACCGAGGTCGGCTAAACGTCGCGTCGTCGTAACCCGCCGAGCATCGCCACGAGCACGCCGAACAGCACCAGCACTCCGCCTGCGGCCAGGGTGAGGTTCAGCCAGTGGTGCAGGCTGTCTTCGGCGTGGGCCACCATCACGTCGGCGACCACTCGGATGTCCCCCGACAGCCGGTTCAACGTGTCGTTGACGGAGTGGCGCGCCACCTCGAGGCCCGCCCACCCGGCCGCACCGACGATGAGCGCCGAAACGCCAAGGGCGGCAAGTGCTCTGCCGCGACTGCGGGCCGCCGCGAGCGTCAACAGGGCGAACACTCCGGTGAGGATGCTCGCGCCGATGCTGACCCACGGCCCCCACGTCGACACCCGTTTGAATTGACCGGGCCGCCAGCTGTCGGTGATCGACACGGAGACCGGTAGCGACTCGGGGGTGGCGACGCCGACGTTGCCCAGCGTCCTGCGGAACGATTCGTCGGCGAGCATCGGGCCGAGGTCGAGGATCCACTCGTCGGTGCCCTCGACCTGCTGGGCCCCGTCGGTGAACATCCAGCGGTGGCCGACGATGTTGGCCAGGGCGAACTGTTCGGGGAACGTCGGGTTCGCGGTGTAGGCCGCGGCCACCCCGCTGATGATGGTGCTGTCGGCGTCGTAGCCGTTGTCGCCCATGTACGACGCGACTTCGGTGGCCAGCACCCCCGCCATCGCCTTCTGCAGTTGCGGGTCCTCGGCGGCCGACTGGGCCAGCGCGGCATATCCGCCCTCGTCGACCACGTTGCGCTGCGCCCACATGGTGGGGACGGCGACGGCCAGCAGCGCCGTCGTGACGACCCATAAGAAGACCGTCACCACCATGCGCACGCGCATCCTCCTACCCGAAACCGCGGTTTCTGACACGAACCGCGCGTAACCGCCTCAGAAGCCAGTCTCGACGCGGTGGCGAGGAGCTCGCTATTTGGCGGCCCGCTTCGGGGTGATCAGCGCCAGCTTCGTCATCAACGTGTTCATCCGCTTCAGCGCCTTGGGCGAGTTGTTGTAGTAGTTGCCGCCGGCGCCGACGTTGGTGCGCGGCGCGACCACCACTTCCTGGCGGCAGTACTTGCGCAAGCCGTCCGCTCCGCCGAACCGTGCACCCAGACCCGAGGTCTTCCAGCCGCCCATGGGCGCCGTCGTGCACATCAAGTTCGAGATCACGTCGTTGATGTTGACCGCACCGCAATCCAGTTCGACCGCAACGTCGTTGGCCCGCTCGATGTCCTTGGAGAACACCGCGGCACTCAACCCGTACGGGCTGTCGTTGGCCAGCCGGATCGCCTCGTCCACACTGGCGACCTTCATGATCGGCAGCGTCGGCCCGAACGTCTCCTCCGTCATGCAGAGCATCGAGTGGTCGACGTCGACGAGGACCGTGGGCGGGTAGAAGTTGCCCTCGCTTTCGGGGCGCTTGCCGCCGGTCAGCGCCCGCGCACCCTTGGCGAGCGCGTCGTCGACGTGGCGGGTGGTGACGGCCACCTGTGTCTCGTCGATCAGCGAGCCGAAGTCGAAGCCGTCACCCGCGCCCATCTTCAGCTTCTCGACGTCGCGCACCACCGCGTCGACGAACTTGTCGTAGACGGATTCGAGCACGTAGACCCGCTCCACCGACACGCACGTCTGCCCGGCGTTGAAGAACGCACCCCACACCGCGGCGTGGGCGGCGAGGTCGATGTCGGCGTCCTCGAGCACGATCATCGGGTCCTTGCCGCCGAGCTCGAGGCTGACCGGGGTGAGCCGGCGCGCGGCGCGCTCCATGACCTTCGCCCCCGTCGCACTGGAACCGGTGAACTGGATGAAGTCGGCGTTGTCGATGAGGGCCTCGGACACCTCGCGGGCGCCCTGTGCCAGCGCCAGCACCTCCGGTGCACCCGAGTCCAGCCAGCCGCGCAGCAGCAGCTCGGCCGTCAGCGGTGTGCGCTCCGACGGTTTGAGCAACACCGCGCAGCCCGCCGCCAGCGCACCGATGGCGTCCATCAGCGCGTTGGCCACCGGGTAGTTCCACGGCGCGATGATGCCGACGACCGGACGGGGCCGGTAATGCACCTCGATCTTTTTGATCGACAGGAACGGCAGCGGCGCAGGACGCTTCTCGGGCGCCAGCGCCTTCTCCATGGTCTTGATGTAGTACGACGCGATCATGATCAGCAGCGGCACTTCCTGCGCCGCGTCGACGGCCGACTTGCCCGTCTCCTTGATCAGCAGCGACTCGATCTCGTCGCGGTGGTCGCCGAGCCAGACGGCGTAGCGGGCCAGCACCTTGGCCCTGCCCTTGGCGCCGCGGGCCTCCCATTGGCGCTGGGCCTGGCGCAGGCCGGCCGCGATGCGCGGCACGTCGGCGGGGTCGGTCCATCGCACGGTGCCCGCGACGGCTCCGGTCGCGGGATTGCGGATGGTGCTGGTATCGGGCAGCTCAACGTCGGACGTCGCAGTCATGTCCCCATGCTAGCGGTCGCATGTGATCTAGATCGCAGCAGGGTTGACACGTGTCAAGTTCGCGCGCGCCTACTTCATGAGCCGGTCTAGCACCTGCAGGCTGTCCGAGATCGGGTCGCCGGGCAGTGGGGTGCCGTGCGAGGCGCCGATCAGCACCCCGACGATCGCCCCTGCCAGCACGCGGCGCTCGCGGGGGTCGGTCGGCGCCCCGGGACGTTGCGTCAGCGCGTCTTCGATCAGGCCGATCAACCGGACATATTCGGCGTAGAGCAGGCCGGCCACCTCGGGCACGGTGTACATCAGCCGCTGCCCGATCATGGCCTCTTCGCGCTGCTCGGGGGTCAGCGAATTGAACGTGGTCTCGACGGCGTGCCGGTAGGCGTCGATGACCGACAGGTCGGCGGGCGCCGCGACGAACGCGTCGATGATCGGCGGGATGTGATCGTCGGAGATCAGCACCGCCTCTTTGGTCGGGAAGTAGCGGGAGAGGTGCGCGGCGAGATGTCGGCGGCAGCGGAGATCTGCTCGACGGTGGTGGCCTGGTAACCCCGCTCCTGGATCAGGCGAAACGCTTCCCGCCGAATCGTCGCACGAGTTCGCAGCTTCTTTCGCTCGCGCAAGCCCAGAGGCTTATCGGACAACGCCATCAGCCAATTGTGGCACCGCGTCGAGTTAGCCAGCCGAGGCCGCAGGGGAATCGAGGCCCCGCTGCGGTCGCGCCGGGCGATGAGCGCGGCGGCCCACACGACCGCCGAACCGAACAGCACACCGCCCACCACGTCGGTGAAGTAGTGGAAGGTCGTGGCGACTCCGAGCGTCGCCAACGCCACGGCGAGAACCGCGGTCACCACGACCCACCACGCCGCACCGGCCACGAGGACGACCAGCCCCCACACGATGGTGGTCGCGGTGAGATGTCCGCTCGGATAGGCGAGCCCGCCTCCCTTCTGGCGGTCGAAGATCGGTTTGAGCGCCCGCACGGCCGCGATTCCGGCCACCGGCGCGACGACCGTCATCAGCGCCAGCCACCACCGCCGTTGCAGGCACGCGGCGGCCAACACCACGACAGTCAGGGCGAGCAGCACGCGGGCATCGGCGATCACGGCCAGGCGCCGCACCGGGGTGTCGCCGAAACCCTGGAACCAGTCGTCGACCGGCGTCGAGGATTTGCCGACCGCCCAGCCGAGCAGCAGCATCACCGCCAGCGCGAGCGCCGGCCACAGTCGGGTCACGTGATTCCGCGGATGTAGGCCGCCTGGCCGAGGTGTTGGGCGCCGTCGTCGATGATGCTGACCAGCCGCACGCTCGCCGTCACCGGTGGATCCCAGTTCTCGTCGACGACGCGGCTCAATTCATCTGCGGTGACCGACGCGATGTACTCCAGCGTCACCTTGTGCACGGCGTGCGCGTAGCCGGCGAGCAGATCCGCAGGGGCGCGGACGCGGCCCACCTCCTCGGGGCTGTGCCCGTAACCCATGTCTTCGCGGGGGAGGTCGAGTCCGAACCGGTCGACCCACCCATCGCGCAACCAGACCTGCTCGGCGCCCGCGAGGTCGGCGAGCTGGACGTCCTGCTGACGGGCGCTGTGCCACACCAGCCACGCGATGCTGTTGGCGGTCGGGGTGGGACGAAAGAACGCGGTCTCGTCGGTCAGCCCGTCAGTGAGGTTCTCCACGTGCTCGCTGAGCCGGGTGAACGCGTCGCGCAGGATTTCGCGGGCCACTGCCACGCCTGAGTCAGCCATGACCTCGACGGTATACGTCAGTCCGGTGGTCGCGCCCCGTGAAAGACGGCCTCGATGTTGTTGCCGTCCGGATCGCGGACGAAGGCGCCGTAGTAACCGGGGTGGTACTCCGGCCACAGCCGTGGGGCGTGCAGCGACTCCGCGCCGGCCTGGATCGCAGCGTCGTAGAACGCCTGCACGGCATCGGTGTCGGCGGCCGCGAACGCGAAGTGCACCTCGCGGTTGGGGCCCGCCGCGTCGCCGGCGTTCATGTCCGCGATCCAGAAGTCGGGCTTGCCGTCCCTGCCGTAACCGATGGCGACCTGATAGTCGAGTTGGCGGGTGTAGCCGAGCACGCCCAGGACCGTGTCGTAGAACGCCTTCGACCTTTGGAAGTCCGCGCAGTTGATTCCGAAGTGGTCGATCACGGGCTCATCGTAGATTCGACGTATGACATATGAACTCGTGATCAGAGGCGGCACCATCGTCGATGGCCTGGGCGGGCAACCCTACGTCGGTGACGTCGCGGTTTCGGCAGGAGTCATCTCGGCCGTCGGACGGGTCGATGAGCCCGGCGCGCGGGAGATCGACGCGACGGGCCTCCTGGTGACCCCCGGGTTCGTGGACCTGCACACCCACTACGACGGCCAGGCGATCTGGTCGGACCGCCTGACGCCGTCATCGGCGCACGGTGTGACCACCGTGGTGATGGGCAACTGCGGGGTGGGGTTCGCACCGTGCCGGCCGGAGGACCACGACGTCCTCGTCGACGTGATGGCCGGGGTCGAGGACATCCCCGGTGTGGTGATGGTCGACGGGTTGCCGTGGCACTGGGAGACGTTCCCGGAGTTCCTCGACGCGCTCGAGGAGCGACGCCGGGACATTGATGTGGCCGCGCTGCTGCCCCACTCCCCGCTGCGGGTGTACGTGATGGGGCAGCGCGGTGTCGACCGCGAACCGGCCACCGCCGAGGACCTGGCGATGATGCGCAAACTCGCCGCCGAAGCCGTACAGGCCGGCGCGCTGGGCTTCGCGTCGTCGCGGTTCACGCTGCACAAGACTGAGAGCGGGCGGCCGATCCCCAGTTACGACGCCGATCGCGCCGAGATCGAGGCGATCGCCCGCGGAATCGACGACGCCGGTGGCGGGTTGATCCAGTTCGTGCCCGACCTGGTGGCCGGCGACTACGAGCCCGTGCTGCGAACGGTGTTCGAGGTCGCCGCCGAGGTCGGCCTGCCGGTGACGTTCACCCTGGCGATCGGCAACGCCGGCGACCCGTTCTTCCTCGACGCGCTGACGATGGTCGAGAAGGCCAACATCGACGGCGGCGAGATCACCGCGCAGATCTTCCCGCGGCCGATCGGGTTGGTGCTCGGCCTCGAGTTGTCGGGCAACCCGTTCGTGATGTACCCCAGCTACCAGGAACTGGCTCCCCTGCCGCTGGCCGAACGCGTCGCTGAGATGCGCAAACCTGAAGTGCGGCAACGGATCCTGTCGGACCAGCCGGTCGGCGAGGGCCATCCGCTGATGTTCGCGGCGCAGGCGTTCGAGTGGATGTTCCCGCTCGGCGATCCCCCGAACTACGAACCCCCGCGGTCCGAGAGCATCGCGAGTCGCGCCCATGCCCGCGGCGTCAGCCCGCTCGAGGAGGCCTACGACCGGCTGCTCGACGACGACGGCCACGCCATCCTTCTGGTGACCCTGGCCAACTTCCGCGACGGCACCCTGGACACGGTCGCGGAGCTGATCCGTCGCGACGATGTGGTGCTCGGACTCGGCGACGGTGGGGCCCACTACGGAATGATCTGCGACGCAAGCTTTCCCACGTACATGCTGACGCACTGGTCACGTGATCGCGGGGCCGGTCGACTGTCGGTGGCAGAGGCGGTGCGCGAACTGACCTCGGTGCCCGCCCGGGTTGCCGGCCTGGCCGACCGCGGCCGGATCGCCGTCGGTTACAAGGCCGACCTTAACGTCATCGACCACGACGGAATGCGTCTGCACCGGCCGGTCATCGCCTATGACCTTCCCGCCGGCGGCCGGCGCCTGGACCAGGGCGCCAAGGGGTACGTCGCGACCGTCGTGTCCGGCGAGATCATCGCCGAGAACGGCACTCCCACCGCCGCGCGTCCGGGCGAGTTGATCCGCGGCCGCCGACCCGCGCCCACTGCGTGAGCAGAGTCGCGCCGCTGGCTCCCCCGTGGAGCGAGGACGACGCCGCAGCCATCGACGGCTGGGGACATCCCGCCCGCACCTACGAGCCGCTGCTGCTGGTGCGCTGCCTGCAAAGGCACCCGAATCTGGCTGCGCGGCTTCGCAAACTGGGCGAGTCGCTCTACGTCGACGCGCGTCTGCCGCCGCGGTTGCGCACGATCGCGATCCTGCGGGTCTGCGCATTGCTGCGGTGCGAGTACGAATGGGGCGGCCAGGCCGCGTTCTGGGGTCCCATCGCCGGGGTCAGCGAACGCGAATGTGACGCACTGGTTCTCGACGACGACCCCGGCTTCAGCGACTTCGAGCGGATACTGATCGCCGCCGTGGACGAGGTCGAGAGAACCGGCACCTGGTCGGATCAGACGTGGCACGCCCTTGGCGACGAGCTCGATGACGAGCAGCGGATGGAGTTGCTGGTCGCGGTCGGTTGGTATCGCACCATCTGCACGCTGTGCAACGGCATGGCCTTGCCGGTCGAGGGTTGGATGCGGCGCTGGCCGCTGTCAGACCGCTGAGCGGTCGCGGCGCAGCCCGGGATGCTGACTGCGCAGCGTCCTGAGCAGAACAGCGCGCGGAAGCGCTTGCAGCAGGCGGGTACTCAGCACGTTCTGGCGTCCTGCGATCACGGTGCCGCGGTCGTGTTCGAGCGCGTCGACACCGATCCTGGCCACCTCGCGCGACGGCACCCACATGAACTTGGGGAATGCCGCGGCGAACGCGCGCTCGTCCATGCCCGCCGCCCGGAGGAACTCGGTGCGCACCGGCCCCGGAGCGAGCATCGCGACGGTGACGCCGGTGCCCGCCAGCTCGGCCCGCACGCCCTCGGTGTAGGTCTTCACGAACGCCTTGGTTCCCGCGTAGCCGGACTGGCCGGGGAACGGGTGATAGCCGGCGGTTGACCCCACGTTGAGGATCGCACCGCGACCACGCGGCACCATCTGCTGGACCGCGCGGGTGGTGAGGTCGATGACGGCCTCGACATTCACGCGCACCTGCGCGATCTCGTCGGCCACAGGCGATTTCGTCACCGACCCGATCGTGCCGATCCCGGCGTTGTTGACGAGGATATCGACGGTGAGGCCGCGCTCGGCGACCTGGTCGAACAGGGCCGCGCGGGCCTCAGGGTCGGCGACGTCGCACGCGATGGTCTCGGTGCGGACGCCGTCGCCGAGCTCGGCGGCCAAATCGCGCAGCCGCTTTTCGCGACGAGCGACGAGCGTGACGCCGTGACCGCGCGCGGCGAGCTCGCGGGCGATGTCGGCGCCGATGCCCGCCGACGCTCCGGTGACGACGGCGGTGGTGGTAGACGATGGCTGCGGTAAGGGCATACAAAAAATCTAACGCGCCGCTGCGCAGACGTATCCTCGCCCTATGAGCGTGAAGGTGGATCTCGACCGGTTGACCGACGTGCTGGCCGACTTCGGCTTCGCCTATCTGATCTCCGTGGGCGACGACTACCGCGCCCACACCGTCGCCGTCGACCCGGTGTTGCGCGACGGCAGGCTCGACGTCGGGACCGTCGGTCGGCACACGCGGGAGAACACCGCCCGCCACGGCGACGTCACCATCGTGTGGCCGCCGAGTGAGGCCGGTGGATATTCGTTGATCGTCGACGGTCAGGCGCATCAGGCGGGCGAGTCGTTGTCGGTCCAACCGTCGCGCGCGGTTCTGCACCGCAAGGCCACCGCGGAGTCGCCGTCGACGAGCCCGGACTGCCTGCACGACTGCGTCCCGCTGAAAAATTAGTTCCGCCGAGAGTGGGGTTGTGTCACGGTCTGCGCGAATACGCGTGCGGGTAACCCACGTTCGGCGATACGAGCGGACATGAAAAAGCCCGGCCCCTCGAGAGGAGCCGGGCTTTCCCAGTAGAACGGGTTTCCAGACTTAGAAGTCCATGCCGCCCATGCCGCCGGTCGGGTCGGCCGGACCAGCGGCCGCCTTCTCCGGCTTGTCGGCGACGACAGCCTCCGTGGTCAGGAACAGCGCCGCGATGGACGCCGCGTTCTGCAGCGCCGAACGCGTCACCTTGACCGGGTCGGCGACGCCGGCCTTGAGCAGGTCCTCGTACTCGCCGGTCGCGGCGTTGAGGCCGACGCCCTTGTCCGAGTTGCGGACCTTCTCGGCCACCACGCCGGGCTCCAGGCCGCCGTTGAGGGCGATCTGCTTCAGCGGAGCCTCGAGCGCCACGCGCACGATGTTCGCGCCGGTGGACTCGTCGCCCTCCAGCTTGAGCTCGTCCAGCGCCGGGGAGGCCTGCAGCAGGGCCACGCCACCGCCGGCGACGATGCCCTCCTCGACGGCCGCCTTGGCGTTGCGCACGGCGTCCTCGATGCGGTGCTTGCGCTCCTTGAGCTCGACCTCGGTGGCAGCGCCGGCCTTGATCACCGCAACACCGCCGGCCAGCTTGGCCAGGCGCTCCTGCAGCTTCTCGCGGTCGTAGTCGCTGTCGCTGTTCTCGATCTCGGCGCGGATCTGGGCCACCCGACCGGCGATGGCGTCGGAGTCACCGGCGCCCTCGACGATCGTGGTCTCGTCCTTGGTCACGACGACCTTGCGGGCCTGGCCCAGCAGCGAGATGTCGGCGGTCTCGAGCGAGAGGCCGACCTCTTCGCTGACGACCTGACCACCGGTGAGGATGGCCATGTCCTGCAGCATCGCCTTGCGGCGGTCACCGAAGCCCGGGGCCTTGACGGCGACGGACTTGAAGGTGCCGCGGATCTTGTTGACCACCAGGGTCGACAGGGCCTCGCCCTCGACGTCCTCGGCGATGATCAGCAGCGGCTTGCCGGCCTGGATGACCTTCTCCAGCAGCGGGAGCAGATCCTTGACGGTCGACACCTTGGACGACACGAGCAGGATGTACGGATCCTCAAGGACCGCTTCCTGACGCTCGGCGTCGGTCACGAAATAACCCGAGATGTAGCCCTTGTCGAAGCGCATACCCTCGGTGAGCTCGAGCTGCAGGCCGAAGGTGTTGCTCTCCTCGACGGTGATGACACCCTCGTTGCCGACCTTGTCCATGGCCTCGGCGATCAGCTCACCGATCTGGGTGTCGCCGGCCGAGATCGCAGCGGTGGCGGCGATCTGGTCCTTGGTCTCGACCTCCTTGGCCGACTTCAGCAGCGTCTCGGTGATCTTCCGGACGGCCTTCTCGATGCCGCGCTTGAGGCCGAGCGGGTTGGCGCCGGCCGCGACGTTGCGCAGACCCTCGCGCACGAGCGCCTGGGCCAGCACGGTGGCGGTGGTGGTGCCGTCGCCGGCGACGTCGTCGGTCTTCTTGGCGACTTCCTTGACCAGCTCAGCGCCGATCTTCTCGTACGGGTCCTCCAGCTCGATCTCCTTGGCAATGGACACACCATCGTTGGTGATCGTGGGGGCGCCCCACTTCTTCTCCAGGACGACGTTGCGACCCTTGGGCCCCAACGTCACCTTTACCGCGTCGGCGAGGCTGTTGAGGCCCCGCTCGAGGCCGCGGCGGGCCTCTTCGTCATACGCAATTGTCTTGGCCATTGCGAAGTGTTCCTCCGGATTGGGGATGGCACGTCTGCGGTCGGGTGCAGTGCCCGCGACGGACGGCTCGGGTGTGCTCCGCAGATGCGGCCCGTTGCCTCACCGTCCCGACCTAGCACTCACCGGTCGCGAGTGCCAATTGCCTTTCTAGCACTCGGGCATGGCGAGTGCAAGATCGCATGCGACCCGTTCAGGCCGCTCGCAGGCCGTCCAGTACCACCTCGGTGAGCCGCTCGGCTTGTTCGGGATTGGCGTCCTGGATCGCGAAGCAGCCGGCAAGGATCGCCTTCACGTCGAGCACGTCGACATCGCGCCGGGCGGCCCCGGCATCCTGAGCCGCCTCGAGCAGGCCGCCGAGGAGGTCGAGGAAGGCCCGCTCGGTCTCCGGGATGGCCACTGCGACGTCGATGCCCTCTCCCGCCAGGGCGTCCTTCAGGCCGCGATCGGCCGCTCCCCAATGCAGGACCAGGGAGCGCAGCAGGACGAACAGCGCCTCCCCCGGCGGTACATCCTCGGTCAGGGCGCGGCCCTCGGCGACGAGGCTGTCGATGCGGTTCTCGACGACCGCGCGGTACAGGTCCACCTTGGCCGGGAAGTGGCGGTGCACCGTGCCCGCGCCGACACCCGCGCGCCTCGCGATCTCGTCGATAGGCACCGCGAGGCCGTCGGTCGCGAACGCGTCGTAAGCGACCTCCAACACGCGGGCGCGATTGCGCAGGGCGTCGGCACGCGGCGCTCGACCGGTCACACTCACGTCGTCACCTCGGGAATCAAACTCAACGGGGCGTGCGTCCCGCATATCGCAGGGAATCGGGGTGCCCACTCCGCTTAACACTCTACCGAGGAGAACCGTCGACCAAGTCGGCTCGCTCTTCGAAGTAGGCATCGCAGAATCCGGGTGCCGCATACGGGTCATGTCGTGAAGACCGCGCCGGGTCCGGTGTCGGGCGGACGCAGTAGACGTTTTCGGCCAATTCGAGGGATTCGACACGAAGTCGAACACCTCAGCTGTCGCGCGGTTGATCGTCACCGTCTTCGTGATCCTGGCGGCTGCCTGCCGAGGCATCGTTGTTTCCCCTGCCGTGTGCAAGTCGCACCAGCGGATAGCTTTCGCAGTGCTGTTCGCCGCCGGCACCGAAGTAGGTCACTGTGCGGGCGTCGAAGTCGACGAGGTACCGGACAACCCCACCTCGCCAGATCTCTTCGAGAAACTGACGAAAGGTGCAGTTCCCGGCCTGGTCGGTCTCGATGGCACGGACCAGGGCCGAGCGGTCGAACCGGGGGATCATGGCTCCACCCCTGACCAGTGGCTCGTCCATCTGCACCACCGCGCCCGCATCCGTGAGATAGAGGCTCTGGGTCGAGGGAAGGAACCACTCGTTGTGGCGTACGCCGGCTTGCCGAAGCACCTCGGCGAACACCGGGAAGCCGCCCACGGTCGGACGCATGGCGATTGCGTGTCGCTGGGCCGTCTCTAACCGGTCAAGTGCGCCTGACATGACGCCGCCCGCAGTGGCATTCGGCCTCGACGGCCGAAGTGGAGGTACCATGGGAACATGGTGTCAACCCGACAACATGTTGTCAATAATCGGGCGCGCGAGGTGGCTTTGCTCATTGCCGACATCTACGAGGCCGCGGGGGCGTTCCGTCGCTCGGGAGAGACCATTGCAGGCGCCGAAGGACAAACGCAGGCGCGGTGGCAACTCATGAGTGTCGTATCGGGTGGTCCCATGACGGTCCCGCAGGTCGCTCGGCGGCTGGGGATCACCCGCCAAGGCGTTCAACGGGTGGCCAACGATCTTGTCGACGAAGGTCTTGTCCGCCTCACACCCAACCCCGACCATCGAAGCTCCTCGCTGTTGGAGCTGACCTCGCAAGGGCAGGCCGTCCTCGGCCGGATCAACAATCGGGCGCACCGTTTGAACTCCATTCTGGCCTCGACACTCGACGCCCCGAAGCTGTCGCAGACACGCGCGGTACTCCGGACACTCATCGATGCGAACTCGACCGGATGAACAGCCACTGGGAGTCGAGGAGCCTTTCCAAACCCGCCTCCGAGCCACGAGGCGCGTCCGATCGCGTACACCTGGCAAGGTGAGTTGTCATGTCACTGATCGTGCCGCCCTATCCGCCGGCCCGTTTCACCAAAGATCAGCCCGAGGTCAGTGCGTCGCTGCGGCGGGCGCCGGAAAACGGTGGCCCGCCCGCCGACTATGAATCGTTCGGCCTGGTGAAGTATCACTACCTCGCCAACCAGCAGGACACCGACGGCGACTACGGGCTCTACCGCGTCGACATCGCGCCGAACGGCGGCGGGCCGGGGCCGCATTTCCACCGCGCTATGAGCGAGGCGTTCTTCGTGCTGTCCGGAACGGTGAAGCTCTACGACGGCACTCACTGGACCGACGGACAACCCAACGACTTCCTCTACGTACCGCCCGGCGGCATACACGGCTTTCGCAACGAGTCCGATTCACCGACGACGCTGCTGATGCTGTTCGCACCCGGCGCCCCGCGCGAGCACTACTTCGAGGGCATGGCCAAGCTCGGTGAGCTGACCGACGAGGAGCGCCGGGACTGGTTCATCGCCAACGACAACTTCTTCATCGAGTGACCAGCCGCGCGGCCAGATACGGCGCCGTGCGACTGCCTTTCGCCCGGCTCACCTTCTGCGGTGTGCCCGCCGCGACGACGCGGCCGCCGTCGTGGCCCGCGCCCGGTCCGAGGTCGATCACCCAATCCACCCCCGCGACCATCCGCATGTCGTGTTCGGCCACCACCACCGTGTTGCCCGCGTCGACGAGGCGATGCAGTTGGGCGTCGAGGAGATCCACATCCGCCGGATGCAGTCCCGTCGTCGGTTCGTCGAGGACGTAGAGCGTGTGGCCGCGACGGGGCCGCTGCAGTTCCGACGCCAGCTTGATACGTTGGGCCTCGCCTCCGGACAGTTCGGTGGCGGGCTGACCGAGACGCAGATATCCCAGCCCGACTTCACGCAGCGTCGTCAGGCTGCGCGAGGCACCTGGGATGTCTTCGAGGAACTGTGCGGCCTCGTCGACGGTCATGGCCAGGACGTCGGCGATGGTGTGGTCGCGGTAGCGCACCCGCAGCGTGGCTTCGTTGTAGCGGGCGCCCCCGCACGTCGGGCAGGTGGCGTAGGTGCCCGGCAGGAACAGCAGTTCGACCGATACGAAGCCCTCCCCCTGGCAGGTCTCGCATCGGCCTTCTGCGACATTGAACGAGAACCGGCCCGCCGTCCAGCCCCGGCGGCGCGCGGCCGGCGTCGCGGCGAACACCCGTCGGACCGCGTCGAACAGGCCGGTGTAGGTGGCCAGCGTCGAACGCGGGGTGCGCCCGATCGGCCGCTGGTCGACGGCGACCAGTCGGTCTATCCCCTCGACGCCCTCGGCCCTGACCCCGATGCTGGCGTCGTGATCGAGGTCGACGATCTCGGCGTCGGAATCGTCGGTGTCGCTGTCGCTTTCGGCCATACCCACGGCACGGCCCAGATGGCGGTTCACCACATCACCGAGAACCTTGACGACGAGCGTCGACTTGCCCGAACCGGACACACCGGTGACCGCGGTGTAGACGCCGAGTGGCAGGTCGACATCCACGTCGCGCAGATTGTGAAAACAGATGCCGCGCAATCGCAGCCGCGACGACGGCTCGCGCGGGGTCCGCGGTTCGGCCGCCTGGTCACCGAACAGGTACCGACGGGTGATCGACTCGTCAGCGTCCTTCAGCCCGGAGACGGGTCCGCTGTAGAGCACCCGCCCTCCGTGCTCCCCCGCGCCGGGCCCGACGTCGACGATCCAGTCGGCCCGGCGCACGACATCCATGTCGTGCTCGACGATGAACAGCGAATTGCCCGCTCGCCGAAGGTGATCCAGCACGTCGAGCAACGGCTCGGCATCGGCGGGATGCAGGCCGGCCGACGGCTCGTCCAGCACGTACAGCACCCCGAACAAACCGGCTCGCAGCTGCGTGGCCAGCCGCAGCCGCTGCAGTTCACCCGGTGACACGGTGGGCGTGCGGCGGTTCAGCGTCAGATAGCCGAGTCCGAGGTCGATGAGCACCTGGATGCGGGCGACCAGATCGGCGGCGATCATCGTGGCGACCTCGGTGAACTCACCGGATGCGGTCGACTCGAACGCCGGGGCGGCGTCCTTGCGGGCCGCGGTCGGCCGCAGCGCATCGGCGAGTTCGGCCAACGGCATCGCCACGTAGTCGGCGATGGTGCGATCCGCGAAGGTGACCTTCAGCGCCTCGGGTCGCAGCCCCGATCCGTGACACACCCCGCATTCGACGCTGTCGACGAACTGCAGGACGCGTCGGCGCATCATCGCGCTCTGCGAGTTCGCCAGCGTGTGCCGGACGTGGCGTTCGGCGCTGGAGAAGGTTCCGTTGTAGTAGTAGTCAGCCGTGACCGGATGCTGGCTCGGATCGATCTCGACGGTGGGCTGCTCGTCGGTGAACAATATCCAATCACGTTGCCGCTTGGGCAATTTCCGCCAAGGCTTGTCGATGTCGAACCCCAGCGTGATGAGGATGTCGCGCAGGTTCTGGCCCTGCCAGGCGCCCGGCCACGCCGCGACGGCGCCCTCGCGGATGGTCAGCGAGGGGTCCGGGACGAGCGTCTGCTCGGTCACCTCATGGATCCGGCCGAGACCGTGACACTTCGGGCAGGCGCCGACGGCCGTGTTCGGGGAGAACGCGTCGGAGTCGAGACGTTCGGTGGTGCCGCGCGGGTACGTCCCGGCACGGGAGAACAGCATTCTCAGCAGGTTGGACAGCGTCGTGACGGTGCCGACCGTGGACCGTGAGGTGGCCGCCCCCCTGCGCTGCTGCAACGCCACGGCTGGGGGCAGCCCGGTGATGTCGTCCACCTTGGGCGCGCCGGTCGGCAGCAGCAGGCGCCGCGCGTACGGAGACACCGACTCGAAGTACCTGCGCTGCGCCTCGGCGTAGACCGTGCCAAATGCCAGCGACGATTTGCCGGAACCGGAGATGCCGGTGAACGCCACCAGCGCGTCGCGCGGGGCGGCGACGTCGACGCCCCGTAAGTTGTGTACGCGGGTACCGAAGACGCGGACGCACGGGTCGATGTCGTCGCTGCGGGTAGTGGGGGTTGGCGACATGGTTGGCGCAGAGTACCCACCTCGCGCCAGGACAAGCACCGTGTTTGCTGCGCGCAGTTCCACGAGGGTCGCCTCGCAGTGTCGGCCGCTCGGCGCTCAGCGGTGGTTCGCAGCCGCCGGTCATGTTCGACACACCGGCGGTCCGGCGACACGCCAAGCAGAGATGCGCGGCCGTAATCCGTTGCGCTAGGCTGCTGTCCGATCAGTGAGGAGTCTTTGGGTGCGGGCAGACACGGCGCCCGACACCCAGGCTTTGCGAGGCTGGCAGCGTCGGGCATTGGTGCGGTATCTTGGCGCCAAACCGCGCGATTTCCTCGCCGTCGCCACCCCCGGCGCGGGTAAGACGACGTTTGCCCTGCGCGTGGCCGGCGAGCTGTTGGCCGACGGCACCGTCGAGCGCGTCACCGTCGTCGTGCCGACCGAGCATCTCAAGATCCAGTGGGCGCTGGCGGCCGCCAGGCTCGGCCTGTCGCTGGACCCGAAGTTCTCCAACAGCGCCGCGCACCACTCGTCGGAGTACCACGGCGTCGTCGTGACCTATGCCCAGGTGGCCAGCCACCCCACCCGGCACCGGGTGCGCACCGAGAACTACCGCACGCTGGTCATCTTCGACGAGATCCACCATGGCGGCGATGCGAAGAGCTGGGGCGAGGCCATGCGCGAGGCGTTCAACGACGCCACCCGCCGGCTGGCGCTGACTGGTACACCGTTCCGCAGCGACGACAGCCCGATCCCCTTCGTCACCTATGAGCCCGACGGCACCGGCGTAATGCGGTCGCGGGCCGATCACATCTACGGGTACTCCGACGCGCTGGCCGACGGGGTGGTGCGGCCCGTGGTGTTCATGGCGTACTCCGGTGAGGCACGCTGGCGCACCAGTGCGGGCGAGGAGTTTTCGGCGCGCCTCGGCGAACCGCTTAACGCCGAGCAGACCGCGCGGGCCTGGCGCACGGTGCTCGACCCGAACGGCGAGTGGATTCCGGCGGTGCTGCAGGCCGCCGACACCCGGCTGTCCCAGCTGCGCAACGGCGGAGTGCCCGACGCGGGCGCGATGGTGATCGCCTCGGACCAGAAAGCCGCCCGCGCCTACGCCAACGTGCTGACGACGCTGACCGGGGAGGCGCCGACGCTCGTTCTGTCCGACGACCCCGGCTCCTCCGACCGCATCGCCGAATACGCGACAGGTACGAGTCGTTGGCTGGTCGCGGTGCGCATGGTCTCCGAGGGTGTCGACGTGCCGCGACTCGCCGTCGGCGTGTATGCGACGTCCGCGTCGACCCCGCTGTTCTTCGCCCAGGCGATCGGACGCTACGTCCGCTCCCGGCGCCCCGGCGAGACCGCGAGCATCTTCCTGCCGTCGGTGCCCGCGCTGCTCGACCTGGCCAGCGAGATGGAAGCACAGCGCGACCACGTGCTCGGCAAGCCGCACCGCGAGTCGCAGGGCGAGTGGGACGACGCGGCCCTCGAGGACGCCAACAAGACGAAGGACGAGCCGGGCGAGACCGACAACGGCTTCGAGATGTTGGGCGCCGACGCCGAGCTCGACCAGGTGATCTTCGACGGCTCGTCGTTCGGTACGGCAGCGGCCGTCGGCAGCGAGGACGAGGCCGACTACCTCGGCATCCCCGGCCTGCTCGCCCCCGACCAGATGCGGGACCTGTTGCGACGCAGGCAAGAAGAACAACTCACCCGCCAGACCGCCTCCGGCGAGGTGCCGCGGGTCTCCACACACGGCCAACTGCGCGAGCTGCGCAAGGAACTCAACACGCTGGTGTCCATCGCCCACCACCGCACCGGTAAACCACACGGCTGGATCCACAAGGAGCTGCGCCGGATCTGCGGCGGCCCGGCGGTCGCGGCGGCGACGACCGATCAGCTCCGCGCCCGCATCGAGGCGGTACGCACCCTGCAGTCCTAGCGGTCCTGCCCGCGCGACTCGGCGAGCAAGGCCAGGTTCTTCAGCGAGTTGTCGAGGTGCTGCGGTTCGAACGGCGGGAACTCGATGTCGCGCATGTCCGGCGCCACGTTCGACCAGTCGTAGGTCAACGTGACCGCCGTCCGGTTTTCGGCCACCGCGTCGAGGTCGTATCGCCAGAGCCATCCGCCCCATTGGAGTTCGGTGCCGTTCATCAGATAGCCGCGCTGCTCGGGACCCTGGCCTGGCAGCCACCCGATGGCGCGCGGCCGGTCGAGAACCTCGACCCGGTTGGCCATCTCGTAGTACTTCTCGGGATGGTTGTCGTGGTACATGCCCATCCGGAAGACTTGGCCGACCTCGGTCAGGAATTCACCGTCCAGCGGCTCGCGGACCCATCCGGTGCCGTCGATCGCCTGGTGCGTCGACGGGTCGGCGAGCACCTCGAACACGGTCTCGATCGGGGCGTTGACGGTGGTGGTCGCGTGGATGCGTTGTTCTGTCATGTCGATACAGACCGCGGCGGGCACGGAAAGTCATCGTCAGAAAACCCCGCACCCGGCCACCCCGCACGCCCACGAGCTGATCAACAGCAGCGGCCAGAGAGCGACGGCCACGACCAGAGCCGCGATGTTGGCGAAGATGGTGAAGTCGCCGGACAGCGCCGCCTCGAGCTGGCCGATCAGCTCGATGTGGAACATCGCGTAACCGACTCCGATCACGATGTAGACCAGCGTGATCCACAGCGCCAGCTCCAGGTAGGTGTTGATACCCCGCTGCAGCAACAGCTGCTGCACCCGCTCCCACATCGATGTCCCCTACAGTCCGAGAAGCTGCGGCAGGTCGGCCACGGAGTCGATCACATGATTCGGCTGCATCGCGAATTCATCTGCCGCCCAACGATCCAACGTATCCTGGCGAAACTTGCCCGTGCGCACCAACACGCCGGTCATACCGACCACCTGCGCCGCCAACACGTCGTTGTTGAGATCGTCGCCGACCATGTACATCTCGTCGGCTTCTACCCCGAGCCGACTCGCCGCGGCGAGGAAGCCCTCGGGGGCGGGCTTGCCGACCGCGGTGGCTTTGCGTCCGGAGGTCTCCTCCATGCCGAGCAGGTACATGCCGGTGTCCACGCGCAACCCGTCGGTCGTCGTCCATGCGGTGCTGCGGTGCATCGCGACCACCGGCACGCCCTGGGCCATCCAGTCGTAGACCCACGACAACGTCAGGTGGCTGTACTCCGGACCCGCACCGCCGAGCAGGATGACGTCCGGGGTCTCCGGTGCGCGGGGACCGCTGTACTCGTGCGAGTAGACGATGTCGATGCCGGGCATGTCCTCGGCGATCTGTCCGCTGTTGACCAGGAAGCAACGCGCATCCGGATACCGGTCGCGCACGTATTGCGCGGTCAGCACCGCCGCGGTGATGACCTCGTCGGGCCGGACCGCCATCCCCGCTTCGGAGAGCAGTTCGGCGATCTGCACGCGGGTCTTGGTCGTCGTGTTGGTCAGGTACGCACAGGCGACCTGGTTGTCGGTCAACGAACGGACCGTCTGTGCCGCGCCTTCGATCGGACGCCACGAGGTCACCAACACGCCATCGATGTCGAACAGCACCCCACCGATAGCCATGGCCCGACAGTAAACGGCCTAAGCGTGCGCGCAAATCGTGGAGGTCTGACGGATTCGAGTAGTGGCCTACGCTAGTGCGCCTTCGCTGGACGCCGAAAACTGTTCCTTACCAGGGCCGATACCGGACCACGGATCTCGAGGTGAGGGGTGGGCGATGCCAATCGTAGGCGAACGAGCGGTCGTTCTCGGCGCGAGTATGGCGGGATTGCTCACCGCCAGGGTTCTCGCGGACAGCTATCGGACGGTCACCGTGGTGGAGCGCGACGCGCTGCCCACCGGGCCGACGCCCAGGCGCGGAGTCCCGCAGGGCAAGCTGATCCACGCCCTGCTCGCGCGTGGGGCCCAGGTGCTCGAGGAGTTGTTGCCGGGCATCCTCGACGAACTCGTCGCGGACGGCGCCGTCAAATGGGACGGCGACTACTCCAAGCTCTGCTTCTCGCCCGGCGGCCACCGGCTCGTGCAATCGGGCCGATGCCCCTCCCCCGACTCGATGCCCTTCTACTTCCAGAGCCGACCGTTTCTCGATTGGCATGTGTTGCGGCGCATGCGCGAGGTTCCCAACGTGACGATCCTGGAGCGGCACGACGTGGTCTCGCTGCGGGCGACAACCGACCGCAGCCGGGTGACGGGCGTCGACGTGATCGACCGTGACACCCGCGAGGTGAGAATGCTGGACGGCGACCTCGTCGTCGATGCGACCGGGCGCGGTTCCCGGACACCGCTGTTCCTCGAACAACTGGGCTATGACCGCCCGCCGGTAGACGAGGTGGTCGTGCAGTTGGCGTACGCCTGCCAGCCGGTGCGCATCAGACCCGGCAGGATCGCCGAGCACTTCATCGCGATCATGCCGGAGCACGGCAGGCCCAGAATGTTCGCGACCGCGTGCTACGAGAACGACGCGACGATGTTCGCGATCGGAGCCATGGCCGGCCACCAGGTACCGGATACGGCCGCTGAAATGCTGGATTTCGTCGATGATTTCGTGCCGCCAGATGTGTTGGCCGCCCTCGCGGACGCCGAACCGCTCGGGCCCGTGGTGAATTACCGTGTGCCGTCCAACCGGTGGCGCCGCTACGACAAGATGCGCCGGCTGCCGGACGGGCTGCTGGTGCTCGGGGACGCGGTGTGCAGCTTCAACCCCATCTACGGACAGGGCATGACCGTCGCGGCCGTCGAGGCGACCGTGCTGCGCGACTGCCTGCGCCGCGGCGACAGGAATCTGGCCCGCCGCTTCTTCCGGTCCAGCGCCAAGACGATCCGCATCGCGTGGCAGACCGCCGTCGGATCGGATCTGGCGTTGCCCGAAGTCGAAGGAACTGTGCCACTGTCGATCCGGCTGAGCAACGCCTACCTGGAACGCGTGTTGACGGCCTGCGAAACAGATGCGGCGGTCACGCTGCGGTTCCTGCGCGTTCTAGGGATGGTGGATCCGCCGGCGAAACTCTTCTCACCCGCGTTCATGTGGAGCGTGCTGCGAACCCAGGGGTCCGGCTATCGGCGCGCCCATGCAGTGTCGGCCACCCACGGTGACGCCTGCGCCGCAATCGACCACGCCAGCGCCGCGGGTACGTCAATCACCTGATAGTGCTTGACCCCGGCGGCCGTCGCGGCCACCAGTGTCGCCACCCCGACGCGCCGCTGCATCCACGTCTGGCGCACGGTCCAGCCGATGATGCCCGAGGCGTCGATGCAGTCGCGGCGGCGCTGCAGGCTTCCCGTACGCGCGACCAACCAACCGTCTCCCACGCGATGCCCCAACGACCGTGCGCGGTCGAACGCCAGCAGCGCGCAGCACCCGGAGAACAGAACCCAGAGCACCCACGCCCATATCGGGGTCGGCGCCACCAACAGCGCCACCGCCGCCGCGGCGGGCAGCACCATCGCCCGGCTCCAGCGCCTGCGCGTGGCGACGGGGCCGTGTGCACGAAGCGGCCCGGTCACCGCGTCGGGGCATTCGATCAGATTCGTCAACACCTCGTCGGCGGTGCGCTTGGGGCACGGCGGCAACAACAGCGACGACTCACCCTCTCCGCCGACACCGGTCATCACCGCGTCGAGGCGTGCGCCGCCGAACAGCCTCACCAGCAACGGTTCCCGAAGCGTGCCGCCGCGCAGACGGCGCATGTCGAAGGTGTTTTCGCGGACGCGGATCAGCCCGTATTTCAGATGCAGCACCTCGAAGTCCCTTCGCAGTTCGAGGTTGCCGTAGGTCAACAACGATTGCAGCACCGAGAGGACGACGGAGGCCAGCACAAGCACCGCCACGCCGAGCGCGATGCCGGCCGCCACGCCGAGGCTCCTGGCCGTGTCGAGCCACGATCGGGCAAGGCCCGATTCGTGCACGCCGCTGTCGACGCCCACCTGATACGCCACGCCGACCGCGGCGGCGATCATCGCCAGGCCAGTGAAGCTCAGCGGGCTGTAGCGCAACCACGACGGCGTCCACCGCGCGAGCACGCGACCGGGTTCCGACGGCTTGTCCTCCTCCACCGCAAGGGATTCGGCCAGCAACACCGCGCGCAGCCTGCCGACCTGCTCGGTGGGCACGGCGTCGAGCGCGAACTCTGCGTCACCCCTGGCCTCCTGGCCGGTGCTGACCCTCAGCACCGTAAGCCCCAGTAACCGGTGCAGCAGGCGGGCGTCGGTGGACACCGACCGTATCCTGTTGCGCGGCACCGAGAGTTCCTTGCGCTGCAACACACCGGTTCGCAGCTGCACATCGCTCGGCCCGACGCGGAATGTGGTGGTGAACCAGCGCGCCAAGCCGATCGCGACGGTGATGCCCAGCACCGCGACAGCCAGAAGCGGGTTACCGGTCGCCGAGCCGAGCACCAGCGTGCCGACGAGCACCGGGATCTGACGGATCACCTCGTGCACGGGGTGCACCAACAGCATCCGGGGGCTCAGGCGCTGCCACTCCTCGCCAGCTGGCTGCTGCCACCCGGTGACTGTCACGTCGCGTCCTCGGTTCCCAGCGCGGCGATGTCGGTGAGACGGGCGACGACCGTGTCGGCCACGTCGGTGTCCAGCGCAACGATGCGGACTGCGCCCGCCGACGACGCCGTCGTCACCGTCACATTCGCGAGCCCGAACAACCGGTCCAGCGGACCGCGTTCGGTGTCGACGGTCTGCACGCGCGAGATCGGCGCGATGCGGCGCTCCTGGGTCCACCAACCGGTGCGGGTGTACACCGCCCGCGGATCGATGTCCCACCGGTGCACCCGGTACCGCCACCACGGAACGACGACGACGAACGTCACGATGCCGAGCAGCGTGCCCAGCGCCGCGAGCGCATGCACCCACCAGGGCCGCGGGTCCACCGCGAACCACACCAGTTGTCCGAGCACCGCGAACGACCACGGGAACGCCGCCCCGATCGCCCACACCAGTGGCGCCTTGCGGCTCGGCTTGTTCGCGGGGTCCAAGAATTCCACGACTTCGGTCATCAGGCGTCCAGCCTAGGTAACCGCGAGTCCATCGGCCGCTGAGTATGTTGATCGTCATGGGCAGCAAATGGACCGTGGCCGACATGCCGGACCAGTCCGGGCGGACGGCGATCGTGACAGGCGCCAACAGCGGGCTCGGTTATGACACCGCGGCCGCCCTGGCAGGCGCGGGCGCTGCGGTGGTGCTTGCGGTGCGCAACCTCGACAAAGGCAAGGAAGCGGTCGACCGCATCAACAAGTCGAGTCCCGACGCCGTGGTCAGCCTGCAGGAACTCGACCTCTCCTCGCTGGACAGCGTCCGCAGGGCCGCCGACGAGCTGCGCGCCGCACACCCGCGCATCGATCTGCTGATCAACAACGCAGGCGTGATGTACCTGCCGAGCCGCGAGACCACCAAAGACGGTTTCGAGATGCAGTTCGGCACCAACCACCTCGGCCACTTCGCGTTGACGGGCCTGCTGCTCGACAACCTGCGCAGCGTCGACGGGTCGCGCATTGTGACGGTCAGCAGCGTCGGCCACCGGATCATGGCTCGAATCCGCTTCGAGGACCCGCACTTCGAGACCGGATACAACCGGGTTCAAGCCTATGGACAGTCCAAGCTGGCCAACCTGCTGTTCACCTACGAACTGCAGCGGCGTCTGGCAGCCGACGGCGCGCCGACCATCGCGGCCGCTGCCCATCCCGGCTTCTCGGACACCGAATTGATGCGCTACCTACCGGTTTTCGTTCCGGACATCGTGTGGAAGATCTTCACCCAACCCGCGGACAAGGGTGCGCTGCCCACGCTTCGCGCCGCCACCGACCCGGGCGTGCAGGGCGGGCAGTACTACGGCCCCGACGGTATCGGCGAGGTGAAGGGTCATCCGAAACTCGTTGCCTCGAGCGCACAATCGCACGACGAAGACATACAGCGCCGGTTGTGGACCATGTCCGAGGAACTGACCGGCGTCACGTACCCCGTCTGATGCGGACCGTCGAAGAGCATCAGCGCGTCGTCGCCGCGTTGATCACCGCCCGTCCAGCGGTCAGCGTTCCCATCGCCGACGCGCTGGGCTTGGTGCTGGCCGAGGACGTCGTCGCGCCGATGTCGCTGCCCGGCTTCGACAACTCTGCGATGGACGGCTACGCCGTCGTGGTCGACGACGTCGCTTCGGCCACGCCCGAGAACCCGGTCCGGTTGCCCGTCGCCGAGGATATCCCCGCCGGCCGTACTGAACTTCTGACGCTGAACCCCGGTGCGGCGCACCGGATCATGACCGGAGCGATGCTTCCCACCGGCGCGACGGCGGTGGTGCCGGTGGAGGCGACGAACGCGGCGACCGACACCGTGGAGATCCGCGCAGCCGCCAGAGACGGCCAGCACATCCGGCGCGCCGGTGAGGACGTCACGGCCGGTACTGCCGTGCTGCGCGCGGGCCAGCTCGTCACACCGGCCGCGCTCGGGTTGGCCGCCGCACTGGGTCTTGCCGAGTTGACGGTGATACCGCGCCAGCGTGTGCTGGTGATGTCGACCGGCACCGAGCTCGTCGCACCCGGCACACCCCTGGCACCCGGTCAGATCTACGAATCGAACGCGGTGATGCTCGCCGCGGCGCTGCGCGACGCCGGCGCCGACGTGGTGGCCTCCCCCATGACCGGCGACGACGTCGAATCGTTCCGCGCCGCCCTTGCGGAGCACACCGGTGACGCCGACCTGATCATCACGACGGGTGGGGTGAGCGCGGGCGCGTACGAGGTCGTCAAGGATGCGCTCGGAGCTCCGACGCCTGCGACATCGGGCCACGGCGGGTCGGTGGACTTCGTCAAGGTCGCGATGCAACCGGGCATGCCGCAGGGCTGCGGCGTCATCACCACCGCGGCTTCGCCCGCATCACCGCGGCGGAACATCCCGATCGTCACGCTGCCCGGCAACCCGGTCAGCGCGCTGGTCTCTTTCGAGGTGTTCCTGCGCGCGCCGCTACGCGCCGCGATGGGGCTGCCGAACCCCGCCCGGCCGCGCCGGGACGCCGTGCTGACCGAGAACCTCACCTCGCCGCGCGGAAAACGCCAGTTCCGTCGCGGCGTGCTCGACGCGGCCGCCGGGACGGTGACCAGCTACGGACCGCCGGCCTCACACCACCTGCGGTGGCTGGCCTCGGCGAACTGTCTGCTCGAGATCGCCGAGGATGTCGACGCCCTCTCGGCCGGGTCGACGGTCCAGGTGTGGGACCTGAGCTGACCTGAGCTGACCTGAGTTTCCTTTTCCGGCTTCCGTCTTTCCGCGCCGAAACTGAGGCTCTGCACGAAATTGCGGCGTTTCGTCGCACACATCTTCAGTTTCGCCAGCGGTTCGGGGAGCAGGGAGGTCAGGCGGCCAATGCCGCGTCGCGCACCCGGCCCGTAGAATCGCGGGACGATGGCCAGACGCCCCGACCTGAAATCCGGCCCCGCGCGGCTCTTGGCGCTGGCCCGTACCACGATCCCCCCGATGCATCCGGCGGGGCTGCCGTTCGTCGGCGCGAGCCTGACGCTGGCCGCGCTCGGGCGCCGGAACCCGTGGCTGCGCGGTGCCGGGCTGGTATCGGCCGCCGCCAACGCCGCGTTCTTCCGCCACCCGCCGCGCGTACCGCCCACCCGGCCCGGTCTGGTCGTCGCCCCCGCCGACGGCTTGATCTGCCTGATCGAGGAGGCTGCGCCACCGGCCGAACTCGGTTTGCCCCCAACACCATTGCCCCGCATCAGCATCTTCCTGTCGGTGTTCGACGCGCATGTGCAGCGCGCCCCGGTCAGCGGTGCGGTCGTCGCGGTCGAGCACCGGCCGGGCTTGTTCGGCTCGGCCGAACTGGAAGCGGCCAGCGAGGACAACGAGCGCAACAGCGTGCTGATCCGCACCGCGGGCGGCGTCGAGGTGATCGCCGTACAGATCGCCGGCCTGGTGGCGCGGCGCATCGTGTGCGAGGCCAAGGTGGGCGACGAACTGGCGATCGGCGAGACCTACGGGCTGATCCGCTACGGCTCGCGGTTGGACACGTACCTGCCCGCCGGATCGCGCAT
Organism: Mycolicibacterium flavescens; assembly: GCA_900637135.1. NCBI lineage: Bacteria > Bacillati > Actinomycetota > Actinomycetes > Mycobacteriales > Mycobacteriaceae > Mycobacterium > Mycolicibacterium flavescens. Next base: position 4,711,939 of record LR134353.1, read on the forward strand.
CCTGGTGACGGTGGGACAGCGCGCGCTGGCGGGTGAGACGGTGTTGGCCGAACTAGAGTCCGATGTCGCCGGCCGGATGGCTCCGGCATGATCCGGCCCCGCATCAAGCGCTCCGTCGTCAGCCTGCGCATCCTGCCCAGCGCGATGACGGTTGCCGCGATCTGCCTGGGGCTGAGTGCGGTCAAGATGGCGCTGGACGACCGGCCGACCGAGGCGATGGCGTTTCTGGCGGTCGCCGCGATACTCGACGCGCTCGACGGCCGCATCGCGCGCGCCCTGAAGGCGACGTCGAAGATGGGCGAGGAGATCGATTCACTCGCCGACGCCGTGAACTTCGGCGTCGCACCGGCTTTCATCGTGTACGGCACGCTGCTGTCGAAATCGGAGGTCGGTTGGATCGTGGTGCTGGTGTACGCGGTGTGCATCGTGCTGCGCCTGGCCAGGTTCAACGCGATGCTCGACGTCGACAAACCGGACTACGAGAAGAAGTACTTCGTGGGTATGCCCGCGCCGGCAGGTGCGATCGGCGCGATCGGTCCGCTGGCCGCCAAGATGCAGTTCGGCGACGGCTGGTGGACCTCCGAACCCGCCGTCGTCATCTGGATGCTCGGCGTCTCGGCGCTGGTGGTCAGCACGATCCCAATGCGCAAGATCCACACGTTCTCGGTGCCGCCCAACATGGTCGCGCCGCTGCTGGCGTTCGTGGCGATCGGCGTGGCCGCCGCGATCCTCTACGGCTACCTGGTGATCCTGATCATCATCGCCGCCTACGTCCTACACATCCCGTTCGCCATCCGCACCCGCCGGTTCCTGGCAGCGCACCCCGAAGTCTGGGACGACAAACCACGCCAGCAGCGTGCCGCCCGGCGGGCCATCCGCCGGGCCCAGCCGCACCGCCGGTCGGTGATGCGACTGGGACTGCGCAGACCCGGCTCCCGACATGACTGAACTGCAGTCCGACCGCCCGGCCCCCCGGGCGCACCTCACGCTGACCGCGCGGCTGAACACCTCGGCGCTCGACTCGCGCAGGGGTGTAGTGCGCCTGCATCCGGAAGCCATTGCCGCGCTGGGCATACGCGAATGGGATGCGGTGTCGCTGACCGGTTCGCGCACCACCGCCGCGGTGGCCGCCGAGGCACCCACCGGTGTTCCCACCGGCAACGCGCTGCTCGACGACGTCACGCTGTCCAATGCCGGGCTGCGCGAGGACACCACCGTGCTCGTCGCGCCCGTGACCGTCTACGGCGCACGATCGGTGACGCTGTCGGGCTCGCGGCTGGCCAGTCAGTCGATCTCGCAGGCCACGCTACGACAAGCGTTGCTGGGCAAGGTGATGACGGTCGGTGACACGGTGTCGCTGCTGCCGCGGGAGCTGGGACCCGACATCCCGTCCTCGCGCGCGACCGCGGCGCTTGCCTCGTCGGTCGGCATCACCTGGACCTCCGAACTGTTGACGGTGACCGGCACCGATCCCGCGGGACCTGTGAGCGTGCAACCTAATTCGGCGGTCTGCTGGGCCGACGGCTCTTCGGGCGGATCCGTCGCACCCGCTTCGGACGCTGCGATCGGCCAGGCGGTGGTGACCGCACCGGAGACATCGCAGCCGGCGCTGAGCGTCGACGACCTCAAGGGGTCTCAGGCCGAGGCGCAGCGCCTGACCGAATGGCTCAAGCTCGCGCTCGACCGGCCCGAGCTGCTTGAAACCCTGGGTGCCACGGCCAATCTGGGCGTTCTGGTGTCGGGTCCGGCCGGTGTCGGCAAGGCAGCGCTGGTGCGCGCGGTCTGCGCCGACCGGCGACTGGTCGAACTCGACGGCCCGGAGGTCGGCTCGCTACGCGCCGAGGACCGGATTGCAAGGGTGGCGTCGGCGGTGGCGACCGTCCGCGACGGCGGCGGCGTGCTGTTGATCACCGACATCGACGCGCTGCTGCCTGCCACCGCCGAACCGGTGGCCACGTTGATCCTCACCGAACTCCGCAACGCGGTCGCCACCCGCGGTGTGGCGTTCGTCGCGACGTCGCAGCAGCCAGACAACGTCGACGCCCGGTTACGCGCGCCCGACCTGTGCGACCGCGAACTCGGGCTGAGCCTGCCCGACGGCGCGATCCGCAAGCAGCTGCTCGAGGTGCTGTTGCGCGAGGTGCCCGCCAAGGACCTCGACCTCGACGAGATCGCCGAGCGCACACCGGGATTCGTGGTCGCCGACCTGGCCGCGCTGGTCCGCGAGGCGGCACTGCGGGCGGCGGCGCGCGCCAGCGCCGACGGTGAGCCGCCCGCGCTGGTCCAGGACGATCTGCTGGGCGCGACGACCGTCATCCGCCCGCTGTCACGCTCGGCCACCGAAGAGGTGTCGGTCGGCTCGGTGACGCTCGACGACGTCGGCGACATGGCCGACACCAAACAGGCGCTCACCGAGGCGGTGCTGTGGCCGCTGCAGCACCCCGACACGTTTCAGCGTCTCGGCGTGGCGCCGCCGCGCGGGGTGCTGCTCTACGGCCCACCCGGTTGCGGCAAGACGTTCGTGGTGCGGGCGCTGGCCAGTTCGGGGCGGTTGTCGGTGCACGCCGTCAAGGGTGCCGAGCTGATGGACAAATGGGTCGGCTCTTCGGAAAAGGCTGTGCGCGAACTGTTCCGGCGTGCCCGCGACTCAGCCCCGTCGCTGGTGTTCCTCGACGAGATCGACGCGCTGGCGCCGCGGCGCGGGCAGAGCTTCGACTCGGGTGTGACCGACCGCGTGGTGGCGGCGCTGCTGACCGAACTCGACGGCATCGAACCGCTACGCGACGTGGTGGTGGTCGGTGCGACGAACCGGCCCGATCTGATCGACCCGGCGCTGCTGCGTCCCGGCCGGCTGGAGAAGCTGGTGTTCGTCGAACCGCCCGACGCCGAGGCCCGTCGCGAGATCCTGCGCACGGCCGGCAAGTCCGTTCCGCTCGCCGACGATGTCGATCTCGGCGCCCTGGCCGGGGAACTCGAGGGCTACAGCGCCGCCGACTGCGTCGCGTTGTTGCGCGAGGCGGCGCTGACCGCGATGCGGCGCTCGATCGACGCCGCAGACGTCACCGCCGAGGACGTCGCGGCCGCACGCGAGGCGGTGCGCCCATCGCTGGACGCGGCGCAGGTCGAATCGCTGCGGGCGTTCTCGGCCGCTCGCTGACCTTTCACCCGCGAGCGGCTCCTTTCCGCCCGCTGGCCCTTTCGCCCGCGAGCGGCTCCTTTCGCCGCCGCAGTTCCTTCGGCCGCCGCAGTTCCTTCGGCCGCCGCAGTTCCTTTCGCCGCCGCAGTTACTTCCGCCGCCGCGTACTCGACCGGCGCGCACCCGACGCGCGCGCATCCCTCCCCGAGAGTGGGCTTCACGCACGTCAAACGCCCCGGACGCGTGCGGGTAACCCACGTTCGCGGGACAAGGGGAGGCATCTTGACAGTGGCAAGTTCATGCGGCATAGTCGAGGTAACTTGTCATTGTCAAGATCGAGGAGGTCGGCATGCCCGCCATCGCACCGGTTGTCCGCGCCGGAGACCCTGACCGGGAGAAGACGGCCGACGTACTCGGCCAGGCCCTCGCGCAGGGTTACCTCGCGATGCCGGAGTACGAGGCGCGGCTGCAGGCCGCCTTTGCCGCCACGACCCGCCCGGAATTGCACGAGCTCACCGCCGATCTGCCCGTCGAGCGCCTCAGGCGCAACGACCCCCGCCGCCGGGAAGCTCGCAGGCAGCTGGCCCGTCGCAGTGTTCAGGTCCACCTGGCCGGCTACCTGGCCATGGTCGCGATCGTGCTGACGGTGTGGTTGGCAGTCGGCCTCACCGCGGGTGCGTGGTACTTCTGGCCGGTCTGGCCGATCCTCGGCGCGGGGATCGGGTTGTTGGGCCACGCGCTTCCGGTGCGGTACCGGTTAGCGCCCGCGCCGTGCCAACGCCGTCACGGCTCGATCAACCCGGCACGAATCGCATAGCGGGTCAACGCAACTCGATCCTGCAGGTCGAGCTTGGCCAGCAGGTTCGTCCGGTGCCGGTCGACGGTCTTGGCGCTGATGCCCAACGTGTTCGCGATGTCGCGCGAGGAGTAGCCCTCGGCGATGAGTTTGAGCACCTCCTCCTCTCGCGGCGTGAGGATGGTGTCGGGCAGCCCGTCGCCCTGCCGTGCGCGGTGTAGATAGTCCCGGATCAGCGCCGTCACCGCTCCCGCGTACAGGAACGGCTCCCCACGCAGGGTGGCCCGGCACGCCTCGAGCAGGTCGCGGTCGGCGACCGATTTCAGCACGTATCCGGATGCACCGGCCTTGAGCGCCTCGAAGAAGTACTGCTCGTTGTCGTACATCGACAGGATCAGGATCCGGACGTGCGGGTGCAGCCGGTTCATCTCCCGCGCCGCCTGCAGGCCCGTCATGCGCGGCATCGCGATGTCGAGAATGGCCAGGTCGGTCGGGGTGTTCTCGAGAACCGCCAGCGCTTCGTGACCGTCGGCCGCCTCGGCCACCACCTGCAGGTCGGACTCGGCGTCGAGGATCATCCGCAACCCGCTGCGCACCAGAGCGTGATCGTCGGCCAGCAGGATGCGAGCCGGTTGCGCGAGCATCACCAGCACCGCCGCGACGGGATCGCCAGCAGCACCTCGGTGCCCTCACCGGCCGGTGAGGTGATCGTCAGGTCGCCGTCGACCAGCAGTGCGCGCTCACGCATGCCGTTGATCCCGGCCCCCTCGCTGACCACCCCGCCGACGCCGTCATCGGCGATGCGCATCGTCAACCGATCAGCGGTGGTGTGCAGGTCGAGCCACGCCTTGGTGGCTCCTGCGTGCCTTGCGATGTTGGTCAGGCTCTCCTGAGCGACGCGGTAGCACACCAGCTCGACATCGGGCTTCAGCCGATCCGCTTGCAGCACAATGTGTTTGACGACGGGTAAACCGGTCGCGTTCGTGAAGTCGGTGCACAGCGAGTTGAGCGCGCTGTGCAGGCCGAGGTCTTCGAGAGCCTCGGGCCGCAGGCGCCGCGCGATGCTGCGGACCTCGTCGAGGCCTGCGCGCACAGCGTCTTGGGTGTCGGCGAGCTCACCGTGGATCTCGGCGGGTGCGCGGTCCACCGCGCGCTTGAGGAGCAACAGCGCGACCGTCAACGTCTGACCGATCTCGTCGTGCAACTCGCGCGCGATGCGCTGGCGTTCGTTCTCCTGCGCGGCCAACGCCGACGCGCTCGCCGTGGTGCGTTCGGTTTCGAGCCGGTCCAGCATCGTGTTGAACGACGCGATCAGGTGGCGCAGGTCGCCGTTGCCGCTGTGGTCGACGCGGTCGCTTCGGCGCGGCGGGTCGACCCTGCGCATCGAGGTCGCGAGCCGGTCGAGCGGGGCGAGACTCGAGCGCAACAGCAGCGCGTTGGCGGTCAAGATGACCGCCAACCCGATGAGAAGCACTGGAACCTCGGTCGGCTTGATGCGCGATGACACAGTTGCGGGTGAGAGCGCCAGGGCCAACGTGCCCAACGCGAAGATCAGCCCGTTGATCAGGAAAACCCGCCGAAACAGCGCGGTCGCCGGCGTGCGCGCCCGTTTCATGCTCTTAGCGTGGACCGTCCGATCGGGATTTGTCCATACACTGCGCCGCCCCCGCCGAATGGGTGTCAGCCCTGATGGTGCGCCCGCCGTCGGGCGCAGAAACTTTCCTCACCATGCATGACTCTCGAACCGCGGAGCCGGCCGACCGAGCAGTACACCAGATGACCACCCGGCACGGCGAGCAGCTGAGCCTGATCATCGACGACCACGGCGTCCGCCACCTGTTCGTCGCCGACAGCTGCGGCTTCGACGCGCCCGGGTGGGAGCTCGTCCTCGACCCGGATGACGCCGAACGGCTGGCCGAGATGCTCACACAACGTCGGAGAGTCCACGAACTGAACGGAGATCGAGGACGATGACACTTACCGCCGACACCCCCGGGACCGGATGGAACGAAGTCATGCAAGCACATGAGATCGCCGTGACCCCTCCCACGGTCCGCATGGATGATCCGGTGTCCAAGGCCGTGCAGCTGATGGTGGTCAACCGACTGCCCGGACTCGTCGTGGTCGACGACGACCGCAACCCCGTCGCGGTGCTGCCGGGGACCCAGGTGCTGCGACTCACTATCCCGGAGTCCTACCGCGACGACCCCGCCCTGGTGCGCACCGTGGACGAGATCCACGCCGACCTGTTCTGGCACGGGCCGGGCAGGCTGACGGTGGGTGACTGCCTGCCGACGCCGGTGGCCAAACCGGTGACCGTCGCACCCGATGCCACCCTGCTCGAGATCGCCACGGTGATGGCGACCAAGCGCAGCCCGCTGATCGCCGTGGTCGACAGCGGCGGCAAGCTCGTCGGCGCGGTGACCCTGGAGCGGTTGCTCACCAGCTTGGCCGTGGCCGGCCCCAGCGACTGATCCGTCGGTTCGGTGCTGGCTCCGCTTCTGGCGCTAGCGATCTTCGTCGTCGCCTTTTGGTTTCTGGCCACAGAACGCGCCAACAAGGTCACGACGGTTCTGGTCGCCGGCGGGCTGATGACCCTTCTGGGTCTCGCGCCCGGCGAGGAGGTCTTCTACTCCGAACACGAAGGCATCGACTGGAACGTCATCTTCCTGCTGCTGGGCATGATGGTCATCGTCGGAGTCGTGAAACAGACCGGCATTTTCGACTTCCTGGCCATCTGGGCCGCAAAACGCGCCAGGGGCAAACCTTTTCGGCTCATGGTGATGCTGATGGTGATCACCGGGGTGGCCTCGCCCGTGCTGGACAACGTGACGATCATCATGCTCGTCGCCCCGGTGACACTCGTCATCTGCGACCGGTTGGAGATCGCCGCGCAGCCGTTCATCATCGCCGAGGTGCTGGCGTCCAACATCGGCGGTGCGGCGACGCTGATCGGCGATCCGCCCAACATCATCATCGGCAGCCGGGCGGGGTTGACCTTCAACGACTTCCTGATCCACATGGCACCGATCGTGGCGATCATTTTCGTGCTGTTCGTGCTGTTCACCAAAGTGCTGTTCCGGACGGAGTTGCGCGCCAGCGAGATGCGCGTCGACAAGGTGATGGCGCTGCAGGAACGACGGGCCATCAAGGACTTTCGCCTTCTGGTGCGGTCGATGGCGGTGCTCGCGCTGGTCATCGTCGGGTTCAGTTTTCACTCGGTGCTGCACGTGGCACCGTCGATCGTCGCGCTTCTCGGCGCGGGCATCATGCTGCTGGTCACCAAGGTCGACGTCAACGAGGTTCTGCCCGAGGTGGAGTGGCCGACCCTGGTGTTCTTCATGGGGCTCTTCGTCATGGTCGCCGGCCTCGTGCACACCGGGGTGATCGGCTGGATCGGCGATGCGGCGGTCAATTTGTTCGGCGACGATTTCTTCCTTGCCGCCACCGGTCTGCTGTTCGGTTCCGCCGTCCTGGGCGCGTTCGTCGACAACATCCCGTACACGGCCACGATGGCGCCGGTGGTCGAGGACATGGCGGCACAGGCGCCCGATGCCGCGACCGGGCGGGCGCTGTGGTGGGCGTTCGCTCTGGGGGCCTGCTTCTCCGGCAACGGCACCGCGATCGCGGCAAGCGCGAACGTCGTGGCAATCGGCATCGCCCAGCGCGCCGGCCACCGAATCAGCTTCTGGCAGTTTTCCCGCTACGGCATCGTCGTCACGCTGCTCAGCACCCTGTTGGCCTGGGTATATGTGTGGCTGCGGTACTTCTGAGCACCCGTGCGGTCCGGCCTGCGCCGACCACCGCGAGGTCGGTGGTGTCAACGACGGGGCATAGTAGCCCCGATCGACCCACGTAGAATGACGATCCGAAGCCTTACTCGGCTGACACCCCGACCATAAGTTCTCCGGTTGGCGGCCGCGTGCTGACCAACACAACCGATCGGAGTGCCCTGCTCGCCGTCCTGCTCGCACACGCGGTCGCCGCCGCGCTGGCGCCCCTGCTTGTCCACAAGTGGGGGCGCAAGGCCTTCTATCCGCTGGCGCTGGTGCCGCTTCTGTCCCTGGTGTGGGTGGCGCAGAACTGGCCGTCCGCGGGGGGGTCGAGCACCGTCGACGTGCCGTGGGTGCCCGAGCTGTCGATGAACATCACGCTGCGCTTCGACACGCTCGCCGCGATCATGAGCGTGCTGGTTCTCGGCATCGGCGCGCTGGTCCTTTTCTACTGCGCCGACTACTTCCACCACCACGACGGCCGCATCGAGAACCGGTTGCCGAGTTTCGCCGCCGAACTGGTCGCGTTCTCTGGCGCGATGTTCGGGCTGGTCACCAGCGACAACCTGCTGATGCTCTACGTGTTCTGGGAGATCACCTCGGTGCTGTCGTTCCTTCTGGTCGGCCACTACGCCGAACGCCTGACCAGCAGGCGGGCGGCAACCCAGGCGTTGTTGGTCACGACGTTCGGCGGCCTGGCGATGCTGGTCGGCATCATCGTGCTCGGCAACATGGCAGGCTCCTACCTGCTCTCCGAACTCCTTGAATCTCCGCCGACGGGGGTGGCGGCGTCGGTCGGGCTGGTGCTCATCCTCGTCGGCGCGCTGTCGAAGTCGGCGATCGTGCCGCTTCACTTCTGGCTGCCGGGCGCAATGGCCGCACCGACCCCGGTGAGCGCGTACCTGCACGCCGCGGCGATGGTCAAGGCCGGCGTCTATCTGATCGCGCGCATGAGCCCCAGTTTCGCCGACTCCCCGGTGTGGCGGCCCATAGTGGTCTCGCTCGGCCTGTTGACCATGCTGCTGGCCGGTTGGCGCGCGGTGCGCGAGTACGACCTGAAGTTGATCCTGGCCTTCGGCACGGTCAGTCAGCTGGGGCTGATCACGGTCATGGTCGGCACCGGCGGCAGCGACATGATGCTCGGCGGACTGGCGATGCTGGTGGCACACGCCATGTTCAAGGCGGCGCTGTTCATGGTCGTCGGCATCATCGACCACGCCACCGGCACCCGCGACATCCGCAGACTGGCCTGGCTCGGCGCCAAGGCGCGGCCGCTGTTCGTCATCGCCGTCGGCGCATCTGCCAGCATGGCGGCGCTGCCCCCGTTCTTCGGTTTCGTCGCCAAGGAAACCGACCTGGCCACCGTGCTGCATACCCCCACCCTCGGCGTCTTCGCCCCGGTGGTGCTGGTCGGCGTCGTGATCGGCTCGGTGTTCACGACCATCTACAGCCTGCGCTTCCTGTTCGGT